>NZ_JBUXKW010000001.1:0-956773 GCF_055271655.1 Haloarcula sp. HT12
TTCTCCTGGACGCTCGGGTCCCGAATGCAACGGTGGGACTCGTGCAACACCAGGTGGTAGTCCACGTCAGAAATCCAGGTGATATCGGCATCCGCCTCTCCGTTCAGTTCGTCTTCCAGGCTCTTGATTGCGCCCGCCCCGGCATATCCCGACCCCAGCACGACCACGTTCTCTGTCATACAGGAGAGTCCGCAACCGACTGATACAAACCCTTTGAAATCGCTCTCAGCGTGGAAAATTATCAGTGAAAGTCCGTGATGATTACCGCACGGCTCCGCTCGGTCGACTGCAGGAAAAAGTACAGAAGACCCCTGAAACTAGTGCTCCGGCTCGCCCGCCGGTGCCCGCATATCGTCGATAGCGAGGATGAGTTTGTTGTTGGTGTCGTCCTTGCCTTCGAGCGTGCCGATGATCTGGAGCTTCGACAGCGGTGTCGGGCCGACGGTGATGGAGTCGCCCTCGTGGAACTGGGACATCGTTCCCTGGAGCTGAATCTCCGCGCGACATTCCTCGGGGTGGTGGACGCTGGTCAGGTCGATCTCCTCGACATTGGAGTGTTCGACGAGTTCGCCGTTGTGGCGTAGCGGGACCTCCGCGGCCTGTTCCATGTCCTGGATCTGGAGCGCGTCGTAGGCGTTGGCGGTGGGCTTGTACCCACCTTTGGGGCCAGGGACGCCCTCGACCAGCTGCAGGGCCTTGAGGCTCTGCATCTGGTTGCGAATCGTCCCGGGGTTCCGGTCGACCTTTTCGGCGATGTCCTCACCTTTGACGGCGCTCTCACTTTCTCGATAGAGATTTACCAGTTCCTGTAGAATGTTCTTTTGACTGGGTGTCAGTTCGATAGATGACATAATCTGTTGTTCGGTATAGCCGTCCTTAAATGCGACGGTAAACCGTCTGGAACTGCCGCAGAATAGCCGAAAGCGATACTACTTTATTCCGTCGGCGACCTGACACATATATGGAAAGTCAGCGTGTTCTGGTGACCGGCGGTGGCGGGTTCATCGGTGCGAATCTCGCGAACAAACTGGCCGAGAACAACGATGTCATCGCCCTCGACGACGGCTATCTCGGCACGCCGGAGAACGTATCAGAAGACGTAGAGTACGTCAAGCAGAGCGTCCTCGACGACGACCTGCCGACCGACGTGGACGTGGTGTTTCACCTCGCGGCGCTCTCCTCGTATGCGATGCACGAGGACAACCCGACCCATGGCGCTCGCGTGAACGTCGAGGGGTTCGTCAACACGGTCGAGCAGGCCCGTGACGACGGCTGTGACACCGTCGTCTACGCCTCGACCTCCTCCATCTACGGTAGTCGGACGGATCCCTCGCCGGAGGACATGGACGTGACGGTCAACACCGGCTACGAGGCCTCGAAGATGGCTCGGGAGACCTACGCCGAGTACTTCCAGAACCACTACGACCTCACGCTGGCCGGCATGCGCTTCTTCTCGGTGTATCAGGGCTACGGCGGTGCAGAGGAACACAAGGGCGAGTACGCGAACGTCATCGCCCAGTTCGCCGACGACCTGGCCAGCGGCGACGCGCCGAAGCTGTACGGCGACGGCGATCAAACCCGCGATTTCACCCACGTCGACGACATCGTCCGCGGGCTCGTCCTGGCCGCCGAACACGAACTGAACGGCGTGTACAACCTCGGCACCGGCGAGGCCTACGACTTCAACACCGTCGTCGAGATGCTGAACGACGAACTCGGGACCGACATCGAACCGGAGTACGTCGAGAACCCGATTCCCGAGGACGTGTACGTCCACGACACCTGTGCTGACTTCTCAAGGATGCACGACGCGACCGGCTGGGAGCCGGAGATCCGTTTCGAAGAAGGTATCGAGATGGTCTGTGCGCCGTACACGTAGGGAACCGCTGGCATCGCCGGCCCAACGCTGGGTCTTTATCCGTCGCCCGTGGAGGCGACGGTATGCAACGACAGGTTCGCGTCCTCGGCGTCCCGATGGACCTCGGCGCTGACCGGCGCGGCGTCGACATGGGTCCGTCGGCGATACGGTACGGCGGTCTCGCCGACCAGTTGACGGGTATCGGTATCGACTGCGTCGACGGCGGCGACATCGCCGTGCCGCGGCCTGAGGAACGCGACCCCGACGCCGCTGGCCTGGAACGCGGTCGCGCGAAGTTCTTCAGAGAGACGAAGGAGGTCTGTGAGGACGTGACGACGGCCGTCGACGGGACCCTCCGGGAAGGGCGGTTTCCGCTCGTCCTTGGCGGCGACCACTCTATCGGTATCGGGACTATCGCGGGCGCGGCCCGCAAGAACGAAGAACTGGGTGTCATCTGGTTTGACGCCCACGGCGATTTCAACACGCCGGAGACCACACCCAGCGGGAACATCCACGGGATGTCGCTGGCGGCCGTCCTCGGGCTGGGCGTGTTCGCTGACCACGAGTGGGCGCACACGCCGGCGGTGAACGAGGAAAACGTCGTCATCGTCGGCCTGCGGGACGTAGACGACGGGGAGCGCCGGCTGATCGAGGAAAGCGACATCACGGCGTACACGATGTCGGATATCGACGCCCGGAGCGCGCCGGAAGTCGTCGACGAAGCGCTTGAAATCGCCACCGACGGAACGGACGGAATACACGTCTCGCTGGACCTGGACTGGCTCGACCCGACGGAAGCGCCCGGCGTCGGCACGCCGGTTCGGGGCGGCGTCTCCTACCGCGAGGCCCACATCGCGATGGAGTACGTCGCCGAACACCACGACCAGCTGCGCTCGATGGAGATGGTCGAGGTGAACCCCATTCTCGACGAGCACAACCGCACCGCGGAACTGGGCTGTGAACTCGTCGCCAGCGCCTTCGGCAAGCGCGTACTGTAGCTATCCGAACCCCTCGTACTGCATCTCGGACTCGGGAATCCCGACGCTTCGCGCGGCCCGGACCAGCGTCGACACCATCGCACTGATACCGCACGCGTACAGTTCGACGTTCGACGGGTCGATGCGGGCGTCGACGCCGGACTGTGGTAGATGCGTTCCGACGGCGTCGAACCGCTCCGGCAGGTCCGCGCCTTCCAGCGCGTCGCTTGCGACGTAGCTGACGAACACCGACTGGACGTAGTCGGTCGCGCCGTCCCAGTCGGTCAGGAGCGGTTCGCGCGTGAGTGTCGGAACGAAATGGAAGTGGTCGTATTCGGCGTCGAGGCGCCGGAAGTGCGCCCGGTGGGGCAGGTCGTCCTCCCAGCCACAGCCCAGAAACAGCCAGATGTCGCGCGGCTCGCCGTCGACCACGTCCCGCCCCTGTTCGAATGTGTAGTCGATCATGCTCTTGAACGGCGTGACACCGGTTCCAGTCGCCAGAAACACCATGTCCCGACTCGATGGTGGGTCAAGTACCATGTGACCGTTCGGCCCGCGGACGACGACGTCTTCGCCGATGCGGACGCGTTCGAACAGGCCGCTGGTGAGTTTCCCGCCGGGAACCAGCCGGATGCAGAACTCCAGTTCGTCCTCGCTCGGGGAGTTGGCCAGCGAATACGCTCGCGGCGTGTTCCGGAGCCTGAGCGTGACGTACTGTCCGGGTGTGAAATCGAGGTCCACGTCGGGCTTGACGCGGAGACGCAGCAACGACGGATAGGGGCGGTCGAAGCGCTCGGCCAGCGTCTTGACCCGTGCGAGCCGCCGTTTCGACGCCCCGGCCTCGCGCAAGCGGTCGAGTAACTCAGGCCACCGAACTGTCGACCCGCTCCGGACGGCCGATAACCACGACTGCTCCCCGACAGGTGCAATCTGCTTCCGGACCGCGGACAGCACCTCGTTGTTGCGGTTGCGGTCCATCGGTTCGACGAGCGTCACCCGCGCGTCCTCAGTGACCAGCGGCAACTGTGCCGCCCGGTCGTGCTGTGAGAGATGCCGCGGCAGGTCCATAGGCGGGGTACGACGTCGACACTGGTATGTCTGCCCCACCACCTTTTTCCCGCTCGGGTGGCCTGCGGCCACCACTCGCGGCAAAAACGTGGGCGAAAAAGGCCGCTCGCTTCGCTCGCGGTTACTTGTCGGTTTCCGCCGGCACAACCGTCACGCTCGCCACACGGTCGTCGTTCTCTAGACCCATGATCGTCACACCCTTCGTGTTCCGACCGACCTGGGAGACGTCGCCGGCGCGGATACGCATGATCTGGCCCTGTTCGGACATGATGACCAGGTGGTCCTCGTCGGTGACGGCCTTGGCGGTCGAGACGCGACCGTTGCGGTCGTCAGTCTTGATGTCGATGAGGCCCTTGCCGTAGCGGGACTGGGTGCGGTACTCGTCGAGTTTGGTGCGCTTCCCGAAGCCGTGCTCGGTCACGGTCAACAGCGACCGCGGGTCGTCGTCGTCGGTGGCGACCATCGCCGCGACCTTGTCGTCGCCCTCCAGTTTGATGCCGTTGACGCCGCGGGCCGAGCGGCCCATCTCGCTGACTTCGCTCTCGCTGAAGCGGATGGTCATCCCCGCCTCCGTGGCGATAACGAGGTCGCCGGTGCCGTCGGTGACATCGACGTCGATGAGTTCGTCGCCGTCTTCGAGCTTGGCGGCGATGATCCCCGTCGAGAGGATGTTCTCGAACTCCGAACAACAGGTCCGCTTGACGTACCCGTTCCGGGTCACCATCGTGATACACTCGTCGTCGCCGAACTCGTCGGTCGAGACGACGGCGGTGAGTTCCTCGCCGTCGTCCAAGTCGATGAGGTTGATGGCGGACTTGCCCCGAGCGGTGCGGGACATCTCCGGGATCTCGTAGGTCTTGAGCCGGTAGACCTGCCCCTGGTTGGTGAAACAGAGCAGGTAGTCGTGGCTGTTGGCCCGGAACACTTTCGAGACGCGGTCGTTCTCCTTGGGGTCTGCCCCGATGATCCCCTTGCCGCCGCGGTTCTGGGGATCGAAGTTCTCGACCGGCATCCGCTTGATGTAGTCGTCCTCCGTGATGACGACGACGCAGTCTTCCTCGGGGATGAGGTCCTCGTGGGTGACCTGGCCCTCGTCTTCGATGATGCTCGTCCGGCGGTCGTCGTCGTACTCGTCTTTGACTTCCTGGAGTTCGTCGGCGATGACGCTGTCGAGTTTCGCACGGCTGTTGAGGACGGATTCGAGGTAGTCGATAGTGTCCTGTACGTCCTCGTACTCCGCCTCGATCTCGGCCGCTTCCATCGAGGTGAGCGAGCCGAGCTGCATCCGGACGATGTGGGCGGCCTGGTCCTCGGAGAACTCGAATGACTCCTGCAGGCCGGCTCGTGCGGCGTCGCGGTCCTCGCTGTTGCGGATGAGTTCGACCACGTCCTCGACGTTTTCCAGTGCTTTCAGTCGGCCTTCGAGGATGTGGGCGCGGTCCTCGGCCTCGGCGAGGTCGTACTCGGAGCGGCGGCGGACGACCTCGCGGCGGTGGTCGATGTAATGCTGGAGGGTCTCCTTCAGCGAGAGGACCTCGGGCTGGCCGTCGACCAGCGAGAGGTTGATGACGCCGAAGGTGGACTCAAGATGGTGGTCGAGCAGGCGGTTCTCGACCACGTCGACGTTCGCCCCGCGCTTGAGTTCGATGACGATGCGGACGCCGTTGCGGTCGGACTCGTCACGCAGGTCCGAGATGCCCTCGATTTTCCCCTCGTTCACGTCGTCGGCGATGCGCTCGACGACGCGGGCCTTGTTCTCCTGATAGGGGAGCTCAGAGATGACGATGCGACCCTCTTCCGGGTCGACCTCGTACTCCGCACGGACCCGCAGGCGGCCGCGACCGGTCGCGTACGCCGAGTAGATGGCGTCACGCCCGACGATGTTGCCGCCGGTCGGAAAGTCCGGCCCTTTGATGTGTTCCATCAGGTCCTCGACCGTACAGTCGGGGTTTTCAAGCAGGTGGACCGTCGCGTCGACCAGTTCGCCGAGGTTGTGCGGCGGGATGTTGGTCGACATGCCCACGGCGATGCCCGAAGACCCGTTCAACAGGAGGTTCGGGACCATCGAGGGCAGCACGTCGGGTTCCTGCAGGCGGTCGTCGTAGTTGCTGGAGAAGTCGACGGTGTCTTTCTCGATGTCTTCGAGCAGTTCCTCGGCGATGGGGGCCATCCGGGCCTCAGTGTAGCGCATGGCGGCCGCCGGGTCGCCGTCCATCGAGCCGAAGTTCCCCTGACCGTCGATCAGCGGATACCGCATCGAGAAGTCCTGGGCCATCCGGACGAGCGTATCGTAGATGGCCGAGTCGCCGTGTGGGTGGTAGTCACCCATCGTGTCCCCGACAATCGAGGACGACTTCCGGTGGGAAGAGTTCGAAGAGACGCCCATCTCGTGCATCGCATAGAGGATGCGCCGATGGACGGGCTTGAGGCCGTCCCGAACGTCCGGGAGCGCCCGACCCGCGATGACCGACATCGCGTAGTCGATGTAGGACTGCTCCATCTCGTCCTCGATACGGACGTGCTTGATCTGCTCTGCCGGCGCGTTCGGGTCGTTAGCGTCGGAGCTCATATGTCGACCCACTCCGCTTCAGGCGAGTGCTCCTTGATGAATTCCTTGCGCGGTTCGACGGCGTCGCCCATCAGGACGTTGAACATCTTGTCCGCGGCTGCGGCGTCTTCGATGGTGATCTGCTTGAGAATCCGGTTGTCGGGGTTCATCGTCGTTTCCCAGAGCTGTTCGGGGTTCATCTCACCGAGGCCCTTGAACCGCTGGACCTGAGTGGGGTTCCCGTCACACTTCTCCTCGATGATTTTGTCGCGCTCCGCGTCCGTCATCGCGTCGTAGGTGTTCCCGCGGTAGCGGATCCGGTACAGCGGCGGCTGGGAGGCGTACACGTAGCCTGCTTCCAGCAGCGGCTTCATGTGCCGGTAGAAAAGCGTCAGCAGGAGCGTCCGGATGTGTGCCCCGTCGACATCTGCGTCGGTCATCAGAATGATCTTCTCGTAGCGAAGGTCCTCGATGTCGAACTCGTCGCCGATCCCGGTCCCCAGCGCGGTGATGAGGTTCCGTATCTCGTTGTTCTCTAGAATCCGGTCCAGACGGTGTTTCTCGACGTTCAGAATCTTCCCTTTGATGGGGAGGATGGCCTGGAACTCCGGGTTCCGACCCTGCTTGGCGCTGCCGCCCGCGGAGTCACCCTCCGCGATGAACAGTTCGGCTTCCTCGGGGTCCCGCGTCTGGCAGTCCGCGAGCTTGCCGGGCAGTGCCGTCGAATCCAGTGCCGATTTCCGCCGGGTGAGCTCTTCGGCCTTCTGTGCGGCCTTCCGCGCTTTCGCGGCCTCGACGGCCTTCCCGACGATGGCCTCGGCGGTATCGGGGTTCTCCTCGAAGAAGGTCGCCAAGCCGTCGTGCATCGCCGATTCGACGATGCCACGGACCTCGCTGTTGCCGAGCTTCGTCTTGGTCTGGCCCTCGAACTGCGGGTCGGGATGTTTGACAGAAATGACGGCCGTCAGCCCCTCGCGGATGTCGTCGCCCTTGAGCGTATCGTCCAGGTCTTTCAGCAGATTGTTGTCGGTCGCGTAGTCGTTGACGACCCGTGTGAGCGACGTTTTGAACCCTGTGAGGTGTGTCCCGCCCTCGCGTGTGTTGATGTTGTTGGCGAAGGCGTGGATCGAGCCCTGCAGGTCGTCGGTCCCCTGCATGGCGATTTCGACCTGGACCGGTCCCTCCGCGATCTCCTCTTCGTCCTCGAAGTAGATGATGTCGCGGTGGAGCGGGTCCTTTGTCTCGTTCAGATACTCGACGAACTCGCGGATGCCGCCGTCGTAGGCGAACGTCTCCGTTTCGCCATCGCGCTCGTCGATGATGGAGATGGCGACACCGGAGTTGAGGAAGGCGAGTTCCCGCAGTCGGGACGAGAGCGTCGAGAACTTGAACTCGCCGGTCTCGAAGATCTCGTCGTCGGGCCAGAACCGAACGGTCGTGCCCGTCTCTTCGCCGGGTTCGAGGTCCCGAACTTTCTTCAGGTCGTACTCCGGTTTGCCGTGGTCGAAGCGCTGCTTCCAGAGCGCGCCGTCGCGCCTGACCTCGACTTCGAGCCACTTCGAGAGGGCGTTGACGACGCTCACACCGACCCCGTGGAGACCCCCGGAGACCTGGTAGGACTTGTTGTCGAATTTCCCACCGGCGTGGAGAATCGTCATCACGACCTCGACGGCCGGGCGGCCGTGTTCTTCGTGGGTATCGACGGGGATTCCCCGCCCTTCGTCGCTGACAGAGACGGAGCCGTCGTCGTGAATCGTTACGTCGATGTTGTCACAGTAGCCGGCGAGCGCCTCGTCGATCGCGTTGTCGACCACCTCGTAGACGAGATGGTGGAGACCGCGAGCGTCCGTCGACCCGATATACATCGCAGGTCGTTTCTGGACGGCTTCCAGCCCTTCGAGGGTCTGGATCGACTTTGCGCCGTACTCATCAGACTCTCCTGACATAGGAACTTACCCGTCCTAATAGAGGGGGACGTATAAAGCTCCCGCACGCGCGCGGGAGCCCGATTTTGGGGGACAGCGTTCACTTTCACTCCGGTGGCGATTACCTTTTAACCCCGACGCGGGTACGTACCGCACGACAATGACCTCGTATCAGTCGCGACTCGGCGAGGGCGAGGGGATCGCCGAGGAGTTGGCCGAATCCCAGCGGGCCATCTCCATCGCCGAGTTCTTCGAGAAGAACAAGCACATGCTGGGCTTCGACTCGGAGGCCCGGGCGCTTGTCACGGCCGTCAAAGAGGCTGTCGACAACGCGCTCGATGCCTGCGAAGAGGCCGGTATCCTCCCCGATATCTACGTCGAAATCCAGGAGTCCGGCGACTACTACAAACTGGTCGTCGAGGACAACGGCCCCGGTATCACGAAGGAACAGGCGCCGAAAATCTTCGGGAAGCTCCTCTATGGCTCCCGTTTTCACGCCAGAGAGCAGAACCGCGGGCAGCAGGGGATCGGGATCTCTGCGGCCGTACTCTACTCGCAACTCACCTCCGGCAAGCCGGCGAAAATCACCTCCCGACCGAAGGGCCAGGACGAGGCCCAGTACTTCGAACTCATCGTCGACACGGACACGAACGAGCCAGAAATCAGCGTCGACGAGACGACGACGTGGGAGCGCCCCCACGGGACCCGCATCGAACTGGAGATGGAAGCCAACATGCGGGCTCGCTCGACGCTGCGGGACTACATCCAGGACACCGCCGTCGTCAACCCGCACGCCCGCATCGAGTTCGACGAGCCGGGACTGGACGAATCGCTGAAGTTCGAGCGGGCCGAGCGCGCCGAACTCCCCGACGAGACCGAGGAGATACGCCCGCACCCTCACGGCGTCGAACTGGGGACGCTCCTGAAGATGCTCGAAGCAACGGATTCGTACTCCGTGTCCGGATTCATGCAGGAGGAGTTCACCCGCGTCGGCGGCAAGACCGCCGACAGCGTCATCGCGAACTTCAACGACCGCCACTACGGCCGCGGCATGGCCTGGCAGCCGCCGAAAGTCAACGAGGAGGCAGATATCGAGGCCACTGTCGAGGACGCTGTCGCCAACAAGGGCGCTGAAACCACCGCGACGTTCGCCGCCGCCGTCTCCGACGCCATCCACGACCGCGACCGGGTCGCGTATCACGAGGTCGAAGCCATCGTCGACGACGCCGCGGCTGACGCCGAAGCCGACAGCGACACCACCTTCGGTGCGACGGTTCGGGAGAACGCCGTCGACGCCGCCTGGGCGGCCGTCACCGAGGATCTATCGAGCGACCTCTACGCGCTCGTCGACGACGTGACGACGAAACGTAAGGACGACGCCGCCATCGAGGGGCTTGCGAGCCGACTGGCCGACAAGTTCGCCGACGACGGCCGCCACCGGCTGACCCGCGACGAGCTCCGGGGCTACATCGACCGCGCGGCCGACATGACCGAGGAGCAGGACGACGCTACCTACGGCGAGACGGCCCGCGAAAACGTCCTCGAAGCGCTCTGGACGGCCGCCGAGGGCGTCCCCGAAGAGCCGCCGAAGGTCGCCGACATCGCCGACGACCGCGACACCGCGAGCGAACTGCTGTCGGCGATGCGCGAGACGGACATCATCGCGCCGCCGACGGACTGCCTCTCGCCTATCAGCGCGGAACTCGTCGAGGAAGGACTTCGGAAAGAGTTCGACGCGGACTTCTACGCCGCGTCGACGCGGGACGCGTCGGTCCACGGCGGCGACCCGTTCATCGTCGAGGCCGGCATCGCCTACGGCGGCGAACTCGAAGCCGAAGGACCCGTCGACGTAATGCGCTTCGCCAACCGCGTGCCACTCGTCTACCAGCGCGGGGCCTGTGCCACGACTGACGTCGTGAAATCCATCCGCTGGCGCAACTACAACCTCGACCAGCCCGGCGGCTCCGGCATCCCGAAGGGACCGGCCGTCATCATGGTCCACGTCGCCTCGACGAACGTTCCCTTCACCAGCGAATCGAAGGACGCCATCGCGAACGTCCCCGAGATGGAAGACGAGATCGAACTCGCCATCCGGGAGGCCGCCCGCGAACTCAAAAGCTACCTGAACAAGCGCCAGTCGATGCAACAGCGTCGCGAGAAGCAGGACAAGCTGGCGACCATCCTCCCGGAGATGGCCGAGAAGCTCACCGAGGTGACCGGCAACGACGACCTCCACATCGACGACTCGCTGGCCCGCATCATGAACAACGTCCTCATCGAGCGCGAGGTCGAGGACGGCACCGTCCGGGTCCGCATCGAGAACAACGACGACACGAACGCGGACGTGGAACTGACCGACATCGTCACCGCCGAACCGCAGGACACGAACGGCGCGACGGTCGTCGAGATGGACGGCGAGTGGTTCGTCAAGTGGTCCCCGACCGTCGGGGCCGGCGAGACCGCCGTGCTGGAATACAGCGTCTCCGGCGAGGCCGAGTTCACCGTCTCGGTCGACGGCATCGAAGACGAGAAACTCACGGTGAACGCCTGATATGAGCACCGACTCAGACACCACACCAGACACCGAGGAAGCGCGCGAGCAACTCATCGACCTCGCGGCGGACTTCTACGACCAGTTCGCCGACGGCGAGGTCCCGACGATGACCATCCCGACCCGGACCAAATCGAACATCGTCTTCGACGAGGACGAGCAGGTCTGGGTGTACGGCGATCGCGACTCAACCCGGTCGGCGAAGACGATATCCGGGGCCGAGAAGATCCTGAAGGCCGTCTACACTATCGATTTCCTCTCCCAGCAACTGGAGGAAGACCGCTCTTCGACCCTGCGTGAACTGTACTACCTCTCGGAGTCCTGGGACCTCGACGAGGCCCAGTTCAACACGCAGGACGAGTCGAATAACCTCATCGAGGACCTCGAAATCGTCTCCGACGTGAAACGCGAGGACTTCCACATGCGCCCGGAAGAGTCCGGCGCAAAAGTGATGGGGCCGCTGCTCCTCCGCGAGCAGACCAACCGCGGCGACCGCGAGATCCACTGCCAGGACGACGTTGGCCAGGGCGGCTACCAGATCCCGAACAACCCCGACACCATCGAGTTCCTCGACAACGACGCGAAGTTCGTCCTCTGCGTGGAGACCGGCGGCATGCGCGACCGCCTCGTCGAGAACGGCTTCGACGACGAGTACGACGCCCTGGTCGTCCACCTCGGCGGCCAGCCCGCGCGGGCCACCCGGCGGCTCATCAAGCGGCTGCACGACGAACTCGACCTCCCGGTCACGGTGTTCACTGACGGTGATCCATGGTCGTACCGTATCTTCGGGTCGGTCTCCTACGGCTCCATCAAATCGGCCCACCTCTCGGAGTACCTGGCGACCCCCGAGGCCCAGTTCATCGGCATCCGCCCGGAGGACATCGTCGAGTACGAACTGCCGACGGATCCGCTGTCGGACTCCGACGTGAACGCCCTGGAGAGCGAACTGGAGGACCCGCGGTTCCAGACGGAGTTCTGGGAGGAACAGATCGAACTCCAGCTGGACATCAACAAGAAGGCAGAGCAGCAGGCGCTCGCGTCTCGGGGGCTTGATTTCGTGACGGACACGTATCTGCCCGAACGGCTGGACGAAATGGGTATCCTCTAACTAGTTCTCGTCGAGTACGACCGGGACGCCGCGTTTCGCGACGTCCTCCGCGAACGCACCGGAGTCGGCTTCCAGCGACGTGAACGTGTTGTAGTGCATCGGGAGGACGAGGTCGGGGTCCATCGCCTCCGCCAGATCGGCGGCTTCGTGGCGGTTCATCGTGAAGTTCTGGGCGATAGAGGGGACGAACAGCGACACGTCGAGTTCGGCGTGGCCCTCCAGCACGTCAGTATCTCCGGTCCAGAACACGCGAGTGTCGTCCAGCGCAACGAGGAAGCCACAGCCGATGCCTTTCGGATGAATCGGACTGCCGTCGTCTTTCACGTTCCGGCCGTCCTCGTGGTTGTAGGCCGGCATGGTCCAGATCGGAACGTCGTCGACCAGCAGGTCGGCCTCCATCCCCACTTTGCGGACCTCGTAGTCGAGGTCGGCCAGGCGGTCGAGGTCGCGGTCGGTCGCGTGGACGTTGATGCCCTCGAACGCGACGACGGTGGCGTCTTCAGCGGCGACCCGCCGGATGCCGTCCGGGTCGTAGTGGTGGATGTGGGTTACACAGACGATGTCCCCGTCCTTCGGCGCGTAGTCCTGCGTTGGCGGATGGCCGACGCCGGGCGTGTCCGGTTCCCACTCGCCGGTGAGGACGCCGTAGCGGCCGGGGTCGAAGTAGACGACCGTGTCATCGCCTTCCAGTCGGAGCGTCGCGTAGCCGAGCCACTCCGCGGTGATGCCGTCGTGTCTGACTGTCATGTGCGGGCCTTCTCGGAGCCGACAATTACGCGTGTCGGTCCACTTCCAAGTAGCAAAGCACCGTCACTGCGACCCAGCCAGCCGCTCGACCCGTTCCAGCGAGTCGGCATCCGCGGGGATCTTGTCCTCGCGGACCGAGAGGAACCGCGGGAACCGGAGCGCATAGCCCGCGTCGTAGGATTGGGAAGTCTGAATCTCCTCGTAGCCGACCTCGAAGACGATGGCTGGGTCAAGGGTCACGTCGCGGCCGTCCTCACTGCGGATGTGCGGTTCGAAGCGCTCCGTCAGGTCGTCGAGTTCGGCGTCGGTGATACCCGTGGCAACGTTACCGACGGTGACGTAGCCGTCGTCGGTTCGCACCGAGAGTTCGAACGATCCGAGGACATTCGCCCGCCGGCCCTCGCCCCACTCCGCGCCGGTGACCACGCAATCGAGCGTCTCCACGTCGGGCTTTCGCTTGCGCCAGTGCTTGCCCCGCTTGCCGGGGGAGTACGACGCCGTCGGGGCTTTCAGCATGATACCCTCCTGTCCGGCGGCGAGGGCCTCCGTTTCCAGGGCCTCGATCTCCTCGGGGTCGTCGGACAGCCACATCCGCGAGACAATTTCGCTCCCGGCTGGGAACAGCGACTTGAGGCGGTCGTGGCGCGTCTCCAGCGAGGCGTCTAGTAGGTCCTCGCCGTCGGCGTGCAGGCAGTCGAAGGCGTGCAGGCGGACGGCCACGTCCTCGCGGGCCGCGGCCACGTCGTGTTTCCGGCGGAAGCGCCGCAGCACCTCCTGGAACGGGAGCGGGTCGCCGTCCGCGTCGACCGCGACCACCTCGCCGTCGAGGATTGCCGGCGCGTCCAGCGTCGACTCGACGGTGTCGACGACCTCCGGAAGCGGGTCCGTGACTTCCTCCATGTTCCGGGAGAACAGCCGGGCGTCCTCGCCGTCGAAGTGGACCTGGACGCGAGCGCCGTCGTACTTCCACTCGACGGCGGCGCGGTCCCAGTCGTCCAGCGCGCCGGCGACGGTGCCGGCCTGGGCCAGCATCGCTTGCACGGGACGGCCGATTTCGAGCGTGATGGTCGCCAGTCCGGACTCGCCGTCCTCGCGGGCCACCTCGGCGACCATGCCGTAGTCGTTTGACACCTGCACGGCCCGTTCGACGGCCGCGACCGGCACGTCGAAGGCGGCCGCGACGGCGTCCCGAACGGTTCCCTCGCCGACGCCGATGCGCATCTCCGAGAGGACGAGCCGTGCGAGGTAGCCGGCTTCCGTCGACGAGCACCGCGAGAACAGGCCAAAGAGGATATCTACTTTCGTCCCCTGGCTCCCGCTGCCGTCGACAGCGGCCAGCTCCCGTAGCTCGGCGTCGAGTTCGGCGATAGTCAGTGCGTCGCTCCCACCTCCTGCGCCGAAGGCGGCGAGGCCCTGCTGGCCGCCGAGGTCGTAGCTGGCCGCGACGGCTCCGATTTCGCCCACGTCCGCGAGCCGCTGCTCCACGTCGTCAGCGCTGACGTTCTGGCCGGCCGCCCGGGCAATCGCCTCGTAGCAGAGCCGCGGTCCGATATCGAGCGTGCGAGATTCGTAGGCCGGAAACACCCGGCCCTGGACGAAGCGGGCGAGCGTCGAGAGGTCCGATCCCGCGTCAGTGAACAGGTCGGTCACCGCCTCAGTAATCGCGGTGTCAGCGCTCTCGGCTTCGATTTCCTCGGCCCGGTCGGCGAAGGCGGCGAACTCCATCAGCCTCCCCTACCCGATTGGAAACCGTAAATCCAGCGTCACTCGACCGTATACTCGACCGTGACGTTCTCGCCGGCCGTCGACGACGCGTACGGCCGGTCCGGCGACCCGGAATTGCCGTCGAAGGGGTAGTCGAGCTGTTGGTTCCCGTTGGTGTCCTGGTGGGCTACCAGCACGATCGGCTGGCCGGACGACGGCGGTCTGTCGAGCGTGATCCGCACGTCGCTGTGGCTTCCGGAAGCGAGGTACTCGGAGGTCCCGAGCACTCTCCCGTCGGCCTCGAACTGGCGGACGACGATGAACCCGCCCTCCGAGAGCGACGCCGATTCGACCGTTATCTGGTCGCCCGAGACGGCGGGGCTGGTGACCGTCATCGACGCGACCGGCGAGGACAGCAAGATGAACGCGACGTAGGCGACGCCCAGCAAAATTGCGGCGTGTTTCGCGCCGGCCTTGAGCGTGCCCTCGCCCAGTTGGCCGCCGATGAAGCCGGTCAGGACCGCCTGAATGAGTGCGGTGTGGAAGAACACGAGCGTGTAGGCGGCCTTGTCCACGCGGCCGAAGCGGGCGAACTGGTCGACGTTGACGCCCAGTCGGTTCGACTCGCCGGCCGGCGTCGGCACGCTGGAGGGGAGGCTGGGGACGAGTACTTCCTGCACGGCGACGATGATGACCAGGAACACCAGGAAGGCGACGTAGATGACGACGAGGTAGGTGAGCATCTGCTGGCGTCGCCGGCGCTTCAGCCGGAGGTCGGCCCGCGACTGGGTCGCCGCGATGCGGAACACCGGCCCGAGCTGGCCCGAGGCGTGCATCGCGTGGGTCAGCAGCGTCACGATACGCGTAATCGCCGTGGTCTGGACCCGACGGCCGAACCGAACGAGCGCGTCGTCGATGTTCGCACCCATCCTGATGTCGGCCCAGATGCGGTGCATCTCCTCGGTGAGTACGCCGATGTCACTGCCGCGGACCCGTCGGAGGCTCTCCACGACGGTCATCCCGGCCTCGTTCAGGCTCGCCAGCCGTTCGAGCAGGTCCGGCGTCGCGTTTTCGATGCGGAACAGCCGTCGAGTGTAGATGAACCGCACCAGCGCGAACGGCCCCAGAATCAGGAGAACCGACTGGATGACGAGATCGTCGAGGATACGGACGTTGACCGTCGACGCCTGGAACGCCGTCGGGGCGCGGACGAGCAGCAGTACCACCGCGACGGGTACGGCGAGGTAGAGGACGTACACCGGGTTCCAGACCAGCGACTGAATCGGGGCGCTGAGCAGGTCCCGAAGCGATTTGATTCGGTCGTGGAACCGGAGTCGGAGCCAGTTCGCCTCGTCAGCCGGGACGACGCCGCCGTCGGGCAGGCCGAGACGGTCGGTTCCCAGACCGGGTTTCCCCAGCGTCGCCGTCTCGTAGCGCTCCAGGATGTCCGTCGTGCCGCCGCTACTGATGCCAAGCGACTGGAGCTTGATATCGAGATACACCATGAACCCGACGTTGGCCAGCGGGATGACGAGATACGCCATCAGCTGTAACAGCCAGAGCGTGTCCGTCGTCGTCAGGCCGAAGACGAGCAGAATCGTCATCAGGAAGAGTACGGCGGCGACGAACACGGTGACGTACGCCTCCGCGACCGTCGCCAGCCGTTCGAGCAGGTCCGCCTGGCGCTCGGCGGCCTGCTCCTGGTGGCGCTCGTACTGCTCGCGGAGAAACGGGGCCAGCGACTGGCCGCTCTGGAGGACACTGGAGAGGTTCTCGGTGAAGGTCTTGAACTGTTCGCTGGGAGTCCGTCGCGAGACGTGTTCCAGCGCCGTAATCATGTCCCGGCCGAACAGGTCCATCTCCCTGACGGCGACGCCGATTTCCTTCGCCGTGTCGCCGTAGATCTCCTGATTTCGGGCCAGCACGCGCATCACGTCCGGGAACGACATGCCACCGCGGGAGAGGGCGTACATGAACGCGATGGTTCGGGCCATCCCCTCGTCGATGTTCCGGCTCCGTACGTCCGCCCGGTTTTTGAGGCGCTCCCAGCGGTACAGATACGTGAGCCCGGCCGTCGCCGTACCCGAGAGCAACCCGCCGCCGATGAGGATATAGAGGGTCTCCGTCGGTGTCAACACGAGTTCGAACGTCCGCAGGCCGAAGGCGTTGACCATCGTCGAGGGGAGGCCCTGTGCAAGCTCCACCAGCGCCGGCAACACCAGCAACAGGCCACCGATGGCGTACGCGCCAGAGATCGCTCCCGCAACGGCACCCACGCAGGCGTACACCAGCGTTCTGGCAGCGTAGCCGCGATAGGTCTCGTCGACGTACGCGGCTTCGAGCTGGCGCTCGCGCTCGGGCGACTCGCCCACGTACCGGCCGAAGAGGCGTCGGGACAGCCGGGTGACGTTACGGTCGAAGCGCTCGTTGACAGTGCTGTAACCGACCAGCCCGAGAATCCCGACGACGACGGCGAGCGGTGCCAGACCGAGCGGGTTCAGCGCCATGTCAGGCTATCGCGTCGTCGATGTTCGCCATGACTTGCTCTTTGTCCGCGTAGTACTTGTTGACCATCGCCGTGAACTTCCGGTAGTCGGTGATGCCTTCGGACTGGAGATAGCGGAGGAACCGCTGGCGGTTGCGGAGTTCGGTCAGCAGCTCCGACTGCGTCCAGCCCCGCTCCGCCCGAATCTCGTCCAGCAGCTCGCTGTTGTTCTCGGTGAAGCGGTCCTCGGTCGCCCGCCAGTTGTACGTCGTCGAGTAGTCCAGTTCGCCGGTGCGCTGGTCGATGCCCTCGATCTCGGCGAGCGTCTTCGCGCGGCGGACGCGCTCGTCGCCCGAGCGGGCCAGCACCTGCACACAGAGGATATCGAGGCTCTGGACCATCGGTCGCGGGACGTTGATCGGCTCGTTCTCCAGCCGGTTGATGACGGTCTGGACGGAGTCCGCGTGCATCGTCGAGAACGTCGTGTGACCGGTGTTCATTGCCTGGAACAGCGTGATGGCCTCCTCGCCGCGCACCTCGCCGACGATGATGTACTCGGGGCGGTGCCGAAGCGCGGATCGCAACAGGTCGTACATCGTGATGTCCGAATCGTCCAGTCGCTCGCGGGTGACCGACGAGAGCCAGTTGTCGTGATACAGGGATAGCTCGCGGGTGTCTTCGATAGAGAGCACCTTCGACCGGGGCGGGAGGAACATCGCCAGCGCGTTCATCGACGTGGTCTTGCCGGCCGCCGTCCCGCCCGCGAAGATGAGCGACTTGTTGGACTCGATGGCGAGCCAGAGGTAGGCGAGCATCTCGACGGAGAACGTGCCGTACTCCAGCAGTTCAATCGGCGTAAAGGGCTCGTCGGCGTATTTTCGGATGGTGAACGCCGAGCCGCGCGGGGTCACTTCCTCGCCGAGCGCCAGTTCGATACGCGAGCCGTCCGGGAGCGTCGTGGAGACGACGGGGTCCGAGACGGAGACGTGTCGGCCCGAGCGCTGGGCCAGCTGGATGACGAAGTCGTTCAGTTCGTCGGCGTCGTAGACGATGCTCGTCTCGATGTCCGTGTAGCCGTCGTGGTAGACGAAGATGGGGAGGTTCGCCCCGTCACAGGAGATGTCCTCGATGTCCGGGTCGTGCATCAGGGGGTCGATGTGACCGTAGCCCTGGAAGGAGCGATGCAGGTAGTAAAACAGCCGGTAGAACGTCTCCGGCTCGATGACGACGCCGTACTCCTCCAGCCTGGCTTCGAGTTCCTCGGCGAGGACCCGCTCCGGGTCGGTGTCGACGTCGTCGCGGTAGATGAGCGGGATGCGGATGTCCTCGAACAGACGGTCGAGGAGTTCCCGCTCAAGGTCGGAAAGCGACGGCTCGACGACCTGATACAGGTGCTCGTCGCGGTCCGGGTCGTGGTTGATAGAGGCGAAGGCGAAGGGGGCGTTCAGCCAGTAGCGTTCGACCTCGTTGTAGCCGTCCAGGCCGTCGAAGTCGACCAGCGTCCCGTGGCGGCTGGGGTCGTAGTTCGCCGTCGGAACCGCCGACCCGCTCAACACCGTTGCAGTCCGCGAGAGCCACGACTGGATGTGGCCGAGCGGGTCCGAGACGAAGTCACCGGGTTCGGGAGTTTCTGGGTTCGACATCGGTGGTCCAGTGGGGAGCACACGGCGCTCCGCGGAATATACCTCTGCTATCGTATCCACCTACTTAAATTCGCTCGCCGAATTATCAGCAGTCTAATCGCCAGCGGTCGAACGAACTGGCCGGCGCTGTCCGTCACGCTCGGTCGACAGTCAACAGGAGATAGGCGAACACGAGCGCGACGAGCGCGCCGACAGGAACGGTGATACCGGGAAACGACGTGATGAAAAGCCCACTGGCCGCGAGCGTGAGGACGCCCACAAGTCCAAGCAGCCCGCCGAACAGCCGGACAGGGTCGACGGGTAGGGTCGCTTCGACGCGGTCCTCAGCGGCGTAGTAGTAGAGACTGAGCCCGAGCGGGAGCAGGAAAACGGCCAGGGCTGCGAACCCGAGTGTTCCGGCGAGCGCAAGCGGGTCCGACTCCTGAAACGCGGCGACCTGCCAGGCCCAGAGAAAGGGCTGCTCCCCGGGGAGCGTCGCGCCGAAGATGAACTGGAACCGAAAGGGGAGAAACCGGAGCCCGATGACAGTCAGCCCCTCAATCTCGAACAGCGACACCGACCACGGGGCCAGCCCCACGAGCCACGTCGCAAGCACCGCGAACTCGCCGGCGTACTCTGACTTCACCCAGGCCATGCTACTGTCAGAGGGTGGGCCGGTCCGGTAAAAGCTACCGATACCGACAGTCGGTGCGCCGTTACGTTCATTTGGCCGGGCCACGTACCGGTAAACACCGGAATGAGGCGTGATTACTTCACCGTCGACATCCAGGCTTCGGCCACCGACAACGACGACCCGACGATCGCGATTGTATACGATGGGCCGACAGGAGAGCTCCGCGAACGCCTCACAAAAGTAGACGGCGGCACACTCGATGGCGAAGAGATCGACGTGACCTTCCGCCGCCAGCCAGAGAGCGACGGCGTGCTCTCGCTGACGAACCGCCTCACCGGTGAGTATGTCTTCGAGGCGACAGCGCCGACAGCGGAGATCGATGCGCTCGTTTCCAGTGCGGACGCTCAAGAAGACCCACAGTTTACAGTCCGTCTCACCGACGGCGAAGGCGAGTCACGGACCTACGAAATGCGAACGCTGCTCGTCTACGACCCCGACGGAAGCCTCCTGCGCGGACAGAGCCTGATTCCCGGCGGCGTCGAGTTATAGCGTCGTCCACCGCTACACCCGCTCGACAATCGCCGGGAGGACCTCCGTGACATCCGCACGAAGCACGTGCGCCGCACTCGCGTCACGCGGTGTCTCCTCGTAGTTTACCACGACCAGCGTGCTGCCCGCCTCTGCCGCGATTTTCGGAAGTAGTGACGCGGGCCGTACCGACAGCGACGACCCCACGGCCAGGAACACGTCGCTGTCCCGGGCGAGACGCTGGCCTTCGTTCATCGCCACGTCTGGCATGGCTTCGCCGAACAACACGACATCGGGGCGGTAGACGCCGCCGCAGTCACAGCGCGGCGGCAGATTGCCGTCTGCAGCGACCTGCTCGAACACCGCCTCGGCGTCCCGACGGTGGCCGCAGTCGTCACAGACCACGCGCCGGTGGGTCCCGTGCAGTTCGATGACCCGGTCCGTGCCGGCGTCGTCGTGCAGTCCGTCGATGTTCTGCGTGAGCACAGCGTCGAGATGCCCCGAAGTTTCGAGTGTCGCCAGCGCCTCGTGGGCAGCGTTGGGTTCGGGGTCTACATCGTCGTAGATGGCCTCCCGAAGCGAGACCCGGTCCGCCCAGAAACCCGCTGGGTCGGCGTCGAGCCGACGGCGGTGGAAGTCCGCCGGGTCGTGGCGCTCCCAGATACCGTCGTCGCCGCGAAAGGAAGGGATTCCCGACGCCGTCGAGACGCCCGCGCCGGTGAGCGCGACAGCAGTTTCGGCGGTGCGAAGCGCCTCGGCAACCGCTTCGAGCGTCTCGTCGGCGACGTCGTCGGTCCCGTGCCTGTCGTCGGCCATACGCTCGCTTCGCAGTGCGATGGTGTGGGTCTATCGGATTGGATTCGATGGTAGGGACGACCGTGGACGCTCCCCTGGTATCCCGAGTCGCTCCAGGACCAGCCGTATCGCGCCACAGTGCGCGCTCCCGACCCACTATCCATACCCACAGTAAACTGGGAGGGATTCCGCGTGATCGCAGGAAGAGAAAGACGGATTTAAATCGCCACCGCTCGCCTCTCTGCATGACATGCGCTTGCACGAATACCAGGCGAAGCAGGTCTTCGCTGACGCGGGCATCCCGACGCCCGCCTCGCAGCTGGCCGAGACAGTAGATGAGGCCGTCGACGCGGCCGAGGAAATCGGATATCCGGTCGCCATCAAAGCACAGGTACACGTTGGCGGCCGCGGCAAGGCCGGCGGCATCAAGCTCGTCGAGTCGAAGGAGGAGGCTCGCGAGGCCGCAGAGGACATCATCGGGATGGACCTCAAAGGCTACCACGTCTCGAAAGTGCTCGTCGAGGAAGCCGTCGACTTCGTCAACGAGCTGTACGTCGGCGTGACGATGGACCGCAACGAGGGCCGGCCCGTCGCGATGGTCTCGACGAAAGGCGGCGTCAACATCGAGGAGGTCGCCGAAGAGGACCCCGACGCCATCGCCCGCGAGCACATCGACCCCGCTTTCGGGATGCACCCGTTCCAGGCCCGCAAGGTCGTCTACGAGGCCGGCGTCGACCGCGCGGTTGCAAACGACGTTGCGAGCGTCCTCACGACGCTGTACCAGCTCTGGGACGACCGCGACGGCGCTGACACGGAAATCAACCCGCTGATGATTACCAGCGACGACGATGTTATCGCGGCCGACGCCGTCATGAACATCGACGGCGACGCCCTGTTCCGCCAGCCCGAGATCGCCGAGATGGGCGAGGAGGCCGCGGAGGGCGACGAACTCGAACAGAAGGCCGACGAGTACGGCTTCGACTACGTCCGCCTGGACGGTAACGTCGGCATCATCGGCAACGGTGCGGGCCTCGTGATGACGACGCTCGACCTCGTGGACTACTACGGCGGCGAGCCCGCCAACTTCCTCGACGTGGGTGGCGGCGCAAAGGCCGACCGAATCGCCAACGCGCTCGATATGGTGTTCTCCGACGAGAACGTCGACTCGGTCGTGTTCAACATCTTCGGCGGCATCACCCGCGGCGACGAGGTCGCGAACGGTATCAATCAGGCCCTGGAGCAGTTCGACGAGATCCCGAAGCCGGTCACCGTCCGACTCGCGGGGACCAACGCCGAAGAGGGCATGGAGATTCTGAACGAGCAGCTGGTCACGGTTGAGCACACGCTGGAGGACGCCGTCCAGCGTGCGGTCGAGTACGCGAAGGAGGTGGAAGCATGAGTGTTCTAGTTGACGAAGATACACGCGTCGTCGTACAGGGAATCACCGGCGGTGAAGGGAAGTTCCACACCGAACAGATGCTGGAGTACGGCACCAACGTCGTCGCCGGGGCAGTACCCGGCCGTGGCGGCCAGGAGGTCGCCGGCGTGCCGGTGTACGACACCGTCCAGGGCGCGGCCCGCGAGGAAGACGCCAACGCCGCCGTCGTGTTCGTGCCGCCGGCCTTCGCCGGCGACGCCTGTTTCGAGGCCCTCGACGCGAAGGGTATCGACCTGGTCGTTGCCATCACCGAGGGCATCCCGACCCAGGACATGTCCCGGGTCTACCGCAAGCTGCAGGAGACCGACACGCACCTGGTCGGTCCGAACTGCCCCGGCGTCATCACGCCCGGCGTCGCCAAGCTCGGCATCCTCCCGGGGAACATCTTCTCCGAGGGGAACGTCGGTCTGGTCTCCCGTTCGGGGACGCTGACCTACCAGGTCGTCGACAACCTCACCAACCGCGGCATCGGCCAGTCGACGGCCATCGGTATCGGTGGCGACCCGATCATCGGGACGGACTTCATCGGCGCGCTCGAACAGTTCGAGGCCGACCCCGACACCCACGCCGTCGTCATGTGTGGCGAAATCGGCGGCGAGGACGAGGAAGAGGCCGCTCGCTACATCGGCGAGCATATGGACACGCCAGTCGCCGGCTTCATCGCCGGTCGGACCGCGCCGCCCGGAAAGCGCATGGGCCACGCCGGCGCCATCGTCTCCGGCTCCGGCACCGGGACCGCGCAGTCGAAGATCACCGCCCTAGAGGACAACGGCGTCCCGGTCGGTGACACACCGGAAGAAGTCGCCGACCACGTCGAAGACCTGCTGTAGGGCACATTCAGGCGACTTTCACCGGACGCTTTTTCTGATCGGTTCGAATGGATTTGTGCGGACGGACAACGGTGTCCTCGCGAGCGAGTCGAGGACGACCAGCGGGAGACCTCGACGCGATACGGCGAACACAGTGAGCCGTGATGCGGAGCGAGCGAGGGCTCGATAGACGAACGGCACGAGATCGACCGATGGGAGATCTCGATGTGACGCGGCGAGCGAAGCGAGCCGTGGAACGGAGTGAGTCTATCGGTGTTCCGGTCGGTGACACACCGGAGGAAGTCGCCAAACACATCGAAGACCTGCTGCAGGGCACCGTCGGTTTCTTATCACGTGTTTTCGTAATGCTATGGGATGACGCCTGCTCGTGGGACCGTCTATCTCGTGGCCGGTACCGAAGCGACTGACATAGTTGAGGCACTCTCTGAAGCGCTGACAAACGGTACAACAGTCGAAGCGGTCCAAGACACGAGCGTCGTACAGGACCGGCTGAGTGACGGGGATGTCAGGGGTGTCGTCGTCAGTGATGACGGCGACCTCGACGGGGTTGCGGTATTCGAGGAACTGCGGGCGACAGGGGCCGAGATTCCGATAGTACTCGTCGCGGCCGACCCCGAACCGGACCGGGTCACCGAGGCGCTCCGGACCGGCGTCACCGATTACATGACCGCAGAAACGCCCGCATCCCTGCTGGCCGCGAAACTCGAAGCGTACGCGACCCGGTGGCCGACTGACTGGCGGGTCGGGGCCGTGCAGTGGGACGACATTTCGAGCGGCGTCTCCCACGACGCAAAGAACCCGCTGAACGTCGTTATGGGTCGATTAGATCTACTGGATATCGGTGAGCCCCACGAAGACCCATTGCTTCGGTCTGTCGGCCGAGTCGAGACGCTGCTTACCGACCTCTCCCGCATCGGGAGCATCGCGTGTCCCGTCTCTGAAACCGATTCGCTCTCGCTGGCTGACGTAGCGACGGAGGTCTGGACCGCAGGGAGCTACGAGGATGCGACGCTCGAAGTGTCGACGGACGCGTCTGTCGACGCCGAACACGACCGGCTACAGTTGATTCTCCGCGAACTGTTCGACAATGCAGTCACACATAGCGAGAAGCCGGTGACCGTCACTCTCGGCGACACCGATTCCGGGTTCTACGTGGCCGATGACGGCCCCGGAATTCCTGAAGCGGACCGCGATGAGGTGTTCGATCAGGGATTCGGGACAACGCGGGACGGGGAGGGATACGGACTGTTCCTGGTCGACACCGCGGCGAGAGCTCACGGGTGGACAGTGTCGGTCGGGGAGAGCGAGTCCGGCGGTACGCGCATCGACGTGACGGTTTCGTAACTCCGACCGGCGATACGCTAGGATCGGATATCGCTGTGGGAGCTTTTGCGTCTGAAGGGCCAGGTTACTGTCCAGGCCGCCTCGCAGCAGTGCGATTGAGACTGAGCGCACGGATCGAAGTAGGGTCGCAATATTCGAGATTATTGATGTTACTCACAAATCCTCCTCAAATAATATTCATTGGTAGCCTATAACAATCATGGCGTACTCCGTGCCTGAGAATACCGGGTTTCCCGGTGTATTATGACTGAACCAGACGACACACAAGCGCTAGCAGAGCGGATCGCAACTGCGGTAAAGGAACGAGCGACAGGCGACGACACGTCCCGACGGCAGTTCCTGAGTCGCTCAGCGGTGGTCGGGGGCTCGCTCCTGGCACTCGGGGGCGGCACGGGCTTTGCCATGGGGCAGGAGTCAGACGAAGCCGACGCCGCCGAGGAAATGACAGCATCGTTCGATGACGTCGAGGGGACGGACATCGATGTCGTGAACTACGCCCTCACGCTCGAACATCTCGAAAACGCGTTCTACCGGGAAGGGTTGGAGATGTTCGACCGTTCAGACTTCGAGGAGGCCGACATCGTGCAGGACTACAGTACCGAGTTCGGGCAGTCGGTGTACACGAGCATCGAGGTCATCGGGGAGCACGAAGCGAGCCACGCCGGGGTGCTCAGTGAGGCGGTCAGTCTCCTCGGCGGTGAACCGGCCGGCGAAGCCACGTACGACTTCGGCGTCGAGACCGTCGGGGACTTCCTCGCGGTGGCACAGGTGCTAGAAAACACCGGCGTCTCTGCGTACGCCGGTGCCGCACCGTTCATCGAGAGCCCGGACCTGCAAAGCGCCGCGCTCTCGATTCACAGCGTCGAAGCCCGCCACGCGGCCTTCCTGAACACTATCAACGGCGAAACTCCCTTCCCGAACGCCTACGACCCGGCGCTCTCACAAGACGAAGTCCTCTCGGCCGCCGGCCAGTTCATCCAGTCGGACGGGTAACCTACCCAGGGGGTCCCGACGGTCGTGAGAGGGCCGTCTCGTCACCATGGCATCCCGCCGCCATGGGTTTCGGGCCGGATACTCGCCCCGCCGCCCTGACGTATTGGGCGACAGACATGTACACCCGTGTCCAGTTCTGAACGGCCATTACTGTTCAAGATATGAAATGTGGGATGTGACGAAAACCGACGGACGGCGGGCGAGCCGAACCCTCCGACAACGGAAAGAAGCGGCCGTGAACGTTCCGGTATCGCTATAAGGGATGAATCTGTATTTTCGAATATGCCCCATATTTGTCGGAACTGCAAGCGGACCTTTAGCACAGAGCTCGAACTCGAACTCCACCGAGATACATGCTCGGACGGCCAGCTCTACTGCGACGAATGCGGTGACCGGTTCACGGAGCGAGCGGCCACGGAAGACGGCTGGCACTATCGATGTCCGAATGACGACTGTGACGGAAGCGGCATCGACGACGACATCCACAAAGTATCGGACGCACGCGTAACCAAACAGTAAGCTGGCAGGAAGAACAAACTGGGCCGGCAGTAATACGGACTGTACTGTCGGAAAACACGTTGCATACCTGTTCAGTTGGCCAACAGATATAAATACACGTCTACCAAATCGATGCGGAGGTGACAGACCCAGATCGTCGTTCAGATCGCCTGCCAGCCGTTATTCAGGGAGTCGGGGGGCTGCTCCTGGTTGGAGGTGTTGGCAACTATTTTTATTTCTCTGATCCGGGAGTTCAATCCCTTTTCACGGCCGATTTCGTGGTCAGCATGCTGGCAGTCGTGCCGTTTGCAGCGGCGATCATCGTCGGCGGATTCTGGCTCGATAGCTCGAAGATCGATCCGGACCACTATCGGCGTATCGGCGTCTGGTTCACAGGGGGACTCATCTGTTTCCTGCTGTTGAATGTCGTGATGATTCTGACGTGGCCGACGGGGTCACTGGGTGATGACGTCGGATGGGGGCTGTTCGCTGCTATTGTCGGCGGCTTTGGTGGGCTCATGATGGGTATCTTCGAGGCCCGGGCGATCTCGCGGGCCGTCGAGGCCGAGCGACAGCGGCTCCAGCGAGAAGCTGTCGAACAGCGAAACGAGCGCCTCGACGAGTTCGCGGCCGTGGTCGCACACGACCTCCGGAACCCGCTCAGCGTCGCTTCTGGTCGTCTCGAACTCGCACGGATGGACCGCGACTCGGAACACCTGGAGACGGCTGCAACGGCGATAGAGCGGATGGAGACACTCATCGACCGAACGCTGACGCTGGCCCGGAGCGGACACGTCATCAGCGACACTGAAGCCGTTGATCTCGCAGAACTGGTCGATGGCTGCTGGGACGCCGTGCCGACGGGGGACGCGGCGCTGGAAAACGAGGCGACAGCCGTCATCGATGCCGATCCTGATCGGCTCCGTCACCTGTTCGAGAACCTGTTTCGGAACGCCGTGGAGCATGGCTCCACGGGCAATCGGACACAGTCCGACGACAGTGCGGAACACGGTTCCACGCGCAGCCGGTCGGGGGCCGACGACACCATCGAACACGCTGGCGCTGACATGACGATCCGTGTCGGCGCGATGGAGGGTGGGTTTTACGTCGCCGATAACGGCTCGGGAATCCCGCCCGCCAAGCGCGATGCGGTGCTCGACGACGGCTACACCACCACGGACGACGAGGGCGGGCTAGGGCTGGCAATCGTCCAGCGCATCGTCGAAGCCCACGGCTGGGAAATCGACGTGACCGAAAGCGACGGAGGCGGGACGCGCTTCGAGATTACGGGCGTTACGATATCGGACAGCCCCGACGAGGACGGCTACACGCGGCCGAAGACCCCGGTACAGTCCTGACAGCTACGGCGGGGTGGCTGCTTACGCTTCGCGCCGCTGTGCGAGAGCGGCGATACGTCAGCACGCTCGGGCACAGACCGGCGCGTATCCGGTCGCCAGCGGCGGGATCTCGAACCCGACGACGGACCCAGTGGTCCGTTCCTCGGCGAAGTGACCCGTCGCGGGGAGCCGTGCGACGTCCCACGTCCAGCGGTACGGGGTACACGAGGTCACTTCGAACGGGAGCCACACCACGCCGGCAACGCGAACGCGGCCGGTCGTCCCGTCATCGATGTACCGGCTGTCTGTCTCGACGGCTGTGACCGACGGCCCCCAATCGGGCCAGGAACCGGTGTCTGTCAGGATATCCCACACGGTGTCGACCGGCGCAGCGACATCACGCCGGACGACCAGCCGCCGCCCGTCCGGTGTCTGTGCAAGTGAGACGCTGCTGCCGCCGAGTTCGAGTGCCATTATCAGAAGCAATAGGCTGGAGCCAAGGTATAGGTTAGTTCACTCACAACCACTCGCCAGATGATTGACGCCCGGGATATTCGAAAGGAGTACGGCGGTTTCGTCGCTGTACAGGGCAGTTCGTTTTCGGTCGACCGCGGCGAGGTGTTCGGTATCATCGGGCCGAACGGGGCCGGCAAGACGACGACGCTGAAGATGCTCGCGGGCCTGCTGGAGCCGACGAGCGGCTCGGCCGAAATAGCGGGCCTCGACACCGAGACTGCCGAGATGCGCCAGCAACTGGGCTTTCTCCCCGAGGAGTCGCCGCTGTACGAGGAGATGACCCCGATCTCCTACCTGAAATTCTTCGCCGATCTCTACGACGTTGATCCGGACGTGGCCGAGGAGCGGATGCACGACACGCTTGACGAACTGGAACTCGAACACCGAGACCGGAAGCTCGGCGATATGTCGAAAGGGATGAAGCGGAAGGTCGCAATCGCGCGCTCGCTCATCAACGACCCCGACGTGCTCATCTACGACGA
This sequence comes from Haloarcula sp. HT12, assembly GCF_055271655.1. Classification (NCBI taxonomy): domain Archaea; kingdom Methanobacteriati; phylum Methanobacteriota; class Halobacteria; order Halobacteriales; family Haloarculaceae; genus Haloarcula; species Haloarcula sp. HT12. The sequence continues at coordinate 27,989 of NZ_JBUXKW010000001.1, forward strand.
ACCGGCGTCGGGACTGGATCCGCTGACGACGAACTACGTCATCGAGTTCACGGAGCAGTTGGCCAAAGAGGGCAAGACCATCGTCTTCTCGGCACACAATCTCTTTCACGTCGAATCGATCTGTGACCGGGTCGTCATCATGAACGAGGGCGAGATCGTCGCCCGCGGCGACCTCGACGAACTCCAGGCCGAGTACGGCCACACCCGGTATCACGTCTACACGACCGTCGACGTCCCCGACGCGGTGCAGGAGAACGGGTCGTACAAGCGGGTCGTCGAGAGCATGGACGCCGTCGAAGCAACGCGTGAGCAGGCTGAATCGAACGGCGGTGACGTAGTCGACATCCGGACGGAGGAGTCCAGCCTGGAGGAGGTGTTCCTCAACGTCGCCGAGGCCGGGACCCGCGGCACGCGGTACGTCGAGGAGGACGCGGAGTAGATGCAACTCGACAAACTCCTGCGCGTCGCGAAGTGGGAGGTGACGAAAAACGCGGGCGGCGTGGACAAGCGAACCATCGTCGTGATGGCGCTTGCTCTCGTCGCGATGGGCGCGGTCGCCGCGATAGCCGTCAGCGGCGGCACTGGCGCGGGCATGGACGACGGCATCTACCGGATCGGCGTCGACGAGAGCAGCCCGTACTACGGCGTCGCGGCCGACGACCCGACCTTCGATATTCGCGAGCCGGACCCTGCAGCCGTCGAACGACGCCAGCAGGAACTCCTGTATCGAGGAACGACCCTCCAGAGCGTTCCACGGACGGCCAAGGAGCGGGCCGCGCTCGCCGAACTCCGCGACAGCACGGCGCAGTACAACGACCGGACGCTCGCCCGGGACGACAACGGGACCGCCGCGTTCCCGGTGTCCGTGACGCTCGTCTACGAGCAGCAGTCGGGGAGCAGCCAGCTCGACCCCCGAGGCGACGACGGCAGTGACGGGTCGGGTTCCTCGGACGGCGGCTCCGGCACCTCGGACGGCGGCTCCGGCACCTCGGACAGCGGCGATTCGAGCACCGGCGGCAGCGGCGACGGTTCAGACACCGATACGGCCGGCGGTAGCGGCGATGGGTCCACAGTCAGCAGTGACGGCGGAACCGCCGGCGGCAGCGGCGCGAACCTCGGCGCTATCGGCGCGCGGCTGACCGGCGACGTGCAGGGTGGCACCCCATCGGACATCTCGCCGCCGTTCCCCTTCGAGTCGCTCGTGCTCGCCTTCCTCTACATCGTACCGATGAACTTCGTCATCCAGGCCTACGGCTCGTCGATGCTCTCCGAACGGCTCAACCGCCGCGGCGAGCTCTTGCTGGTGACGCCCGCCTCCCGCGGGGACATCATCGGCGGGAAGACGCTCCCGTACTTCCTGGGTGCCGTCGGCGTGGCGACGCTCATCACCGCGGCGTTGCGGTTCGGCAACATCGCGCCGGCGGGGAGCTACGTCGCGGTGCTGGCGGTCGTCCCGCTCGTGGTTCTGTTCCTCTCGGCGACGTTCTGCGGGGCGATGTTCGCCCGCTCGTTCAAGGAACTCACCTTCGTCACAGTGACGATAACGGTGACGCTGACCTCCTACGCGTTCGTGCCGGCCATCTTCACTGACGTGACGCCGATCGCGCTCATCTCGCCGCTGACGCTGGTCGTGCTCGACCTGACCGGCCAGTCGGTCGGGCTCTCGTCGTTCGTGTTCTCGGTGACGCCGCCGCTGCTGACCGGGCTGGTGCTGTTTGGCCTGGGAGCCGGCCTCTACAGGGAAGAGGACATGTTCACCCAGCGGCCCATCCCGCTGAAGGTGCTCGACGCGCTGGCAGGGCGCATCAAGACCCGCAAGAGCGCGCTGAAAATGAGTATTATACTGCTGCCGCTGGTCATCGTCGCCGAACTGGCGGCCGTCGCGTTCCTGTTCGTCCTCGACTCGGTGTCGCTGAACGTCTTCGGGACGAACCAGTCGCTCGGCATCGTGCTGGTGCTCGGCGTCATCGTCATCGTTGAGGAACTGGCAAAGAGCCTGCACCTCTACGCCGGCTACGAGCACGCCCGCTACGAGCGGACGCTCCGGTCGGCGCTCGGCGTCGGTGCGCTCTCCGGCCTCGGCTTCTTCATCGGAGAGAAAGGCCTGCTTATCGCCAGGCTGTCCGACCTGGAGAGTCTCCCAATCGGCGAAGCCGCCCTGCAGGGCGCGACGCTACCGGCTGGCCTGCCGCTGTGGGCTGCTGCCCTGCTGTTCACGCTCCCGTTGGCACTGCACACGGTGACGGCCGCGATATCCTCCGTCGGGGCGAGCCGCGGTCGCCGGGCGTACCTCGGCGGCCTTGGATTGGCTATCGTCATTCACTTCGCCTACAACTTCGCGGTGGTGAGTACCCTTGTCTGAGCGCCCCATCTGGCGCGACCCGCGGGTCGTCGTGGCCCGACGGGACATCCGGTCGCTGTCCCGCGAGAAGACCATCGTGCTGGCGTTGCTCATTCAGCTGTTCGTCGCCGGGTTCTCCTCGTTTCTCGTCGTCGGCCTCACGTCGCTGTACGATCCAGGATCGGTCGCGGCCGGCGAGGTAGAGATGGCTGTCACCGGTGACGCGCGAGAGGAACTGGAGGCCGCGGCCGCCGAACAGGACGGCACGAGCGTCACCGCCTTCGAGAGCGAGGCCGCCGCACAGCGGGCGTTCGACCAGCGCCGGGTAGATGCGATACTGCGCGGCGAGTACGCACCGTCGACGCGCGGGCCAGGGGAGCAGATAGCGGTCACCGCTGTCGTGCCGGAGGGGAGCATTCGGTCGACCCTCATCGTCGTCGAGGTGCGCCGGGTCCTCAGTGCACTGGAGCGCCAGGAGCGGATCGAGCGGACGCCGTATCTCGACCAGCCGCCCGTACCGCTCCCCGACACCGTCAGCGCGAGCCAGTACTTCGGGTTCACCTACACCATCCTGATTCCGCTGCTGCTGTTCCTCCCGCCCTTTATCAGCGGCTCGGTGGCCGTCGACACCGTCACCGAGGAGATCGAACGCGGCACGATGGAACTGCTCCGCGTAGCCCCGGTGTCGCTGCTTGACATCATCGACGGGAAGGCGCTGGGGATGGTGTTGCTGGCCCCGGCACAGGTGCTACTGTGGCTCGGGCTGCTGTCCACGAACGGCATCGCCGTCTCGAACCCGGCGGCAATCTTGCTGTTCATCACGGCTGTCACCGTCGTCGTCGTGACGCTCGGGGTCGTGCTGGGCATCATGCTCCGGAACCGTCGCCCGGCCCAGTTGCTGTTCTCCGTGCTCACCCTCGTGCTGTTCGGCGGGGCCGTGCTCCTTCCGGAGCATCCGGCGACCACAGTGGCGAAGTTGGCCGTTGACAGCCCGACACTGCTGACCTACGGCCACGTCGGCGGCGCGGTCTTGCTGGCAATTGCCGGCTACGCCGCAGCCAGGCTGTACATCGGTCGGGTCGCGGCGGAAGCGCTGTAGCCGACGCCGCCCTTTTTTCGCCGGCGCGCCCGCGGATCAGAGCATGGAGTACACGACACTCGGGTCGACTGGCATGGAAGTCAGCCGGCTCTGTCTGGGCTGTATGAGCTTCGGAACCTCTGAGTGGCGCGACTGGGTGCTCGACGAGGACGAGAGCCGCGAGGTCATCGAGCGGGCCATCGACCTCGGCATCAACTTCTTCGATACGGCCAACATGTACTCGATGGGCGAGTCCGAGCGCGTCGTCGGGACCGTTCTCGACGACTACGACCGCGACAGCCAGGTCGTGGCGACGAAGGGCTACTTCCAGATGGACGAGGAAAACCCAAACTCAGGGGGGCTCTCGCGGAAGGCAATCGAGCAGGAACTGTCGAACTCGCTTTCCCGGCTCGGGATGGACACCGTGGACCTCTACCAGATTCACCGCTGGGACTACGACACGCCCATCGAGCAGACGCTCCGGGCGCTTGACGATGCCGTCCGGCGAGGGCAGGCGCGCTACGTCGGCGCGTCGTCGATGTGGGCCCACCAGTTCGCCGACTCCTTGCGGACGAGCGAGCGCGAGGGGTTGGAGCGGTTCGCGACGATGCAGAACCACTACAACCTCCTGTACCGGGAGGAGGAACGCGAGATGCTGCCGCTGTGTGAGAAGGAGAGCGTCGGCGTCATGCCGTGGAGCCCGCTGGCCCGGGGCTATCTCACCCGGCCGCACGAACAGGTCGAGGAGACGGTCCGGGGCGAGACGGACGACCACGCCCGCGAACATCCCTACTACGAAGGGAACGGGTACGAGGTCAACAAGCGCGTGCAGGAACTGGCCGACGAGTACGACGCCTCGATGGCCCAGATCGCGCTAGCCTGGGTACTGGACAAGGAGTGGGTCGACGCACCGATTATCGGGACGAGTAGCCTCGAACACCTCGAAGAAGCCGTCGCGGCGCTTGAGATAGACCTCTCGGCGAGCGACGTAGCATGGCTGGAAGACCCCTACGAGCCAGTTCGGGTGTCTGGCCACGAGTAGCGATCCCGGCTACGGGCGTTCCCGGATACCGGCCACCGCTGTCTCCGAACAACAGGATCTCGCGGAACAGGCGATAGATCCGCCGAAACCGTTAATACCTCGTCTGATGTAGCTTTACTTTGAGGATAGATAACAATGAACAGTCGCCGGAAGACAGCCGGCGAACGGCCCGAAGAGGCGACGTGTAGCGATACCTGCGTCTGCTCGATAGGCAACGCGGTCGAGCACTACGTGACCGGGATACTGGGGCTGGTCGCGACACTCGTCATCGGTGTGCAGGCCTATCCGTGGCTCCAGTCCGTCGCCGAGGCCATGTCGTATCTCGGTTCGACGTGGCTGGTGTTCAGTTTCGCCGCGGTCTGGCTCGTCTGCTGGACCGCCCTAGAGGTGGCCTGGGAGTGGCGTGCCGGCCGAGTACACCTGCGGTAGCGGGAGTCAGCCGCGAACGTCGGCCGCGATTCGCTGGATCTTCGTGAAGTCGTCGTCGGAGTAGGCGATGAGTCGCACGTCCGTCAGGGAGTCGGGCTGGAACCCGCTGATCTCCTCGCAGATGATTCGGACGCCGTCCTCGAAGTCGAACCCGGCGATGCCACATCCCAGCGCTGGGAGTACCAGTGACTCACAGTCCAGCGCGTCCGCTTCCGCAAGTGCGTTCCGGGTGGCGTTTCGAATGCTCTCGGCGGTGGACTGCCCGCCCGGCGGCATCGCGGCGGCGTGGATGACGTACTCGGCGTTGAGGTCGTAGGCGTCGGTCGTCGCGACGCCGCCGAGGTCCACTGGCCCCTTCGCGACAGCCTCGTCGTTCAGCCCCGACCCGGCAGCCCGTTTGAGCGCCCCGGCGACGCCAGAGCCCATTTGCAAGCTCGTGTTGGCCGCGTTGACCAGTGCGTCCGCCGACTGTGCAGCGATGTCGCCCTGGATAACCTCGAACTCCATGGTCGAACAGACGGGCGAATCAGCCAAAGTTCTAGCGGCGGCCCCACGGAGCCGGCGGCTGTCGCCCCACTGTCACCGGTTCTCACGTCAGGCAGAAACCTGTCTGGCCCTTACTAACAGACATGGACCTGCTGACGATGACGTGGCGGGACGTGGGGTTCATGCACTGGCCGGTCGAGCCCGAAACCGTCGAGGCGACGCTGCCCGACGGACTCGCAGTCGACACGTACGACGGGCAGGCGTGGCTCAGTGTGGTCCCGTTCCAAATGGCGGATATCAGGCCGCGTGGCAGCCCTATCGGACGGTCATTCGGCGAACTGAACCTCCGTACCTACGTGATCGCCGACGGGACGCCGGGGGTGTACTTCTACAACCTCGATGCCGACGACCGCCTCAGCGTCACGCTGGCCCGGCGGCTGTTCCAGTTGTCGTACTACCGCGCGTCGATTCGGATACGCGCCGACGGCGACAGCGTCGAGTTCCGCAGTCGCCGGACCAGTGCACGCGCACCGCCGGCGGATTTCCATGCCACTTACGAGCCGACGGAACCGCCGTCGACACCCGAGCCGGGGTCGCTGGAATCGTTCCTGGTGGAGCGCTATCGATTCTACGCTGCAAGCGACGACGGGACGGTGTATTACGCCGACATCGACCACGAGCCGTGGCCGCTACAGTCCGGGCGAGCCGACATCCGGACGAACGGGCTGTTCGCCGCATCAGGGTTCGACAGACCGGACGGCGAGCCACTCGTCCACTACTGCGCCGAGATCCCGGTGACCGCTGGGCGGCTCCACCGGCTCGACGGGGTCGCCCAGTACACTCAATAGCGTGTCGGCCCCAGTGACGGTGTGGTCGCCCTCCGTCCGCTGCAGGTCACGCTCAAGGACGTGTGCTTCTGTCACTGGCCGGTCTCCGAGACAGCAGTGGTGGCGGCAGTCCCCGACTGGCTCACTGTCGAGACGGCCGACGGCGACGCCTGGGTGTCGGCCGTCGCGGCGACCGTCGACCGCGTCGAGACGTTCGGTGTCGAGGTCGCCGGGCCGTCGGAGTTGCTCACGGTTCGGACTTACGTCCGCGGGCCGACCGGCGAGCGGGGGGTCTGCGTGCTGGCGCTGTTCGGCGACGACAGGCGGACAACGACGGCGGTCTCGGAGCTGTTTCGCGTCACGGTCGGCGATGCCGTCCCGCGGTCGCTCCCGACGGCTGACCGCCGCCGGGTCCTCGATACCGGCCAGCGGCGGCTGTTCGAGTGTCGGTACACGGCTGAGGGTACCCCGGTAGCCGTCCCGCCGGATTCGCTGGCCTCGTTTCTCGTCGACCGGCAGCGGTACTTCACGACCGGTCGATTCGGAACGCGTCTCGTCGGCAGTGTGGGACACGACCCGTGGCGACTCGACCGTGTCGACGCCACCGTGACCGGGTCGCCGTTTCCACTGGTTGACATATCGGCACACGCCTCGGACCCGCTGGTCCACCACAGCCCCGGGCTCCGCGTATCGATTGCCCCGCCGGTGCCGCGCTAGCGGGGTCTTGCGGTCGACCCGGCTCCCTTGAAATATAAGTACGGACAGACCGTTGGGGGGACAAGGAACCCCCCGCCCACATGACATCTGGAAACAACATACGGACGCTTGTCGTCGACGACAGCGATTTTTTCGCGGAGATGACCGCCGATACGCTCACGCAGCAACACGGCATCGATTCTGTTGCCGCAAACAGCGCCAAAGAAGCGCTGGACCGACTCGACGGGGGCGGGTTCGACTGTATCGTCAGCGACTACGAAATGCCCGAGATGGACGGGCTAGAACTCCTTGACGAGATCAGAGAGACGCACCCGTCTATCCCGTTCATTCTGTTGACCGGGCGGGGGGACGAGGAGACGGCGAGTGCGGCTATCGCGGCGGGTGTCGCCGACTACCTCCTGAAACTCGAAGTCGTCGAGGACAAACAGTACGGTCGGCTGGCAAACCGCATCGAGAACGTCGTGTCCCAGGAGCGGACCCGCAAGAAGTTCGAGTCGCTCGTGTCGGACTCGCCGGACGGGATCGTCCACCTGACGACTGACGGGACCATCCTCTCGGTGAACCCCTCGATGGCAGACAGACTGGGTGACGACCCCGACGCGCTCGTCGGTCGGAAACTGGGCGAGGTGATGGACAGCGAGGCGGCCAGCCAGCGTCTCGAAGCCGGTAAAAACGCGGTCGACAACGGGGCTGCGACACGGTCTGAGGACGCCGTCGGGGAGCGACATTACCATAACCAGTATATTCCCGTGGACAGCCATCGCAAGGCGGAGACGTTCCAGTTGGTCTCACGGGACATCACCGAACGCGTCGAACGCCAGCGCGAACTGGAGCGCCAGAACGAGCGACTGGAGGAGTTCGCCAGCGTCGTCAGCCACGACCTCCGGAACCCGCTGAACGTCGCCCAGGGCGCGGTCGACCTGCTTGCGGAACCCGACGATAGCGACGAGGCGGAACTGGTCGCCAAGATAGACCGGTCGCTGGACCGGATGGGCTGTATCATCGAGGACGTGCTCGCGCTGGCGCGGCAGGGTCGAACTGTCAGCGATCCACAGGAGACGGAGCTATCGACGCTGGCCTCGACCGCATGGACCTGGATCGAGGCGGAACAGTCCTCGATGTCGGTCGAATCGAGCGCGGAACTCGCGGCCGACAGCGGCCGCGTTCAGGACCTGCTGGCGAACCTGTTTCGTAACGCCATCGAACACAACGACGGCGAGGTCGAGATCGAGGTCGGCCTGCTGGAGTCACGGGACGGCTTCTACATTGCTGACAACGGCGCAGGCGTCGACGGCGACGCCAACGACGTGTTCGAGATGGGATATTCCTCGACGGCGGACGGAACCGGGTTCGGGCTGGCTATCGTCGAGCAGGTCGCCGAGGCCCACGGCTGGGAGGTGTCGCTGACGGAAAGCGACAGCGGCGGGGCGTGTTTCGAGGTAACGGACGTCGAACTGCACGACTGAGACGGACTTTTCACTGCCGGGTCCCGAGTGGTGGTAATGACAGTCGAGGGGGTCATCGTCGACCTGGACGGAACGGTGTATCACGGCGACACGCTGTTGCCGGGCGCGGCATCGGCAATCGACACGTTCAGAGCACGAGGTTTGGAACTCTGTTTCTTTTCGAACAATCCCATCCACGACGGGAGCGAGTACGTCGAGCGCCTGCAGGGGATGGGCATCGACGCCCGCGAGGGCGAGGCCTGTTCCTCCGGCGTCGTCACCCGCGAGTATCTCAACGGGACCCACGCGGGGGACAACGTGTTCGTCATCGGGAGCGACCAGCTCCGCGGACTGGTCGAGGGGACGAACGCACGCCTTGTCGAGGACCCCGCTGAAACCGACGTGTTACTGGCGTCCTGGACCGACAGCTTCCACTACAGCGACATGGTCGACGCGCTCCGGGCCGTCGACGACGAGACCGTCTTTCTCGGGACCGACCCGGACCGGACGTTCCCCGGCGAGGACGGCGATCCGGTCCCCGGTTCCGGGGCCATAATCAACGCCGTCGCTGGCGTCATCGAGCAGGATCCGGACCGGATACTCGGCAAGCCCTCAGAGATTGCCGTCCAGGCGGCGCTGGAGCGGCTGGACTGTGCGCCGGCGGATTGTATCATCGTCGGTGACCGGCTGGAGACTGACATCGCGATGGGCGAACGGAACGGAATGACGACCGTTCTCGTCCGGACAGGCGTGTCCAACGAGCGGTCGCTGGAACGGAGTGCAGTGACGCCTGACTACGTCATCGATTCGCTTGCGGACATCGAAGAAGTGCTGGCTGGCCTCGATGTGTGACACAGGACTGGTAATTCACCTGCGGCTTTATTTCGACGGCAACCGTAGCGCTCACTGGTGTTCCCAATGGGCAAAGACATCCTCATGATCGTCGGCGATTTCGGCGAAGACTACGAGATAATGGTGCCGTTCCAGGCGCTGCAGATGGTCGGCCACGAGGTCGACGCGGTGTGTCCCGACAAGGAGGCCGAAGAGACGATCAAGACAGCGATACACGACTTCCGGGGCGATCAGACCTACATGGAGTCCCGCGGTCACGACTTCGTCCTGAACGCGACGATGGCCGACGTGACACCCAGCGACTACGACGCGCTGTGCGTCCCCGGCGGTCGCGCCCCCGAGTATCTCCGGACGTACGACGCGGTCCTCGACGCGGTACGGCACTTCTTCGAGGAAGACAAGCCCGTGGCGGCGCTGTGTCACGGCCCGCAGATCCTCGCCGCCGCCGACGTACTGGACGGCTACGAGATGACGTCGTACCCGGCCTGTCGCGCCGAATGCGAGGCCGCTGGCTGCTCGTGGGTCGACGAGGTGGTCACCGACGGCAACCTCGTCACCGGCCAGGCCTGGCCCGACCACCCCGAGTGGCTCGCGCAGTTCATGGACCTGCTCGGGGACGAAGTGTCCCACGGCGACCCGATCCCGGCCGATGATTGAGCCTCCTCGTCAGCCGAACTACGGAGGATTGAGGGATTCATAACAAACAAATAACGCGGGCGTTTCTCTCCGTTGAGGCGGGTGGGTTCTGGCATAGTGCACCACTGAGTTCTCCCGCCTCGTTTTGCGATATCTCCGTTGTAGCTATCGACAGGGTAGCACCAGATTTGTTACACAGGGGCACGAAACGTTGGCTGCAATGCCCTCCAACACCTCGACGCCGGACGACCGCGGCTGTCCGAAATGCGGTCACACCGGCACTGACGTGGGTAGCATCTCGACCACCGGCGGCGGCCTCTCGAAGATGTTCGACATCCAGACCAACCAGTTCCAGGTCGTGACGTGTACGAACTGCGGCTACTCGGAGCTGTACCGGGACACCGGGTCCGCGGGCAGTGACCTGGCGGACATCTTCCTCGGCTGACGATGCCCGCCGTGACCGGGCTGTTCCTCGTGGTCCTGCTGCTCGCGCTGGCCGCGCCGCTGGCCCTGTATGTGCTGGTCCGGAGCGAACACGACCAGCGCGTCGAGACAGACCGCGAAACAGCCGAACGGCTGGCGCGGCGCGATACGGACGACGAGCGCCGGCCTCGGTGACCAGCCTGGGATCCTCACACCGCTCGTACAGATCAGGCGTTCTCGAACCACCACACACAGCCCCAACAACACGCGGCTACAGCAACGTCGCAGCCTTCGAATAAACTCAAAACAATGGGAAAGTGTCCCGATGTCGAACCTTTTATACTAATTCTCGCACAACGTCCGGCCATGGTTGACAAAGAAGAACTCCGCTCGCAGTTCGTCGAGGCGTTCGAGGAAGCAGACTACCCGATCTCTAGCCCGATGGACCTCGTTCCGGCGCTCCCGAGTGGCCCGTCGACGAAGTTCGAATCCGGCGACTTCTCGATGACGGCGATGGAACTGAACACGAAACTCGACGGGGAGTTTCCCTACGACAGCGTTGATGAGTTCGTCGACGATGTCATGGCCTCGCTCGAAGACCAGGACCTCATCTGAGCGGGTTCAGATCGGGGACGCCCTTGTCGCTGGTTTCGCGCCACGATCCGCGATACTCCCAGTGAGTCAGTAGCCGTCCCCGCCAGACCCTTGAGGTTTATCAGGGCAACGTCCCTAGCCAGGGTATGGTCGGTTTGCCGGGGATTGAGACGCTCGTTCGGACGTTCGGACCGTTTCTCATTCCCGCGACGCTGTTCGTTCTGGGTGCCATCGGCTATCTGTTCCTGTGGCTCCTCACCCGGCACCGGCGAGAAACGTACGCTGCTGACGAGCGATAACGGTCGACCGGTTCTGAGCGCCGCGTACAAAGTTGTTGGAACCGCCAATCTTTTGGGTTAGATTCGTCTAATTTGGTGTATGTTGAGTGCCAAGATGGAGGATTATCTGAAGGCAATCTATCGTCTGGAGCGGGACGGCGACCCGCCGATTTCCCCGTCTACTATCGCCGAGATGCTGGACGTTACGGCACCGACGGTCACCAGTATGGTCGAGAAACTGGCCGACCGCGGGCTGATCGAACGCGAGAAGTACAAGGGAGTTCGGACGACGCCGGAAGGCGAGACGGTGGCCCTGGAGATCATCCGCCACCACCGCCTGCTCGAGACGTTTCTCACCGAGCAACTGGGCTACGACTGGGCTGAGGTCCACGAGGAAGCGGAGGTACTCGAACACCACATCAGCGAGGAGTTCGAGTCCCGGGTCGCGGCTGTCCTCGACGAGCCGGAGTTCGACCCCCACGGGGACCCGATCCCCAGCGACTCGCTTGACCCCATCGACGACGAGTCCGCGACGGCGCTGTCAGAACACGGTGAGGGCGGGCGACTCGAAGTCGCACGGGTCCGTGACCGTGACCCGGACGAACTCACGTATCTCTCCGACGCCGGTATCACACCGGGAACCGTGCTGACCGTCGAGGAGGTCGCCCCTATCGGGATGGTGACGGTCCAGCTAGAGAGCGGGTCGTCCGTGTCGCTCCCGGACCGGATCGCCGACGCGATTCAGGTCCGTGCACCGGACACGCAGGGCGAAGACGGAGTGAGCCAGGCGTGAGCGACGCGACGTGGCTGACAGTGGTCGCGATAGCAGCCGGTGCGCAGCTTGCGGTCCTCCCCGGCGAGAAAGTCCAGTTCATCATCGCCGGCCTGTCGACGCGGTTCAATCCGTTCCTCGTCGTCAGCGCCGCGGGGACGGCCTTCGCCGGCTGGACGGCGCTGGAGATCTGGTTCGGCTCAGCGATCACGTCGGTACTGCCCGGTATCGTCCTCGAAAGCCTCACCGCCGGGATGTTCCTGCTGTTTGCGATACTGCTGCTCCACAGTGCCCCGGGAGCCAACGCAGAGCAACAGGAACCCGCGTCCGGTTTCACCACTGACGGCGGACAGCTAGACGTTCGCGTTCCCGTCGTCGACCGGCAAGTGCCGAACAGGCTCGGCGGATTCCTGCCCATCTTCGCGATGATGGCCTTCGGCGAGTTCGGCGACAAGACCCAGCTCATCACGATCACGCTTGCCGCCCAGTACAGCGCCCACGCCAGCGCGATCTGGACCGGCGAGATGCTTGCCATCATTCCGGTGAGCCTGGTGAACGCGCTGTTCTTCCACCGCTTTGCCCACCGCTTCGACCTTCGAACGGCCCACTTCGTCGGCGCGGGGCTGTTCCTGTTTTTCGCCGCGGATTTCGCTCTGAGTGTGACGATGGGGGTCTCGCTGTGGGAGACGATGGTCTCAGGTATCGCGGCGCAGATGGGCGTCTGAGACGCGCTGCGCTGTCACTTGGATGTGGCCCTGCCGGTGGGTGGTCTCATACGGATTATTGTAGATTATTTCCGGATTACACCGACCCCGTGGTCGGTGGATACCGGTAAATCGCTACAACAATCCGTATCAGTCCTGACTAATGCTGTCGAGTTTCTGCGTTTCATCCGGAGCGCCGGTCCGCCTGACTTTCCCGGCAACCACCGAGAGGGCGTAAATCCCCACTGCGACGAGGACTATGACGCCGCCGGCTGTCGCACCGACGTAGTACGAGATACCGATACCGAGCAGCACGGCGAGTTCGGCCAGCACAATCGAGACCAGCAGCGACTCCGAGAAGCTTCGGGACACCTGCGTCGCGCCGGCGACCGGGACGACCAGCATGGCCGCGACGAGGATGACGCCCATTATTTGCATCGCGCCGACGACGACGAGCGCCGTCAGCATCACCATGATCCGGTTGTACCAGGCGACCGGGAGCCCGGAGACGGCGGCGGCGGTCTCGTCGAAGGTGACGTACAGCAACTGGTTTCGGGTGAGCGCGACCGTTCCGACGACCACGCTGAACAGCCCGAGCATGATGACCGCGTTCTCGGCGGACACCGTCGAGAGGTTCCCGAAGAGGTACTGATTGATACCGACGGCCAGTCCGCCGGCGTTGAGGCTAATGAGGACCGTCCCCAGGGCGAACCCCGTCGAGAGGACGATTGCCATTGACACGTCGTTGTAGGCGTCGGTCGCCTCGGAGATGAGTTCGATGAGCAACGCCGCGATGACAGCCACGACGACAGCGGTGAGATACGGCGAGACGCCCAGTTCGAGGACGCCGTTGAGAAACAGCCCGACAGCGACGCCGGCGAAGGCCGTGTGGGCGAGCGCGTCGCCGATGAGCGCGAGCTGGCGGTGGACGAGGAAGGTCCCGATGAGCGGCGCGATGACGCCGACACACAGCCCGACCAGTATCGCCCGGTACATGAACGTGTACTCGGGGCTGATGAGCTCCAGCCCAGTGATGTGGTAGAGCTGTGTCAGGAGCCAGTACCACAGTTCGAGCACCGGAAGGAACACCTCGTAGACGCCACCGGAAGCAAACGCGAGCGTCATCCGTCCCCTCCCGCCAGTGACTGCGCGCCCGCCCCAAACGCTCTGGCCAACGCCGGACTGTCGGTGAATTCCGCTGACGGGCCGTCGAAGTACACCTCCCGGTTCAAGCAGATGACGCGCTCCGCGTGTTCGGTGACAGCCTGCAGGTCGTGTTCGATGAGCAGGACGGTGATGCCGTCGGCATGGAGCGATTCGAGCAGTTCGTAGAAGGCATCGACCGATTCGGCGTCGACGCCGACGGTCGGCTCGTCAAGGACGAGCAGGTCAGCCTCGCCCGCGAGCGCCCGGGCGATGAACGCCCGCTGGCGCTGCCCGCCGGAGAGCTGGGTGATTCGCCGGTCGACGAAGGCCGTCATCCCGACCGTGTCGATGGCCTCGTCGACGATGTGCCAGTCGGCCGCCGAGAGTCGGCCGAACCCGACGTGTGGGAACCGTCCCATCTTCACCACTTCGCGGACCGTTATCGGCATCTCCCGACTCGTGCCGGCGCGTTGCGCGACGTAGCCGACTCTGGTCCCGTCGTCGAACACCGTCGCGTCGACGCCGAACAGTTCCGCGGTTCCCGCGTCCGGTTCCAGCAGCCCGAGCAGTAGTTGCATGAGCGTCGACTTGCCCGACCCGTTCGGGCCGACCACGGCGACGTACTCCCCGGCGTCGATGCTGACGCTGATGTCTTCGACGACTGGCGTGGACGTGTAGCCGAACGAGACGTCCGCGAGTTCGATGACGGGAGACTTGTTCTCGCCCGGATCGGTCGTTTCCTCGACGGTGTCACCCTGCAGGAGCGATCCCAGTGACACCATCATTCGAAGTTCCGCCAGGTCTCGTTCCAGCCGTCAGGACCCGCGTCTTCGGGCGCAGTATTGCCCAGGACGACCTCGAACGTCGGCATGTTGATCCGATAGGCGATCTCCTCGTAGCCCCAGTCGTTTGCCACCCACTCCTCGCGGACGCCGGCGTAGGGCGTCACCGGGTAGTAAGCCTCGACAGGCGTCTCAGCGAGCAACTGCCGCGCGGGCTTGCGGGTCTCGAAAACGCCGGCCCCGATGTACCGGATGTCGTTTTCCTCGATGACCGCCTTGGCCTCGGTGATATCGGAGGGCTTCACGTCGCCACTGGCCGCGAGGTTGACCACGAGCGGGCGCATTCTGACGCCGTAGCGCGTCCCGATGTACTGGAAGGCGTTGTGTGCCGCGAGCTGGACCACGTCCCGGTCGGCCCGGTCGAAAATCTCGGCGTAGTCCGCGTCAATGCGGTCGAGGACCTCTGACTTGTACGTCTCGGCGTTGTCCCGGAGCGTGGCTTCGGCGTCCTGCGCGAGCGCGACCAGCCCCTCGGTGATGTTGTCGACCGACTGTTTCGCGCGCAGTGGATCGAGCCAGAAATGGGGGTCGCTGGCCCTGTTCTGGCCGACGCCCTCCTCGTCGCGGTCGAGACTCGCCGCCAGCGTTTCGAGTTCGATACCCTCGCGGACGTTGATGAGTGCGGTGTCGACATCGTCGTCTTCGAGCGTCTGGATTGCGCGGTCCGCCCACGGCTGGAAGTCCGGGCCGACGTGGATGAACGCGTCCGCGTCGATTATCTCTCGCGTGATGCCGGCGTCCGGTTCCCAGCCGTGGCCGTGCAGGCCGGTCGGAATGAGGTTCTTGACCGTTATCGGCGTTCCACGTGCGATCTCGCGGGCGAAGTCGTAGAAACTGAAGAAGGACGCCACCGCGACCGGGCCGTCCGCGCCGCTTGCGCCGCCGTCGCTTGTAGACGCTTCGGCCCCACCGCCGGTAAGACACCCGGCGAGCCCGGATGCAAGCACGCCCGCGCCGGCACCCAGGGCTTGCCTGCGGGTGAGTCCATGTGACGGCTCGCTACGGGGTTCAGTAGTTGTCATGTGTGGATTGCTATCGTAGAAGTATATAATAGTGAGTATCTAATCTAATTATTAGACTAGTCTAATCAGATTCGTACTGGCCTGGTACTTCGGACAAACCACAGGCACGTGCGGACACAACGCATAAACCGGCGCTCGAAGTTGGTTCGGTATGCCCGGGCTCGACGACACCGACCACGAAATCCTCCGGCTCTTGCTTGAAGACGCCAGACGTCCCTACAGCGACATCGCCGAGCGGGTGGACCTCTCGGCTCCCGCGGTCTCCGACCGCGTCGACCGACTCTCCGAGATGGGACTGATCCAGGGGTTTACTGTCGACGTCGACCGCTCGCTGCTACAGGCCGGCGTGCCGGTCCTGATCGAGATCGACGCGAAACCGGGTCGGGCCGCCGACGTCGCTGCGGCAGTCACTGACGCCGACACCGTCGAGCGAGTCTATCGGACCGCTGGTGGCCGAGTGGTGCTGGCCGCGACCGTTTCCCAGTCCGACGCCGGCGAACTCCTCGCCGAACACGTCGACCTCGGGGACGTGGACCGCTACGAGGTCCGGATGATCGCGGACAGCGAGTGGACCGCGGGGCTGGGCGGGGCGGAGTTCGCGCCCGATTGCGCGGAATGTGGCAACTCCGTCGACGAGGAAGGTGAACAGCGCACGCTCGACGGGGAGCGCTACTACTTCTGCTGTGGTTCCTGTGCCGAACGGTTCGTCGAACAGTACGAGTCGTTGAAAGACGGTGTCTGAACTGCGACCTTCGCTTTGGATTGGTAATCTCTAGCTGCTGTAGGTTTTGTCTCGAATTAAACAGCCGAGTCTGACTTTCGAATCGAAGGGACAAACCGCATGAACATGGGGGGCGTATAGTAGGACAAGATGAGTAACCGGACCACTCGGCTCGAACTGACGGGAATGAGCTGTGCCAACTGCGCGGGCACGATTGAGGAGTCGGTGGGCGGGCTGGACGGAATTGCGTCCGTCGACGCGAACTACGCCACCGACGAGGGGACCGTCGAGTACGACCCCGATGTGGTGTCGCTGGCCGATATCGTCTCTGCCGTCCGGGACGCCGGCTACGGCGTGGCGACGGAGACGGTGACAATCGGCATCACCGACATGTCGTGTGCGAACTGCGCGGACACCAACGAGGAGGCGCTGGGAGGGACCGCGGGCGTCGTCGAAGCCAGCGTGAACTACGCCACCGACGAGGGGCAGGTCACCTACAATCCGGCCGACGTGTCGCGGTCGGACCTCTACGACGCTATCGAGTCCGCCGGCTACACGCCCGTGAGGGAGGATGGTAGTGGCGGGAGCGGCGGTGACGGCGGAAGCGATGGCGACGGCACCAGCGGCGAACAGTCCGGCGCTGACCGCCGCGCCGCCGCGCGTAATGAGGAGACGCGCAGACAGCTCCGACTCACACTGTTCGGGGCGGCGCTCTCGGCCCCGCTGCTCCTGTTCATGGCGGACCACCTGTTCTCGCTCGGCCTCGTCGGCGAGACAGTTCTGGGGATCCCGCAGGGCTGGGTCGCCTTCGCGCTGGCGACGCCGGTCCAGGTGCTGCTTGGCAAGCCGTTCTACGAGAACTCCTACAAGGCGCTGGTCAACAACGGCCGGGCCAACATGGACGTGCTCATCGCGCTGGGGTCTTCCACGGCGTATATCTACTCCGTGGCCGCGCTGGCCGGGCTCATCGCGAGCACGGGGCTGTACTTCGACACGGCCGCACTGATTCTCGTGTTCATCACGCTCGGGAACTACCTCGAAGCCCGCTCGAAGAGCCAGGCCGGGGCCGCCATCCAGCAGTTGCTGGAGATGGAGGCCGACACGGCCACTGTCGTCCGCGACGACGGCAGCGAGGAAGAGATTCCCATCGACGAGGTGGGGGTCGGCGACCGGCTGAAAGTCCGACCCGGCGAGAAGATTCCGACGGACGGCGTCGTCGTCGACGGCGATTCGGCCGTCGACGAGGCGATGGTGACCGGCGAGTCCGTCCCGGTCGAGAAAGGGGAGGGCGACGAGGTCATCGGCTCGACGGTGAACCAGAACGGCGTCCTCGAAATCGAAGCGACGAAGGTCGGCTCGGAGACGGCTATCCAGCAGATCGCCGAGCGGGTCCGGCAGGCCCAGTCCCGTCAGCCGGACATCCAGAACGTCGCCGACCGCATCTCCGCGTACTTCGTCCCGGCGGTCATCGCCAATGCCGTCCTCTGGGCGGTGCTGTGGGCGGTCGCGCCGGAGACGCTGGCCGCCGTCGTCGATGCTCTCCCGCTGTGGGGGCTGGCGGCCGGCGGCCCGGCCGGCGTCGGTGTCTCTGAGTTCGCCGTCGTCGTCTTCGCCTCGGCCGTGCTCATCGCCTGTCCCTGCGCGCTGGGACTGGCGACGCCCGCTGCGACGATGGTCGGGACGGCTATCGGTGCGCGCAACGGCGTCCTGTTCAAGGGCGGCGACATCCTCGAACGCGTCCACGAGGTCGACACCGTCGTCTTCGACAAGACGGGGACGCTGACGAAAGGCGAGATGGAACTGACCGACGTAGAGGTGGTCGGCCCGGCCGCCGACGGCGGGACGCTCAAGCCCGAGCGAGAACTGACCGAAGAGTTCGTCCTCGACGTCGCCGCGAGCGCCGAACACGCCAGCGAGCACCCGCTGGCCGAGGCCATCGTCGAGGGGGCACGCGAGCGCGGCATCGAGATCGAAGACCCCGCGGCGTTCGAGAACGTCCCCGGCCAGGGCGTGCAGGCGACGACGCGCCACGGACGAGTCCTCGTCGGCAACCGGAAACTGCTGTCCGAGGCCGGCGTCGACATCGCACCGGCAGAAGAACGCATGGACGCACTCGAACGCGAGGGTAAGACGGCCATGCTGGTCGCGCTGGCTGACGAGGCCGAAGAAGACAGCAACGGCGAACCGAACTACCGCCTCCTCGGCATCGTCGCCGACGCCGATACGGTCAAGGAGTCCGCGAAGACCGCTGTCAGTGGCCTGCGCGAGCGCGGCCTTGGCGTCTGGCTCATCACCGGCGACAACGGGCGGACCGCCCGCGCCGTCGCCGAGGAGGTCGGTATCGACCCCGACAACGTGATGGCCGACGTGCTGCCCGAAGACAAAGCCGATGCTATCGACGACCTCCAGAGCGACGGCGATCAGGCGATGATGGTCGGGGACGGCGTCAACGACGCGCCCGCGCTGGCAGCCGCGAGCGTCGGGTGTGCCATCGGCTCCGGGACCGACGTGGCAATCGAGGCCGGCGACGTGACGCTGCTCCGGGACGACCCCGCCGACGTGGTGAAGGCTATCCGGATCTCCGAGGCCACGCTCCGGAAGATAAAGCAGAACCTCTTCTGGGCGCTTGGCTACAACACGGTGATGATTCCGCTGGCCTCGCTTGGCCTGCTCCAGCCGGTGCTCGCCGCCGTCGCAATGGCTGCGTCGTCGGTGTCCGTACTCGCTAACAGTCTCGCGTTCCGCCGGTACACGCCGGATTCGGAGTACCGCCTGTTCGGCTTCCTCCGTCGCTGAGCGGGCACCGTCTCCAGCAGACTCATTTGTCGGCGGGCCTCACGTGCGAACAGTGACTGCTGAGGAGCGCGTCGCCGACGAGCCGACGGGGAAGACAGTGTCACAGCCGTCGGGGATCGGCGTTCGGCTCCGGGCGCTCTGGCGCGCGCTCGTCATCGTCTGGCAGTTCGTCCCCCTGCTGTGGCAGTGGGGCCGTGACCGCAAGCGGTTCCTCCTGTTCGGCCGGTCCCGCTCGGTCGCGCCGGAGACCCGCACCAAGCGAGCGCGCTATCTGAAGAACACCTTCGTCGACCTCGGCCCGGCGTTTATCAAACTCGGGCAGATGCTCTCGACCCGGCCCGACGCGCTGCCGCGGGCCTACGTCGACGTGCTGTCGGAACTCCAGGACAACGTGCCGCCGGACGCGTGGGCGACTATCGAGCCCGTTATCGAACGGGAGTTGGGCGACGACATCGACACGCTGTTCGAGGAGTTCGACACGACGGCCATCTCCGGGGCCTCGCTCGGGCAGGTGTACGAAGCGCGGATCGACGGCCAGCGGGTCGCCGTGAAAGTCCTGCGGCCGGATATCAGAACGCGTGTCGAGTCCGACCTGCGCGTGCTGTCGACGCTGCTGCCGATACTCACCTACGGCGCGGACCCGGGCCAGGCCTTTACGTTAGAGAACCTCACCGAGGAGTTCGCCGCGACAGTCCGCCGGGAGATGGACTACGGGCACGAGGCACAGATGCTCCGGGAGATCGGCGACAACTTCGCAGCCGACGACGACATCGCCATCCCGGACGTCATTGCGAGCCACTCGACGGACCGTGTGCTGACGATGACCTACATCGACGGCGTGAAAATCGACGACGTGGAGCGGCTGGACGAACTCGGCGTCGACCGGCCGGCGCTCGTCCGGCGGCTCGAAGAGGCGTACATCCAGATGATCGTCGAGGACGGCCTCTTTCACGCCGACCCCCATCCCGGCAACCTGGCGGTCCAGCCGGACGGCACGATAGTCTTCTATGACTTCGGGATGACCGGCTATCTCGGTCCCAGGACGCAGGACCGACTGCTCGAGTTCTACGTCGGCCTGGCGACTGACGACGTGGACCGCGTGATGGACGCCTTCGTGGAGATGGGCGCGCTGGACCCGATGGCCGACCGCGAGGTGATGCGTGAGGCCTTCGACATCGTCATCGAGCAGTTCCGGGGCGAGGACATCAGCGAGTATCGAATCGAGCAACTGGTCGGCCAGTTCGAGACGCAACTGTACGAGTTCCCGATGCGCCTGCCCCAGGACCTCGCGCTGGTGGTCCGCGTGACGACGGTGCTTGAAGGCGTCTGTCGCACACTCGACCCCGAGTTCGACTTCATCGAGATCATTTCGGAGTACGTCATGGAACAGGGCGCTGGGGACGATATCCGAGAGCGAGTGAAAGCGGAGGTACAGGAGGCGGTGACGGATTCGACTCGGTCGGCCATCCGGACAGCGCCGAAGCTAGAGGACGCACTCGACAGAGTCGAGCGCGAAGAACTACTCGTCAAGACCGTCCTCGAAGACTCCGACGGACTGAGCCGGGTGCTCGCCAAGCGGCTCCTGCTCGGTATCGTCGCCAGTGCCGGGGTGCCGGTGAGCGCCTATCTCTACACCGTGAGCGGACTCCGACCCGCCGGGCTCGCGCTGGGCGGGAGCGCCGCAGTGCTCGGACTGCTTGTGTGGTCGTTCCGCCGACGCCGCGGGCCGGCGCTGTCGACGCCGCAGTTCACCCGCCACGAGATGCAACAGCGGCAGGCGGCCGACTCGACGGAGTTAGAGGAGTGATCGGCCGTCTCACAGCTCGCCAGTTTCTGCCATCTCCCGAATCTCTGCGGCCCGTTCACGTATCTCCGCGAGTTCCGCGTCGCTTTTGTTGTCGACGTGGCTGTACATCAGCCCCATCCGGTGATTCGACCGGAGCGTGTCCTCGTTCCGGTCCAGGAAGTCCCAGTACAGCGCGTTGAACGGACAGGCACCCTCGCCGGTCGTCTTCGTCTTGTAGTACGGACAGCCCGAGCAGTAATCACTCATCTTGTCGACGTAGTTGGCCGAGGAAGCGTAGGGTTTGGTTGCGAACACGCCCGCGCCGTAGAGCCCCATCTCGACGACATTCGGGGTCGTCACCCAGTGGAAGGCGTCGACGTAGCCGGCGTGGAACCACCGATTGAGCTGGGCCGGTTCGACGCCGTAGATGAGCCCGAAGTTGGCGAGGATCATCAGCCGCTCGATGTGGTGTGAGTAGCCCCGCTCTCTGACCCCGTCGACCACGTCGGAGAGACACGCCATGTCGGTGTCGCCGTCCCAGTAGAAGTCGGGCAGGTCCTCGGTCGCGCCGAGCTGGTTCGCCTCGGCCAGGTCAGGCATCTCCCGGCGGTACACGTGTCGGAGGAACTCACGCCAGCCGAGCACCTGACGGACGAACCCTTCGACGCTGTTCAGCGGCGCGTCGCCGTCCTCGTAGGCGGCTATAGCGCGTTCGATGACCTCGTCGGGACCCAGCAGACCGAGGTTGAGCGACGTGGAGAGCAGGCTGTGGCTCATTGCCCACTCATCCTCCAGCATCGCGTCCTGATACGGGCCAAACGCCGGTAGTCGGTTCGTAACGAAGTGATCGAGCGCCCGAACGGCCTGCCGGCGGGTGACGGGCCAGCGGAACGGTTCGGGGTCGGCCCAGTCGCCGCCGTAGGGCCGCTCGTCGTAGCTCCCCTCGAACGTCGTTTCGACCCACTCGATGACCTCCTTGGTCACGGTGTCCGGTTCGAACCGCGGTGGTTCCGGTGGCGTCCAGCCCTCGGGCGGCGTCTCCCGGTTCTGGTCGTCGTAGTTCCACTCGCCGCCGACGGGGTCGCCCCCGTCCATCAGGTAGCCCGTCTCCCGGCGCATGAACCGGTAGAAGTCCTCGTGACGGTAGCGGCCGTCTCCCGCCCACTCATCGAACTGCGCCGGCGAACAGAGAAACCGCTCGTCGGGGACAAGTTCAACGGTTCCGCCGGCATCGGCTACCAGCGATTCGAGTCGCGCCTGTGCGGACGCGGTCTGTGGCCGATGCGCTACGAGCGTGTCGTCCGGATGCGCTTCGAAATGTGCCACTAGCCCGTCCTCGAATGTCTCTGTCTGTCGGTACTGGACCGTCCGACCGTCGTCCCGGAGGTCGTCGCGGAAATGCCGCATCGCACTGAACAGCAGAATCAGCTTGTGTGGGTGGTACGGCAGTTTGCGGGCGAACGACTCCGCCTCTATCAGGAGCACCGGCTCGTCGGGCCGGCGGACAACAGGGCCGGACCGGCGGAGGAGGTGGTCGCCGCGAAGCCAGACGGTCATCTGCGAACGGACACTCCCATTAGCTGTACTGCGGGCCGTAGTCGCATCAATCCCCGTCCGAACTGTGTCGGTATCGTGACGCCGCGGGGCGGTACAAACCTCAATTATTGTTCCCAGACAAACGACAGAAACGACTTCCTTATAAGTTCACAGTCATAACTCTAGCTGCATGACAGACGACCTCGACAGGCGGACGTTCATCCGCACGACTGCGGCCGTATCAGGCGCTGGACTCCTCGCCGGCTGTGGCGGATCCGGCGGTGACGGCGGTAGTGGCGGCGATGGTGACAGTGGCGAAACGGAAGCCACCGAAGCTGAGGAGATGGAGACCACTGAAGCCGAGGAGATGGACACCGAGAGCAGCGGTGGGATGGAGACCGTCGAATCGTCGACCGAAGTGGCGGACTACGTCGGCGATTCGTCCAACTTCGACGGGAACACGGTCGTGATGACTGATCAGGACGAGGTCTCCGTTGCTGTCGGGGCCGAGGGGAACGGCGGTGCGTTCGCCTTCGACCCGCCCGCAATCAAAGTCTCGACCGGAACGACGGTCGTCTGGGAATGGACCGGCGAAGGGGCCGGCCACAACGTCGTATCCGAAGGCGAGGGCCCGCTCGACTCGGGCTCGGCTGTCGCCGAAGAAGGGACCACCTACGAGTACACGTTCGAAGAAGCCGGCACCTACCTCTACAACTGTGTGCCACACGTCGCGCTCGGCATGAAAGGCGCAGTCGTCGTCGAGTAGCGCGACAGTTAGCGGCCTGCTTTTATCGTGCGACCAGCGCCGAGCGACTGGTGACGTACAGCGAATACGCGATGACCACGAAGCCGACCGCGGTCAGTGCGTTCTCGAAGAGCAGTGCAGCGGTGGTACTCAGACCGAACAGCTGGTCTGCGACGCCGGCGACGAGCGACCCGATGGTGATGGTTCCGAATCCGACGGCGAGATACGTGAGTCCGGTCGCCCGCGTTTTCAGCGCCGCGCGAGCCGCGAAGTAGGTGATGAGCCCGCCAAGCAACACTGTCACAGTCTTGAATCCGATGACGATGAGTGGGATGTCTCCGTTCATAGTTCCTCGCTGACGCGTGACCACAGGAGTGCGAGCCGGTCGCTCGGCCGTGCCTCGGTCGGGAGAACGTCGACCTCGAACGCGCCGTCGGCGTCGATGCCGACGAACACCCCGCCACAGTCCCGAACGTACGCTGTCGCGTGGTGCCCGTCGGCACGCACCTCCGTCTCCTCGGCGACCAGTTCGGCCTCGCTCAGCTGTTGGAGCTTCCGGTACGTGCTTGTCTGGGGCAGGTCACAGGCCGACGCGACTTCTTTGGCTGGCAGCGGCTCGTCGAGTGCCCTGAGTATGTCGCGACAGTCAGGGTCGGCGAGGGCGTCGAACAGCGCCTGTGTCTCGCTCGCGTCGTTGTGTGCCACGGAGGGACCCTCTCAGGGAGGCAGTCGAAGGTGGTTCTGCGGGCGGTTCGGTTCCGATATGACGGGGCAGTGATGTGAAACCTGTGGGATGCTGTTGCCCCGATACCCTTCGATATCCGGGTATCAGCCCCCGGCTGATGTCTGAAATATAAAACACCATCAGATAAAGGGCGACCGTTTGTTTCCAGATTCTGGAAAGTGGACACTCCATTTTCTATCGTCGGATGACAACGACTAGCTCGCTATGCAACGGCCCTCCACTCGCAGACAGTTCCTCACGGGCACAGGGTTGACAGCGCTCGCCGTTACCGCCGGCTGCGTTTCCTCGGCTGATTCGGACTCCGCCACGGACAGTGGTACCGAAACTGCGACTGCAACAGCTACGGAAACGGCGACTGAATCGACGCCGGAGTCGCTTGACGACTGGCTTGACGACGCTAACGGTTACGACGGCGAGCCCCGCCGGTACGGACCTGAGTCCCGACCGACGATCATGGTCGGCGAGGAGACGGATGATGGACTGGCGTTCAGCCCCCCGGCTATCGAAGTCCCGCCGATGACAATCGTCCGGTGGGACTGGACCGGCCACGGGGGCCAGCAGAACGTGGTCGCTCTGGACGGACCCTTCGACAGCGGCCGGACGAACGCACAGTCGGGGACAGGCTATCACTACTTTTTCGAGGAACCCGGGGAGTATCGCTACGTCTCCGAGCCACACCGCGACGACGGCATGAAAGGGGCGGTTATCGTCAAAGAGCCTCCGACCTCGGGCAATGCAACAGTTGACGAGTGGCTCGTAGCGTCGAGTAACTTCGAGGGGACCATTACCGACCGCACCGGCTCCGACACCGCAACAGTCATCGCCGGAGCGGAGGGCAACGGCGGTGAGTTCGCGTTCGACCCTCCGGCACTGAAAGTCTCGACTGGGACGACCGTCCGCTGGGACTGGACCGGTCACGGCGGCCCGCACAACATCGTCTCGAAAGGCGATGGCCCGCTCGACTCGGAACTCGTCGCTGACGAGGGGAGCGCCTACGAGCACACGTTCGAGGAGAGCGGGACCTATCTGTACTCCTGTAAACCACACGAAGGGCTTGGAATGAGAGGCGCAATCGTCGTCGAATAACCACAGAAGCAGTTGTCGGCCGCCTATGGAATCTTGACGCTGTGTTTGAGCGTCCCGATACCCTCGATTTCGATTTCGACCTCGTCGCCGTCCTCCATCGGTCCGACACCCTCTGGCGTCCCCGTGGCGATAACGTCGCCGGGCTCTAGGGTCATATACGACGTGATCTCCGCGATCAGTTCCGGAACGGAGAAGATGAGATGCTCGCGGGAGGAGGACTGTTTCGTCTCGCCGTTCAGTCGGAGTTCGATGCTCGCGTCTTCGGGAACGTGCTCCGGTGTCGCGACGAGCGGGCCGATCGGGCAGGCGTTGTCGAAGGCCTTGCCGCGGACCCAGTTCTGTTCCTGTCGCTGGTCGTCGCGGTTAGAGATGTCGTTGACGCAGGTGTAGCCCGCGACGACGTCCATCGCGCCCTTCTCGGAGACGTTCTTGCACTGCTCGCCGATGACGACGCCGAGTTCGGCCTCGTAATCGATGCGCTCTTTCCCCGAGGGCAGCGTGAGGTGCTTACCGTGGGAGGCGACGGCGTTCGGAGCCTTGAGAAACAGCATCGGCCGGTCCGGGAGGTCCGAATCCATCTCCTCGGCGTGGTCGGCGTAGTTGCGCCCGATACAGACGACTTTCGTCGGTTCGCAGGGCGGGAGAATGTCCACCTCGTCGGGGTCGTAGGACTCGTCGCCGAAGGCGATGCGGCCGTACGGTCCGGCGGCGGCGGTGACGACGGGCTCGCCGTCCTCGACGGTCCAGCGGCCCCCCCGGACGTTCCCCGCGGTATCACGGAATCGAACACGCTTCATGTCACCGTTCTCTCAGGGCCGACAGATAAGCGTTTAGGAGGGGGAAACCGGACCACAGCGGCCTGTTCGACGGCTGTCTACCCGGCAATCGTCACCTGCGGTGTCCCGGCGGTCGGACGTGTGACCGAACGGCTTTTGAGACGCGCCGGGCTACGCTGGGCCGATGAACGTCCTCGTCGTTGGCGCCGGTGCGATGGGTCAGTGGTTCGCGCGCACAGTCCGGGCCCACGCCGACGCCGCCGTCGCCTTCACTGACGTCGACCAGTCGGCCGCCGAAGCCGCTGCTGACGCGGTCGGCGGGCGCGCCGTCGCCAGCGATGCGGCCGAGACTTTCGATGTCGTCTGTGTCGCGGTCCCGATGCCCGTCGCCGAGACGGCCATCGAGGAGTTCGCGCCGCTGGCGACGGGTGCAATCGTCGACGTGACGGGGAGCATGGCAGGCCCAATCACGGCGATGCAGGACGCCATGCCCGACGGGCAACGACTGAGCCTCCACCCGCTGTTCGCCCCCGAAAACGCACCCGGGAACGTCGCCGTCGTCGCCGACGCGTCGGGACCCGACGCTGCTGCTGTCGTCGACGCGCTTGATGCGGCCGGCAACAACTGCTTCGAGACGACGGCGGCTGAACACGACGCGGCAATGGAAACAGTCCAGGCCAGCGCCCACGCGGCCGTCCTCGCGTTCGCGATGGCAGCCGACGACGTGCCCGAGCGGTTTCAGACGCCGATTTCGGCGGGGTTGTTCGACCTCGTCGAGCAGGTCACCGGCGGCGACCCGCGGGTGTATTCCGACATCCAGGACGCCTTCGACGGCGCGGACGCGGTCGCCGACGCCGCCCGACAGATCGCCGATGCCGACGCTGACACCTTCAAGCGGCTGTACGAGCAACTCTCATGAACCAGGAAACACGCCAGCAGATACGCGAAAACGCCCAGTACCTCCGCAACGTCCGGCCGCTGGACCCCGAGGAGCTACAGGAGTACGTCGAGGGCCAGCCCCACCCAGCCGTCGTCAAACAGGTGCTCCGGGAGGAGGCGTTCGACCTGGGCATCGTCGAGCAAGACGACGGGACCTTCGTCCCAGCGCCCGACGGCCGCCTCTCGGTGGATTTCGACGGCGTCGAGCGGTTCCCCGACCGCTACGAACAGCAGGTCATGGACCTGCTGACGGAATGGGGTGGGCTGGAGTGGCACAGCGGTGACAGCGGTGACGAACTCCGGGAGCGCATCCGCGACATCAAGGAGCGGTACCTCCAAGGGAAGGCCGTCGAATACGACGAACTGACCGCGCTTGGCTACGCCGTTTACCACCTCCCCGACTACTACGCCGTGGCGAAGTACGTCCTCGCGGACCTCGCCGCGGACGGCCTGCTCCCGTCACAGCTCCGCGTGTTAGACGTGGGGGCCGGCGTCGGCGGTCCGGCGCTCGCACTCCGTGACCTGCTCCCGGACGACGCCCTGCTGGACTACCACGCCGTCGAGCCAAGCGCCGCCGCGGACGTGCTGGAGAGCTTACTGGAAGACAGCGGTCAGAACGTCCGCTGTAAGATTCACCGGGCGCTCGCCGAGGAGTTCGACCCGTCGTCGCCGCTTGTCGGCGACGACAGCGGTAGCGGGGGCGGAGACGGGGACAGCGGTAGCGACGACAGCACCGCCGAGGGGTACGACCTCATTGTCTTCGGCAACGTCCTCAGCGAACTCGACGACGCGGCGGCGACGTTGTATCGGTACGTCGAGGCGCTGGCCGACGACGGAACGCTGCTGGCACTTGCTCCCGCCGACCGCAACACGGCGATACAGCTCCGGCAAGTCGAGCGCGAGGTGGCCGACGGCGGTCCGGCGACGGTGTACGGGCCGGCAGTACGGCTGTGGCCCCACCAGTCACCCGACAGCGAGTCGTGGTCGTTCGACCGCAAGCCCGACATCGAGGTGCCGACGATGCAACAGCGCCTCGACGACCCCGCCGGCGGGACAGGTGAGTTCGTCAACACGGACGTGCAGTACGCCTACAGCGTCCTGCGGACGGACGGCAAGCGAAAGCACGACGTGACGCCGGATCGGGGCATTCACGCGCCGATGGCCGACGCTGAGAACTACGTCACCGACCGGGTGAACTTCCTCGGAGTCAAGCTTAGCCACGACCTCGCCGAGCGCGAGGGCGCGAACCCGCTGTATCTGCTGGGCGACGGCAGCCAGCAGGTCGACCACTTCGCCGTGCTCACCGAGGCGTCGATCCTGAACGAGGACCTCCGGACAGCCGACTACGGCGACCTGCTGTCCTTCGAGAACGCTCTGGTGCTGTGGAACGACGACGAGGAAGCCTACAACGTCGTCGTCGACGGCGAGACAGTCGTCGACCGGGCCCGCTAGCGGTGGGCTTTTCTCGGGGACGGCCTGACGGAGCGTATGGACGAGCCGACGATTCTGCTGACGAACGATGACGGCATCGAGAGCGCCGGCCTCCGGGCGCTGTACGACGGTCTCTCGACAGTCGGCGACGTGACTGCTGTCGCCCCGGCGGAGGACCAGAGCGCGGTCGGCCGGGCTATTTCCCACGAAGTGACCGTCCACGACCACGACCTCGGGTACGCCGTCGAGGGCACGCCGTCAGACTGCGTCGTGGCGGGGCTCGAAGCACTCGTCACCGACACCGACCTCGTCGTCGCGGGCTGTAACCGCGGGGCGAACCTCGGCGCGTACGTCCTCGGTCGCTCGGGGACTGTCAGCGCCGCCGTCGAAGCCACCTTCTTCGACGTGCCGGCGATGGCCGTCTCGATGTACATCCCGGTCCGCGAGGACGCCGCCTTCGCAGACATCGAGGCCAACGGTGACAGCTACGGCGAGGCCACCAAGGCGACGACATACCTCGCCGACCACGCAATCGACGCCGGCGTGTTCGAGCAGTGCGACTATCTGAACGTCAACGCGCCTGTTTCCGAATGGGGCGACGCGGAGATGACGGTTACGCGACCGTCCCACCTCTACGAGATGGACGCCGTCCGGGAGGGGAACGGCGTGACGCTTCACGACCGCATCTGGGAGCACATGGCCGAGGGCGACATCCCCGACCCCGAGGGGACCGACCGTCGTGCCGTCGTCGACGGAAAGGTCAGCGTCTCACCGCTGACTGCGCCGCACACGACGGAACACCACGAAGCCCTCGACGCCATCGCAGAAACGTACGACCCGGGAGACGACGGCGAGGCGGCCGACTGAGCGGACGATGCGGTTCCGTAACGCCATCCTCTTCGTCGCGCTCGCAGTCGCCTGGGGCAGCGCCTTCACCGCCATCAAAGCCGGCCTGGAGTACTTCCCGCCGATCCTGTTTGCGGCGTTCCGGTACGACCTCGCCGGGCTGTTGATGCTCGGCTACGCGGTGTACGCCACGGACCAGTGGGTCCCGAAAGGGCGGACCGACTGGATCGTCGTGGGTATCGGCGGCTCGCTCCTGATCGCCGCGTACCACATCTTCCTGTTCGTCGGCGAGCAGGGAACCACCAGCGCCGCCGCCGCTATCGTCGTCAGCCTCTCGCCGATTCTCACGACCGGGTTCGCACGTGCGTTCCTCCCGGACGAACGGCTCACGGCGCTGGGTATCGTCGGTCTCCTCGTCGGGTTCGTCGGCGTCGGCGTTCTCAGCAACCCCGACCCGAGCAATCTGCTCGACCCCCGAACAGTGTCGCTGTTCCTGGTGTTCCTCGCGGCCGCGTCCTTTGCCCTCGGGAGCGTGCTGACCCGCCGGTTCGACGACGATCTGGAGATCGAGACGATGGAGGCGTGGTCGATGCTGCTCGGTGCGGTGCTCATGCACGGCGTCAGTCTCGGGGCCTCTGAATCGATTGCCGACGTTCAGTGGACTGCTGAAGCCGTGTTGGCCCTGCTGTACCTGGTCGTCGTCGCCAGCGCGCTGGGCTTTCTCATCTACTTCGACCTGCTGGAGCGCCTCGGTCCCATCGAAATCAACCTCGTCTCCTACGCCGCGCCGGTCGTCGCCGCTGCCACCGGACTGCTGTTCCTCGGTGAGACGCCAACGGTCTACACCGGCGTCGGATTCGCCTGTATTCTCCTCGGGTTCGGGCTGTTAAAACGGGATGCGCTGCGAAACGAGGTCGCACGGTTCAACGGGACGCCGAACCGAGGCGATTGAGTCAGTCGCCGTGGTCTGCCGCCGCTGATACGTCCCGAAGGAACGCGACGATATCGTCTCCGTCAGCATCGAGCCCACCGCCCTGTGCGACCGTAGGCCGCCCGCCGCCACCGCCACCGAACTCCGTCGTCACGCGGTTGACCACCTCTCCGGCGTCGACGCCGCCGGTCGTCGCAACGCCCAGATACTGACCGTCGGCGTCCACCAGCGCGGTCACGTCGATCTCATCGCCGACGGCGCGCTCCGCCCTGTCGGCCAGCCCGTTCGCATCGAGGCCCGTAACAGTCCCGACGAGCCACGTCCGCCCGTCCACTTCAATGGCGTCGTCGCGCAGGTCGGCGATACGGGAATCGACGAGGCGTTCTCGGAGCGTCGACACCGTCTCCCTGAGATCATCGCGTTCTGACTGGAGGTTATCGACAGCGGCCGGCAGTTCCGCGACGTTCGTATCCAGCGACTGCGCGGCGGTCATCGCCCGCTCGTGCTCGGTCGCACGCTGGCGGATCGCCCGCGGGCCGACGGCGAACTCGACGCGAGTCAGCCCCTCACCGGGGTTGGACCGGCCCAGCACCGTCACCGGTCCGATCTCGCGCGTGTTCCCGACGTGCGTCCCGCCACAGGCTGCAACGTCCCAGTCTTCGATAGTGACGACACGGACCGTCTCGCCTTCGATCCCCTCTTCGGTTTTCGTGTTGAACGCGATGTCATCGCGGTCCAGTGCCTCCGCACGCGGAATCTCCTCCCAGGTCACGTCGTAGGACTCCCAGACGGCACGGTTAGTCAGTCCTTCGAGTTCAGTGAGCACCTCGTCGTCGATTTCGGTCGTCGTCTCGAAGTCGACCCGCACCTTCCCGGTGATAGCCGGCCCGAAATCGTCATCATCGCTGTCGTCCGGGACCGTCGCGCTGATATCGAACCCGCCGTAGCCGAGATCGGAAAGCAGTCGACGGCCAGCGCCATAGAGGACGTGGCTGGCCGTGTGGGCACGCATGCAGTACGTCCGAAACGCCGTGTCGATATGTCCTTCGACGGTCTCGCCCGAATTGAACGCCGGCGGCTCGGCCAGTTCGTGGACAATATCCCCGTCCTGGTGCTGGACGTCGACCACCTCGACGCCGCCGAGTGTCCCCCGGTCGGCCGGCTGTCCGCCGCCTTCGGGGTAGAAGTACGTCTCCGTTAGCACGACATCGGTCGTATCGATACGGTCGACAGTCGAGGTGAACGTCGTCACAGTGGGCTCGGCTGCGGCTGTTCCCGTCATCGGCCGTGGCTACGTCGGCGCGGACAAAAACATCTGGGCGTCACCCGGGACGGGCGAGCATCTCGGAACAGCGGACCAAGGAGAGCACAATCACCGCGCGTACAGGTCCAGTGCGGCGGTGTAAGAAGAGGCTTACGCCGTTCTCAGTAACTGCCGAGAGGTTATACGCTGTTTTCTGTCGTTTCCGCTCTCGATACGGTGCTACTAATTAAATACCGGCAGTGACGCTTACAGATCATGCTCGGGAGTGGGGACCCATCGATAGTACTCTGGCTGCTTGTGGGCTGGCTGTTCACCATCGGACTGTTCATGGCGCTCCTGTATGCGTCCGGCAAGCGGGACCGCTGTGAGCAGACCCGCGCGAAACTATAGGAACCGTCCCGCCGGACGGCAGGACAGCAGCGTCTGACGTTCGGCTGACGGTCCCCTCGAAATCCACGCTCCGTCTTGCGGTTTTCACTTTCACCGTGAATTACCCGATTATATGAGCCTTGGCTCCCTGTCTGGTGATATGATCGAGCAATTACGCCGGGTCGTGGGGACTCGACAGCAGTCGCACCTGGAGTGTCGGCGCTGTGGAACCACCATCGAAACGGATGCCACGACCTGCCCCGCTTGTGGTTCCGGCAACATTGCACAGTACGACCTCTGACCGCGGCGTCGACTCTCCCGTCTGCTGGTTTCTCTTTTCCAAACGCTGTCGGGCGGGTATATTTCACCGACTGTTCGCTCAGCGACGAAAGAACAGGCCGACAGCAGGCTTACTGCTCGACAGATTCCCACACGTCAGACGATATCTTCGCCTCAGCGTTATCGGGATGTGTCACCGTCAGTCGGTCGCCGGACTCGATGGCGATGAGGTCGACAGTGTTGCTCTCCGTGTGATTCCGCGTCGGGTACGTAAACGGGCGTGACCGCGTCGGAAGGTCGCTGATCGACGGGCACTCCGGCGGCACGACGACGTCGTCGGCGAACCCGTCGGTGTGGATCTTCGATTGTGGCTTGTCTCGACCACGCGTATCGAGCCACTGGAGGCATTTCTCCCCAACCGAGATGGTCTCAATGGCTGAGCGCACCCGGTGCCTGACCCGTTCCAGAAGTGAGGGCGGCGGCACCTCACCGTTGTCCCCCCTGCTCCGGGCACCCTGTGGCTCATCCATGGGTGTGAGACTCATAGACAAAGCTAGGGAAGCACGGTACAAAACCGTTGTGTCGGTCCGGTTCAGAGTTCGATTCGCTCGACGATCTGGTTGCCGTCTTCGCGGGAGTTGAGCGCGACGATGCGAACGTGTTCCTCTAGGCCGGAGTCCTTGAGCTTGGCTTTCAGGAGATTGTCGACCTGGTAGACGCCGGCCGCGTTGTTCATCGCGATTTCGACGAGAACAGGGTAGTCGTCGCCCGGGCTCAGCGTCACCGTCTCGATAGCCTGGCTGGAGACGGTGTCGATACCGCGACCGCCGCGCTTGTAGGGAATCCGCGACCGACCGCGTTCCATATCCAGCGCGTCGGCGACGCGAACGACGCCGGCTTCCAGCGTCAGCGGGTTTTCTTCGGTGTGATGGCAGAGAATCGCGTGCAACACTTCGCCTTTCACCTGAACCGCCTGGCGGATGTCGTAGAACTCATCGAGCAGGTCATCGAGGATGTCGGCCGCCAGCGGGATCGAATAGTAGGGGTGTGCATCGCGGTGGACGACGTGTCCGATGTCGTGCAGCGTCGTCGCGAGCGCGATGATGACGGCCTCGTCGGCCTCATCGAGGCCGTGATCGGCCGCGCCGTTGAACTCGACGCCACCCTGTTTGAGGAGATCATACAGGCACAGCGCTCGGTTCCGAACGATATCGATATGTTTCGCGCCGTGGTCGTTGTACCGCTTGCGCGCGACGGGGTTGATGTTCTGGGCTTCGAGATACGCCTGGATCTCCTCGTCAGCCGAGACGGTGTCAAGGACTGCGTTCAATCGCCCATCCGGAAACGCGTGGTCCGCCTCGGGATCGTAAATACGGCCGCCGGTGTCGTCTCTGTCAGCACTCATACCACAACCCAGACGACCCACAGCGAAAAATCCCCCACCGGCGCGGTCAGGTGGCGGCGTCGATCACTTCGTCGTAGTCCGGTTCGACACCGGGGTCGTCGCTGACCCAGGCGTACGTGATGTCTTGGTTCTCGTCGATAACGAAGACGGCTCGCTTGGCGACGTTCGGCACGCCGAGCGCCTCGAAGTCCATCGAGATATCGTAGGCGTCGACGATCTCCCGCCCGGAGTCGCTGATGAGGTCGAACTCGAGTCCAAGTTCGTCCCGGAACGCGTTCTGTGAGAACGGTGTGTCGATGCTGACACCGTACAGCGTCGCCCCCGCGTCGGTGAGTTCGTCGAGTCGGTCCTGGAACGTGTTCATCTCGTGGCTGCAAACGCTGGTGAACGCCCCGGGGAAGAACGCGAGAACGATAGGCCCGTCCTCAAGCGCCTCGGACAGCGTTATTTCATCGATGTCGCCGTTTGCAATCGGTGCCGTGAAATCGGGCGCAGCGTCTCCGACTGATACCATACTGGCGACCTGGGCCCTGGCAGGTAAAACCCTTTCCGACTGGTCAGAACTGTGCGAACTTCGCCGTGACCTCGTCGATCCACTCCGGCAGTTCGCGGTCCGCAAGTGTCCCGTCGGCGTCCCGGGTCGTGACAACGTCGGCGATCTCTCCCTCGCGTGTGATATCCAGTCGCCAGACCCCGTCAGCCTCGATGTCGACCCGAACGACGTCCTCCCCGACAGGTTTGATCGGTCGAATCGTTACCTCTTCCCCGCTCCTGACTTCCATCGTGTGACTATCGGCCGGCATCTGGTATCCCTGAGCGCCCGACAGTAGTTATATCCCCGGGCGGGGGAGTCTCCCTTTCCGGGGCCGTGCCCGGCGAGCAGCGATTTAACAAACGTATAATGAACTGACAGTACTGTATAGCCGTTGTTGCGGGTGTGAACCCGCACGCGGACAGACCACGCAGGCAAAACATGGCCACGGCAGTCGTGTCACCTGGACAGCCACAGCTATCGGCCTGGTCCCGTGGACATGTAGCGGTCTATCTGTCGACGTGCCGTACCAAGCCACCACACGGCCGGGGACACGGTGTCTCGAATTGCCCCTTCCGATCCACCCCCATTACACCCACTCCCCCCATGCCGGGCCTCGCCGTCGGTTCCCGGCGAGGCCGTTTCCACAGCTAACCAGTCACGGATCGTCTATGACGCGTGGTCCGTCTCTGGTCCCTATCAGAGCAGCGCCCAAAGCAAGTCCCGACAGCAGCGATTCGACTGGCAGGCCGTCCTGAGCAAAAAGGTTATAATAGCAACCACGTAACCTTCGGATACAATGTTAGGGACATCCGGAGTACTGTTCCCGGGGATGCCCGGGACGACGGAGATGATGGTCATCCTCCTCATCGCCGTCCTGCTGTTCGGTGCAAATAAGATTCCGAAACTAGCGCGGTCGACTGGCGAAGCCATGGGCGAATTCCAGAAAGGGCGCGAAGAAGTCGAACAGGAACTCGAAGAGATGCGTGAGGGCGGCTCCGCAGAAGGGACCGACGCGTCCACCGTGGACGCGGCCGAGTCGACCGAAACGGCGACGGAAACCGAGACGTAATCTCGACCACTTCTCCGTTTTCAGCGGTCTGTAGTGATAACGAAAGCATTTTTCGCCGGTCAATCAACCACCCGATAGGGCGTGTGGCCTAGTGGACCAGGGCGAGGGGTTCCTAACCCCTAGAACGCGGGTTCGAATCCCGCCACGCCCGTGCAGCGAACGCAGTGAGCGAACCGGCATGGCGGGATTCTAATCAGGGAGGTCGCGCGCAGCGAAGCGAGCACGTCCGACCGTGGTTCGAATCCCGCCACGCCCGCGTCGTGGTTTCTCGCGTCCGCTCGAAACACACTTGCGGCCGTGGCGTAGCTCGCAAACGCTCCGCGTTTGCTCACTCCCGCCACGCCCGTTACCGCCGAGCGACAGCGAGGCCTGTAACGGCACGGAGTTCGAACCCTGCAAGTCGTAGCGCGAACGAAGTGAGCGACCGTCTTGCTCCGGTTCGAACCACGCCGCGGCCGTGCAGCGAACGCAGTGAACGAACCGACACGCCAACACAACGCCTGAGATGCCAACGTATAAGTTTAGGCTTGCCTAACCCCTGCTGAAATGGACCGGGAGCCGTCCGAGCGGGCGGATGTCTGTGTCATCGGGGCCGGGCCAGCGGGGGCGCTCATCGCGAGTCGACTCGCCAGCGACGGCCGCGACGTGGTCGTGCTGGAAGCCGGACCGCGATTCGATACGTCGAAACGCGAGCAGCAAATGGAGGCGGCGATTCGGCCCGGCGACCACGGCTCCGTCTGGGAGATGGGCGGGGACCGCGACGCGTTCAGCACGAGCGGCGAGCGGTACTACCCGCTGAACGTCGCACGGGTGAAAGGCGTCGGCGGCTCGACGCTACACTGGCAGGGGATGGTGATGCGGTTGCATCCGTCGGATTTCAACGGGAGCCACGACACCGACGACCCGGCGTGGCCGATCAGCTACGACGACCTCCGTCCCTATTACGCTGACGCGGAGCGAGCGTTTGGAGTCGCCGGCGACGCCGACAACCCCTTCGCACCGCCGCGGGACGGTGCGTATCCGCTACCCGGCTTCCCCCCGTCGTACAGCGACTCGCTATTCGCGGAGGCCTGCGAAACGTTGGGAATCACGATGCACTCCGTCCCCAACGCTCGGAACTCCGAACCGTACGACGACCGGGGGCCGTGTGTCGGCTACGGAACCTGCCAGCCCATCTGTCCCTCCGGGGCGAAATACGACGCCAGCGTCCACATTGAGGACGCCGAGGCAGAGGGTGCCAGAGTCATCGACCGCGTCCCGGTCCAGCGCCTCGTGACCGACGCCGACGGGCGCGTCGAGGCGGCTGTCTACGCGACGCCGGACGGCACGGAACACCGCCAGACGGCCCGCGAGTTCGTCATCGCGGCGGGCGGCGTCGAGACGCCGCGGCTCCTCCTGCTGTCGGCGAGCGAGGACCACCCGTCGGGGCTGGCCAACGGGTCCGGCCTCGTCGGCCACTACTTCATGGACCACCTCTTTGCGGGCGCTGGGGGCACGCTCGACCGGGAAACGCGCCAGAACCACGTCGGCTTTCTCACGAGCGAGTGCCACCAGTTCTACGACGACCCCGGGCAGGCAGTCGAACGCGTCACGGACGGCGAGACAGTGGTCGAGGCCACTGACGCGGCGCTGTCGCCGCTGAAACTGGAGTTCCTGAACTACGCCGGTCCGTCGCCGGTCGAACTCGCGCTCTCCGGCGAGGATTGGGGAGACACGCTGCTGTCGAGCCTCCGCGAGAGCTACGGCAACTCCATCGCGATGGGCGGCCTCGTCGGCCAGCCGCCGCGGAAGGAAAACCGGGTAACGCTGGACACGTCGACGACGGACGACCACGGGAACCCGGTGCCGGACATCCAGTGGTCCTGGGGCGACCGGCTGGAGCGCTCGCTCGCTCGGACGAACGAGATTCAACGCGCCGTGCTGTCGGAGCTGGGCGTCGACATCTCATGGACGGTCGGTCCGGAGGACACCGGGCCGGCGTACCACCACATGGGCACGACGCGGATGGGGACCGACCCCGAAACGAGCGTCGTCAACCCGCAACTACGGACCCACGACGTGGCGAACCTCTCAATCGCGTCCTCCTCGGTGTTCGTCACTGCCGGGTCGATGAACCCGACGCTGACCATCGCTGCGCTCGCGTTGAAGTGTGCGGATCACATCGCTGAACGGCTCTAATCGGCAAATTCAGTGAACACTGCCTTGCTCCGGCGGGTGACCGACCGGAGCCCGGGCGCGCCGTGGGCGAGCCAGACGGCGACGGCGAGGCCGAACAGCCCGAACTGGAACAGGACGTACGGCTCGAAGGAGAGCGAGGCGAACTGCTCGACGAAGGAGGTGTCGTTGGCGTACGGCGGCGGAGGCTGGAGCGGCCAGACGAGAAAGCGGAGCCACTGGAGCTGTGTCAGGTCGCCGCCGAGCAGCCCTGCCACCGCTGACGGGCCAATATCCGTCAGCGTGTGTACGAACGCACCGATGGTGAAGGCCCCCGAGAGATCCGTTCTGCGATACCACGCGGCGATGCGGTGCAGGACCACGGCGAGAAGAATGAGCGTGAACAGCGAGTGAGCGAGCGACCGCCCGGACGGCAAGATGCCGAACGTCCAGGCGAACGGTTTGTCGATCAGGTCCGGGAACTGCGACCCCACCGCAAGAGCGGTGAGCGTCGCCGCGGTCTGGCGACGGGTCGGGTCAAGACGAGTGTACACGACGTAGACGAGATAAGCGACGGCGAGGTGTCCCCACGGCCACATTGCGATTCGGTACGCCGGATAGTGATTTGTATCTGCTGATACAGGTCCATGAGAAGAATCGCAGAAAACCGCTCGGTCAATCGTCAGTACAGGCCGAGAATCGCCCCGGCGTCGAGCAGGAGCAGAATCGACACAACAGACGCTCCGAGCAGGAACGGACGTGCGTTCCGGGCCGGTTCGCGGACCTTCTGCTGGTCGAAGCCGTCGTTGAGTTTCGACGCCCCGACCTCGACGAGGCCGGCCAGAATGAACCACAGGACGATCATCGTGATGACGAGGTGGCCGCGACCGGTTCCTGTCAGCGACTCGGCAGTGTAGCGAGTCGCCGCCAGATGCCCGCCTGTCAGAAACAGGAGCAGGGCACTCGTCCGGGAGACCGTCTGAAGTTTCCCGGTAATCGCCGACAGCGGCCCCGGTGAGGAGTCGCCGTTCAGCGCCGTCGGGAGCACGGCGTAAGTCATGAACAACACGGTTCCAGCCCACAGCGCGGCGAATATCAGGTGGACCCCGAAGATAGCCGCGTTTACGACACTCATATGCGGCGGTTGGACGCAATCCTCTTCAACGTCGTGGGTTCGGTGTGGCTACTCCGAGGTATCGAAGGCGTCCAGTGCGTCCGCGTCACCGGACATATCGAGTTCTTTGACCGCGTCTGTGTCAGCCGAGATGTGCGTCTCGCGGTCCGTATCGTAGTCCAGCTGGTCGATGAGATGGACGAACGAGCCGGGATCGGGGATGAGGAAGATGCGAAGCGAGAACGCTACGTCGCTCTCCTTGATGTCGACGAGCGAGTCGAGCACGATGGTCAGCGAGTCCCGGCGGACGTGCGAGAGGGCCTTGTCGGCGATCTCGGACGCGTCGTCCTGGACGACCGTCGGCGTCCCCATGTTGATGGTCGCGTTCAGCGTGTTCGCGATGCCATCGATAAAGCCCGAAGTGAGGATGTTACACATCTCCTGGAGCGCGGACTCGTGGAGTTGCGTGAACCCGTCCTCGACACTGGAGCCGGTCATCAGCTCCGCGATTTCGGCGGCCGTTTCCGTCTCGAAGGTCATCAGGAAGACGCCGTAAGGCGGCTCAGTCAGGCGAACGCGGGCGCTGTAGATGGTCCCGCCGCCCATCTCAGTGGCGATGTCCTCCGGCTGGACAAAGGAGAGGCTCTTGATCTCGACGGCGGCGTCGACGCCGGCCAGCGTCGCCAGCGAGTCGGCGACCTGTTCGGCCCCATCCTGAATGAGCCGCGTAATGAGCGTGAGTTTCCGGATATCGATGAGAAGCGGCATTGGACGCTATCAGGACCCATGGTGTGTTACCGTTTTCGGTGGGGGCGGATTCCCGGGCCCGAACGGCGATTCACCGTAACGCTCATTACCACTGACTGACAGGGCTTCGGTGGGGAGCGTGCTATTCCGTGTCTCACCCGTCATCGACGGGTTTCACACGGGAGGCCGCCAACGGATTTCTGTGCGGGACTGGCTATGGAGCCGCGGCCACGCCCGATGTGAGCACGCTTAAGCCGCCCCGTCCGTTTTGCACAGCCATGGAACCACGGGACCTCTCCGCTCACACTGTCTACCGGGCAGGTCGCGGCATCGAGGAGGTCGCCCGGGAACTCGGTCTCGACCCGGACGACATGGTGAAGCTAGCGTCGAACGAGAACATGTACGGGCCGAGCCCGAAAGCCGTCGAGGCGATCCGCGGGGCGGCCGAGCGGATGCACTCGTATCCGAAGGCCTCCCACGCCGACCTCGTCGACGAACTGGCGGCGCTGTGGGACGTAACGCCGGAACAGGTGTGGCTGAGCAACGGCGGCGACGGCGCACTGGACTGCCTCGCTCGGGCCATGCTCGACCCCGGCCAGGACGTGCTCGTCCCGTCGCCGGGCTTCGCCTATTACGCGATGAGCGCCCGTTATCACCACGGCGAGGTCAACGAGTACACGCTCTCGAAGGCTGACGACTTCGCCCAAACCGCCGACACCGTCCTGAAGGACTACGACGGGGAGCGCATCGTCTATCTCACCAGCCCGCACAACCCGACCGGCGCGGAATTCTCGACCGACGCAGTCAGGACGATTGCCGAGGAGACCGAGGAACAGACGCTCGTCGTCGTCGACGAGGCCTACGGGGAGTTCACTGAGAAGCCGAGCAAGCGGCCGTTGTTGACCGACCGCGACGACGTCGCGCTCCTGCGGACGTTCTCGAAGGCCTACGGACTCGCCGGCATCCGCCTTGGGTACGCAGTGGTCCCCGAGGACTGGGCCGACGCCTACGCCCGCATCAACACGCCCTTTTCCGCCAGCGAACTCGCCTGCCGAGCCGGACTGGCGGCGCTCGACGACGACGAGCACGTCGAACGCTCCGTCGACACCGCCGCGTGGGCCCGGGAGTACCTCTCCGAAGAACTCGACGCACCGACCTGGGACAGCGCGGGGAACTTCGTCCTCGCGGAGGTCGGCGACGCGTCGGCCGTCGCGGACGCCGCCCAGGAACGGGGCGTCATCATCCGCGACTGTTCTTCCTTTGGGCTGCCTGAATGCATCCGTATCACCTGCGGCACGCGCGAGGACACGGAGCGCGCCGTCTCGGTACTGAACGAGGTCATCGAGGTGGTCGAGGCGTGAGAGTCGCCGTCACCGGGACGCCGGGAACTGGCAAGACCACGGCGACGGAGCGACTCGACACTGACCTCGACGTGCTCCATCTCAACGACGTTATCAAAGACGAGGGGTTCTCGACGGGTATCGACGAGGACCGCGGGAGCCTCGTCGCGGACCTGGACAGACTGTCCGAGTGGCTCGATGGCCGCGACGACGTGCTGTTCGAGTCCCATCTCGCGCATCACTTTGAGGCCGACCGGGTGATCGTGCTGCGAGCGCACCCTGAAACCATCGTCGAACGGCTCCGGGAGCGCGGCGACGACGATTCGAAGGCCTACGAGAACGCGGAGTCGGAAGCGCTCGATGTCATCCTCGGGGAAGCCGTCGAGGAACACGGCATGGAATCCGTCTACGAAATCGAGACGACGGACCGGACCCCCGAGGCGGTGGCGAGTGAAATCCGGGCCGTCGTGGACGGCGAGCGGGAGCCGAGCGCGGGGACCGTCTCCTACATCGACTGGCTATGACGCTCGATAAGTTCCGTCCGCTGGCCGACCGTGCGCTCGGTCCGTTCGTCAGCGCCGCAAAGGTGGCCGGGCTGTCACCAAACGGCGTCAGCGTCATCGCGTTCCTGCTCGCGCTGGGAGCCGGCGGCGTGTACGCCGTCGCGACACGGGACCCCCTGCTGTATCTCGGCGGGGCCGTGCTGGTCTTTCTGAACGGCTGGCTCGACCTCGTAGACGGCGCGCTCGCGCGGGAGCTGAACGTCGCGTCCTCGGGCGGCGACCTGCTGGACCACGTGCTGGACCGCTACGCCGACATCGGCATTATCGTCGGCCTCGCCGCCGGCGTGAGCCAGTGGGAACTCGGCATCGCCGCCGTCACCGGCGTCCTGATGACCTCCTATCTCGGGACCCAGGCCCAGGCGGTCGGTCTCGACCGCGTCTACGGCGGCCTGCTCGGCCGCGCTGATCGACTCGCTCTCGTGGGTGTCGTCACGGGCGTCGCGGCGTTCGTCCCGGCCACGCTGGCCGGCCTGACGCTCGTCGGCTGGCTGCTGGTCGTGTTCGCCGTCGTGGGCCACGTCACCGCGGCCCAGCGGTTCTATCACGCGATGGGGGCGCTGGAGTAGCCAGCGCACCATTTATACGGTGCCCCGTCCAAGCCGTCGGTATGGTTCAGTGCGAGATGTGCGGGACGGAGGTTTCCTCTCCGAACCGCGTCAAAATCGAGGGAGCCGAACTCGACGTCTGTGACGAGTGTACCGACTTCGGCACGGAGGTCAAGACGGAGGAGACGTCGTCCACGTCGACGAAGTACTCGACGTCGTCTTCCTCGTCATCGTCGTCGAGTTCGTCCGCCTCGTCGAGTTCCTCGGGTGGTGGCGGGTCCGGCGGCCGCCGTCGGGACATGTTCGACGAGATGGACGAGATCGCACAGGATTACCACGACCGAATCCGCAAGGGTCGGGAATCCCAAGGCCTCAGCCAGGAGGAACTCGCCAAGCAACTCAACGAGAAGGCGAGCCTGATTCGGAAACTCGAACAGGGGAACTCCCTGCCCAGCGACGATGTCCAGAAGAAACTCGAAAGCGCGCTTGAGATCTCCCTGAGCGCCGGCGGCAGCGCCGACGAGACGGAGTGGTCCGGCGGCAGCAGCGACGGCGAGTACACGCTCGGCGACGTCGTGAAACGGAAGGACTAGGTTACAGCTGGAGGTCGTCTTTCTCGACGTCGAGTTCGTTCGCGAGCGACTCGACGTTCGACGAGATGGTCGCGATCTCGTCCTGGAGTTCTTGGTACCGCTTGCTGTCTTCCAGCTCTCGTTGGGTCTTCTCGACGCGGAGGACGTTGCGTTTGAGCTTCTTCGACGTGAGCTTCTGGAGCCGCTCGTTGTACTCCCGGATCTTGTACAGCCGGTCGACGACCTCCCGAAGGTCGTCGCGGGTGACGGGTTTGACCAGGTAGTCGTCGACGCGCATCTCGATGATGTCGAAGTCAGGGTCGACGGCGGTGACCATCGCGACGCGGCACCGAAGCCCTCGCTCCTCGATCTGTGCGAGCACTTCGTTGCCGGAGACGACCGGCATCCGGCGGTCGAGCAACACCACGTCGATATCGGGCGACAGCAGTTCTAACCCCTCCTCACCGCTGTAGGCCGTCTGCACGTGATACTGGCCGGATAGATAGTCGGTGTACAGGTCGGCCAGGTGCTGTTCGTCCTCGACTATCAGAACGGTCGGTGTGTCGTCATCCCCTGCTGTCACGGCTTGTCTCGTTTCTTGTCTCGGCTGAACCGTAATAATTGTCACCCCCGAGCGGCAGGCCGAGATGGAACGAAGGCGCGGTGGCGAGCGCTACCAAGCGGCCGCTTCGCAACCTATTTCCCGACAGCAGCCGGTGCGTTTCGTATGTTCGTCCTTGTCAATCTGAAGGCGTACCCGTGTGACCCAGTCGAAGTAGCGACCGCCGCCGCTGACGTGAGCGACGACTCCGGCGTTCGCGTCGCCGTCGCGCCACAGGCCGCACAGATCGGCGCTGTTGCCGAAACCGGTGTCGAGACGTGGGCCCAGCACATCAGCGCTGTCGAGCACGGCAGCCACACCGGCAGCACCCTCGCCGAGGCCGCTGCAGATGCCGGCGCTGTCGGGACGCTTCTGAACCACTCCGAGAACCGGCTCAAGCTCGCGGACATCGACGGCGCGCTCGACGCCGCCGACCGCGCCGACCTCGAAACAATCGTCTGTGCGAACAACCCCGCACAGATCGGCGCGGCCGCAGCGCTCGATCCCGACGGCGTCGCCGTCGAGCCGCCGGAACTCATCGGGACCGGCACGCCCGTCAGCAAGGCCGACCCGGACATCGTGACCGGCGCAGTCGACGCCGCCGCCCGCGTCAACGGCGACGTGGACGTGCTCTGTGGCGCTGGCATCTC
The DNA here is from genome assembly GCF_055271655.1 of Haloarcula sp. HT12. Taxonomy (NCBI): domain Archaea; kingdom Methanobacteriati; phylum Methanobacteriota; class Halobacteria; order Halobacteriales; family Haloarculaceae; genus Haloarcula; species Haloarcula sp. HT12. The sequence continues at coordinate 71,168 of NZ_JBUXKW010000001.1, forward strand.
GACGGGCGAAGACCTCGTCTCCGCGAGCGACCTCGGTGCGACCGGTGTGCTGCTAGCAAGCGGCGTCGCGAAGGCCGACGACCCGCGTGCGGCGCTCGAAGACCTGGTCGAACCGCTGCTGTAAGATCGCCGTTATCGCGGTACTACCGTTTCAGTCGCCGTCTCCGTCCAGGAACGCCGATTCGAGTCGGGTGACGACGGACTCGACCTCGTCTTCGTCGAGTCGGCGGTCGCTCTCCTCTCGAACCAGTTCCGCGAGCCGGGCGTCGTACTTCCCGCGGCCGACGTGCTCGACCAGCCCGCGGAGCCGGAGTTCCCTGTTTCGCGCGTAGGCCGCCGTCCGGTCGCCGGAGCCGCCCGCCGAGAAGTGGGCGTTCAGCGGTGTCCCGGGGCCTTGTTCGTGATAGTACGTAAGCATCCGTCGAGTCTTTCTCTCCAACTCCTCGACGTCGGCTCGCAGGTCGCTGTAGACGGCAGGACCGTCGAAGTCGGATGTTGCCTCGTCGGTAGCGGAGCCAGTTGCCTCGCTCGACTCCTCGGCTTCGACGGCCTCGGCGATGGCTGCTCTCAGGTCCTCGTCGTCGGTGTCGGTCGTGTCTGTATCGGCCTCCCCGTTCACTGACACGGCAGCCGCGCCGGTTTCTGCGCTGGCCCCGTTCGTCGCTGTGTCCGCGTTTGTGGCGTGGCCGTTCGTCGCCGCTTCGTTGCCCGCGCTACCGCCGTTCATCGCAGCCCCGTCTTCGGCGAAGGCGCTGAACGCGTCGCCGAACCCGCCGCCGGACGTGGCGTCGGCTGTCTCGCCCGACGCCGGTGGCTGCTCGTCACGGGGGCTGTCGGCGTCTGCTTCCCCGTCGGAATCCGACGAGTCGGCGAACCGCTCGCGCTGGCGGCGCATCTCCTCCTGTGCCGTCCGGCCGGGGTTGTAGTCTTCGGCCTGGTTCAGCATCGCCTCGGTGAACTGCTCGGCCATCCGCGAGAGGTCCCGGGCGTCCTGCAGTTCCGCTTCCAGTTCGGCGATGCGGGAGTTCTTCTTGTCCAGTTCCTCGCGGAGTTCCTTGATGCGGTTCTCCGTCGCCTGCTGTTCCTCGCTGATGGTCTCCAGTTCGGAGACGAGGTCGTCGCTGACGGACTTGAGTTCCGGGCGCTCGAAGTCGTCGAGGCCGGGCGTCGCGCCGGCGTCGAAGGTCTGCTTGCGGTGGAACTGGACCCGGCGGACCTGTTCGGCCCAGTCGTTCATCATGAACGCCTCGCCGTCGTCTAAGTCCTCGACGGCGTCGGCGTACTTGTTGTCGAGGATGCGCCCGACCACCTTCGTGTCGTTGTTCCAGGTCAGGCGGTGCCAGACCAGCCAGTCGCACTGGGTGATGTAGTCCTTCTTCACGTCGGCGGGGCGCTGGCTGATACCGACGATGCCCAGCCCGTGTTTCCGGCCGCGCTTTCCGATCTTGATGAGCATTTTCCCGACCTCGCCCATCGATCCCTTCTCGGGCATCCACTCGTGGCACTCCTCGACGAGCATCAAGAAAGGCTGTTTCTGCTTTTTCGCCTTGGCGAACAGTTGCTTGGCGACCTCGGTCAGCAGCGTCTCGGCCTCTTCCTCGTCGAGGAACGACGAAATGTCCAGAATGATGGGGACGTTCTGCTCCAGCGCCAGCGAGGCGATCTTGCCGGCGTGGTCCTCCGTGACCTGGATGTCACACTCCTCGTCGCCGCCGACGTGGAGGATCTCGTACTCCTCTTTCAGGCCGTAGTACTCGCCGTCGATGTCGACGATGAGCAGGCCGAAGCCGTTGTCGAGCAGTTTCTCGGCCACCACGCTCGCCGTGTTCGACTTCCCGGACCCGCTCTTGCCGGTGATGAATCCCCGGCCGGTCAGCAGTTCCACCACCGGGAGATCGACCGTCTCTCCCGGTTCCCCGGTCCCACCCGGCCCCGCGCTCGTTGTCGCGACGGTTATCTGTTCGGTCTCTGCCATGCGTTTCTGTCGGGAAGGAGACGCTCACGCCCCATAACTCTCCGTCAGACGACCGTCAGCTGTGAAACAGGTTCGGAGACGGTCTCGGAAGGGGTAACGGCTATTGTGGTCGCACACCTTGTCACAGTCGTTCGGCGGGGGCTGTCCATGGACAGGTACGAGACGTTCGTCGAGGACGGAACGGTGTACGTCGGGAGTGACGACGGCCCGCTGGAAGTCGCACCGCTGGAAGACATCGTCGCAGCCGCTGGCGGCCCGGCCTGGACGATCACCTACTCCGAGGCCGAGAAGGAGCGATACGCCGGCATGGACACCAGCGACGAGGGGTTGGTGGTCGACGTGGTCGACATGTTACACGCGATGACCCACAGCCAGCGGTTCGTCGAGACGCTGGCCGCGCATCCGACGGAAGTCCCGGCAGATGACACCATCTCACCGCGAGCGGGCCTGTTCGTCGGGAAGCTGCTGGAGAATCTGGAACACGGTGTCGCCTGAGCTTAGAAGTCCGCGAACGTGGTCTGGCCCGGTGGGAGCGAGATGTGGTTCTCACCGCTCTCTGTCCCCTCGCTCGCCGCATCTCTGGCGGCCTCGTTGCCGCCGTCGCTCTCGGCGAACGTCCCAAGCCCGACCTGTCCATCGGCGTCCTGCTCCTCGGCTGCCGCCCCGTTGTTCGCGGTGGAGTGATGATCCGTCCCCCCGGTTTCGGCGTCACCGCCGAACCCGTCCAGATTGGCCTGCTCGCCGGCTGAGAAGTCCAGGTTCGAAACGCGGACGCCGACCTTCCGAACCGGATCGTCGTCGAACTCCCCGAGGAGGTCCAGCGCGACGCGCCGGACCAGGTCGGGCTCCTCGACCGGGCCTGGAAGCGAACGGGCGCGCGTGTTCACGTCGAACGGCGGCGTCACGACCTTGATCCCGATGGTCTGATAGCGTGCGCCCTTCCGCTGGGCGCGGTCGGCGACGGCGTCGGCGAGCGTGCGGACTTGCCGGCACTTGGCCTCCAGTTCGGTCGTCGCCTCGGTGAAGGCGGATTCCCGCGAGAGGCTTTTGGGGTCGCCTTTCGGCGTCACCGACCGCTCGTCCTCGCCGCGGGCGTAGCGGCGTATCTCGCGGCCGCGCTCGCCGAAGCGCTCGGCCAGCAGTTCCGGGTCGGCCGCCGCGAGGTCGCCTGCGTTCTGGATATCGAGTGCGTCGAGTTCCCGGGCGGTAACCGGGCCGACGCCGTGGACGTCCTCGACGGGCAGGTCGGCGAAGAACTCCCGGACGGTTCCGGGTTCGACGACGACCAGTCCGTCAGGCTTGTCCCTGTCGCTGGCCACCTTCGCGGCGCTCATCGTCGGGGCGACGCCGACGCTCGCCGCCACGCCCACCTCCGACTCGATGGTGTCTTTCAGGTCCCGCGCCCACGACTCGACGGTCTCCCAGGAAACGCGGTCGGTGACATCTAAGTACGCCTCGTCGATGCTGACCTCGCGGACGACGTCCGCTTCCGCGTGGAGGATTTCCCGGACATCCGCGGCGACGGACTCGTAGAAATCCATATCCACCGGGCGGTAGAACCCCGCGTCCTCGACATCCAGGTCGGGGTCCTCGACGGCCTCGACTTTGCGGGGGAGCCGCTCCAGCGCCTCGGAAATCGCCATCGCGGATTCGACGCCGTAGGCCCGCGCCTCGTAACTCGCGGTCGCGACGGCCCCGTGCGTCGCGCCGTTCTCGTACCCCATCCCGACGACGAGCGGCTCGCCCCTTAGTGCCGGCTCCCGCCGCTGCTCGCAGGCGGCATAGAAGCAGTCCATGTCCACGTGCGCGACTATCTGCTCGGGTCCGCTGGTCCCAGGGAGTCGCGCGGCGTCCATACCCGACGCTACGCGTACTTGCAGAAAACCCCACCGGCCCTCGTCGAAGCCAACAGGTCAAAACTCGGACTGGTGTCTCGAAAACACCCCAAAAACGGGAGCAGGGAAAGTGGTGGGGGTGGGGGTGGGGTGTCAGATGCTCCGTACGCCGTCGGTTTCGAAACGATACGTGGCCGGTGGAGTGGCCAGTCTCCACCGGCGAGTTGTCGTCCGCCGATGCCAATCCCGGATGGTACGACGGTCGTTCCCGCCGGGAGCGTGGAAGCTCCATGTTAACAAAGATCATGGTATCACTTCAATGTTGGCCGAAGTTACACCTCAGCCACATGTTTACCCCTCCCCAACCGCGGCCCGCTCGAAACGCTTTCAGTCCTCTCCCCACCACTGCGACGTAATGACGGAACTGACGGATTCGCTGCCAGATAGGCCGCTCTCGACGAGCGAAATCTCGGCCCTCGAAGCCCAGCACGACGACTACGGGTTCGCGCCGGTCGGGTTCTTCCCCGATCTGGACGTGGTGGCCGCCTTCGTCGTCATCATCCACGGGGACCGAGGGTACAGCCTCGGCTACGACCGCGACGGCGACGGCTGGGTCGTCGTCGAGTCCTTCGAAGATGGCCAGGACTTCGCCGGCGTCACCGACCGCCTGCAGGAGTGGATGGGCGACGACTGGGAAGAGTTCGAGCAGGCCGCTGTCGAGCAGGAGTAACGGCATCAGTTGGCTCCTCAGCCGGGCAGAGAACGAACGCAGCGACGCTCAGACGCCGGACAGCGCATCAGCTCGTTGGTATTGTGGACTGGAGAATGCGGCGGCCGGGATTTGAACTCGACTGCAAATCCTCGCTATCGCTCGGATTTCCGTAGTTCAAATCCGCCACTCCGCATTTCCGACTCACGAATTGTTCGTCGGAAAAGTGCGGCGACCGGGATTTGAACCCGGGCCATGAGCTTGGAAGGCTCAGGTCCTACCACTAGACCACCGCCGCGCTCTCACTCCGTTCGCGCGCGGCGTGCCTCGCAAATCCGTCGGATTTGCTCACCACCGCCGCTCGTTCCGCGGCATCAACCAACGGAACGCGAACGTACACGTCCATAGATGGAAGGCAATTAAGTGCGTTTCCCTTCCGGCTCGACGACCCCGTAACAGTTGCCGCTTGACAGCTCCAGCGAGACGAGCCGAAGGTCGCTGTCGGCGATATCGCGCTCGAACTCGGCCGGCGCGTAGATGTGGTAGAACCGCGGGACCGTCTCGCCGCCGGGGAGCGTCCAGTCGACGGTCGTATCGAAACCTTCGTCCGCGTCGGGGTCGGCGTCGAAGCGGTCGTGGGCCGTGCTCCACGCGCTGACAAGCGCCCGGCCGTCAGGTGCGAGCACGCGGGCCAGTTCGTCCAGACTGGCGCGGCGGGCGGACTGTGACGGCAGGTGATGAAGCGTCGCGACGTACACGGCGAGGTCGACGGTCCCGGCAGCGAGCGGGAGCCGGGTCGCATCGCCCTGGAGCAGGTCGACGCGGTCGCCGACGCGGTCGGTCGCCGCCCCCAAGAGCGCGCGGCTGGCGTCGAGGCCGACGACGCGACTGGCGACAGCCGTGAGCAGTTCCGCGTGGCGGCCGTTGCCACAGCCGATGTCGAGCGCCGTCCCGACGCCGTCGGACGCATCGACGAACGATTCGACCTCCGGCCAGGCGTACTCGCGGGTCTTCGAGAAGTGGTCGCCGATGTCCTCGTAGGTCCGGCGGACGGCGGCCCGCGATGGTTCGCCGTCGGTCTCATCGCCGCCGTTCGGATCAGTGGACGGCATCGGTCGACCGCGTCACTCCGCGCCGTACTTGTCGGGGTAGGCCTCGGCGAGGAGGTCTTCTTCGTCGGCCAGTCGCTCCCGGACCGGGTCGATAACGTCCGAGATGGCGGCCGCAGCCGACGGCTTCAGGTCGGCGGGGTGGAGTTCGCCGCTGACGAAGTCCGCCTCGACCTCGTCGTAGCTCTCGTAGGTCAGGTCGCCGCCGTACTCCTCCGGGCGCTCGACGACGAAGGATTCGTCACGGACCTCCAGGATCGGGAAGACGAGGTGGTTGAGGTACTCCAGCACGCCGTTCTCCTCGACCTCGCCGGCCGGGCAGTACGCCTGCCCGATTTTCTCGTCGACCTCGTCGGGGCTGTCGGTGAGGTTGACCTTCGACGCCTCGTCGGAGGCGCTCATCTTGCCGCCCGACAGGCCCGACAGAAGCGGCGCGAACAGACAGATCGGCGACTCGCCCCCGTGGTCCGGCAGAATCTCGCGGGAGAGCATGTAGATGCCGCGCTGGTCGACGCCGCCGTAGGCGATGTCGGCATCCAGCGCCTTCACGTCGAGCGTCTGCATCAGCGGGTAGATGAGCCCGCCCAGGTTCGGGCTCTCGGACGCGCGGACGACCTCGCTGGCCGCACGCTGTGTGCGTGAAATTGTCGTCTCGGCGGCCATCCGGTACATCTCAAGCGTGTACTCCTCGTCGAGCTGGAAGTCGGTTCCGCGGACGAAGGTTACGTCGTCGGGGTCCGCGCCGGCTGCTTCAATCATGCCCTCGATGGCCGTCTCGTAGTAGGCCGAGCGGGCATCCAGCAGGTCGAACGGCGACTTGTTATCGTCGAGGTGGGCGTGCAAGTCAGCGATGAGAACCGTCACGTCGACGCCGGCCCGCAGGAAGTCCGCGAGCTTTCGCATCGTCGTGAAGTGGCCGATGTGCATCTCGCCGGTCGGCGCGTAGCCGATGTACGCCGACGGGTCGCTCTCCTCGAACAGCGTCCGCAGTTCCTCCTCGGTGACGACCTCTGTGGTGTGTCGCGTCACCAGATCGAGTCGCTCGGCGATATCCATACCGCAGTGTGGCCGGTCCGGCGATTAAAACGTTCCTGTCCGGTGTGACGGGCTGTCGAGGTGGGCCGTACTGTTTTATGACTTAATATACGGGCAAGGGGAGATAGTACTCCTGTCGGGGCAGTATAGCGTCGATGGGTCCAAATACAGTCAGTCCAATATCCGCACATGTATACGGGGAAAACCGAGAAGGCCTGCTGTCTGTGTGGGAACCCGGACACCGCGACCCGTCTGGACCTGCCGCCGCGGGCGGTCCCGCTGCTCAAGCACGCCGACCCCATCGCCTGGCAGGACATCGTCGGCGAGGTTTCCATCTACTTCTGTGACTCGGACTGGGAGACGGTGCGCGACCTTGTGTTAGAGACCGGAATGAGCCCGCTGTCGCGGTGCAACGCCGCCCGCGCCTCCTTCGACCTCCGGGAGGACTTCGAGGCGCTGCTGAACGACATCCGGGACGAGCCGGACCACACGGAAATCGAGGCCGAGATGCGAGCCGAGGCCGAGGAGGCGCTGGCGAACCGCGACGACCCCTACGTCGAGGAGCGCGATCTCGTCGAGGCCCGGGTCATCGAATGGGTGTTCGAAGACACCCAGGATGAGTAATCCTACGAAGGCAGCGGTATCGCTCCGTATCCAAACTGTTTTGACCACCCACAGCCGTGTGTCAACCGATGACTGTACGCGTAGGTGTGCTCGGTGCGACTGGCGCAGTCGGGCAGCGACTTATCCAACTGCTCGACCCCCACCCCGAGTTCGAGATCGCAGCACTGACAGCCAGCGACGCAAGCGTTGGCGAGACATACAAGGACGCCGCCAAGTGGCGCGTCAACTCCCCGATTCCCGAGGACGTGGCTGGGTTAGAAGTCCGTGCCACTGACCCGGACTCGGTGCCCGACGACGTCGATCTCATCTTCTCCTCGCTCCCGTCGAGCGTCGGCGCGGAGGTCGAACCGGAGTTCTGTGAGGCCGGCTACACTGTCTCCTCGAACTCCTCGAACGGCCGGATGGACGAAGACGTGCCGCTCATCATTCCCGAAGTCAACGCCGACCACGTCGACCTCCTCGAGGTCCAGCGCGACGAGCGCGGCTGGGACGGCGCACTCCTGAAGAACCCGAACTGCTCGACGATCACCATGGTACCGCCGCTGGCCGCCCTCGACCGCGAGTTCGACCTGACGGACGTGCGCGTCTCGACGCTCCAGGCCGTCTCCGGCGCGGGCTACTCCGGCGTCTCGTCGATGGAGAACATCGACAACGCCATCCCGCATATCGGCGGCGAAGAGCAGAAGATGGAGAGCGAATCGCGCAAACTGCTCGGTTCCTTCGACGGCGCGGAGGTCCACCTCAACGAGATGGACGTGGCCGCGTCCTGTAACCGCATCCCGACGCTCGACGGCCACCTGGAGAACGTCTGGGCCGACACGGCCGAGGACATCTCCACGGCCGACGCCGAGGCCGCGATGGAGTCGGTTACGGGTATCGACCTGCCGTCCTCGCCCGAGAAGCTCATCACAGTGTTCGAGGAACCGGACCGTCCGCAGCCCCGACTCGACCGCAACGTCGAGGATGGAATGGGCGTCGCCGTCGGCGGGTTCCGCGAGACGACCGACGGCGTCCAGTTCAACTGCCTCGCGCACAACACCATGCGCGGTGCCGCCGGTGCGAGCGTGCTGAACGGCGAACTGCTGGACAAGCGCGGCTATCTGTAAGGACCGACTTCGCCGACCGCTGTTCGTCCCAAATCGGACAGCTGCTGTGACCAACCCGATATTTTTCACGACCAGGCTTGACCACAGCATATGGTCTCCCGCGAAACGAAGCTTCAGATTGGGCTTGTGAGCGCAGTCATCGTGATCTGGGCGCTCGTCTTCGGCGTGGTTACGCCTGGCCCGCTCGTGTCAGTAGCGCTCGTCGCGGCCACGTATTTTCTTGTTATGGCCGGAACACATCTGTACCTCGCTTTCTCGGATGAGAGCGAACTGATTCCAGTCGCGGCCCGCTGGCGGTACGTCGGGCTTGCGGCGCTGGTGGCTGTAGCCATCTTCCTGCAGGGAACCGTCGGGAACGAGCGATTCGGGGGCGTCACGGTCAATCAACTACTGGCCGGCGCGTTCGCTGTGACGATAGTGGGCTATTTCCTGTACGAAGCACGGGACGGCTATCTCGCCAGCCGGCGGTGACTACAGCTCAATTTGGTTTCGAAGCCCGTCCCACTCGCCGGTCCGCTCGGCCCGCTTGACGTTTTCCGCCACGATATCGGCCAGCCGTTCGTAATAGCTCGGCGTGTGGCCGGCGTTGTGGGGCGTGATGAGGACGTTCTCGAAGCCCCACAGCGGGTGGTCACCGGGCAGCGGTTCGGGGTCGGTCACGTCCAGCGCCGCGCCGGAGATGTGATTGCGCTGCAGCGCACTGACCAGCGCGTCCGTATCGACGACCGGGCCGCGGGCGACGTTGGTGAGCACGGTGTCCGGGTGCATGGTCTGGAATACTTCCTCGTCAATGAGGTGGCGCGTCTCGTCGGTCAGTGGGCAGGCGAGCCCGACGTACTCCGTGTCGGCGACGGCCTCGTGGATCTCGTCGAAGCCGTACACCTCGTCGGTCGGGCCGCCCTTCTCCGGCGAGTACCGGACGCCGACGGTCTCCACGTCGAACCCCTGGACACGGTCGACGATGGCCTCGCCGATTTCGCCGAGACCGACGACACAGACGCGGCTCCCGGCGAAGTCGTCGGTGTGGAAGGACTGCCAGACGTTGTTGCGCTGGTGTCGGCGGGCGGTCAAGAAGCCGCGAGCGAAGGCGAGCCACGACCCGACGACGTTCTCGGCGACGTTCGGGCCATGGACCCCGGAAGCCGTCGTCAGCGCGATGTCGCGGTCAGCCAGTTCCGAGAGCGGGAGGTGATCGTATCCAGCGTATGTTCCTGCAAACAGCCGCAGTGAACCGGCTGCATCGATCAGTTCCGGCGAGACAACGTTGCCGGTCAGGACCGTCGCATCCGCGATCAGGTCCCGCTCGGCTTCGGGTGTCTCCGCGACGGCGATGTCCCACTCCGGCAGTCGCTCACGGAGCGCTGTCACGTACTGGTCGACGGGCATTCCGTGGACATCGTATCGCATCACGACGATGTCGGCCATTCAACCCCTCCTGTAGCGTGTCGAGCCATATCGTCTGCTCCACGCGCGGCCCTCAAAACGGTGCCGGCAGTCCGTTGACCGCGGCTGGAGATAGTGTTGTGTTTTCTATACATAAGAAACGGGGAAATTGGCAGTCTGAATAAGTAAAATTTGTAGTAATAGTACGCCGATATCTTAGCATATTTGTAGGATGACCGGCGTAGGATTTCGAAGGCATGGGGAGACCGACGAGCGTTGCGGTGATCGACGACGACAAGGATTACAGACAGCTTTACAAACTTTGGCTTCCGGAGGAATACGATATTATCGAGGCCGGAGACGGCCGTACGGGGTTACAGCGGATCGACGACTCAATCGATGCGGTGCTGCTGGATCGACAGATGCCGGATCTAAGCGGCGAGAGGGTCGCCGCAAAACTCCGACAGCGGTCGGGTACCCCTGCGGTCGTAATGATCAGTAGCGTCAAGCCGGACGTGGATATACTGGACATTCCCGTCGATTCGTATCTCAGAAAGCCTGCCGACCGGGATACCCTGTTGTCAGTGCTCTCGACGGTTGGCACCCGCTGTGAGTACGAGGCGAACAGGCGGGAACTCCTGGGACTTGCCGACCGATTGGCGACAGTCACCGACGCTGTGCGGGCGACAGCACTCGCCGAGAGCGACGCGTACCAGCGGGCCATCAAGCGGCTGGAACAACACGACGTGTCACTCGTCGACGCAATGTCCGAACCGTAGCGCGCAGTGCGTTCCAGTGTCGTCACATGAGGGCATCAGACCGTGGATTCGACCCAAGACAATAGGTTTTAGCGGGCGCGGGACGCCGTAGCGGGTATGGAACACGTAGACGTCGCCATTGTGGGTGGTGGCCCGGCCGGGTCGTCGGCGGCCGAGGCTGCAGCCGACCACGGGGCCGACGCCGTCCTCCTCGAAAAGGGGGTCCCCAGAGCCGACCGCGAGGGGACGGGACCGGATTCGACGGACGCCGCCGGGCTGCTCGATTACTGGTTCGACATCATGGGCATTCCCCGGTCCGAGTTCCCCGAAGATGTGGTACTGAGCGAACTCGACGGGGCGAAGTTCTACGGCCCCTCGACGGAGATGACGCTCACCGAGACGGGCATCAGTACCAGCACGGACGGCTTCGGTATCACGTTCCACCGCGCGCGGTTCGACGACTGGCTTCGTGAACGGGCGACAGAAGCTGGCGCGGACTACCGCGTCGGCGTCAGCGTCACCGGCGTCGAGACCGACCTAAGGAGCTCGCCGCGACACACCGTTCGGTTGGCCAACGGCGAAGATATCGCCGCCGAGTACGTAATCCTCGCCGATGGCCCCCAGCGAACCGTCACCGGCGGGACGCTCGACCAGTTCCTCCCGGGCGGGCAGACGATGGCCGACATCATGCCCTCGAACGAGGTGAACCACATCGCCTACCAGGAACACCGCCGGATGCCGGAGGAGCTGTTCACACCGGAGTTCATCGAGTTCTGGTGGGGCATCATGCCCGGCCACACGGCGTATCCGTGGATTTTCCCGAACGACGCCCCGGTCGCTCGCATCGGGCTGACGATGCCCATCGGACTGGACATCGACGCCTACGACCGCGGCGAGTGGGACCTGCTCAGAGCAAGCGACGACAGCATCCCGCAGGGCCGGAAATACATCGAACGACTGCTCGAACGCGAGTTTCAGGCGTACGACCTCGACGACTTCCCGCTCGTCGAGGACCGCGGGAAATCGAAGGGCACGGAGACGTATCCCATCTCTTCGACGCGCCCAATCGAGTCCCCAGTCGGTGCCGGCATCGCCGTGGTTGGCGGCGCGATGGGGACCACATCGGCGTTCCACGAGGGCGGCGACCACGTCGCCGTTCGCACCGGGAAGATCGCCGGCCGCCTCGCCGCGACCGACCGCCTCGAACGGTACAACGACGCCTGGCACGACGCCATCGGCGACGAGATCCTCCGGAACGTCACGTTCGCGGACATGGTTCGGGACTGGCGGCCCGACGACTGGGACCGGGCCTTCAGGACCGCCAACGACCTGATGGACGCCCGCGGTATCAAGGCCGACGCGGCGCTGCGGGGCGGTCTCAACGGCCTCAAGATGGTCTTCAGTTACAAGTGGGGGAAGTTCTCCTATCGTAACGGGAAGTACGTCCAGTTGCGCGAGGACGACTACGCCGTCTGAACGTCACCCTTAGGTGTCCCACCGGCGAACTAGGAGTGCGTGCCTTCAATCCCCGGCTGAGACCCGTCACCGGGACGATGACGACCCGGAGAACCCGGGCACGCGACATGACCGCGGTTCACACCGCACCTGGCCGTCCTTCGACGGCCCGCCAGACGGTTGCACCGTCTGGGCGTTCGGTGATTACGCCGTAATCACCCGCCCGGCACGAGGGTTTGCCGGCTAACATGGCACACCGCCGAGGATGATGCCGGACGTTAGTGTTCCGGGCGTACATTTCGAATATACTAATAGAATTATTTATGAATAATACAAATTCCCAGCTGCGGTCTGGTGTTCACAGCCAGTTGCGACTCACGTATTCGAGTGTCCCATCGGACTGATCGATATACTCGGAGAGTTCGTGCACGACGTCCCCGACTTCTCGGGCCGAAAGTGCCTGATCCTTCTGAAAGAGAATCCCAGCAGTGTCTTCAACATCGATCCGGGTGAAAAAGTCGTCATCTTGAGTGAGAATGAGACGGTTCATCTCGCGTCCATATACAGCGATCTCCTCATCGTCAGCACCGAGGCCGAGTTCTTCGACATCGTCGATCCATTCAACATCGTGACCGAGTTTCCGCAGATAGTTGATCGTCGCTTGCTCGACGTTTTCGTCAGCAAGAATCCGATACCCCATTAGTCACGCACTTCGTCGGGATCAGTTGTCAGGTGAGCGTATTCTTTGATTTCAGATTGTCGCCGGCGTTCGATCTGACGCATCTCCTCGGGATGATCGTGGTAGTACGTGAGCGCCCGGTAGACATCAGCCACGTCGAGATCATGACGATCGGCGACCGTCCTCGGATCCAGTCCCCGTTCTTCGATCTGTTCCTTGATGAGCTGAACGGTGATCCGCCGGCCCTCGAGATGTGGCTCGTCGTGGAGTTCCTGCACGATACGTCTTGTCACCTGACTCATACGGAACACTATGCCGCCACCATACTTGAACGTCTGGACTGGGCTCCAGCCGTGTTTTCACTTCCACCGAGCCTACTAGTAGAAACTTGCCCGGTAGTGTTCCGGGCGTACATTTTGAGTATGACAAGAAATATATACCAAAATTATACATTAATTCAATCACGGTCTCTCGTCGAGACGAACGCTTCCGTCGTGATCCCCTTTCTCACCAGCTGTTTGAAGGTGCTCGCCGCGGGGCCGCGCGACGACGCCACGTACGGCGTCATGGCCCGGCTCATCTCGTACGTGACCGGCCCAGTCCAGGAAGACGGCTTTGGAGGCCTCGCCGGCGGTTACGGTGATCGACAGAACATGCTGACGTTCGACGCCGACAGCCCTGACCCGAATTTCCGCCTCCGACGGACTGGACACTGACGAGACCGTTGCGGTGACCTACCACGTCGGCGACGTTCCGAATAGCGGGCCAGCTCTGGGCAATCTCCAGGGGCTCATCGACGGGACGGCCAGCGAGGAAGACCGCGGGCGGTTCGCAGAGGTCTGGCACGGCCGTGTCCGAGCCGTCCTGTCGGATGATTCTCTCTTTACCGTAACGACCGTCAAATAGTACATTCAAATAGAGAGATTCGGGTATAGATGCTCTCTATAGAACAGGCTGATCTACTGGCGAGTTGAGATGCGGCTTGCATCTACGGGACGTGACTCATGCAGTTACAGCCACATACGGGCAGAGACTATCCCGAACCCTCGATTCGTGCAAAACCGGTGTCTCACGTCACTGTGTCGATAAACGGAAAATATAGAGACTGTTCCACAGGGACTCGACTACTGTCTACCAATGCTCGTTGAGACCCGAGATACGTGGGAAAATTCACTATCACTAACTATTTACTACGTGCGGTACTGTGTAGAGTGAGAAGTAACTCGAAGCAGTTCTGTGGGTAGTCATGGGCGCTGCCCCACCATTGTTAGGAAACACGGCCGTCTTCGTCCGGGGTCGGTGTGGAGTTTCCGTCGGATCGGGTCCACGTTCTGTTCGAGGTATTTCAGACCACCATGGCAACATCACACCCCAGCCGTATTTTCAACAGCGGCGACGCCTCCACGCTGTACGTCACGATCCCCGCACAGGTCGTGTCTGACTCACAGTTCCCGTTCGACAACGACGACGCCGTCACTGTAACAATCGACGACGGTCAGCTCATGATCACTCCGAACACCGAGGGGATCGACCAATGAGCACTGTTGCCAAGACTGTGCACTATCAACCCGAGACAATCCGGATCCTCCACGTGGAAGATGATACCGGTTTCGCCGACCTTGTCGCGACCTTCCTGGCACGCGAAGACGGCCAGTTCGATGTCGAAACAGCCCACACAGCGTCTGACGGACTGGAACGGCTTGCCGAGGCCGATGTTGATTGCGTCGTTTCCGACTACGATATGCCAGGCCAGAGCGGTATCGACCTCCTCGACGCCGTCCGTGACGAGTATCCCGATCTCCCGTTCATTCTGTTCACGGGGAAGGGGAGTGAAGAGGTCGCTAGCGATGCGATCAGTGCTGGCGCGACTGACTACCTCCAGAAACAGGGCGGAACCAACCAGTACGAACTCCTTGCGAACCGTGTTCGCAACGCTGTCGAGCAGTATCGTGCCACGCAAGAAGTCAGGACGACCCACCGTCGGTTACAAGAGCTGGCCGAGAGCTCGACCGACTGTCTGTGGATGTTCACTCGTGACTGGGATGAGCTCCTGTTCATCTCGGGCTACGAAACCGTCTGGAACCGGCCGACCGAAGCCATCGAGCAGAATCCACAGGATTTCCTCAATGCCATTGATCCGGAGGATCGCGACTTCGTGGAACGGGAACTGGACCAACTGTCCGCCGGAGAATCGGTGGACATCGAGTTCAAAATCCAACGCGGTGAGGACGAACCGGGCTGGGTCTGGGTGAAGGGACACCCGATCTTCGACGATGACGGGAACGTGGTACGTGTCGTTGGGTTCACGCGTGATGTTACCGACCGGAAGGAGCGGGAACAGGAGATGGAGCGGTACCTCGACCTGTTTGAACAGGCCCAAGAGATTGCATCTATCGGCGCGTGGGAATACGATATCGAGGCCGAAGAAGGGTGGTGGACTGACGAAGTGTACCGTATTCACGCCGTCTCAACCGACGCAGATCGCGCGCCAGAGCGCAGTTTCCAGCAGTACCATCCGGAGGACCAACCCGTCATCCGGACGGCCTTCCAGTCTGCCATCGAAGAGGGCAAGCCGTACGATCTGGAAGTGCGATTCGTCGATACCGACGGGACACACAAGTGGGTGCATACGCAGGGCGACCCACAACCTGCAGACGATCCGGTCCGCGTGCGTGGCACCATCCAGGATATCACCGAGCGCAAAGAGCGCGAGCGTGAACTCCAGGAACTCACCGATAGATACGAGACGATTTTCAACCACTCGCACGATGCGATATTCCTGCTCGATGTCGAAGCGGGACCGACCTTCCGTATCGCGGAGCTGAACGAGCGTGAAGAGGAGCTGCTCGGTCGGTCTGCGTCGGACGTGATCGGAAGCACACTCTACGATCTCTACGACGACGAAACCGCGGACCGTGCGGTCGAGGCCTACCGGAGATGCCTGGAGGCGGGCGAATCGATCACCGACACCGCGGAGTACGAACTGGACGGGACGACACGCACGTTCGAGACGACCCTCCGACCGGTCCGTGCTGAGGGCGAGATCGTCCAGATCGTCGGCGTTTCACGCGAGGTGACCGAGCAGCGACAGCGCGAACGCGAACTCGAAGCGACGAACGCGGTGCTCTCGACGCTGTTTGAGGCGCTTCCCGTCGGTGTGCTGGCCGAAGACGCCTCCCGGAGCGTGCTCGCTATCAACGAACGGATGTTCGAACTGTTCGGGCTACCTGGCTCGCCAGATGACGTTATCGGGACGGACTGCGAAAACCTGACTGACCGCCTTAGCGACACAGTCGTCGATCCCGACGGCTTCGTCGAGCGGATCGACGAAGTAGTCACAACCCAGACTCGAGTGTCTGATGAAGCCTTCCCCCTCCAAGACGGACGGACTTTCCAGCGAAGTTACGAACCGGTCGAACTTCCGGATGGCGAAGGCCATCTCTGGCTGTACCGTGATGTGACCCCCTCGAAAGAGCGCGAACAGCGCCTCCAAGAAACAACGTCCAGACTCGAGGCGTTGTTTGACAACTCACCGGATATGATCGATATCCTCGATACAGCGGGACGGTTGCGAAACGTGAATGACCGCTTCTGTGAGGAGTTAGGCTACGACGAAAATGAAGTCATCGGCCGTCCGATCTGGGAGATCGACAAATTGGTCGATGCCGACGACGTGAACTGCTTGCTGTCGGATTTCTCGCTCGACGAACGCCGTAAAATCGAAGGCGTCTACGAACGACGTGACGGCTCGACGTTCCCCGTCGAGGTCCATCTCCTGCGATTGGACATCGAAGGAGAGGACCGGTTCCTGGCGATCAGCCGAGACATTACCGAGCGCAAGCGCCGTGAACAAGAACTCACGCAGCAGAACGAACGCCTGGAGGAGTTCGCCAGCATTGTCTCTCACGATCTCCGGAATCCACTGAACGTCATCGAAGGCCGAGTAGAACTGGCCAAAACGGAGTGCGAGAGCGACCACCTCGATCATATTGCCCGTGCACAAGAGCGCATGAACGCGCTGATTGGTGACCTCCTGACGCTCGCCCGTGAAGGAGAACAGGTCGGTGAGATGGAGTCAGTCGATCTGGGAACTCTCACTGAGAACTGCTGGCGGACCATTGCCACCGCCGACGCGACACTCTCGATTGATGTCGAACGGGTGATCCGGGCCGACAAAAGCCGTCTCCAGCAACTCCTTGAGAACCTCATGCGTAATGCAGTCGAACACGGCGGCGAGGATGTGGCAATCAGTGTCGGGGAGCTGGAGGACGGGTTCTATCTTGAAGATGACGGGCAAGGGATTCCTGAAGCGGAACGAGACAACAAGTTTGACGCGGGCAACTCCACGGCTGAGGACGGGACCGGCTTCAGACTGAGCATTGTCAAGCAGGTGGCCCAGGCCCACGGCTGGGAGGTTCGTATAGCCGATGGATCTGAAGGCGGGGCACGGTTCGAGATTACGGGTGTCGAATACACGCCTGAATAGCTGTTCTATACTTCGCATGCGGATTTTGATGGCATATCGAGAAATCATCGACATCTACGGCCAATTATTCCCGTCTGCCCAGCACCATGCTGCCAGGGGTCCGTTTCCCGACGACCATGAGGTATGTTTACACCCAACACTTAGAATTCTCCCAGTTCTACCCGGCCTACTGGTAGTTCCCCGTAGTAGTGTGCCGGGCGACGATCTACCGATACATCGGAAACGCGGGCTTGAACAGGGGATAGCGTCGAAGCAGGGGACTGACGTGTGGCTCCACAACCACTGGGCAGGCCGCCGCTAACTCCGAGACGCCGTCGAGTCTGGTTAAGTAGCGTCGCCGTCGATACGGACTTACGTTTCTCCCGACGAGAGGAGAACAGAGAGATGGCGTGTGACCGCGCGCAATCCGACACTGTTCGGAACAGCAGTCGCCAACCGCTGGAAAACTCGTGCACCGAACCAACTGACGCCAGGACCACAGCATGACGCGACTCTCGAAGCAATGGATCCAGTACAACCAGGTCAGCCTGTACGCCGTCGCTGTCCTCCTTGCGGTCGGGGTCGGCCTCGGCCAGCCGAGTGCGGGCACCATGCTGGAGTCGCTCATTAATCCGGTACTGGCGGTGTTGCTGTACGTCACGTTCCTGGAGATTCCGTTCGTCCGCATCCGACAGGCGTTCAGGGACAGACAGTTCATGCTGGCCGCGCTGGGGATGAACTTCCTGATCGTTCCGGTGGTGGTGTTCGGGCTCACGCGGTTCCTGCCACGGGAGCCGACGATACTCGTCGGCGTTTTCATGGTGCTTCTGACGCCGTGTATCGACTACGTCATCACGTTCACCGAACTCGCCGACGGCGACGCCGAACAGATCACGGCCGCGACGCCGGCACTGATGCTCGTCCAGTTGCTCTTGCTCCCGTTGTATCTCTGGCTGTTCATGGGCCAACGGGTCGCCGAGTTCATCGAGGCCGGACCGTTCGTCGAAGCGTTCGTCGTCATCATCGCGCTGCCGCTGACGCTGGCGTGGGGGACCGAACTCTGGGCGGACCGGTCCTGGCGAGGCGACCAGTTCCAGGGGGCGATGGGGTGGCTGCCGGTGCCGATGATGGGCGCGACGCTGTTCGTCGTCATCGCCTCACAACTCCCGCGCGTACAGGATTCCATCGACCAGATCGCTGCGGTCGTGCCGGTGTACGTGGCGTTCCTGCTCGTCATGCCGGTGGTTGGGCGGGCTGTCGCCGGCTTCCTCGGGATGGAACCCGGCACGAGCCGGGCGCTCGTGTTCACATCCGTTACCCGGAACTCGCTCGTGATTCTCCCGCTGGCGCTCGCCTTGCCGTCCGAGTATGCGCTCGCGCCGGCCGTCGTCGTCACGCAGACGCTCGTCGAACTGTCCGGGATGGTGGTTCTCACGAGGGTCGTTCCTGAATGGCTGGTGCCGGACGAGCCGGCGGGGGCCTCGGGTCCGACCACGAGATAGGGGGTAGGTGGTCGGGGAGAGCCTGAATCGTTGCTCCCCACGGGCCGTGAATTAGAGACGAAAACTCCGGAAACGGCTTCGCAGACCGAAACCCGAACCGCTCGATGGCATCAGGATGTTAACGGCCACTGGATCTGTCCGTCGCGTCGGCTCAGTTCGTATTTGAGCCAGCTCGTGAGCAGTTCGACGAAGGCCTTCTGGTCCTGTCTGAAACGGTCAGAGCGTGGCTCACGAGCGACGAAACAGACCGTCCCGAACAGCTCGCCGGCAACTTCGATTCTGGCACCGAGGTAACAGCCAAGGTCGTATCGCTGGTAAGCGGGGTCGTCGCCCATGCCCTGTTGCTCGGCGTTGTAGACCGAGAGCATGCCGTTGGATTCGATTGTCCGTCGGCAGTACGTCTCGGAGAGCGACGTGATGTCGCCGGGAGTGATGAGCGACAATTCACCGCTGATGGCGATTATTTCGTGCGTCCCTTTTTGCGGATCGATGGCGACGAGATGGCCCTGGTCGACGCCCAAATACTCGGCACCGAGTTCTAGCACGTCCACCACTCGCTGTTCGAACCGGCGGTCCGTATCGTTCGTGACCTCGTAAAGTTTCTCCCGGTAGCGTTCGGCCTGGGCCTGCAAGCGCTCCCGTTCGATCTGCTCCGTAATGTCTTTGGTCACTTTCGCAAACCCGCGGATGTCCCCGTTTTCCCGGAGCGCCGTGATGGTCACGTCGGCCCAGAACGTGCTCCCGTCCTTCCGAACCCGGAGCCCGCGGTTGGTGGCCTGGCCGTGTTCTCTTGCCTCTTGAAGCAGTCGTTCGGGGATGCCGTCGGCTACCTGTTTCTCGGTGTAAAACGCCGAGAAATGCTCGCCGAGGATCTCTGACTCCTGGTACTGCTTGATCTGTTTCGCACCGGCGTTCCACGACTGGATGCGACCGTCGGGGTCGAGGAGGAACATCGCGTAGTTCTCGACTGCATCGACGAGCAGCCGGAATCGCTCGCGCTCATGTCGCAGTTGTTTGTCGAGTTCCTCGCGGCCAGTCCGGTCACGGACAACGCAGACCGAGCCGTTATTCTCGGTGCTCGCGACGGTGTGTTCGCCGATGAACTGTGTCCCGTCAGCGCGTTCGAGAAGCGTTTCACCCGTCCACGTCCCGTTCTCCTCGACGGCCGGGAGGATTTCGCCTTCGACCGTCTCGAGGCTCTCCGCCGAGTGGATTGTCTCCCAGTGTTCGCCCAGAAGATCGTCGGGCTCGTAGCCGAACGTCTCAGCGTAGGCGTCGTTCAGATAGGTGAACCGGTCCTCGCGATCCAGCGTGCTGATGCCGTCCCAGGCCGCGTTCATCGCTCGCTGGCCCCGCAGGACCTGCAGTTCGTCCCTGTGGGCTTTGACGGCGTTTTCCACCTTGTTCGCCAGAACCGTGTACTGGGAGGTCCCCGGCTTCTTCTGGAGGTAATCCGTGACACCTGCAGAGATTGCCTCGGCCGCGATCTCTTCGCTGCCTTTCCCGGTGTAGAGGATGAACGGGAACCCCGGCGCGTCCTCGCGAATCAGTTCGAGGAACTCCAGTCCGTTCAGCCCGAGCATCTCGTAGTCGCTCACGATACAATCGTACGTATCCTGCGGGCGGTCCGCCACGATGTCGTCGGCCCGCGTTGCGGTGTCGACGCTGAAGGAGTCCGTGGCCCGCTCGAGATATTCCGCAGTCAGATCGGCGAAGTCCGGTTCGTCATCGACATGGAGCACGTGCACTGAACCAGCCATCTGTCAGAACATTGTGTGAAAACGGTAATAAGAGGTTTGTTATTTTAATCACATGTCGTCGAATCGAAGCCCGCCACTGTATGCACAGGAAGCACAGCGAAAGGAACTGATTTGCAGGTATAGACGCTATCGCGGGGAAACGATCCCGTAGCTATCGGTCCGTTATCTGGATTGTCAGCGTCACCCTGTATTTACAAGTCAGATGACCAGTCACATGAATTACAAGCGTGGCGTGTCACGAGCATGCCGGACCAGGCACCCTCAGAACACGGCGTTATAGAGAGCGCCCGCAGCGGACGAGAGCTCGCCGCTGTATTTCACGCTAACGTACAGGCCGGTAAACAGCGTCGCGTTGTACGCGCCGTGGATGAGCGACGGGACGACGATGTTGTCCGTGTACTCGTAGGTCGCACCGAGGATGAGCGCCGGAATGAGGAGGGCGCTCACAGAGACGAGCTTGCCAGTGACCGACCCACCGCTGAGAGCGGGATAGTGGATGCCGGCGAAGATGATGCTCGCGATAGTGACGCCCGTGATCGGACCGAAGTAGTCCCTGATGCGGCCCTGAACGACACCGCGGAACAGCAGTTCCTCGCCCGGTCCGATGAGGAGGAACGAGGCGGGGATCAGCAGGAGGAGCACGTCGGGGTTCTCCATCCCGATCTCCGCGGCCTGGTTCGCCGCCGGTTCGATCCCGAACATCGAGACGAGCGTCGTGATGATGACGGCCACGACCACGAGCCCGCCCATTGCGCTGGCGTATCCCAGCACGACGATACCGATCTCGCGGAGGCTCGGCACGGCGATGCCGATAGAGAACGCACCGGTGTTCGGCGTATACGAGAACAGGTCGCGGAGTTTCGCTCTGATCACCGGTCTGAGTTTGATGTACGCGAACGCGATGACCGGACAGCCGATTCCCTGGACCGTTATCAGCCCCAGCACGAGCGTCTGTACTGTCGTTATCTGGATTCCGGCACCGAAAGACAGGACACCAGCAATGATGAGCAGCAGTATCGAGCCAAACCCGAGCCCTATCACACCCAACAGGAGCGCCGAGAAAAGCGTAAACCCGTACTGGAAGGCCTGCAGGACCGGACGGTCGCGGGTCGCCGTTGCCATACACCGCTTTGGTCGTGGCGATGTGTAAACAGTTCGTTTGGTGTTGGTGACGTGAGCGCTGAGAACCGCGTCTCATACTGATTGGTGTAGCGTACCTCCGGATGGTTCCGACCCCGAGGTCGACAGACACCGGTGAATCGCTACACCAATCCGTCTCAGTCGATGCGTTCCCCGGCAGTCACCGCTGTTTCGAGCCAGTTCGACACCGGCGGGAGCGGACAGGAGAAGGTATCGCTGTAGGCACAGAACGGCGAGTACGCGAGGTTGAAATCCAGTGTGATCTCGTCGCCGTCGGCCAGGTCGCGGTCGGGTTCCAGTTCCATGTACCGGCCGCCGTCGTAGCTCTGCTGGCCGGTGGTCTTGTCCCGGAACGGAACAAAGAGCGTCCGGGACTCGTCGGCGGCCTGCCGGAACGCGTGCAGGTCGCGGGACTCGCCGTCAAGGTCGAACGATAGGGTTGCGACGTGGAGGTAGCGCACCGTTCGGTCGTCGCTCGTCTCCAGGTCGACTGACTCCGGCGTCTCGTGGACAGTAACCGTCGCCTCGACACGGTACTCGGGGTCCGGATCGAAGTAGCTGAGGCCGTCGAAGTCGTCGCGGTCCTCCGGCGGAATCGGGGACTGGCGGTGCTCCGCGAAGAAGCGGTCTTTCTCGTCCCGGTTCGCTTGCAACTGTCTCGCCCAGTCTTCCGTGTCTTCGTCCATACAGAGACGGTGGTGGCCACGCAGTTTCAGTCCGGCGACTCGACAACAGACGAGGGATATCGCGAACTGAGGGAGTGGATACTTTATTATACACCTAGTTCGACTGGATAAATACACAGGGGTGTGTATGGAAGCGACGTTCTACGGTATTCTGGGGGTGGACCCAGATGCCACCGAAGAGACGATAGTCCGCGCCTACCGGGAGCAGACGAAAGCGCATCACCCGGACGTGAGTGACGACCCCGACGCGGAAGAACGGTTCAAGCGACTCACGCAAGCGAAGGACGTGCTCACGGACGAGGTCGAGCGGGAGCGGTATGACCGACTCGGCCACGCTGCATACGTCAGCAGGTACGTCGACAGCGGCGCGGACAGAGGGACAGCTACAGGCGGTGTCAGTGACATCGCACAGCAGTACGTCGACCACCGGGCCGACGGGGAGACTGTGGGCGGGGCGACGGCGAGAGCGACACAGCGACCCGCCCAGACCCGCGGGGGACGCACGGGCTACGGGACCGCCGCGGAGTACTACAAACCCGGTCAGCGAGTCCGGCCGACACAGTCGTCGGGAGTCGAGACGCTGCTCGATTCACTGCGCCGTGTCGGACCGTGGCTGTTCGTCCACCTCGCGCTGTTGAGCTGTGCGCTCACCGCCGCCGTCCTGCTCGGGGTCGGCGGCCTCACCGGAGCTCTCTCGCCGGTCGTCGCCGGCGTCATGGCCGTCTCGATGTTGACGATTTCGCTGGTCGTCTCCGCGACCCACGTCATCACGCGGGTTTCGGGCTGACCGCCGAGAGGCGTTTCGAGCGAGAGCAGTGTCGGATAGTCGGGACTGGCAGAACACCACAGTCAGGCCAGCGGTCGGAACCAGACAGCGGTAACGAGGACGGCCAGCAAAAGGTACGATCCGCGAATCAGGAGCATCGTCGCGGTTTCGGGGTCGCCTCGCTGGGCGATAGCCGCAACCGTCCCGAAGACGAGCGCAGCCGCCGCCGCGCTCGGCGGGATGCCGGGCAAGGCCACCGATAGCCCCACGATTCCGAGGAGGCCCGCTCCGAACAGGCCGAGCGCGAGTCGCCGTGCGCGCTGGTGGCCCAGCACGACGGCGACGGTCCGTTTCTGTATCGACCGGTCGTAGTCGTAGTCCTGCTCGTCGTCGATGATCTTGATGCCGGTCAGTAGCAGGAGGAACACGGCTGCGAGGCCGACTGCGCGGGGCGTCAGCGTTGTCACCTGAGTGTAGTAGCCCCCCAGCAGCGCCAGCGCGATACCCGTCGGGTAGCCCATCGTCGCGCCGACGGGGTTCATATCCAGTTGCGGGGCGTGGGTGTAGCCGATAACCCAGGTCGGAACCGTCAGCAGCGCCGCGCCGGGACCGACCAGCAGCCAGATAGCCGTCGTACAAAGCGCGAAGCCGACGCCGGCACCGACCAGTGCCATGCGACAGCCCGAACCGGTGAGTGGATGGTCGTCGTCCTCGCCGCGGACGTGGAAATCGACGTAGCCGTCCTTGACGTGGGCCGTGTAGACGGCGAAAAACATCGCCCCCGCGTGGAGCGCGGCCACCGGCGGCCAGAACCCCCCGGAGAGCAAGCCGCCGAACAGCGACGTCGCTAGCGGCGGCAGCATGAACACCGGATGCACCTGTGAGGCCAGGGCACTCGCGGCCGCGAACGGACCGGTCTCGTGTCGGGCGACTGCCATACGGACTCAAGGCGGGGCTGTGGCAAAAAGCCACGTCCACGTTGGTTCGGTACTACCGCCAGTTCGACCGGTCCAGCACGAACCCCGAGATATGCGAGGCCAGTTCCCTGGCAGCCTGCTCGGTGTCCGCGTGGAGTTCGCCGGACACCGGGCCGGCCTCGCCGCCGACGCCCTCCGTCTCCGAAATCGGATCCGTCGTGGTCGGGTACGGTCTGCGAGACCGGACCCGGTCGCGAAGCTCTTGGACGGTTGCGTCAGAGAGTTCGTAGGACAAGTGTTGAAGATCGTACCGGACGATGAACCCCCGCGTCGCGTCCCGGACGGCGAGGACCGGGTGCCCCCGGTCCCGGCAGCGCTCCCAGATCTCGCGCTGGTGATCCCGCGTCGCGTACACCGGCACATTCGACGGTGCGAGGTGTTCCATTGCTCAGTCGTAGGGACTGGAGGTGTTTTATCTTTCGGCAGTGCCCGATCAGCCGTTCTGTCCCGCGGTATCGCGGTGCCACGCTGGCGGGTCACTGTGTGTCGCGCCCGCAGTCAGAAATGCCACGCAGGAAACGTTTAGGGGGAGGGCTGTGACCACAACACTGCTATGGCAGACATCGAAGTCGAAAGCACGTGCGAGGAAGGATACACGGTAGAGAGCATCATCAACGGCGAATGGGAGCTCATCGTCGACGCGCTCAGCGAGAACGGACCGTCGCCCAACGAAGTGCTGGCCGCCGACTACGCCTCCTGTTACATCCCGGCGCTACGCGTCGCCGCCGACAAATACGGCCACGAGGACATCGGGACTGTCGACGTCGAGGTCGCCGCGGGTCTCGATGAGGACGACGACTTGGAGTACATTGATTTCCACGTCGAAGTCGAGGAATCGCTTGCCGACGAAGAGCAGGACATCGTCGAACTCGCGGAGGATATCTGTCACGTCCACTCGGCGCTGCAGGACGAACTTCACGCCGAGATCACCATCGAATCCGGCGTCTGAGCACAGTATCGCGGCGGTCTCATCAGTTTGTCGCGGTCCACGGGTCCAAAGCAGCCGCTGGGCATCGCCGCTCAAGCGGGAAACGCTCATACCGCCGGCCCGCAAACACCAGTCTATGAGTAACTCAGACTGGACCGACCGCATCGCCGGCGAACGGATGGCGGTCGACCAGCGGTTCAACGAACAGGTCAAAGCCTCGTCGTTCTCCAGCCAGCAGTGGGGGCTGGTGATGACTGCCGTCGAGTTCGAGATCGAGAACCCCGGCGACCCGGACGCCGCCCGCATCGTCGCCGATACGTCGAAGCTCTCCAGCGTCATGCCGGAGATGGAACGGGTCGCGAACCAGGGTCCGATGGGCGGACCCGGCGGAGACAGCGGTGGCTCCGGCGGCGGCCTCCTGTCGGGGGTCAAAGACGCGCTTGGGCTGGGTGGGTCCGGTGGCGGGAGCAAAGAACAGGAGGAAGAAGCGGCCCGTCTCGCACAGGCGTATGCGGAGCAACTCCAGGAGAAACTGGAGTCGAATGGGCGCTGGCAGTCCGTCTGCGAACAGGCCCAGGGTTAGTACTCGTCGCCGCCGTGGAACAGGGTCAGCTCCTCGGCCTCGTAGATGTTGATGAGTTCCGTCACGATGTCGTCGTACGATTCGTCCTCGACCCGGAGATCGTCGAGGCGGTCCACAGTTTCAGCGTCTAGTTCCACGGATGGCATGCCCGAACCTTTCACTGGAACACACTTAATTCCCGCCCTCGATCAAAAACGAACGCGAACAGTAGTAACAAATCAGAACCGAAAACTGTTAATGGTCGTTCTCGGTAGAAACACGACACATGCGACCACTGGGTGACTCACCGCTCGTACGGAACGACAAGACGCTCGTGCTGGCACACGACCACGGGCTGGAACACGGTCCCAAGCAGTTCAGCGGCGTCGAGGAGCGCCTCGATCCCCGCGAAGTGTTCGAGATGGCGACCCACGACGCCGTGACGGCCCTGGCCGTCGGCAAGGGGCTGGCCGAGACGTACTACCCGAGCTACGAGGACGACGTGAACCTGCTGGCGAAGCTCAACGGCGGCTCGGACCTCTGGATGGGCGACCCGTACTCGCCGCAGAACTGGTCCGTCGACTACGCCGCCGAGCTCGGTGCCGACGCCATCGGATACACCATCTACCCGGGTGTCAACCGCGAGACCGACATGTTCGAGGACTTCCGCCCGGTCCAGGAGAACGCCCGCGACCACGACCTGCCCATCGCGATGTGGTCGTACCCGCGCGGCCAGGCCATCAAGGAGCACCGGAGTCCATCGACCATCGCCTACGCGGCCCGTATCGGGCTTGAGCTGGGCGCTGACTTCACGAAGGTCAAGTACCCGCGCGACAAGGAGGCGATGGCCCACGCCGTCCGCTCGGCGGCCGACAACCGCGTCCTGCTCTCGGGCGGGTCCAAAACCTCGGACCGCGACTTCCTCGAACTCGTCGAGGACTGCATGGACGTCGGCGTCGCCGGCCTCGCCGTCGGCCGCAACGTCTGGCAGCGCGACGATCCCTACGACATCCTGGACAAGCTCGAAGGCGTCATCTTCGAGGACGCGACGGCGGACGACGTCCTGTAGGCCATGGACGAGGAGACGCGCAGAGCCGTCGCCGCGGCGGACGAGGCGTTGCCACCCAGCGACGCGCTTCCCGACGCCATCGACACCGGCCGGGTCGTGTTCGGCTTCGACGGCTACCTCGACCGCGTCCGGGAGGTCGTCGCCGACCGCATCGATCCCGAGAGCCACGAGCGTCTCGCCACGCTAGAGGGCTTCGGCGACCGCATTGACCGCTCCATCGCCGCCGATAGCTCCCTCTCTTTCGAGTGGCTCCAGCAGGGCAGCCGGACCGGCGGCCACACCAGCCACCTCGCGCGGGCCTTCGGCGGCTGGTCGTTCGACCCCGTGATGGTCGGGATGTACGGCGAGCCGGTCCACGACGCCTTCGAGACGGAGTTCGGCGAGTACGACCTCCATTCGCTGGGCGAGCCCGGCGTCACCGACGCCGTCGAGTTCGACGACGGGAAGCTCATGCTGACCGAGATCGGCGACACGATGGCCCTGGACTGGGCCGAACTCGACGCGGCCTTCGGCCACGACCGACTGGCCGAGAAGCTCGACGGCGCGAGCCTGTTAGGGACTGGCTACTGGTCCGAGACGCCGGACCTGCCGACCATCTTCGACGGCCTCCGTGACCTGTGGGACGAAATCGACGACCCACCCGAGACTGTCCTCGTCGACCCCGGCGACGTGCGGAAGCTCGACGCCGACCGGCTGCGCGCCGGCCGTGAGGCTATCGGGCGGCTGGACGAGGTAACCGATGTCGTGGTCTCGTCGAACCGGGCGGAGACAGGCGTGCTCGCGGACGCCTACGCCGGCGAGGCCGAGCGGTCGTTCACCGAGGACGCCGAGGCGGTGTTCGACGCGCTGGAACCGACCTGGTTCGTCGGCCACGGCGTCGAACGCTCGGTCGTCGTCAACGCGGACGGCACCGAAAGCGTCGCCGTTCCCGCCGTTTCGGACCCGGAGCTGACTACCAGTTCCGGCGACCATTTCAACGCTGGCCTGGGGCTCGCACTCATCGCCGACCACCCGCCGGCGGCCGCCGTCGTCGTCGGCAACGCCGTCGCCGGCTACTTCGTCCGGACCGCGGACCAGCCGTCACTGACCGACGTTCGTGCGTTCGTCGACGAGTATCTCGAAAAGTTCTGAGTCAGCCGAGTCTATTTGGTTTTCACGCTGCTTCGGGACGAGTCCGGACCGCTATAGCCGCCGGACAGTCACGTTCTCCCGCAGGGACTCGATGTCGTCGAGGTCCGGAACCGCGGTCCCGGCCCGCTGGACGACCTGCGAGGAGACGGCCACACCCGTTCGGAGCGCCGTCTCGTCGTCCGCGCCGGTTTCCCAAGCGCTCAGGACGCCCGAGAGGAGCGCGTCGCCGGCCCCGACGGTGTCAACCACGTCGATATCGAGCGCTTCGGCGTACAGTCGGCCCGCATCGCCGACGAGGACAGCGCCGTCCGAACCGAGCGACGCCAGGACGCGGTCGAAGCCCCGTTCTCGGAACGTGTCTGCTGCGTCCGCACACCCCTCGACCGTGGAGACGTCTGCCCCAGTCGCGTCGCCGAGTTCGGCGCGGTTCGGTTTGCAGAGCCCGTACTGCGCGTCGAGTTCGCGGAGGATGTCGCCGCCAGTGTCGACGATTGTTTCCCAGTCACCGCTGGCCGCGATGCGGTCGATGGCCTCAGGGGACAGCCCCGGCGGCAGGCTCCCACCGACGAGCACGCGGTCGGGGTCCTGGGCTCGTACCCGTTCGAGCAGCGAGTCGACGACCGACTCGTCGACGGTCGGCCCGTCCTGGTTCAGTTTGTACTCCTCAGCGGCCGCAATAGCGGTGGTGTTGAGCCGGGTCGTCCCGTCCACGTCGACGAAGGCCGTTTCGACATCGTCGTCCTGCAACGTGTCCCGGATGAACGAGCCGGTGAACCCGCCCAGCAGTCCCGTCGCGACGCAGGGCTGGTCCATCGCTGTGAGTAACTGCGCGGCGTTGATGCCTTTGCCGCCCGCATCGAACTGCGCGCTGTCGGCCCGCATGACGCGGTCGGGGGCCATCTGTTCGTCGAACTGGATCGTCTGGTCGACTGCGGGGTTGTAGGTGACGGTGACAATCATGTGCTGACCTCCTCGACGGTCACATCCGCGTCCGCGAGTGCGGTAGCGAGCGCGCCCGACGGGCTGGCGTCGGTGACGAGCAGGTCGATCTGGTCCAGGTCGGCGAAGCTGACGAAGCTCCGGTCGCCGAACTTCGACGCGTCGGCGACCAGCACGACCCGACGGGCGCGCTCGACCATCATCTCCTTGACGGCCGCCTCGTCCTCGTTCGGGGTCGACAGCCCGGCGGCGCTGTCGAGCGCGTTCGTCCCCAGAAACAGCAGGTCGAAGTTCATTCGCCCGATGGCGCGCTCGGCCATCGGGCCGACGAGCGCCCGGGTCCGCGGTCGGAGGCTCCCACCGGTGAGCTTGGCATCGACGTCTCGTTCGGACACTTCAGTGGCGAGCTCCGGCATGTTCGTCGCTGCGACGTAGTCAGTGTCCGGAATCGCGCGAGCGACCTCCATCGTCGTCGAGCCGGCATCGAAACAGACCACGTGTCCCTCGCGGACTTCCCGTGCGGCTCGTTCGCCGATGGCCTGTTTCTCCGCATAGTGGTCGACCTCACGCTGGCCGTACGGTCGTTCGGTCCCGGCGGAGGACGCCGGTACCGCGCCGCCGTGGGACCGTTTTATCCGGCCTTGCGACTCCAGGTCCCGGAGGTCCCGACGGATCGTCGCCTTCGAAAACTCGAGTTCCGCGGCCAGCTCCGACACTGAACAGCCGTCTCGCTCTGTCACCAACTGGACGATAGTGCGCTTTCGCTCGGCCGGGAGCATTCTCTCTCCCGTGATTGTTTCGCTTCGGTTTTACCTCTTTCTATCGGGCCGTGCTTGTTTCTGACCAAAACGCATCCGAGAAAACTGTCTACAACTCGTCGATGACCGCACCGGTCACGTCCTCGGTGGACGCGTCGCCGCCAAGATCCGGCGTTCGGGGCCCCGAGTCGAGCACGCGCTCGACGGCCGACCGGACGGTGTCGCCCTGGTCATCGTACCCGAGATGGTCGAGCAACATCGCGGCGGAGAGAATCATCGCCGAGGGGTTGGCAACGCCCTCTCCGGCGATGTCCGGCGCGGAGCCGTGTACCGGCTCGAACAGCGCGTTCTCCTCGCCGATGTTGGCCGAGGGCAGCAGGCCGAGGCCGCCGACGAGGCCGGCGGCGAGGTCCGACAGCATGTCGCCGGCGAGGTTCGGGCAGATGACGACCCCGTAGTCCTGCGGGTTCATGACCAGATGCATCGCGAGCGCGTCCATGAGCGCGGTGTCGTAGGACGCGTCCCGATCCTCGCCGACCGCCGAGGCCGTATCGAGGAAGAGTCCATCGGTCGTGCGCATGACGTTCGCCTTGTGGGCAATCGTCACGTCGTCGTAGCCGTTTTGCTTCGCGTAGCTGAACCCGTACTCGGCGATTTTCTCGGACGCCTCCTCGGTGATGACGCGGGTACAGGTGGTAACACCCTCGGCTATCTCGCTCTCGATGCCCTTGTAGACGCCCTCGGTGTTCTCCCGGATGAACACGATGTCGGTGTCGGGCTGGACGGCGTCGAGTCCCGGATACGAACGGGCCGGGCGGACGTTGGCGAAGGAGCCGACGACCTGCCGGAGGGGGAGGATCACGTCGGCCGCCGTCTCGCCGGCCGCGCCGAACAGCGTCGCGTCGGCGTCGGCCGCCAGTTTGCGCGTCTCTCTAGGCAGCGCCTCGCCGGTTTCCGCCTTCACCGCGTCGCCGGCCTCGCCTTCGACGAATTCGAAATCGACAGCGGCGATTGCCTCCAGGACCTCGACTGCAGCGGGTGTGACCTCTTGTCCGATTCCGTCGCCGGGGATGACGGCTATCTCGTGTGTCATGGGGGATGAGACGGAGGCGGCTGGTGAAAGTGGTTCGGTTCCGGCGTCCCGGGCTCGCATGTATCCGTCAGGCTGACGGCACTCCGGATGAGAGTGAGAACTTCGTTCTCGCGGATCGAAGCCGCTGAAATCGGCGTTCGGAGGCGGAATCGGACACGTTCAGGGGAGTGGCACGGGCGACCAGCGGACGACATAAGCGTGTGGAGGGCCGAAGCGAATCGGGGAGAATTGCTGGCGACCCGTGCGCGACTGATAATAGTGTGGGTTTATATGTATATTCTATCGTAATACTACAATTACAGTTGAAACTATCTACACTATCGATACAATCTATACTACTGAAATAACACTAACTAACAGATACAGTCGATAGATACCGTGTAGGTATTCGTCTCCGAGCTACCGGTACACCATCGCCTGCGCGACCTTCTCGCCGCGGTAGTACCCGGGTGCAGTGGCGATCGTCGCTGTCTTCACCTCGCCCTCGACGGTCACCACGCGGTACTCCTTTTCGGGAACGGAAACGTTGTCACGCATCAACTGCTGGAACCGTTCTCTGGCCGCGTCACGCTCGTCAGGGTGGAGGAAGTCGCTCGCCTTCGTGCCCGCGATATCGGCGAACGAGTCTGCAGCGAGAAACGCCACGGCTGCCTCGTTGGCGTACAGCGCCTCCCAGTCACGGTCGAAGAGGAGGATCGGGATCGGCGCAGTGTCGACAAGATTGTGGTACCGATCCTCCGTCCGTTGGACCGCAGTTTCGGCGCGAACGCTCCGGACCGCGTTCCGGATCCGGTTCGCCAACACCGTGTACTGCTCCGTCCCGGCTCCCTTCTGGAGGTAGTCAGTGACACCGGCCGATATCGCCTGGCTTGCGATCTCCTCTGATCCCTTCCCGGTGAAAAGAACAAACGGCAGGTCCGGGTAGTCGTCCCGCACCAGTTCCAGGAAATCCAGTCCGTCTCTGTGGGGCATATCGTAGTCGCTGACGACGCAATCGATGGACTCGTTCCGAAGCACTGTCATCGCATCATCGACGCTCACCGCTGTCACCACCGAGAATGCCGCGTCTTCCCGTTCCAGGAACTCCGAAACGATCTCGCCGAAGTTCGGACTGTCGTCGACGTGAAGCACTGTGATGTCATCTATCGAGACGTGGTTCATGCGGGATGAGGCCCAAGTATAATTAATTATAATTTGAAACTACGAAAACGTTGGGTTCCGTTTATACGTGTGATGAACGTGTGAGTGACAGATACTGTAGCACGTCAGAGCTTGTGTCGGAACGCGTGGAGGACGTTCTCGCCGGTCTCGGTCAACTCTATCTGTTTCGTCCGGCCGACATCGCTGACGGTGATGTAACCGTCTTCGGCCAGCGGATCGACGACATTGGCGTTCAACAGCGCGAACTTCGCCTTGTCGTTTGCCGGGTCGGCGTCGTCGATGAACGAGAGACCGGCGTCCGCCGCGAACTCGATGAGATCCGACTTCTTCGCGGTGTAGGCGTCCGTGTTGGTCCGTTTGAGATAGTCGAGGACGGCGACCTGGTCGCGGGAAATAGCTTCGATGGGGTACGACGGGAGAACCTCCGCGCGTTCCATGCCGCGGGTGAGCGGCTGCTCGGACACCGAAGGCACGTGTTCCTCGGGGTGGACGTAGTACGCTGTGGCCCCCGTTGCCATACACGCGATGGCACTCCCGATAGCCGCCACCTTCGGCCCGGTGGAGACGTTGACGCGCACGATGTCCTCGGGATGGTCGGCAGTCAGCGTCGTCACGACCGCCAGCACGTCATAAAGGTCGTGTAAATCAGTTCGGTGCAGTTCGACGCTGACGCCGTTGTCGTCCAGTTCGTCGACGAGCGCCTGCTGATACGGTGTCAGGCATGACGGCTCCGTCGTCGGTGTGAGGAGGGACACGTCGTCGGCGTTGTGCCGGTGTATCGGCTCGGCGATCCGGTCGCGTTCGTGCCCCAGCGGGGCAATGTGTATCTCTCGGATCTGATCCATGCGCGAAGGACGCGCTCCGCACAGCTATTGGTCTTACCATCTCCGAGACAGAAAGCTCGTTCAGGCTATCCGAGGTCGCTTCGCGACCTCGCGTTAATCGCCCGCTTCGACTTCCGACCGCGTCTGGTCCAGATACGGCAACTGCGAGGCCGTCTCCTCGATAGCGTTCCGGTTGGCCTTCATCAGCGCCGTCGTGTCCCAGTTGCCCTCGACGAGGGCCTCGCGCTGGGCACGGTCGACACTGACGTTGATCTCGTTGTCCCCGTAAGTGACCGTCTCCGCCCGCACATCGACTTCGATGTCGCCGTCGGGGTTGTCGTCGACCCACTGCTGGAGCGCGTTGATCGTCTCGTGGTCGGCCGTCACCGTCGGAATACCGAGCGCGAGACAGTTTCCGGCGAAGATCTCGGCGAAGCCCTCGCCGATGATGGCATCGATACCCCAGCGCATCAGGGCCTGGGGCGCGTGCTCGCGGGAGGAGCCACAGCCGAAGTTGTTGTTGACCACCATGACGTTGGCGTCCTGGAACCGCTCCTCGTTGAACGGGTGGTCCTTCTCGTTGTCCTCGTCGTCGAACCGCAGGTCGAAGAAGGCGAACTCGCCAAGGCCGTCGAAGGTGACGACCTTCATGAACCGCGCGGGGATTATCTGATCCGTGTCGATGTCATTCCCGCGGATGGGGATGCCGGTCCCCTCGACGTAGTCGACGGACGGGATGTCTTCAGTGGCGTCAGTCATGCGACCACCTCCAGCGCTTCGCGCTGGGGCTGTCGCATGGTCCGCTCACGGGTCGCGTTGCTCCCCGTTCGTACTTCCGAGACGCGGAGCGTCTCGCTTGTCATTGCAGTGCCACCTCCTTCAGGTCGCGCACGTCAGACACCTCGCCGGTGATGGCCGCAGCGGCCACCATCCGTGGGTTCATCAGGACGGTCCGGCCGTCCTTGCTGCCCTGCCGGCCGACGAAGTTCCGGTTCGAGGAGCTGGCACAGGCCTCGTCGCCCTCCAGTTGGTCCTCGTTCATGCCCAGACACATCGAACAGCCGGCGTTGCGCCACTCGAAGCCGGCTTCCTCGAAGATGTCCTTCAGGCCTTCCTCCTCGGCGGCGCGCTGGACGCGCTGGCTGCCGGGGACGACGAACGCTCGCACGTCGTCGGCGACTTCGCGGCCCTTGACGATGCGGGCCGCCCGTCGCAGGTCGGGCAGTCGGGCGTTGGTACAGGAGCCCAGGAAGGCCACGTCGATGTCGTAGCCCTCCATCGTCTCGCCGGGTTCGACGCGCATGTGCTTCTGGGCGCGCCGGGCCGTGTCGACCTTGTCGTCGGCCAGCGACTCTGGCTCCGGAATCGGGTCGTCGATGCCGATACCCTGGCCGGGCGTGGTCCCCCACGTGACGACGGGGTCCAGTTCGCTCGCGTCGATCTCGACGACGTCGTCGTACTCCGCGTCGTCGTCCGAGCGGATGGACTCCCAGTACGGTTTGAGCTCCTCGAACTTCTCGGGGTGCTCCTGGAAGTAGTCCGTCCCTTCGAGCCACTCGTAGGTGGTCTCGTCGGGGTTGACGTAACCCGCGCGAGCGCCGCCCTCGATGGACATGTTACAGATGGACATCCGGCCTTCCATGTCGAGGTTCTCGATGGTCTCGCCGGCGTACTCGTAGACGTAGCCGACGCCGCCTTCGGTCCCGAGCCGGCGGATGATTTCGAGGATGATGTCCTTGGCCTCGACGCCCTCGTCGAGTTCGCCGGTGACCTCGATCTTGCGGACCTTCTGTTTCTCCATCGCGATGGTCTGGGTCGCCAGCACGTCCCGGATCTGGCTGGTCCCGATACCGAACGCGAGCGCGCCGAACGCGCCGTGGGTGGAGGTGTGGCTGTCACCGCAAACGATAGTCTTGCCGGGCTGGGTGATGCCCTGCTCCGGGCCGATGACGTGGACGATACCCTGGTCACCCGTCGTTGGGTCCGAAAACTGGATACCGGCGTCGCGGACGTTCTCTTCGAGTTCGGCCATCATCGTCTCGGCCGCGTCGTCGCTGTAGGGCCGGTCCTGGTTCGCGGTCGGGACGATGTGGTCGACCGTCGCGTGAGTCAGGTCCGGGCGCGCGACTTCGAGGCCGCGCTCTTTGAGCATGCCGAAGGCCTGCGGGCTGGTGACCTCGTGGATGAGGTGCAGTCCGACGAACAGCTGGTCCTGGCCGTTGGGCAGAGTCGTGACTTTGTGTCGGTCCCATACCTTGTCGTACAGTGTTCCCTGACTCATACTGTCTCGTCCCGTCCTTCGGTTCCGCGCTCGTACGCGCGAGTGACGCCCTCACCGGGCGCTTCGTGGTCGATGTCCTCCATCGTCTCGTCAGTCTCCTCCCCGTCGCGCTCGCCGCCGTCGGCAGCCACGACCGGGCCGCGGCGGAACACCGCGCCGAAGGTCGAACTCGTCTTCGGGTGGGTGTGCTGGACGCTGCGCATCGTCTCGCGCGAGTCCGTCGATTCGCTCGTGTCTGTTGCTGGTGTGTCGTCAGTCATCTGCAGGGGCTTCTTCCTTCTGAGCGTCGGCGTCCTCGCCCCACGCGAACAGTTCGCGCAGGCGACCGCCGACTTCCTCGATCTGGTGGTTCTGTTCGGCGTCGCGGTACTGCTTGTAGGCGGGCCGGTTGGCCTGGTTCTCGTTGATCCACTCGCGGGCGAACTCGCCGTTCTGGACCTCTTCGAGGATCTTCTCCATGCCCTCGCGGTCGATGACCTCCTCTCCGCGGGTCAGCCCGCCGTACTCGGCGGTGTCGGAGACGGAGTCCCACATGCCCATGTGGCCGCCCTCGTACATCAGGTCGACAATGAGCTTGAGCTCGTTCAGACACTCGAAGTAGGCCATCTCCGGCGCGTAGCCGGCGTCGACCAGCGTCTCGAAGCCGGCCTTGACCATCTCGGTGACGCCGCCACAGAGGACGGCCTGCTCGCCGAAGAGGTCCGTCTCGACCTCTTCCTGGAACGTCGTCTCGATGACGCCGGCGCGGGTACAGCCGATGCCCTTCGCGTAGGCCAGCGACTCTTCCTTGGCGTCGCCGGTCGCGTCCTGGTAGACCGCGATGAGACCGGGCGTCCCCTCGCCGCGCTCGTAGGTCCGGCGGACGAGGTGGCCGGGCGATTTGGGCGCGACCATCGTCACGTCGACGTCTTCCGGCGGCTCGATCTGGCCGTAGTGGATGTTGAAGCCGTGGGCGAACTGGAGCGTGTCGCCGGCGTCCAGTTCGTCCTCGATGGCCTCGTAGACGGCCGGCTGGATCGTGTCGGGGACGAGCATGACGACGCGGTCCGCCTCGGCGGCGGCCACGTCGGGCGTCTCGACGCGGAGGCCCGCGTCCTCTGCCTCTGCCACTGAGGACGAGTCCTCGCGGAGGCCGACGACCACGTCCACGCCGGACTCGTGGAGGTTCAGCGCGTGGGCGTGGCCCTGTGAGCCGTAGCCCAGCACGGCTACGGTCTCGTCGTCGAGTGTCGATACGTCAGCGTCTTCGTCGTAGTAGACTGTTGTGGTGAATTCGTCAGACATCTTTCTCTAATGTTTTCGGGCCGCGTTCCAGTGCGGCGGCCCCGGTTCGCACGATCTCCTGCACGTCGAACTGTTTGAACGCCTCGATGGCGGCGTCGATCTTCTGTTTGCTGCCCGTGATTTCGACGGTGACCGAGTCGGTCGACGCGTCGACGGCCTGCCCGTTGTACATGTCGGCGACGGCGTTGACGTCGTCGGGCTTCTCGCCGCTGACTTTCACCAGCGCGAGCTCCCGACGGACGGCTTCGCCTTCGAGTTCCCTGACCGAGATGACGGGCACGAGCTTCCGCAGTTGCTTTTTCGCCTGGTCGATCCCCGGTTCCGGCTCCTCGATGAGGATCGTCATCCGGGCTGTGTCCTCGTCGACTGTCGGGCCGACGGTGAGGCTTTCGATGTTGAACTGGCGACGGCTGAACAGCGCCGACACCTCCGAAAGCACGCCCGGTCGGTGTTTGACCAGGGCAGACAGCACCGCCTGTCGCGGTTCGTGTGTCACTTCGGCCTCGGGGTCGACGCGGATCCCCTGCGTGTTGCGTCGGCCCTTCGGTCGCATCCGTTCGTCCGGCGCGGGGCCTGGCATTCCTCCAGTCATAGTTGGTCCAGATGGTCTTCGTTGAGCGCGAACAGGCCGTTGTCACCGCCGCTTGGAACCATCGGGAAGACGTTCTCCCCGGGGTCGATGTGGGCGTCGATGACGCTCGGCCCGTCGTAGTCACGTGCTTCCTGTATCGTTTCCTCGACGTTCTCGTAGGATTCGAGCGTGAACCCGCGTGCGCCGAAGGCCTCGGCGAGCTTGTCGAACTGCGGGATCCACGGGTACTCCGAGGCCATCCGGCGGCCCTCGTAGAAGCCGTCCTGCCACTGGCGGACCATCCCGACCGCCTCGTTGTTCAGGACGACGTAGGTGATGTCCAGTTGCTCGCGAACCGCAACGGAGAGCCCCTGAACGGTCATCAGGAACGAGCCGTCGCCGTCGAAGCAGACGACCTCCTGGTCCGGAGCAGCCAGCTTCGCGCCGATGGCGGCGGGCACGCCGTAGCCCATCGTGCCCAGCCCGTGGGAGGACACCCACGTCCGGGGTTCGGTGTACTCCCAGAACTGGGAGGCCCACATCTGGTGCTGGCCGACGCCGGTACAGACGATGGTGTCGTCCGGCGTCACGTCGGAAAACTTCTCGACGACGTACTGCGGTTTCAGCGGTTCGTCGTCGGGCGTGTCGTAGTCCATCGGGTACTCGTCTTTCCAGGTCTGGCACTGGTCGCGCCACTCGTCGGCGTCCGGCGCGCGCGGCATCGCGTCGAACAGCTGCCGGAGCACTTCCCGGGCGTCCCCGATGAGCGGGTAGTCGGCGTAGACGTTCTTGCTGATCTCGGCGGGGTCGATGTCGACGTGGATGACCTCCGCGTCGGGCGCGAAAGAGTCGACGCCGCCGGTCAGGCGGTCGTCGAAGCGCGTCCCGATAGCCAGCATGCAGTCGGTGTTGGTGATCGCCATGTTGGCGTACCCGGTGCCGTGCATCCCGGCCCATTCGAGCGAGAGTTCGTGATCCTCGGGGAAGCTCCCGATGCCGGGCATCGTCGTGATGACCGGGATCTCGTACTCCTTGGCAAACTCCCGGAGCGCGCTCGATGCGTTCGCCTTGATGACGCCGCCACCGGAGAGGATGACCGGGCGGTCGGCCTCGGCCAGCGCCTCGGCGGCTTCCTGAACGTCCTCGTCGTCGGCTTCGTCTGGCACCTCGTAGGTCTCCGGCGTCTCCGGCCTGCCGGGTTCGACCTCGGTTTCGCCCTGGGTCACGTCCTTCGGCAGGTCGACAAGCGTCGGTCCCTGTCGACCGGCGTCGGCGAGCGCGAACGCCTCGCTGACGTCGTCGCCGACGGTGTCGGAGTCGGCGGCGAAGTAGCTCTCCTTCGTGATCGGCTGAGTGATGCCGACAGTGTCGGTCTCCTGGAAGGCGTCGTTGCCGACGAACTCCGTCGGGACCTGGCCGGTCAAGGCGATGACCGGGTCCGAGTCCATGTTGGCGTCGGCGATGCCGGTCACGAGGTTCGTCGCACCGGGGCCGGAGGTGGCGAAACAGACGCCGGGGTCGCCGGTGACGATACCGTAGGCGTCGGCCGCGTGTGAGGCCCCCTGCTCGTGGGCCATCGTGACGTGGTTGATGTCGGAGTCGTACAGCGCGTCGTAGACGGGCATGATCGCCCCGCCCTGGACGCCGAAGACGTAATCGGTCCCGGCGTTTTCCAGGGCGCGGATGACCGACTGTGCGCCCGTCGTGACCGGTGCCTGCTCCGTTTCTGACTCCGTTTCCTCCTCTTCTTTGGGGACGGATGCGCGTTCGCTCATCGTGTCATCCCTCCGTCTGTTCGGGTTCGATACCGCGGTGATGTGTGTGCTGCGTGCATGACTGGTGACTCTGTGGTGTTGTGGCGAATCGATCCGACCGGGTGTGAAAATGTGAAGAGAGGGGCTATAGTGCCCCTACAATACGCACGCCGAGAATAGCGGTCGCGGCGCTGGCGAACGGTCGAACCTGACGCCCAGCGGCCGCGGTCATCACGTCCGGAAGCAGTTCGTCCCGAATAATAAACGTTCTGTGATAGCTGTTGGCGGATCGCATCTCGAAACCGGGCACTCACCGGTCGCTGCTCACTCGTAGTGACGGCCGAAAGCGAGGTCATCGGCCTACGCCCGGACCTCCTCGCTCTCCTCGGTCACGCCGATCTCCTCGGCGAACCGTTCAAGCACCGACATGGTGACCTGTTCCTCCGCGCCGTACTCCTTGACGCGGCGGGTCACTTCCCGGACCTCCGCTTCGGTCGGGTCGTAGCCGGCGTCGACGAGCCGCTCGCGAACCGAGTGGGCCCCGGTGTGTTTGCCGAGCACGAGTTCGCGCGTGGCCCCGACCATCTCGGGGGTCATGACGCCCGGCTCGAACGTGTCGGAGTTCTCGATGACACCGGCGGCGTGGATGCCGCTCTCGTGGGAGAAGGCGTTGCGCCCGACGACGGGCTTGTTCGCCGGCACCCCGATGTCGGATTTCTCCTCGACGATCCGCGACAGCTCCGTGATGCGGGTGGTGTCGATTCCGGTGTCGACGTCGTACAGCGACTCCAGCGCCATCACGACCTCCTCGTAGGCCGCGTTGCCGGCGCGTTCGCCGATCCCGTTGACCGACACCTGCGCCTGGCTGGCTCCGGCCTCGAAGCCGGAGATGGCGTTGGCCGACGCCAGCCCGAAGTCGTCGTGCGTGTGCACGTCGATGTAAGCGTCGGTGCAGTCGTCGACGATCTCGATGAGGTCGTAGAACCGCCGCGGCGTGGCGACCCCACACGTGTCCGGAATGTTGATCCAGTCCGCCCCCGCCGCGGACGTGGCCTCGATGACTTCGACAAGGAAGTCCTCGTCGGTCCGAGTCGCGTCCATCGGCGAGAACATGCACTCGACGCCAGCGTCTTTGATCATCTCGACGCAGTCGACGGCTGTGTCGAGCGCCTCCTGGCGGGTCGCGTGCATGGAATCCTGCAACTGTACGTCCGACGTCGAGACGAAGGTGTGGACCATGTCCACACCCGAATCCAAGGCCGCCTCGATGTCTTTCTCGACCACACGCGCCAGGCCGCAGGTCGTCACTCGCGTGGACTCGGCGATGTCGCGCACTGCCTCGAACTCCGCGTCGGAGTTGACGGGGAACCCGGCCTCGATGACGTGGGTGCCCATCTCGTCGAGCAGCGCGGCTATCTCGCGTTTGTCCTCGTAGTTGAACGACGTGCGTGGTGACTGCTCACCGTCGCGCAGCGTGGTGTCGAAAATCCGTGCGTCTGTTATCTCAGACGTGGAATCCAGTGTGCCCTGGAAGAACTCGATCCGCCGGAGATCCCGACGTGCCCTCGTTGTTGGACATAAGCACCTGTATCTGGTCGCTTCCACTATTTATAGTTGTTCATGATGCGGATGGCACGTTGACGGGGCACACGGTCGGTGTTCGGGTATCACGGCTACCGCGGCTGCCGTGCGTCAGACGGGTGGGGAGGATTTTTGCTCCGTCCGCGCATGTATCCGGC
Source organism: Haloarcula sp. HT12 (assembly GCF_055271655.1). Lineage (NCBI taxonomy): Archaea > Methanobacteriati > Methanobacteriota > Halobacteria > Halobacteriales > Haloarculaceae > Haloarcula > Haloarcula sp. HT12. Next base: position 111,226 of record NZ_JBUXKW010000001.1, read on the forward strand.
TATGAGCGACTTCGAGGGCCTGGACCTACAGGCCGTGGAGGACCAGATGGACGAGGGCCGGGACGGTGCCGGGAGCAACCGCGTCGTGCTGGGCGTCCTCGACGGGTCAGAGCCCCCCGAGCAGTGGATAAACACCATCGAGAGCGGCTCCGTGCTGGTCCTCAACGTCGAAGGGGATCTGAACGAACTCGCCGCCGGGTTCGCCCGTCCGGTCCGGGAGGCCGGCGGCGAACTGATGCACTTCCGGGGGTTCCTGATCGTGACGCCGCCGGGCGTCAGCATCGACTCCGAACGGCTGGATTGAGCGGCGTTACGGGCTGATTCCGACAGGAGTACTTCTCATGGAGAGAGGAGGCGCTGTAGCAGTCCGTGCCACACGCGGATACCGTGGTCCCACGCTTGCCAGTAGGTGTCCAGAAACCGGGGCGACTCCCCGGCAGTGTGGCGCAGTCGGGTCGTGATCTGAGTGTGGCAGTCCGGACAGCGGTAGTGCGTGCCGCCGTGGCACTCGACGACGATCCAGTCACCGTCGTACCTGCTCCGGTGCCCGCAGTCCGGACAGAACAGCGTCGCCTTCGCGGGGGCATCGCGCTCGGTCCGGCAGTCAGTCGGGGACATCCTCAGGTGGACGGTGGCCGTCCACAGGAAAAGAACCTGCCTATGAGGGGTCTATACGGCTACTAGCATAGGGGAGGTCATTATATCCGCGCCCGCTCGCACCGGTCGCCGCCCACACGGATTCCCGTAGCCTCTCTCGATACCCGCCGCTGCCGACACTGTCGCCGGCGGCCGCTACTCGGACACCAGCGTCAGGTAGTGACCGTCCCGGTCCCTGATTCGGACGCCCTCGTCGACCGAGGTGACCGAGAGCGCCTCGTCGGCGACCTCCCTGGCCGTCGATTTCGGGTCGTCGGCGACGACGCCGAAGTCGACGTGGACGCCGCCCCGGGCGTCCGCGATGCCGAGCCGCGGCGACCACAGTTCCAGGTCGAATTCGCCCGTCGACAGCCTGACCCGGCCCTCTTCGCGGCCGTCGTCGACCAGTTCGAACCCCAGCGTGGTGTAGAACTCCATCGCCGCCGACAGGTCCTCGACTTCGAGGACGAGTTCGAACAGTCCCGTGACCCCGTCGCCGTCGACCGCCCGCTCGCCGAGTTCGACGCAGTTGCCCTGCGGGTCGTAGAAGTACAGCGAGCGCGCGTCCCCGAACGTGTGCTCGACGAGGTCGAAGCGCTCGCCCAGCCGGTCGAACCAGTCGTCGTACTCCCGGTCGGGAATCGTCAGCGCGTAGTGAGTGTGCAGCCCGCCGCGGGGAACTGTGCCCGGCGCGCGGAGTCTGAGTTCGGTGTCGCCGGCCGCGAGCACGGCCTCCTCCGGCGTCTCCGAGCGTACGTCGAGTTCCAGGAAGGCCTCGTAGAACGCCGTTGCACGGTCCGGATACTTCACCTCTAACGTGAGCCAGGCGGGCGATGAAAGCATGAGCGGCGTTTCGAACGCCACCGACAAAGCCGCTGTGGAGGCCGTCCTCACCGGCGGAACAACCCCCAGATGCGTGTTTCCCGTTCGCGACCATTTATTCGCGTCAGGCCCGTACGAGAGCGTATGCCAATGAAAGGTCAGGGCGACGCGACGGAGTGGCTGGAGACGAACCGCTGGGAGCGCGGGGTAAGCTACATCCCGTACCCCGACGAGATGATGGTCCGGGCGAGCCACGTCCTCGGGACGGACGCCGGCGTGTTCGTCGTCGACCCGATAGACGTCGACGGCATCGACGACCTGTTCGCCGAATTCGGCGAGGTGGCTGGCGTCGTCATCCTGCTAGATCGACACAAACGCGACAGCGCCGCCGTCGCGAACCGCCACGACGTGCCAGTGTACATTCCCGAGTGGATGTCCGGGGTCGAAGACGACGTCGACGCACCGGTCGAGCGTATTCGCCGACAACTGCCGGACACGGATTACGGCGTCCACAAGATCATCGACAACACGTTCTGGCAGGAGGCCGCGCTGTACGGTGACGAGGACGACACGCTGGTCGTCCCCGAAGCGGTCGGGACGGCCGACTACTTCCTCGCCGGCGACGAGCGCCTGGGTGTCCACCCGATGTTGCGTCTGTTCCCGCCGAAGAAACTCCGGCGGCTGGACCCCGAGCGCGTCCTCGTCGGGCACGGAGAGGGCGTGATGGAAGACGCGGCCGAGGCCATCGCGTACGCGCTTCGCGGGTCGCGCGGCCGGACACCGGGCCTGTACGCGAAGAACCTCAAGTCTCTCGTACTGGGGTAAATCGTCGCAAACGACGCCGTTTTACCCGGCCCGTGCGAAAGGATGGCGTGGTCTACGTCACACGCGGACTCGTCGAGACGCTGTTACGGCTCGCCAGCGAGGCCGAACCTGACGACGTGACGATTTCGCTGGCCGTCACACCCGCCGGAGAGCTCCCGGATACCGACTTACCGGACGAGACGCCGGTGTTCACCGACTTCTATCTCCCTTCGGCCGGGGCGTCCGTGCAGGCGGTGTTCGGCGTCGACCTCGGCACGCCGGCCGGCCAGACGCAGGGACGATTCGTCTCCCATCCCGACGGGTACATGGGCGTCAGCAAGACCGACGACCTCCACGAGGTGATCTTCGTCGGCATCCCGCCGTGGGACATCGACGCTTTCGGGGCCTTCGACAGAGCCGGGGAGAAACGGGATGTCACGGTCCTCGATGTCGAACCGCCCGAAAAGTATCCGCAGTAGCTCACAGCGGACGCCGAGTACGTTACTCCAGGTAGCCCAGGTCCCGCAACTGATCGGTGATGTCCTGAAACTCCGCCTCTGTCAGCTCCCCTTCCCGCTGGTGCTGGACGACGATGCTCCGGAGCAGGAACCGGACGAGGTCGGAGGTACTGGAGAAGCTCGTTCCTTCGATGGTCTCTTCGACGCGCTCGGCGAGGTCTTTCGGAATCGACACCGTGGTGTAGTCGGACATGTCGGCACGGAGGCGTGCCGGCGGGATATGCGTTGTGACCCAGCTTACCGCGGGTCCGTGGCCTCTGTGTCGAACTGGCCCATCGTGGCGTGATTGGTCGGTGAGAACATCTTCGGCGCGCGGCGGGAGTCGCTGTCCGCGTCGTCGAAGGGCAGCGTGGTTGTCGGGTACGAGTCGTCGTTTCGGGGGGTCGTGATTCGTGTTGTCATCCTGGGGGTCGTGTCGGCCGGCGTCTGTGGTTCGTGGGCGGTTCGGTGTCGGGTCGGCGCGAAAGGCGTACGTCGGATACAAGCATTGGGTACCCCCACCTTTCGACCGGTTCATAATAAATGTTCATGATGGAGTTGCGGAAGATACTGTTGTGTGGTACCAAGTGTTTTGATAAATGCTAGCATATATCGAAACGGTGGTCAGCATGAAACTGCTACCCAGACTGTCGGGACTGTTCGACTCGGGCGACAGCGACTCGACCGGCATGCGCTATGAATGCACGCTCTGTGGAACTCGGACCGAAGATGCCAAGGCGGCCTGTCCGTCCTGTGGCGGCCAGATGGAACGGCTTTGAGTCTCAGACGATCAGCTGGACCTCGTAGTCGGTCAGATTCTCGTAGCCGTCTTCGGTGACGACGGCGATGTCCTCGATCCTGACCCCGCCGACGTCGGGGTCGTAGAGGCCGGGTTCGATGGTGACGATGTGGCCCGGTTCGAGTTCGCCGCCGTTCGGCGACAGCCGCGGGAGTTCGTGGACGTCCAGCCCGACGCCGTGGCCCGTGCTGTGGATGAACCCCGTCTCCGTTCGCTCGTCGTCGCGTAGCGTCGGCTCGCCGGCGTCCTCGTACACGTCACAGACGGCGTCGTGGACGTCCGCGCCGGTCGCGCCGGGTTCCAGCGCGTCGAACGCGGCCGCCTTCGCACGTTCGGTGAGGTCGTGCCATTCCTGTACAGTTTCGCTCGCCTCGCCTTTCACGAACGTCCGCGTCATGTCGGCGTGGTACTTCGTCGCCTTGTCCTGCGGGAAGATGTCGATGATGATCGGCTCGTGTGCTGTGAGTGGCCCGCTCCCGCGGTCGTGCGGGTCCGCGGCGTCCGCGCCGCACGCGACGATAGTCTCATCGAGCGAGCAGCCGTGTCGGAGCAGGGTCACCTCGATCTCCTCTTTGACCCGCTCGCTCGTCAGCGTCTCGCCGTCAACTTCGAGCGTGTCACCGTCGGTGATTTCCGCGTCTTCGAGCAGCGATTCGGCGGCCGCCATCGCCGCCTCGTTAGCCCGCTGTGCTGTCCGAATGTAGTCGACTTCGGACTCGGTTTTCGTCGCCCGGATCTCGGTGACGATCCCGTCGGTGTCTGCCGTCACGTCAACGCCGCGTGCGCGGAGGCCGTCCGCAGTTCGGAGCGGGAACCGCGGCGGCACGGCCACGCTCTCCACGTCGTAGGCTGCGAGAAAATCTGCGAGGACGTGCGAGACCGCCTCGTCGGGGCCGTACTCCTCGACTTTCCCCTGGTGGTCGAAGTCGACGTAGCGCTCGACGGTGTCGGCCCGCGACTCGCGCTTGGCGCGGCCGAACTCCAGGCTCCGCGGGAAGAGGAGGTGCGTGTCGCCGTCGTACAGCGTGATGAACGGGTCCGGCGCGTCGAAACCGGAGAGGTAGTACTGGTCTGACACCTCGGAATCAGCGTCGAGGAGGTAGCCGTCGACGCCGGCGTCGTCGAGATACGCGTCCAGTGCCGAGAGGTCGGGTTCCATGCCTTCCAGTCCGGACCCGATCCCCATATACGTCTCCCATTCGGCCGACTCATAGCCGGACGGGCACTGTGGTCTCGTCCCCACGAGCGGTCCGAAGTGCGATTCCGTTTTCACTTCCAATCTGCGGTGCATTCGGGTGGGACTCCGGTGAGTGAACGCGACACCGACCGCCTTGTTGTATGCTTCCTAGTGACATACCGATGCAGTTTGGCCGCCCATTTATTGACGCTCCAGCCCCTCTGTACTGGTAATGAGTGACTTGTCCGGTGAGGACGTGACTGTCGTCGGCGGCGGCATCGGCGGCCTCTCCGCCGCGTGCTATCTGGCGGACGCGGGGGCCGACGTTTCGCTGCTGGAGAAAAACGAGCAAGTCGGCGGCCGCGCCTCCCGGCTGGAGGCCGAGGGGTTCCGGTTCGACATGGGGCCGTCGTGGTACCTGATGCCCGACGTGTTCGAGCGGTTCTTCGCGTACTTCGGCAAGGAGCCCCGCGACTACTACGACCTCCAGCGGCTCGACCCCCACTACCGGATTTTCTTCAAAGACGGCGACCAGATCGACGTGACCGGCGACAACGAGGAGATGGCCCGGAAGTTCGAGGCGTACGAGCCCGGCGCGGGCGAGGCCTTCCGGGACTACCTCGCAACGAGCGAGCGCCACTACGAGACGGCGATGAACAAGTTCGTCTACAAGGACCGCTCGAAGCTCCGGGACTGGGTCGACCTCGACGTGATGACCGCCGCGCCGGTCGGCCTCCAGCTCATCGGCTCGATGCAGGGCCACGTCGAGGACTACTTCGAGCACCCGAAGCTCCAGCAGATCATGCAGTACACGCTGGTCTTTTTGGGTGGGTCGCCCCGGACGACGCCGGCGCTGTACAACATGATGAGCCACGTGGATTTCAACCTCGGCGTCTACTACCCCGATGGCGGCGTCGGCGCGGTCGTCGACGGCCTGGTCGAACTCGGCGAGGAACTCGGGGTCACCTACGAGACCGACGCCGAAGTGGACGAGATCGCTCGCCGCAAGCAGGGCTTCCTCGTCGAGACGGTCCACGGCGACACGACCCACCCCGACGAGGTGGTCGTCAACGCCGACTACGCCCACGCCGAGCAGGAACTCCTGCCAGAACACGAGCGCCAGTACGACGACGACTACTGGGACGACAAGACCTACGCGCCGTCTGCCTTCCTCATGTACATGGGCGTCGAAGGCGACGTGGAGCCGCTGGAACACCACACGCTCGTCCTGCCGACAGACTGGGACCCACACTTCGACGACATCTTCGAGGAGCCGGCGTGGCCTGACGACCCGGCCTATTACCTCTGTGTTCCTTCGAAGACCGACGACAGCGTCGCCCCAGAGGGCCACTCGAACCTGTTCGTCCTGGTCCCCATCGCGCCGGGCCTGCACGACGGCGACGAGATCCGCCAGGAGTACCGCGAGAAGATTCTGGCCGACATCGCCGACAACACCGGCGTCGACCTGCGCGACCGCATCGTCTACGAGAAGCAGTTCGCCGTCTCCGACTTCGGTGAGCGGTACAACGCCACAGAGGGGACCGCCCTCGGGCTGGCCCACACACTCCACCAGACGGCCCTGTTGCGGCCCAACAACCGCTCGTCGGCCGTCGACGGCCTCTACTTCACGGGGTCGTTCACGACGCCCGGCATCGGCGTGCCGATGTGTCTCATCAGCGGCGAACACACCGCGAAGGCGCTCATCGAAGACATCGCCTGAGTAATGCCAGAACTCCCGACCGACCGAATCACCGCCGTCATTCCGCCGGAGGAGACGCTGGTAGGGTATCTGTTGCGCCTCTCCCGGCCGCGCTTCTGGCTCTACCTCGGCGGCCCGGTCATCGTCGGCGTCAGCTACGCGGCCGACGGCCCGGGAGAGCTGTTCGCGCCGCTGGCTATCGCCCTGTTCCTGTATTTCACCATCCCCGGGAACGTGTTCCTCTACGGCGTCAACGACATCTTCGACGCCGACGTGGACGAGCACAACCCGAAGAAAGACGAGGGCCGGGAGGTGAGCTACCGCGGCGACAGCGTCGTCACTGCCATCGTCGTCGCCAGCGGCGCGCTCGCGTTGCTGTTCGTCCTCGGGCTTCCGACGCTCGGGGTCGTGGCCCTGCTAGCGTGGCTGGGCCTCTCTGTCGAGTACTCGGCCCCGCCGCTACGGTTCAAGACGACGCCGTTCCTGGACTCCATCTCGAACGGGCTGTACATCCTGCCCGGCGTCATCGGCTACGCCGCTATCGAGGGGGCGGCCCCGCCAGCGACGGCGGTCGCCGGCGCGTGGCTCTGGGCGATGGGGATGCACACCTTCTCGGCGATTCCCGACATCGAACCCGACCGCGAGGCCGGGATCCGGACGACAGCCACGTTCCTGGGCGAGTCGAACACCTACTACTACTGCGTGATGTGCTGGCTCACAGCCGCGTTCGTGTTCACGTACACCCACTGGGTGTTCGGCCTGCTACTGCTCGTCTACCCCGGCATCGTCTTCGGGATTCTCGGGGTCGGCGTCGACATCGACGAGGCCTACTGGTGGTACCCCGCTATCAACACCGTCGTCGGCATGGGTTTCACGCTCATCGCCCTGTGGGTGATGCTGTATGGCTAACGGCGAAGACTGGAACCTGGCGGGGTGGACGCTGCCGGAGACGAGAGATGACGCGACCGCGCGGTTCGACCGGTTCGTCACCGAGAATCGCTTTACCATCGCCGTCGTGTTCCCAATCGTCGGCGCTCTCACGTTGCTTGCCAGCGCCGAGGGCCTGCTCCCGGATCCTCTCGCGTTCAATCCCTACTTCGTCCTCTTTGGCACGTTCGTGATGCGACTACCGCTCGTGGCTGGCATCTTTCCGCTCGTGGATCGTCGAGCCGGGCTGGCGCTGGTCGCGCTGACAATCTATTCCTACGGCGTCGAACTCGTCGGCGTCAGGACCGGGTGGCCCTACGGGGAGTTCACCTACGGCGTCGACCTCGGCCCGATGCTGCTTGGTGAGGTGCCCTTCGGCCTCCCGGTGTTTTTCTTCCCGTTGGTGCTGAACGCCTATCTACTCGTCCTGCTGTTGCTCGGCAACCGCGCGGAATCGACCGCGGTTCGGCTGCTGGCGACGCTTTCGATGGTCATGCTCGTCGACCTCGTGCTCGACCCCGGTGCCGTGGCTATCGGCTTTTGGACCTACGAGATGCCCCAGTTCTACGGCGTCCCCTGGCAGAACTACGCCGGCTGGCTCCTCTCGGGGTCGGTCGCCGTCCTGCTGTTCGACCTCGGGTTCGACCGTGCGGGGCTCCGACGGCGACTCCGGAGCTGCCCGTTTATGCTCGATGACCTCGTGAGCTTCGTCCTGCTGTGGGGCGGCATCAACCTCTTTTACGCGAACTGGGTGCCGGTCGGCCTGGCCGCGCTGCTTGGGGCCGGCCTGCTGTGGACGGATCGCTTCGACTTCGACCTCTCGGAAACGCGGCTCGGTCGGGCTGTCTGGCGGTGACCTCCGGACTCGCTGTCGCTCCGCCGACCACGACTGAGAGGCAGTGTTTGGTTACTGGATAGGAGTCAAGAACAGCCAGATAGCCCTAGCTGGCTGAACTCGGAGGACTCGCTGCGGTCCTTGTGTCGTCCGCCATCGTTCAGCCGACCGCTCCTTTCAATCCCACTTATAGACGGTTGAGAAAGCTATGCTGGGTGGGATTGAAAGGGGCCGCGTTCTCAGCGAACCCCGGCGTCCGCGGCTTTGCCGCGGGCTCGGGAGAGCTTTGCTCTCCCGGCGAAGCAAGCACCTGCTGGAGCGCAGCGAGCCGCGGGAGCTGAGAACGCGGGGGCTTTCTGGCTCTCTGCGGCCGTCATTGCTAAACTAAACACCGCCAACGAGACAGGCCAAGCGTTTAAGCGACCGCGTAGGTAGGTGGAGGTATGAAGCGAATCCCGTTCGGGATCCGCCAGCTCGACTCCATCATCAACGGTGGAGCGCCCGCCGGGAGCGTCGTCCTGCTCTCCGGCGAGGCCGGCGCTGGCTCCCGGGAGTTCATGCACACGAGCGCACTCATCAACGGGCTCAAGCAGTCCGACGGGGAACTCCACGACCTCTACTACGGCGACCTCTCGGCCGACGCCGTCGCCCCGGAAGAAGTGCATTACATCTCTTTTACCGCAAGCGAGACACAACTGGTCAGCGAGATGCGGTTGGCGATGGACGACGACGTGGTCGAGAAGGGGAGCCAGGCGGTCGAGTTCCACGACCTCTCGGAGCGGTACTTCCATATCAGCCCTGTGCCGCGCGACTGGTACGCCGACGAAACCGCGTCGATCACCGACCTTCGCGCGCGCCATGAGCGTGAGGACCTGCTCGGCACGCTCGGGATGGTCCTGAACGAGGTGGCGACGAACAACCTCGTCGTCATCGACTCGGTGTCGGACCTCGTCAGCGCGACGGACGAGGAAGTCGGCTGGTCGGACATCAGTTCGCTCGTTCAGGGACTCCAGAAGGCAGCCCATCACTGGGGTGGCCTCCTCCTGTTACATGTCAACCCCGAGACCCTGTCGTCGATACAGCACGGCCAGCTCGTCGACGCTTCTCACGGGACGATGGAGTTCGCGTGGGAGTCCGGCGGCTCCACCCGGGCTCGGACGCTCGTCGTCCAGCAGTTCCGCGGTGTCCTCTCGCAGATAGAGGACGAGGACATCGTCCAGTTCGAGACGGAACTGGGCGAGGCCGGGTTCGACATCAGCGACGTGCGCAAGATTCGATAGCGATAGCGGACAGTACGGACACCCGTAACTGTCGGGGAAAGACAACGAGCGGCGGACGGACAGTTCCCCCTCGCTCTCGGTATCTGAAATCGGCGACAAACCCTTATCAGTCTTGTTCGTCAAGGGTGTCGTAATGTCCTCCGAGTCGACCGATGACGGGGGGGTGCACGTCGAGCTATCTGCGGATCTAGACGAGTGGCTGACCGAGCAGGCCGAGACACTCGGCGTTCCTCGCGAAGCCGTCATGGAGCAACTGCTGGCCGCATACATGACAGCGGCCGATTCGGACGACGAGACGGACGCTCTCCTCCAGCCGTCGGCGGACGAACTGGACGCCGTCGTCGCCGCAACGGTGGACGAGAAGCTGAACGGCTCGGTCGAAGCGGCGACGGAAAGCGCTGTGAAAGCCCACATCCCTGATATCGTCGATACGGTGGAGCGCCAGCTCGCCGAGCGGTTCGACGCGCTCGAAGCGGACTTTCAGACGAAAATAGAAGATGTCCGCGAGCGCGTCGTGCAGATCAAACGGGAAACCGACGCGAAAGCGCCAGCCAACCACAGCCACGAGGAGTTCGACCGTATCAATGGACTCACACGGGAGATCGAGGAGATGGAGGCGGAACTCGCCGCGCTTCGGGACGACGTGACCGAGTCGCTCGAAGCACAGGACGAGCGCGTCGACGACACTGTCGGCCGGATCGACGACATCGACAACCGGCTCGACGACGTCGAAGACAAACTCACCCGCGTCGCCTGGGTCGTCAGCGACCTCCGCGACGACCAGGGCGGCCGGGACCAGAACCAGAAGGCAGTCGACCGGCTGAAACGCGCTGCGGCACAGGAGAACATCTCGACGGCGCGGTGTTCGAACTGTGACGAGCAGGTCGAGATCGGGCTGCTAACCGAACCCCAGTGTCCACACTGCAACACGACGGTGTCGGACGTGCGGCCCGAGGGCGGCATCATCCGCTCGAAGGCGCGGCTGGTGGCCGCAGCACAGCTTGAACCGGGCGAGACCAATGAGTGACGACGAGCGAGACCCCTTCGAGGAGCTCGACCCCGGCGACGACCGCGAGGGGGACCCCTTCGAGCGCCTCGGCGCGGGGGCCGACGACACAGCGACCGAGACGGAGGCCGATGATCCACAACCGCCGGACGAGCCGCCGTTCGATGGCGACACAGGCAGTCCGGCGGACGCCCACCGGGCACCCGGCGACGGCCAGTCGGGCGGCGGATCGAACGACGAACCGGTCGACAGTGTGTCCGAGACGGGATCCGGTGGTGACGACCTGCTCTCGGCTATCGATACGGCGGAGTTCCGGTCGGACTCGTCGGCCGAGTCGGACGGTTCCCCCACCGGGTCGTCACCGGATCCTGATGACCCTTTCAGCGGGATTGACGACCGCGGTGAGGACCCCTTCGGAAGCGGCGAGAGCGCGTTCGAGCGGGTCGATGTCGACCACATCGACGCCGACAAAGTGTGGGCGGAAATCGCCGAGGACGAGGATAGCGAGACCACGCCGGAGAGCCGCTATGCGGAGGTGTCGAAACACCGCTACTGCGAGCAGTGTGAACACTTCTCCGCACCGCCGAACGCACACTGCACGAACGAGGGGACCGAGATCATGGAGTTTCTGGACATGGAGACAGTCCGACTCCTGGATTGTCCGGTCGTCGCCGAGCAACACGAGATCGAGGACGAGCAGTAACGGCTTTTTGCCTCGGTGTCCGACGGGTGTGTATGCAGTTCTGCGACGACTGTGGCTCGATGATGCACGCGGATGGTGACGAGATGGTTTGCCAGTCCTGTGGCGCGCGGGTCACGAAAGACGAGGACCGCGCGGCCGAGTTCGTCAGCACGGCCGAACAGAGCGGGGACGAACTGATAGAGACCGAAGAAGGGTCGAACTTCGAGGGGAAGCCGACGGCTGACGACGTGACCTGTGAGGAATGCGGCCACGGGAAAGCGTGGTACACGATCAAACAGACGGGATCAGCCGACGAACCGCCGACGCGGTTTTTCAAGTGCCAGGACTGTGGCCACCGGTGGCGTGAGTACAACTAGAGCAACGAATCCAGTATCCGGAGCTCTTCTTCCTCGGATATCTTGTCTGAGTCCATACACGCGTGGACGACTTTGTGGACGAGTTCGGGGTCCTGAAACGGTGACGGCTCCGGCGAGCCGCCACCGTCGGCGATAGTTTCGACCTGCCCTTCGAGGTCGGCCAGTTGCGCGGAGAGTTCCTCGACGGTCGACTGGAACTGGGTAATGGTCGTGTTCACCTCGCCGGCCGCTGTCGCGGGCTCCGGTGGCGAGCGGTCGCCGTCGTCGGACGGGGTGTCGGGGCCGGATGCTCGACCGTCGGCCTCGGCGGCGGTCCCCGTTGACGCCGGTGGTTCGCCGTCGGATGCCTGGCTTTCAGTCTCGCCCGAGACGTTCGCCGACTCGGACGCTTCATCGCTGAACACGGCGTTTGCGAACGCTTCGCGGTTCGCCCAGTCGAACCCGTCGATCCCGTTGACGCGGTTGCTCACCGTCGAGGCAGTCACGCCGAGTTTCTCCGCGAGATCCCGCTGGGACGCGGTAGGGTGATTCTGAATCGCTCGGATCGTCTCGTGCTCGGCCGACGAGAGGTCTTCAGGGGCCGGATACGACTGTGCATTCGTCGGTGGGTCGCTCGGTGACTGGTCGGATACGTTCGTCTCGGTCTTCTCGCCCTCCTCGCCCGCTTCGGCCGGATCGCCGTGTTCTTCGAGTACCCGTTCGACGAGTTCCGCCGTCGCACTCGGCACTTCGGCTGCGAGCTCAGCGATGGAAGCCTCAGGGTTCTCAGCCGCTACATCGAGTATTTGTTTGTGACGCATCGATTTAGGGGCCGTTCGGCCCGTCGTTGATTTGCTCATTGATATCACCACGTAGGGACGGTTCCGCCACCCGATCTCCCTAACCTGATATACGTCTGACTGAAAGTGCCGGAAATGTCAAAAGCTTTTGGTTACCCACAAACATTAATTAAGATGTCATTTAATCGGATACTGGCTGACAGTGCACCAGCGCATACTGGCCCAGAGCGCGGGGGGAGTGGTATACGGAGTTCGGTCGGTCAAAACGGAATCCGACCCATCTGAAAGCATTTATCCCGAGCAACGAAACGCGACGCTATGTACCGCCGCCGAGTGCTGGCGCTCTGTGGATTGGCTTTCGCTGGCGCTGGGTGTCAGAGCGATACAGGCGACGCCGAGACGGTGACGCCGGTCCCGTCGCCGGCCGTCAGCGAAACGGCCACCGGACCGCCGACAACGGTGAGGATTACCGACGCCGTGGTGACGCCCGGAGTTGTGATCCCCGGCACTGATTCCATCAGCGTCGGGTCGACCGACGGACAGTATCTCGTGCTCACAACGGTTGTCGAGGGGCCGGCCGTCGACCGGACCGCGTTCTCGTTCCGGTTCGACGGCTCGACGTACAGCCCCGAAGAGTTCAGAAACGGGCTGTACCGCGACGGCGAATGGGGCCGGCAATTCACCGAGTCCGGTGGACCGCTGGTCTTTGCCCTCCCCGAAACCGGGACCGCCAGCGACGCCCGACTGTCCTGGCCCGATGGCGAGTGGACGCCCCCGGAAGCGGTTCAGGCGGGACTCGAAGCCCCGCTGCCGTCGTTCGATATCGCGCTCGACGGCCCGGAGCGCGTCGACGGAAGCGACCACCCGACGCTTGAAATCACAGTCACGAACACGGGCGACGTGTCTGGTCGCTACGTCATCGCGCTGAACCGAACCGGTCCGCGCGTCGCCTACACACCCGTCGACCGGTTCGACGGAGTCCTTGAGCCGGGAGCGACCGATAGCATCTCTCACGGGGCCAAGAGTCCCTACATCGGCGGCACGGAGCCTCGCGAAGTCATTTATCGACTACGGGCTTCGGACGAAAAAAACGACGCGGAACACCGGATAAAGCCGATTGACGGAGCGACTGCAACCGAGTCGTAGCGACCCGCCTCAGACGCCTTCGAGGTCGGACCGGTACTCGTTGATCTCGTCGTCGGCGTCCTCGATAGCGTCCGCCGCGTCTTCGGCGTCGCCGCTACTGAGATCGTTGAGCGCCGACTGGATGCGGGCGAGTCGACCGTGGTCCGGGCCATGGTCGTCAGTCGCGAGGGTGTCGAGCTGATCGGCGAGTTCGGCGAGGCGTTCGCTCGCCTCGTCGCTGGCAGTGTCTTCGGCCGCCGATTCGAGCAGTTCACTCGCGGACGCGAGTTCGTCGCGTGTCATACGTAGAAGTTTACAGATGGGGACTAAAACGATTCGGCTCACGGCAGCGGGATTATTGGAACTGCGCCAGTGGCTATCGCGCGGTCAGCCGGACGGTGCGGTGTCACGTGGATAAACCATCTTACAGCCGACAGGACCGCCAACGTTTACCCGTGCCCGCTCCCAGCGGTGCCATGGCAAACTTCCTCTTCTGTTCGCTGGACGCGGCCCTCATCGGAGACATCGCCTGGCAGGTCTCGAAGGAAGGCCACGACGTTCGGTACTACATCGAGGCCGACAGCGATCAGGAAATCGCCGACGGGTTCGTGCCGAAAACCGACGATTGGCGGGGCGACCTCGACTGGGCCGATGTCGTCATCTTCGACGACATCTGGGTCGGCAGCGACATCGGTACCGGCGAGATTGCACAGGAACTCCGGACAGAGGGCCACGCTGTCGTTGGCGGGACGCCGAACACGGATACGCTCGAAGAAGACCGCGGCTACGCGATGGAGATACTCGACGACTGTGGTGTCAATACCATCGAGCACCACATCTTCCACGACTTCGACGAGGGAATCGAGTTCGTCCAGAACAACCCCGCACCGTACGTCATCAAACCGCTCGGGGAAGTCCAGAACGTCAAGCGGCTGCTCTACGTCGGCAACGAGGACGACGGCAGCGACATCGTCGACGTGCTCAGGGCCTACAAGAAGGCCTGGGGTCACCGGATGAAGGGCTTCCAACTCCAGCGGAAAGTCGAAGGCGTCGAGGTCGCCGTCTGTGGCTTCTTCAACGGTGAGTCGTTCATCGAGCCGGTCAACTTCAACTTCGAGCACAAGAAGCTGTTCCCGGGCAACATCGGCCCCTCGACCGGCGAGATGGGGACCTCGATGTTCTGGGCGGGCCGGAACGAACTGTTCACGGAGACGCTCGGCAAACTAGAGGCGTGGCTGGCCGACGAGGGCTATATCGGCAGTATCGATCTCAACTGTATCGTCAACGACACCGGTATCTACCCGCTGGAGTTCACGCCCCGGTTCGGGTATCCGACGATCACACTGCAAGAGGAGTCCTTCGAGTCAGAGACGGGCCAGTTCTTCCTCGATCTGGCGAACGGGCGCGACCCCGGCCTGGAGGTCCATCGCGGCTACCAGATCGCGGTTCGGGTCGTCCTCCCGCCGTTCCCGTTCAACGACGAGAAGACCTACGACGAGAACTCCCGTAACGCCGCGGTCGTCTTCGAGTCCGACAGCCGCGAGGGGATCCACATCGAGGACGCGAAGCGCGTGCCCGTTACGGACGCGGAACGCGCGACCGGCGAGAGCAGCGAACCGGGAGCGGCAGCCGACGGGCAGTGGCGGGTGGCTGGCGAGAGCGGGATGCCCCTCGTCGCCACGGGCAAGGGCGAAACGATGCAGGCCGCCCGACGGCAGGCGTACGGCCGCATCGACGACATCGTCATCCCGAACCTGTACTACCGGGACGACATCGGGGAGCGCTGGATCGACGGCGACGGCGACCGGCTGCAAGCCTGGGGGTATCTCGGACCACAATCATAGGTACGAGAGCAAGACCCTCTTGTATCGGACTGGCACACGCAAATCACTCAGGTGCCCATCAATAATAGCTGGCAATAGCCAGTGATAGCGACGTCCTCGACCGATTCTGGACACTTTTCCGTCCAGAGGGTCGTCTAACATGCCAGATATCTACGAACCTTGCTTTGATGGGGTGTGTTATAACAGATGTACGTCTATTTAGGAGTGTTCAGTTCTATCCTAAATATTTCTTGATCGGTCCGGTATCAAATAAATATTTATATTCCAAAAAGGACACAATATTCAACAAATATTAGTAGATGTGTGATATAAGTATCCAGATTCAGATAATTTAAGCGCATCTGTCCCAGTTATAAGGCTAAATCTATCACGGGGAGATATCCCGAACCCTGTTGTCGCTGTTGGTTCGGTACACCGCTGTTTTTCACTGCAGTGTTGAGGTAATATCGGGTCGTTCTCTGGGGCGGATTCGGTTTCAATCGGTACGCATTTCGACTTGGTGGGCATTTCAAACTGCTCTCGACCGCTTGACCCAGCCGATACGCGTGATGGCCTCCGCACCGAGTTGGCCCAAGAGGCCGGCGGCTTCGAGGTCGTGCTCCGCGAAGGCGTCGACAACGACATCGCCGGCACTGAGGACGCCGTGTTCACCGATTGGAACGTACAGTCCCGACTGGAGGTCGCCGCGGTTGTGGTCGTCGTTGGTCAGTTCGTGGTCAGCGTGAAGTTCGGGCTCACCCGTTCGGAACGTTCGTGCGGCGGGAGTCTCCTCGTCCACGGAATAGTCCGGCCGATCTCCGGCGCGCTCTACGCACTCCTCGGTAGCGACGACCGTCCGCAGCAGTTCATTGGACGTATCGACCAGGCGAACCGTCGTGTTGACTAGCCCGAGAATGTTCTTCGCGGCGTCGGCGATGATCTCCGCCACGTCCTGACGTGAACTCGCGGACCGGAGCTCTTGGCTCGTCTTCCGGAGCACCTCGATTCGTTGTTCGCGCCGCTTCACGTCAGTAATGTCTTGGACGGTTCCATACAACCACAGCTTCCCGTCCGCTGATCGACGCGGCTCGGAACGTATCCTGATCGACCGCTCGGTCGTTCCCGCTCCGGTCAGGGCTACGTCGACGGTGAACGGTTCACCATCCGAAATCGCCTCGGTAAATAACCGCAACACTTCCGCTTCGTCGGTATCGGTGTATCGGGCGACGAGGTCGGCGAAAGAGAGTCGCTGGGTCGGATCTATCCCGTGGACTTCCTTGGCTTGCCGGCTCCACCACGTCTCCTCTGTCACCACATTATGCGACCACACGCCAACGCCAGTGAGCCGCTGAAAGCTCGACAGTAGTTCCAGACACCGCTCTCTGTTCAGCGACTCCACCGACTGTCGCTCTCGTGGATCGCCCATGTTTCTGTACACAACTCACACAGTTGTCGGATAAAAACTTTCGTGTGGCGTGCCTGTGGGGCGTTCAGAACGGCGCAGTGGTCCATCATTCCTGCAGTTCGATTCGGGCAGTGCACACGACCCATCCACTCGGGAGATAATGATCAAGGAAGATACCATTTCGGCACTCCGGAGCGCTGATTCACCTGCGACCGACGACTGATTGGCGGCAGTTCTTACGATCTGTATTCACATAATGTGAAGAAAAGGAGCAAATCGTGCGGTTCACATTATGGAAATAGTTAACAAAGCGGCGCAGTATTGACAGTGTATGATAGAGAACACCGAACGACGGACTCTCAAGACGACCCGGACGTCTCTGAAGGTTCTCACGCTGATTTTAGAGCACGACGGACTCACGCTTGCCCAACTCGATGGGATGGTCGACAGTCCGAAGAGTTCGATTCTCAGCCATCTCGACACGCTTCGTGACAGTCGGTATCTGGTAAAAACGGATGGAACGTATACCGTGAGCTTCAGGGTGGCACTACTGGGTGAGAAGGTCAAATCCCGGTATCCCAACCGCGAACGCGTCAGTTCTGTCCTGGAGGAGTTAGCTGAGACCACAGGGGAGGAAGCGAACTTCACCATCTTTGAACACGGTCGGCTGCTGCTGTTCCACGGGACCTCAGGTAACACGGCGACTGCGGACGGGGAAGCCGACTACCGTTCGGAGTACTACCTCCACAATACGGCCGCTGGAAAGGCCATCTTATCGGAACTCGACTCGAACCGAGTCGAACGTATACTCGACAAGTGGGGGCTGCCACGGGAGTCCGAAGCCACGATCACGGACCGAGAGCGGCTATTTGACGAACTGGAGGAGACCGCTGATCGCGGCTATGGCATCGTCGACGAGGAGTTCGCCCCCGGTCTGGTCGCCGTCGGAGCACCCATCCATCGCGACGACGGGACTGTTCTCGGAGGATTGAGCGTGGGCGGCCCGAAGTATCGAGTCGATAGAACTCGCATCAACCACGAATTGGGTGAACAACTGCTCGATGCCGTAACATCACTGGAATCCACACTCTCAGCGTAGCCGGTCACTCTTTGCTGTGACCCACGCGGCCGTTGACTGGAATAACGTATGTACGTCTGTTAGATGGGGGTAGATCAGGAATAGTAACCGAATTTCCACAATCTTTCATCGTATTATGCGAACAGTTGCCCGCATAGCTACGCCTCGGACCGCTGTCGCTCCAGAACCGGTTATTTGAGACCGATGCTGAACAGGCGTATTCACATTATGTGAATATTTGAGTGGATCGAACGTTCCATGGCCGGTTTGCTGCCAGCCGGAAGTGGCCGGGAAATGAACGCGGAAATAAAATGATTGATTGTGGATAACTCGCACAGCAACGGCTCGGCAGCGGGCCAGATCAGGGGCACAACGTATTCAACATCATTAATATAGCAAAAGTTTTAAATATTTGGTTATACGATCCCTTCATGGACGTTCCAAACATGACTAGAGATGCACAATCGATGGACGGGTCCAGGCGAAGCTATCTGAAAGCGATCGGGACCGCTGGTATCGCCGCCGGTCTCGCCGGCTGTTCCGGTGGGGACGGAGGCAGCACCGGTAACGGAGACAGCAGTGGTAACGGAGACAGCAGCGGTGGTGGCGATGGAGGGAGCGAGTACGAGGCCATCGGGAACTTCCCACCCGAGGGGGACACGGTCGCTATCGGGTTCAACGGCCCGACATCGGGTGCGTTGGGTCCCGACGGTCAGGACCAGGAGAAAGGGTTCGACCTGGCGGTCAAGCATCTCAACGATGGGGGTGGCCTCGTCGATTACTGGGACCGTCTGGACGGCGGCGGTATCCTGGGGTCCGAAATCGAGCCGACGAAAGCCGACACCGCCGGGAGCGCTGACACCGCCCAGGACAACATCGAACGGATGATCCAGCGGGACAACATCCAGTTCTGGACCGGAGGCATGTCCAGTACAGTCACGATGGCGATGCAGAACGTCGCCCAGCGTGAGAAAGTGCCGTTCATGGGCGGGAACTCCACCTCTGCGGGGATATCCGGTGAGAACTGTTCACGCTACTACTTCCATCCGACGTTCCACGCGGAGATTATCGGGATGGCGATGGGTGAGGCTGCGCCGTCAGTGCTCGGGGAGGACCGTTCCCTGTTCCACATCTATATAGATTACTCCTACGGGCAGTCCAACCGCGACGCCGCTCGCAAGTACCTCACAGAAGAAGGTCCATGGGAGGACGCCGGCGGGGCCGCTATCGCGGAGGGGGAGACCGACCACAGTTCCCAGATACAGGCACTCGAAGACTCCGGGGCTGACACGCTGTACTTCTCCAGCTTCGGGAACTTTGCTGCCAGCGGTCTCGCACAGTTGCGCGACGCCGGCCTCACCGACGACATCGACGTCATCATCCCACACGTCAGCGCGTTCACTCTCGATCCACTCGGTGCGGACGCAGAGGGTGTTCTCGGGATGGAACCGTGGAACCCCAACGCCGACAACGAGCCCAGCCAGGCGTTCGTCGAATCGTATCGACAGGAGTACAGTGAGACACCCAACCAGAGTTCGCTGCATACCTACGAATCGATGCTGGTCTACGCGGCCGCTGTCGAGGAGGCCGGCACGTTCCATCCACCGACAGTGGTCAGAACGCTCGAAGAATTCGAATGGAGCCTCGCGTGGGGCGATGCGGCGTATCGGACCTGTGACCACCAGGTCGAGCGACCGTGGTATCTCGTGCGGGGCGTCGGTGACGACCGCGCCGAGGAACTCGGTATCCGGACGGAGATCGTCGAAACGACCGACCCACTCGTCTACGAGTGCAGCGCCTTCCCGGCGTCTAACTGCGCGATGGATGAGAACCCATACGGAGACGAATAGCGACAGACGCGCTGGAACGAACGCGGTCCGTGGACGGAGAGCCATCACTGGACATCGAGCCCCGTCGTGCCCCGACTGCGGTGCTCGTCGACGAACGGTGTCTCCCACAGTAACGCGAGAGTTTCCCATCAGAACCCACCGAAACAGAACATCAACAGACTCGATGAAATCAGTACCAATCCCACACAGTATGAGACGGATAACCACACCTGTACAGAGGTGGCAGAGATGAGTATCGACGGTATCGTCGGATTCCTGTTCATCGCGCTGAGCGTCGCGTCCCTGTACTTGCTCGTTGCGGTCGGATTGTCTATCGTGTTCGGCTCGCTCAAGTACGTGAACATGGCCCATGGCGTGCTGTACCTCGCGGGTGCGTACATCGGACTCCTCATCGCGTCGAGCAAACAGTACGGCGGGCTCCTGGGCGATGCGGGCCAAGTCGGGCTGGGCTGGGGGTTCATCCCGGCCCTGATACTGACCCCGGTCATTGTCTTCGTCCTCGGGATCGTCATGGAGCGGTTCATCGCGAAGCCGTTCTACGAACGCGACTTGCTCGACCAGTTGTTGGTGACGTTCGGAATCCTGATCGCCGCCCAGGAGTTCGTCGCTATCATCTTCGGTCGGACGGGGACGATCTATCCCCGTCCCGAATGGCTCACGGGCGCGATATCGCTCCCCGCTATCGGCACACCGCCCGGGATGAGCGCGGCATCGACGATCCGTGTACTGGTCGTTGTGCTGACGCTCTGTCTCATCGTCGCCATCTTCGCGTTCTTCAGATACACCGACTACGGGCTTGCAGTGCGTGCCGGGACCGAGGACTCGGAGATGACCCAGATGCTCGGGATCCGCGTCGGCCGCCCGTTTCTGCTGATATTCGCAGTCGGGTCCGCGTATGCGGGTCTCGCAGGCGTCCTCGGGGGGTCGCTGTTTAACGTTACCTCCGGTATCGGGATGGAGATCATCATCCCGTCGCTGGTTATCGTGATAATGGGCGGCGTCGGCAGTCTCAGGGGGACGGTAGTCGGCGCGCTCCTCGCCGGCCTCTTTTTCGCGACGGCCACTGAACTCGTCCCGAGTATGACTCGGGCCAGTATTTATCTGCTGGCTATCGTGGTTCTGACGCTCCGACCGAACGGGATCTACCCATCGACGGAGATCGGACAATGAGCATCGACACGATCCGCAACAGCGTGACCGGTGACTCGACAGTTGTCAGCTGGGAGACGTGGAACCAGATCAAACACACCGAACGGTTCGTCTTCCTGTCGTCGGTACTGTTCGTGCTCCTGTTCTCGTACACGTTCGGCCGTGCACCAGTCGTTTCGGACGTTCTCAGGGGGTATCACGGACTCGCCGTGACGATACTCATCTGGTCGATCTTCGCCCTCGGTTTCAACCTCCTGTTGGGTCAGACGGGGCTCCTCTCGTTCGGACACGCCATGTTCTTCGGCACGTCGAGCTACGCCGCAGCGCTGTTCGCGATTCACGTCTACAACGACCCACTCGTCGTGGTGCTGGCCGGCACACTGGCTGCGGTTGCCCTCGGTGTGGTCTCGGCGCTGATACTGCTGCGTCTGCATACCGTGTACTTCTCCATCGTCGCGCTGGCCATCGCTCAGTTCCTCTACTTCCTCGCTCGGGAACCACTGGTCGAGATAACGAAGGGGATAAACGGGCTCGACGTCCCGCGTGTGCCGCTCCTGGGGCTCGTCGATCTGGAGCACGAATACGGCGGCCTCATCGGTATGTTCCTGGTGAACAATCTCTACATTTTCATTGGGATCTTTTTTGTCGCCGTCGTTGCGCTCATCACACGGATCCGAAAGTCGCCGTACGGGCTGATCTTCAGAGCGATCCGCGAAAACGAGACGCGCACGGCGGTCGTGGGACTCGATGTCTGGCGCTACAAATTCGCGGCGTTCCTCCTTTCGGCGGCAATCGTAGGACTCGCCGGCGGCCTGATGGCCGTCAACACGCAGTTCGCCGGCGTCGAACGGCTCTACTGGTCTGTCAGCGGCGACATCGTCGTGATGACCGTTCTGGGCGGGCTGGGAACGCTCGCCGGCCCGGTTATCGGAACGTTCGTCTTCTTCTACTTCAAGGGCATCGTCAACGGGTTTCCGATGCTCGGGGACTACTGGCTGCTCCTGCTGGCACTCTCCTTTACGGCCGTCGTGTGGGCTTATCCCGACGGAATCTGGGGAATGCTCACGGACTTCACCGGGGCACTCCGCGATCCGAAGGCGCTGTTGGCGAAAACGAAACGGCGGATCACGAACCTGGTGTCGACCGGGGGTGAGCGGTGATGGCGCTGCTCGAAACGCGCGGGCTGACCAAGGAGTTCGGCGGGCTCACGGCACTCGATGACGTCGACCTCGCCGTGGAGGAGGGAGAGTTGGTGTCGCTCATCGGACCGAACGGTGCCGGCAAGTCGACGCTGATCAACACGATAACGGGGCAACTGTCGCCGACACGGGGCGATGTTTACTACGCGGGGACCGACCTCGTCGGGATGAAGCCGTTCGAAATCGCCCAACTCGGCGTCGGCCGGTCGTTCCAGACCGCGTCGATCCTGCCCGACCTCACGGTCCGTGAGAACATCCAGGTCGCGTCATTCGCGGCCGAACACGGGTCATTCAAGATCAACTTCCTCCGTCGCCGGGACTCCTTCGAGGCGGTGCAAGAGCAGACGGACGAAATCTTACAGACGATTGACCTGGACTCGAAGGCCGAGATGGACGCCAAGTCGCTTCCCTACGGGGACAAGCGTAGACTGGAAGTCGCCATCGGGCTCGCGACCGACCCGGACCTGCTGTTCATGGACGAGCCGACGGCCGGGATGTCGCCCACGGAGACCGAAATGACGGTGAGCCTCATCGGCGATCTCCTGACTGACTGGGGCATGACGATATTCCTCGTCGAGCACGACATGGACATCGTCTTCGACGTCTCTGACCGCATCTTCACACTCCATCAGGGGAAACTGATCGCGCAAGGAACGCCGGAAGAGATTAGCGAGCATCCGGCCGTTCGGGAAGCCTACCTCGGCGGAGGTGAAGCGGAGTGAGCCTGCTGCAGCTGGACGGCGTCCACGCCTACTACGGGCCGAGTCACATCCTCCGTGGCGTCTCGCTCACTATCGAAGGGGGCGAGGTCGTCACGCTCCTCGGACGGAACGGCGCCGGAAAGACCACCACTGTCCGGAGTATCGCCGGCACAGAACCGCCTGAAGTCCGGTCCGGAACGATCCGGTTCGACGGGACGGACATCACGGAATGGCCGGCCGACGACATCGCGATGGGTGGCATCGGCGTCGTTCCCGAAGGACGTCGCCTGTTCACCGGGTTGACCGTCGAGGAGAACCTCGAAATGTCCAAGATCACGCGGGGCTGGTGGAATACGATTCGCCGCGGCGGACTCGGTGGCGACGACAGTACGATGACGCTCGCGGAGCTCTACGACCTGTTTCCCCGGCTAGAGGAACGGCGAGGACAGGCGGCCGGAACCCTTTCGGGCGGCGAACAGCAGATGCTCTCGATCGCGCGGACGCTCCGCTTACCGGATCTGAAGCTGTTGTTGCTGGACGAGCCGACAGAGGGACTGGCTCCACAGCTCGTCAAGACGGTCGGTGACTCCATCGACGAGATCGCCAACCAGGGGCTGACAGTGCTGCTCATCGAGCAGAACGTCCGCGAGGCGCTCCGAATCGCGGACCGTGGATACGTTCTCGACCAGGGCGACATCGTTTATCGAGGGTCGGTCGAACAACTCGAAAACAAGGACCTCGACGAGTACCTCGTCGTTTGACGGCGGTGGTCGCTGTGGGCTTGGACCCGCCATCAGGGAGCCACCCGACAGCATTATTTTCTTGGCGCAAAAAGACAGGAGAGATGGTGGACAGAACCCGTCGGCGGTTTCTCGCTTCGATCTCGACAGCCGCGGTCACCGTCGCCACAGGCTGTCAGCGTCCGGGAACCGTGCGTACAGACCACCCGGTCTCAGAGCCGGTCACGTCGTGGCCGTCGTTTCGGGGGGGTCGATTCAACACCGGCTACACTGGTGGAACCGCATCTCCCGGGTCGAGTCCGTCAGTCAAGTGGACCTACGACGCCGACGGCCCGTTCTGGGGGAGCCCAATCGTCGCCGACGGAACCGTCTACATCGGCAGTACGGACAATTCGGTGTACGCGCTCGATGCCGAGACGGGGACCGAAGCGTGGACGTTCCCGACACAACACCGGATCGAAGCGACGCCGGCCTATGACGATGGGACGGTCTACGTCGGGTCCTACGACAAGCGCCTGTACGCTGTCGATGCCGCGGACGGAACGGAAAAGTGGTCCCGGGCGTTCGACGGGCTGATCCGTGGCAGTCCGACGGTCTGGGACGGGTCGGTCTTCATCGGGGTCGGCTGTCACAACCTCGCCTGTGCGTGGTACGCCGACGAGACCGACGTTCCGGAGAACGGCTGGATCTACTCGCTCGACGCCGCGTCAGGGGAGACGAACTGGCGGTACGAGGTCGGCAACGAAGTGGTGAGTAGCCCGGCAGTCACCGACGAACTCGTGTATATCGGTGCGTCGGACGGGACCCTGTACGCACTGACTCCCGCGTCAGGGGTCGTCGAGTGGACCTACGACACCCGAGATATGATCTGGTCGAGTCCGGCCTTCGCGTACGGAACAGTGTACATCACCGATTGGAACGGGAACGTCCACGCCGTCGATGCGGAAACCGGGGACCAGGAGTGGCTCACAGACACGGCCGGCAAGTACATCTCGGGGTCCGTGGCCGTCGACGAAGCGGGCGTGTACGTCGGCCATACACCGTACAACACGCTCGACGACCCAACGACGAACCACGCCAAAGTCTTCCGTTTCGACCGAACGGACGGCACGGAGGAATGGGCCTTCGAAACACCAGCCCTGGAGGTCGGCAGCAGTCCAGTCGTGACTGACGACCACCTCTACGTCGGGAGTCATCGACAGACAGAGGGCGAGAACGTCGGGATACACGCGCTCACGACCGGCGGTGACGAGGAGTGGTTCTTCGAGGTCGGGAGTCGCGGCGTCGGCTCCAGTCCGGCGCTCGTCGACGGCGTTCTCTACTTCGGGGGAACCGACGCGACGGTGTACGCCGTCGAGTAGCGACCAGTATGTGGCTTCGACAATCACGAACGGCGAGCGGGACACGCTACGGCGCTGTCTGTTTCTCGGTTCCGACTACCTGTGGCTCGTGTCTGGCTACGTGTCCGGGATCTCACCCGGCGGGAAAACCGTCGCCTCGTCGAGATCGCGTATCTCGGCTTCCGGTCCGGGCGGGCAGTAGGCGGCGATGAACCGAAGCGGTTCCCAGGATGTGTTGATCGTGCTATGTTCGACGCCGCTAGGAATGTACACCATCTCGCCCGCGCTAACGGACCGCTCCTCGTCTGCAACGGTCTGTTCGCCCTCTCCGCTGAGGAAGTAGAGTATCTCTTCGCTCTCAGGGTGGGTGTGTCGCTCGTGGCCCTTTCCTGGTTCGAGGATCACGACACCGGCACTGAATCCCTCGGAACCGGTGACATCGGGGGTGTTCATCCACTTCAGAGTTCCCCAGTCTAGCTGGATCGTCTCGACGTCGTCTGGCTGGACGAACCGCTGGTCTGCTGCCATAACGTATGGTATCGTACAGCAAGATATATTAAATATTGTGATTGGGTCGGGAACGGTGGTGGTTCCAGACGACTGACTGGGTTGAGGGAGCGAACAGAGCCAGTGAGTTATCCGTTCTGAACCCCAATCTTGATTAGGGATTCAATTGATTTACACAGTGTATCATGGAGTTCGCACGAACAGAGTCCCTAGAGCGGTTAGAATCAACTGTACAGGACGACCAACCAGTTATCGGTGCGGGGGCGGGGACGGGGATCTCGGCGAAATTCGCCGAACGTGGTGGGGTCGACCTCCTCATCATCTACAATTCGGGCCGGTATCGGATGAACGGGCGCGGCTCACTGGCGGGCCTGCTTTCCTACGGCGACGCCAACGAAATCGTCCTTGAGATGGGCCAAGAGGTCTTGCCGGTTGTCGAGGATACGCCGGTACTGGCAGGCGTCAACGGGACAGACCCGTTCCGCGAGATGGACGTGTTCATCGAAGACCTCCGCCGCCGCGGGTTCTCGGGCGTCCAGAACTTCCCCACCGTCGGCCTGATCGACGAAGACAGCTCCTTCCGGAAAAATCTCGAAGAGACGGGAATGGGCTACGACAAGGAGGTCGAGATGATCCGGGAAGCTAGCGAGCAGGGCATGCTTACCTGTCCCTACGTGTTCAACGAATCACAGGCTCGCGAAATGACCGAGGCCGGTGCTGACGTCATCGTTTCGCACATGGGGCTGACCACATCGGGCGATATCGGTGCTGAGACCGCCCTAACTCTCGATGAAGCAGCCGAGCGCGTACAAGCGCATCACGATGCCGCCAAGAGCGTCAACGACGACGTAATGGTCATCTGTCATGGCGGTCCCATCGCCTGGCCCGATGACGCCCAGTACGTGCTGGACAACACCGATGGGGTCGTCGGCTTCTTCGGCGCTTCCAGCATCGAGCGCCTGGCCACCGAGGACGCTATCGAAAAGCAGGCACGCGAGTTCAAGGACATGACTATCTCATGATTCGATCGACACGAACGGGGTGGCCGCAATGAGCGTCGTCATCGTCGGCACACTCGACACGAAAGGCGAAGAAATCGGCTTCGCACGCGACATCATCCAGGCCCAGGGCGTCGATGTCCACCTGATGGACGTCGGCGTGATGGGTGACCCGGAAATCGAACCGGACACCACCGCCGCCGAGGTGGCAGAGGCCGGTGGATCGTCCCTCGCTACGCTCCGGGAAGACGGGGACCGCGGTGCGGCGATGGAAGTCATGGGCGATGGCGCAGCGGCCATCGCGACCAAGTTCCACGACGCGGGGACGCTTGATGGAATCCTCGGACTCGGCGGATCGGGAAACACGTCTATTTCGACGAGTGCGATGCGTGCGCTCCCCGTGGGCGTCCCGAAACTCATGGTTTCGACGATGGCCTCTGGCGACACCGAACCGTACGTCGGCGCCACCGACATCGCGATGCTGTACTCTGTCGCCGACATCGAGGGGCTGAATCAGCTCTCTCGAACGGTCATCGCCAACGCCGCGCTCGCGATGGTCGGCATGGTCACCAACGACCCCGGCGTGGAACTGTCCGATAAGTCGACCATCGGAATAACGATGTTCGGCGTCACCACACCGTGCGTGCAAGCGGCGCGCGAGGTGCTGGAAGACAGAGGATACGAGACCATCGTCTTTCACGCGACCGGGACTGGCGGTCGGGCGATGGAGAACCTCATCCGGGAGGGTGTCATCGACGGGGTCCTCGACGTGACGACGACGGAGTGGGCCGACGAACTCGTCGGCGGTGTGCTGTCCGCCGGCCCCGACCGACTCGATGCTGCGGCCGAGCAAGGAATCCCGCAGGTCGTCGCCCCCGGCGCACTCGATATGGTCAACTTCGGGCCGCGTGACTCCGTTCCGGACGAGTTCGACGGGCGCACCTTCCACGTCCACAACCCACAGGTGACGCTGATGCGAACGACGCCGGACGAGAACGCCGAACTCGGCCGGATCATCGCGGAGAAACTGAACGCCGCGACTGGGCCGGCGGCACTCGCACTACCGCTCGGTGGTGTTTCGATGCTCGATGAAGACGGAGCGGCTTTCGACGACCCCGAAGCCGACGCGGCACTGTTTGATGCGTTCCGTTCACATCTCGATGAGACGGTCGAACGTATCGAGTCCGAGGCCGCGATCAACGACGACGCGTTCGCCCACATAATCGCGGACAAGCTCGATGCGTACATGCAGGACCATCGAGCCGACTGACGCCCGAGGATGAACGAACTGTGCCCGTAGCTCGTTGTCCGTCACTGTGGGCAAACCCGGTAGTCTGCTGAAAAGAGGGGGAGCCCAGCCTGCTGTCGGTCGCTCCTGCTCAGTACTTTCGAATATAGTATGCATCCATTTTCCCATCCGGGTTTATACTGACCTGACCATAATAAACGAAGGTATATCCGCAGTACAGATATAAGTGTGTAGAGATGGGACCATATATGGGGATCCTATAAATACTTTCGGAGTTTTTATATTTATACTAGCAAATATACCGGCATATACGCGCTAAGTTGTGGAGGGAGATTCTAATTGTTATCAAGCAGCGTGTCAGGCTCGGTAGTCCTACAGCTGAGAGTGGCTATTCGACGGGAGAATGACGCTCATCCAAACGATAACTCGATTCCAGTTTCGAATCGTCCCTATATGGTGTTACGTGGAAACAACTCCTCGAAGGACATACGTTTCGTAGTCAATCGCTTCGCCCCACAAAACCGGGTCAGACAAGGGGTCACACCGTACCTGCGCAAGTCCCTGTTCTGAGAGGAAGTCAGTCAGTTCAGCCGGTGTTGGCTCTTGATACAGCGGGAGTTCCTCGTGGAACTCTTCGTACTCGTCCCACAGTTCGTCGAAGTCCCAATGCCCTTCCAAGAGGACGATATGTCCGTCCAGTCGGACGATTCTGGACCACTCTCGGAGGGCTTTCGAGGGCTTCGGCAGAGTCCAGATGAGGTATCGGGCTGTCACTGCATCGGACGCGTTGTCTTCGAACGAATGGTTCTCGACGTTTCCCTCGTGGAAATCAATTGATACACCGTGTCGGTGTGCCTGCTCTCGCGCACGGTCGAGCATCTCTGTTGAAAGATCGGTGTCCGTTACGTTGTGGCCCAATTACGCGAGCAGAAGCGAGATAACGCCAGTTCCACAGCCAGCGTCTAGTATCTCTCGTGACTCCGCCCCGACCCACGTTTCGAGGACCCCTAACCACGCGTCACGCCGGTCGTCACTGTGGATGCCGTGTTGACTATCCTCGTCGAAAGAGTCGGCACGCCGTTTCCGGATTGTCTCCGGGCAGGGTCTGGACCCACCCGGGTGAACGCTCCACTTGCTGTCGACTTTCAAAAACTATTTTAGGCCTACCTAAAATCTAGAGCTATGCGACGTGTCGAACCAACACGACGAGAGTTCTTGGGAGTGAGTGGTGTGATTGGCGGTACCTTCGTTGCGGGATGTCTGGGTGGTGCTTCTTCGGATTCTGGGCAAGATGGCAGTAGTAACACCACCTCGACCCCGAAACAGGGGAGCGATGGTACTCACACCGCAACGTCCGATGGAGAAAGCGGCGATAAAAACAGCTATACTGTTGGTATGGAGCCGATGGGGAATGTCGGGTTCGCGGACCCTCCTGAGCAATGGACCGCCCTCCTGCCGACCTTCGCGGACATGGCGTTTGCGCTCGGCGGCGGACAGACGCTTGGAATCCAGAACCACGACCGCTACGCGAACGAAGCCTTCGACGCGCTGCCTGGAGTGGCGCATGACCAGGACGAAATCGTCGATCTCGTCAGTGGTGATGTCGATAAAGAGCTGTTCTATGACATGGACGCCGACGCCCACTTCATCGATCCGCACATACTGAAACTCTGGTATGGCTGGGACCAGGCCGATATCGATGAAGTCGCGACCAACCTCGGTCCCTTTTTCGGGAGCTTCATCCGTCGTCACAGCGACGACTGGCACGACTATCGCTACTACAGTCTCTATGAGGCGTTCGAGTTGATGGCCGAGGTTTTCCAGGCTAAGGACCGATACCAGGCGTTCGTCGAACTCCACGAGCAGATGCTCGGAACAATCGAAGAGCGACTGCCACCAGCCGACCAGCGACCAACTGCCCTGCTCGTCTACCCAGCCGGCAAGTCCGGGACCTCGTTCTACCCCTTCCGAATTGACGATGGTGGGGTCAGCACCAAACAGTGGCGTGATCTCGGTCTAAGCGGCGCACTTGCCGAGACAGACGTGGGCCACTACAGCTACTCCGACGATGGCACACTCGGTCCGGAAGCGCTGCTCGAAATCGATCCCGAAGCGATACTGGTACGCAACTACGGAGGGGTATCCGAATCCAAATTCAGGAACGAGGTCGTTGCCCCCCTGCAGGATCATTCGGTCACCAGCAATATACAGGCAGTGCAAAACGACGCCGTCTACAGCGCTGGCTACCTCGATCAAGGACCGATAATCAACTTTTATCACACCGAACTGGCGGCGAAAGCGATCTATCCCGACGCATTCGAAGACGCAACGCTCTTCGACCGAGAGCGCGTCGCTCAGATCGTTTCTGGAAACGTTTGAGGCAGCTCGAAGCTTGAATCCGTCGACCGGCTCCGTTCAGTTCGACTCGGGAAATCAGGCCTGTTTTTCGAGGGTTTTCCACTGCTCATAGCCGTTCAGATCCTTATCGATGCATCTCGATGCCAGGGATGAAGGCACCCTCCGCTCTCGAAAGACATGTCGAGAGCTACGCCGAGAGAAGTCACCAGAGGCTGGAGAGAGCCAAGCGGTGTCTGTCGACGAGCGCAGCGCGTGCTACCTGTACAGATCAGACCCAGGAGTACGGTGACGGAGCGGAGTATAGGGTGTGATACCGCATACACTGTGCGGTGGAGCGTGCACATCCGCCGTCCGGTTATATTTCCGACCGCGGTATGGGAACCCGATGACTGAGGACCCACTGTTCGATGAGTTCGAACTGAACGGACACAGCCTCGACAACCGCGTCGGTCTCGCGCCGATGACGCGCACGAGCGCGACCGACGAAGGCCACGCAACCGACCGGATGGCCCGCTACTACGCCTCCTTCGCTCGCGGGGGCTTCTCGTTTCTCGTCACCGAGGGCGTCCACCCGGATACGACCCACAGCCAGGGCTACCGCAACCAACCCGGCCTGGCGACCGATGAGCAGGCAGCGGCCTGGGAGCAGGTCGTCGACGCCGTCCACGCGGAAGGCAGCCCGATCTTCGCACAGTTGATGCACGCTGGGGCGCAGGCACAGGGCAACCGCTACGGGTACGACCCCGTCGCGCCCTCGCCGTACCGCCCGCCGGGTGAGATGGCGGAGCTATACGGCGGGTCCGGGGAGTTCCCCGAAGCCGAACCACTCGACGATGCAGGGCTCGCCGAAGTGAAGGAGGGGTTCGTCGCTGCGGCAGAGCGCGCGGTTGAGGCCGGTTTCGACGGTATCGAGCTCCATGCGGCCAACGGCTACCTCCTCCACGAGTTCGTCGATCCGCTGGTCAACGACCGCGACGACGAGTACGGCGGGTCGCCGGCTGCCCGCGCTCGCTTCCCCGCCGAGGTAACCGCCGCCATCGACGACGCCACGCCCGATGGCTTCGTCGTCGGTGTCCGCGCCTCGCAGGCGGCCGTCACCGACGAGGAGCGGGTCTGGCCCGACGGCGAGGCGACCGCCGCCGCGCTGTTCGACGCGCTCTCGGATGCCGGTGCCGATTACGTTCACGTCACCGGCGGCGACGCGACTGTCGCGGAAGTGCCAGACACAGACCACACGCTCGCAGAACTAGCGGTCGAGCATGTCGACGACGATGTGGCTGTGATCGCTAACGGGAGCCTCGGGGACCCGGAGAACGCGCGAGCAGCGGTGGCAGATGGTGCCGACCTGATCACTCTCGGGACCGGTGCGCTTGCCAACCACGACTGGCCCGACCGGGTCCGGGCGGGCGAACCGCTCAACGATCTGGACCCGAGTCTCGTCTTCGAGCCAGACGCCTCGCTTAGCGACGGCGAGGTCCCCGGCGACGATTGACGGCGACGGATCGGTGACTGCCGGCCGTCGGTCCCGAGCGGGCGTTCATTCGTCGTCGTCTCCGCCGTCCGGTTTGACAGTCCCCGATACGGACACAGATTTCGTGTGAGTTCGTTGCCAGCGTAACACGTTTTGACGGGCCCGAACGCCGACCTTCGCCACTGCGTAGATACCGATGGCGACGATGACGATCGTCCCGCCAGCGGCGACATCGTACAGATACGACAGTGTCACACCGGCAGTCGTGGCGAGAAGGCCGGCACAGACGGCTGCCCCGATCGATCGCTTGAATCCGCGAACGGGAGTCGCTGCCGCGACGGGGATCACGAGCATCGCGGCGACCAGGATGACGCCCATGATCTGCATTGCCCCGACGACGACAACGGCCGTCAACACGGCCAGTAGCTGGTTGTAACGAGTGACGTTCAGGCCAGCGGCACGGGCGCCGGTCTCGTCGAACGTGACGTAGACCAATGGTCGATACGCGACAGCGACGGCGAGGGTCACGATCACACTCATTACCAGCAGTATCGCAGCGTTCACCCGGGAGACGGTCGCAAGCGAACCGAAGAGGTATGCGTTGATGCCGACGGCAATTCCGCCGTCAGTCGCGGTGATGAGCACGCTTCCGACCGCGAACGATCCCGTCAACACGATAGCCAGTGACGTATCGCGATACGCACCAGCGTAGTCGACGAGCGTCTGTACGAGTAGTGCGGCGATAGCGGCAACAAGCAATGCGGTCAGTAGCGGTGCGACCACAATTCCAAACGTGGCGTTAACGAACAGTCCCGCAGCGACGCCGGCAAACGCCGAATGTGCGAGCGTATCGCCGATCATCGCCATCTCTCGGTGGACCAGAAAGCTCCCAACGAGGGGGCCGATGACCGCGATACAGATCGCGGCCAAGTAGGCTCGTTGCATGAACGGGGACCCCAACATATCGATCCCCGTGAGAGCAGCCAAGATATCGAGCACTGTCCCCCACAGGTCGTCGAGGACAAACCCGATGCTGCGGTCGAGTGACTGCAAGGCGATGAATCGGGAGAGGATGGCCACGATCATCAGTGCTGGTGGTGGACAACGGACTGGGAGCCGCCGTATGCATCTGCCAGTGCGTTAGTTTCGACGAACGTCTCCGGGTCGCCATGGAAGAACAGTTCCCGATTGAGACAGGCGATCTCCGAAGCGTGTGTCGTGACGATACCGATGTCGTGTTCGATGAGAACTATCGTGATGCCGTCCTGGTTCAGTTGGTGGAGGAGATCGTAGAACGCCTCACGGGACTCGGCGTCGACGCCGACGGTCGGCTCGTCCAGTGCGAGGAGATCTGCCTCCGAAGCGAGAGCGCGGGCGATGAACGCTCGCTGGCGTTGCCCGCCCGAGAGTCGACCGATACGCCGGTCGGCGAGGTCGGCAATTTCGACCCGTCGCAACGCGGTGTCGATAGCGTCGCGGTCGTCCTGTGTGAACCGTCCCGTCAGTTTGTGCGGGTATCTGCCCATCCGGACAGCCTCTCGAACGGTTATCGGCATCTCTCCTTTGGTGTTGGTTACGTCCTGCGGGACGAACCCGATCCGTTCGCCGTTCTTGGACTTGTGTGCCGGGTCGCCAAACAGCGTCACGGTCCCGCTATCGGGGCGGCGCAATCCGATCATCAGTTCGAGCAGCGTCGTTTTTCCCGACCCGTTGGGCCCGACCAGACCGAGAAACTCGCCCGACTTGACCTCGAGCGACACACGGTCGACGACCGGACGGTCGCCGTAGGAGAACGTGACGTCGCTCACTTCAAGAAGTGCCATTATGCGTCCAGTGCGCGTTCGAGCGTCCGAAGGTTTACGTTTTCCATGACGTCGACGTATCCCCAGTCCTCGCTCTCCCACTCGTCGGTTAGTCCCGGCATCGCAGTCAACGGCAGTACCTCTTTGGCATCGGTTTCCTCGACGAGTTGGTTTGCGGCCTGCTGTGATTCGAGCGGGTCCGCACAGATGTACTCCAGACCGTGCGTGTCGATGACCTCCTGTGCACGTTCTATGTCCCGAGGTGTCGGCCGATCGTCGGGCGAGACGTTCGTGAGGGCCTGAACTGTCACACCGTACCGGTCACCAAAGTACTGCAGAGAATTGTGCCCGGCGACGAGGATGACGTCCTTCGACGCATCGGCGATCAGTTCCTTTAGCTGCCCGTGGAGCGCGTCGAGTTCGTCACGGAAGTCGTCGGCGTTCTCTGCGTACGCGTCCGCGTTATCGGGGTCGACGTCGACGAGCCCCTGCCGGACGTTGCCTGTTGCCTCCTTTACACGCAGCGGGTCCATCCAGAAATGTGGATCCGTTCCGGAGCCGTGGTCGTGCTCTTCGTGTTCGTCCGCATGCTCCTCTTCGTGTGCGTCTTCGTGTTCGTCAGTGTGTTCGTCTTCGTGGTCTTCCTCGTGGTCGTGACCCTCACCGGCCGCCAGCAAATCGAGTCCAGCACTTGCGTCTACCGTCGTCACGTCTGCCCCGTCTGCTTCCAGATCAGTCTTGATATCGTCGACCCAGGGTTGAAAGCCGGGCATTCCGTGGACGAACAGGTCGGCATCCCGGATGTCTTCACGAACGCTCGGACCTGGCTCCCACCCATGCCCGTGCTGTCCGATCGGAACGAGCAGGTCAGCCGTTGCTGTCTCACCGGCGACTTGCTCGGTTACGTCTCCAAACACGAAAAACGAGGCTCGGGCTGTCGTAGCCTCAGGTTCCGACCCAGCGGCTGATTCACCACCCAAACACCCTGTCAGCATGCCCGTACCGGCCGTTGTTGCGGTTACCGACAGCAGCCGTCGTCTGGTGAGTTCCATCGATAGTTATTAATTTGGATTGTGTATATAATAACTTTTCCGTTTGAGAGTTGATTGGATATTAATAATTGATTGGATTCGTTGGTTAGTTAGCATAGAGTGAGTACTGGCTCTTCCCCAGTGATCGGCCCACGGTCGCTACTTCGTTCGGTGTAGCCGTTTTCCCCCGCACGACAGCAAGGTCGTCCCGAAGCCGCTCCGTTATCGAGACGTTCAGGACGGGGAGATATTCAGACCCATCTCAAAGAGACTGGATACAACAGTCCGATACGTTTGTGTTAACAAATTTCCTGCAAGAGAGTGTCAGACATTCGGGAGCCGCCACAGCCACCTGTGGGTCCACGATATCGGCACGTACGGACAGGGCGTTCCGAACCGTCAAACCGCGGGAGTGTGAATGCCCGGTAGGAATGCCCAGTCCCCTCGCGGGTGTCGGGTTCGCGGTGCTGGCGGCTGTCGGCCTCGCAGTCCAGAGCCTCGCTGTCCGGGTGGGGACCAAGACCCACTCGGTTTCATCGGTCATCGGGGTCATGTACGCGGTGAACCTCCTCGTGCTGGTCCCCGTGGCAGGGGTCAGCGAATATCCGGAATACGGCATCACGCCGGTCTCACTCGTGGCCTTTGCCGTCTCGGGGCTGCTGGGCTCGCTGATAGCTCGGTACTGCTATTTCGTCGGCATCGCCCGCCTCGGAGCCAGCCGCACCGAACCGCTGAAAGCACTGCTCCCGCTGTTTGCTGTCGGCGCTGCGGTCCTCGTCCTCGACGAGCAGGTGACGGCGACGCTGCTTGCCGGCGTCGTCCTCCTCATCGCTGGCGGCGTCGCGGTCACACTCGAATCGCGGGACAGCCCGACCGTATCGACCGGCCGGGAGCTGTGGGTGTCCCTGGCGTTTCCGCTCACCGCGGCGCTGCTTCTCGGTATCGACCCGATTTTCACCAAACTGGGGTTCGCGGAGGGAACGTCGGCGCTGGTGGGCGTCACCGTCCGCGTGGCCGCGGCGGCCGCGGGCTTCGGGCTGTATTTCCTCTGGCGGGCAGCGCGTGGTTCCCCGCGGGACCGCCTCGGCGTGAACCGCTGGCTCATCGTTGCGAGCGTCGCTAACACCGTGTACCTGCTGGCGTACTACGCGGCACTCGCTCGGACACCGGTCAGTGTCGTCACCCCCGTTCTGGGCACCAGCACGCTGTTCGTCGTCGGTGGCGCGGCGGTTTTCCTACAGGACGACGAGCACGTGACGGCACGATTGGTCGGAGCGACAGTGCTCGTCGTCGCCGGCGTCGTGTTGGTCGTCCAGGGCTGATATCGCTGCTATCGCGGGTCACTTCGAGAGAGGGTTTGCTTACAGAACGGACGGGAGCGCGAGCACTACCACACCGAGCAGGAGCGCAATCCCGGCACCGACGTGGCTTCCGAGGTGGATGAATCCCTTGATGGGCTTGTCGTCGGTGTCTCTCCGTTGTCGCTGGGTGCCGAACAGGCCACAGTAAAACGCCGGTCAATACAGCAAGAACAGTCCGTCTCGCCGGCGCCATACGACCGATAACAAGCGATGGAGGCTATTTTTTGTGGCTCGGGACTGTATCACGGGACAGCATCCCGAAATTGGAGTCGGATCGTCGACAGTGGACTGCCGGCGGCGGCCGGATTCGGCCCACCCCACCGATTATAAGTGCACGACAGGACAGCCAATACAATGTTACGCCGTGACATGCTCCGGGCGGGCGTAGCGGCCGGTGCCGCGACTGTTGCCGGTTGTATGGGCGAGTCTACGGAACCGGCCTTCGAGGAAGGATTCGAGGACGGCCTCGGCGACTGGGAGAGCGGCGCGGCTATCGGCCCGGAGGTCGAACTCTCGGAGTTCGAGTGGGAGTTTGGCGTCTCCGGGGAAGAGGCGGCGTCCGGCGACCGCTCGCTACGCATCTGGAACGAGGGCGATTACGACGACGGCGTGACCTGGGGCGTCCACCCGATCTCAGTCGAGTCCGGACAAGCCTATCAGATGACGGTCAGCGCCCAGTTCTGGAGCGAATCGGAGTCTTTCAACACGCTCCGGGACGCGGTGATGCGGCTCGGACCGGAGCCGCCGGAGGTCGAGGAGGACTTCCCACAACCCGGCGTGAACACCACAGACCTCGGACAGACGCCGTACGGCGGGCTCCGGGAACCGCTGTGGCTGGCCGACGGCTGGCGGGAGTACACCTTCGAGTGGACGACACCCGAGCTGTCGACGGACACCATGTACGTCGCACTCGGGACGAGCGTCATCTGGGAAGGTGATGCGACCCACTACATCGACGATATCACCGTCGAAACCGAGACACCGTGATGTCGGTCACGGATAGCGTGGCGGCTGTCGGTCGCCGTGGGCCGAAACTTGACGACACCCCGGCCCTGTCAACGGTGGCCACTTCCGTCCACGAGTGTGCCACCCTATCTATTTGTCCCTGTCACCCGGTACCAGTGTATGCGTGAACTCAGACATCGGCGACAGTCACGAATATCACCGGTGCCCGCAGCGGTCGCTCTCGGCCTCGGGCTTGTCGGTCATCTGATCGACCAGTTCCTGTTTGTTCGCGCCGGACCGGTTCCGATACTCGTGACCGCGCCGGCGACAGCGACCCTGCTGTATCTCCACGTCCGAGCGGCGACGTACCAGCGGATCGCCGGACTCGCAGTCTGGGGGCTCGTCGGGTCAGGGTCCGCGATGATTGGGGTGTATCTCGGCACGGTCAACTACTCCCTCCCCCGGTCGCTGACGGGCACGGAGATGGTCGTCTACGACCTCGGGCTGTTCCTCTGGTTCGTTACGTCGCTGACGGCGATGTACGGGGTGGCGGCCCGTGCTGACGGTCGACAGATCCGGGCGACGGCGGCGGTTTTCCTGGCTCCGGTCGTTCAGGTCGCCTGGGTTGGGTACGTCCGACTCGTGGTGGCGACTGGCCTGTAC
The DNA here is from genome assembly GCF_055271655.1 of Haloarcula sp. HT12. Lineage (NCBI taxonomy): Archaea > Methanobacteriati > Methanobacteriota > Halobacteria > Halobacteriales > Haloarculaceae > Haloarcula > Haloarcula sp. HT12. The sequence goes on from NZ_JBUXKW010000001.1 coordinate 148,341, forward strand.
ACATGATGTCGAATCGTGTCGCCCCACCGACCTGTCCGGCCCAATAGAACTCGGAGGATTGGCACGCGCCGAACGGGGACCTTTATGTATGTAACACGTACCCATGGTTGACGAATGGATGCACAAACTGAACGGTCGCCGCTGCACGTCTCGCACACCGACCACGACGACGGCTGGACGGTCGCTGTCGACCTCAACTCCCTGCAGGTCAGCGACGACCACGTGACAGTCGACGTTATCGGAACGGAGGCAATCGTTGCTATCGACGCTCCACACCTCCAGACGGAGTTCGATATCGATCTGCCGGCCGGGGGCGCGGCCCAGACACTCCGGAACGGCGTGCTCACCCTATCGCATCGGAGCTAACGCGGTCGCAGACTGTGTTTTCAGTTACAGCTTTGTAGTTGTGACAGTTTCACAACACGAACCGACTCCACAAGGGATTTGAGCGTGATGCTGGAAGCGTTCAGTGATGACCACCCCTCCTGACCGGGACCTACCGACGATTCGGGGCTCGGTGCCGCCGCTTCGTGCGTGGATTCGAACGTTTCTCATCGGCCTCTGTATGGGTAGTGCGGACGGCGTCCCCGGCGTCTCCGGGGGGACAATCGCGCTCATCGCCGGGATCTACGAGCGGCTCATCGCCGCGATTACCGCCGTCTCCCCGGCGCGGATAATCCGCTTTCTCCGCGCGCTCACCCCGTTAGACGGCGGCGTTGACCCGCGTGGTGCGTTCGCGGAACTCCTCGAACTCGACATCTGGTTCCTCCTCGCGTTGGTCGGCGGTGTCGCAACCGCCGTCGTCATCGTGACGCGGATCGTTCACATCGCCAGTCAGGAGACGCCGGCGCTTCTCTTTGGGTTCTTCTTCGGGCTTATCGCCGCTTCGGCGGTGGTGTTACTGCGCAGTCTCACGGTCGAGTCGCCGTTCCAGATAGGGGCCGGCGTCGTCGGCTTCCTCCTCGCCTTTTTCGTCTCCGGCGTGTCGAACGCCGCCACCGACGGCGGCGGCATCGCGCTCGTCTTCCTCGCCGGCATGATCGGCGTCAGCGCGATGATCCTGCCCGGCATCTCGGGGTCGCTGTTGCTCATCATCCTCGGGCAGTACACCCGCATGTCGACGGCGCTCAGCGAGTTCGTGGACGCACTCATCGCGCTCGCCACTGGCGGCACTGTCGAGGACGTGACCACGACAGCCATCCCGGTCGTGACGTTCATTATCGGAGGGCTGGTCGGCCTGTTCACCATCGCACGCGTCGTCCGCCGTGCGCTGGACTACAACCGCCGGGCGACGCTTGCCTTCCTCGTTGCGCTCGTCGTCGGCGCGCTCCGGGCCCCCGTCGTCGAAGTCCGGCGTGAAGTCGGGTTCTCGACCGACGTGGTCATCGCGTTCGTCGCCGCCGCCGCCGTCGGCGCGGCCTTCCTGCTCGCGCTCGACTGGTACGCGGTCGACCTCGACCTCGATAAGGTCTAATCCGGTTCAGAAGCCCCAGGCACGACGGTACTGCGGCGGCCCCTCGATCTCGTCGGTCGCGTCGAGTTCCTTCGCCGCGGTCATCGCGAAGTACGGGTCCCGGAGATGTTCGCGGCCGACAATAGCCATGTCGGCCCGGTCGTTGGCGATGACGGCTTCGGCCTGTTCGGGCGTCGTGATGCCGCCGACAGCGCCGACGGCGATGTCCGACTCGGTTTCCTCGCGAATCCGCTCAGCGTATCGAAGCTGGTAGTTCGGGCCGGCGTACTCCGGCCGGGATTCGGGGTGAATGCCGCCGCCGCTCACGTCGATGAGGTCCGCGCCCACGTCGGCGAGTTGGTCCGCCAGTCGCACGGAATCGTCGACGGTCCAGGAGTCACGGTCAGGGAGCCAGTCCGTCGCCGAGACCCGGACGAACACCGGCTTGTCGTCGGGCCAGACCTCGCGGACGGCGGCGGTGACCTCGCGGGTAAGCCGCGTGCGTCCCTCGAAGTCGCCGCCGTAGTCGTCCTCGCGGTGGTTCGTCACCGGCGAGAGGAACTCGTGCAGGAGGTACCCGTGGGCGGCGTGGACCTCGGCGACCTCGAAGCCGGCGTCGAGCGCGCGTTCGGCGGCTGCACGGAACGAGTCGATGACGTCCTCGATGCCATCCTGGTCGAGCCCCGTCGTCGGCGGCGCGTCGCCGTCCTCGTAGGGCCACGGATCGTCGCTCGGGCCGACGACGTCCCAGCCGCCCTCGTCGGGCTGGAGCGGGTCGTGGCCGTCCCACGGGCGCGACGTGGCGGCCTTCCGGCCGGCGTGGGCGAGCTGGATGCCCGGCACGCTGCCCTGATCGCTGACGAACTCCGTAATCGGTTCCAGCGCCGCGGCGTGCTCGTCGCTCCAGATTCCCAGATCCTCCGGGGAGATGCGGCCACGGGCTTCGACGGCGGTCGCTTCGGTCATGACCAGTCCCGCGCCGCCGACGGCGCGGGAGCCGAGGTGGGTGCGGTGCCAGTCGGTGGCGAGGCCGTCGCGGGCCTCACATGAGTACTGGCACATCGGGGAAACCATGACGCGATTCGGGACGGTCGTCTCGCGGAGCTCCAGCGGTGAGAACAGTGCAGTCATCGGCGAGGGTTCGCCGCCGAGACGGATAACCGCACTGGCGGCTGCAAGAGTCGTCGTTAGTTCCGTCGATTCCGCCAACAGTTCCGGCGAGCCTACTCTATCAGCGAGGCACCGGTGTTCCGGGGCGCGACAACTCGGACAGTCCCCTCGACGCCGGCGTCGTCGAGTGCCAGCACGCCGGCCTCGCGGGCCTCCGGGACGTGGTCCGAGGTCGTCAGCCCCCAGACGGTCGGCCCCCAGGAGCTCTGGCCGGCCCCCGAGATGACCGTGGCGCTCGACAGCGAATCGACGAGCGTGCCGGCCGGCGGTCGGTAAACGCCGCCCTGTTCGTCGGCGTACCACGCGCCGTTGAGCCGCCCCAGTCGCGCCGCGGCATGGCCGAAGTCGCCGTGGTCCCTGGTGGCAATCGCGGGGAGGAGCCGTCGGGTCAGCAGCGTCGAGATCTGGTCGGCGATGCCGGGGTCGGCACGCTCGACGGCCTGGCGCATGCTCTGGTCCTCCGCGTCTCCGCTCTGGCCGGGGTCGGTGTCCGGCACGACGACGACGAAGCGCCAGTGCGCGGGAACGTCGTGGTGTGCGAGCACCGGCGGCACATCCCAGTCGCCCTCGGCCGGCGGCTCGGCGGTGAACCGCTCGGTCGGATGCCCGCCGTCGACGACGAACCCCCCTGCTTCGAACGCCGCGACGCCGATGCCGCTCCGGCCGCCCCGGCCCAATTGCGGCGCATAGGTCCGGGCGTCGGCGGTCCGGTCGTATGCCCGAACGACGGCGATGAGCGTCGCCAGCGAGAGCTGCGTGCCGCTCCCGAGGCCGACGTGTCGTGGGAAGCGCTCGTCGACGGAGACATCCGCGCCGGGTACGTCGAGCGCGTCGACGACGCGTCGGACGTACGGTTCGGTCGCCGCGTCGTCACACTGGACCGTGTCGGCACGGGTCGCCTCGACGGTCAGCCGCGGCTCGTCGAGCGCGAGCCCGACGCCGCCGTAGAGGCGCTCGTGAGCGAGCGAGAGGTTCTGAAACCCGAAGTGGAGTCGCGCGGCGGTCGTGACCGTCGGCATACGCCGGGGGAAGCCCCCGATGGAAAAGAAGCTACTGCCACCGGTCGGTTTCGCCGTGCTCCACGTGGGACGTTACCGCGAGTACAAGTTATTTAAGGTCGCTCACGGCGACGCTCAACTATGAGCAAGCAGGAACGGCAAGAGCGTCCGGAGAAGGACCCGGAACTCCGGAGTACCGAGGTGACGGAGGGATACGAGAAAGCCCCGCACCGCGCGATGTTCCGCGCGATGGGCTACGACGACGAGGACCTGTCCTCGCCGATGATCGGCATCGCGAACCCCGCCGCCGACATCACGCCGTGTAACGTCCATCTGGACGACGTGGCAGATGCTGCCTACGACGGCATCGACGACACGGAGGGGATGCCTATCGAGTTCGGCACGATCACCATCTCCGACGCCATCTCGATGGGGACCGAGGGAATGAAGGCGTCGCTCATCTCGCGTGAGATCATCGCCGATTCCGTCGAACTCGTCACCTTCGGCGAGCGCATGGACGGCATCGTCACCATCGGCGGCTGCGACAAGAACATGCCCGGGATGATGATGGCCGCCATCCGGACGGACCTGCCCAGCGTCTTCCTGTACGGCGGGTCGATCATGCCCGGCGAGCACGACGGCCGCGAGGTCACTATCCAGAACGTCTTCGAGGGCGTCGGCGCGGTCGCCGATGGCGAGATGAGCGAGGGCGAACTCGACGAGATGGAACGCCACGCCTGCCCCGGTGCGGGCTCCTGTGGTGGGATGTTCACCGCGAACACGATGGCCTCTATCTCCGAGGCACTCGGCTTCGCGCCGCTGGGGTCGGCCTCCCCGCCGGCCGAACACGAGTCCCGCTACGAGGAGGCTCGCCGGGCCGGCGAACTCGCCGTCGAGGTAGTTCAGGAACGCCGCCGCCCCTCCGATTTCCTCACCCGCGAGTCCTTCGAGAACGCCATCGCGCTGCAGGTCGCGGTCGGCGGATCGACCAACGCCGTCCTCCACCTGCTCGCGCTGGCGGCGGAGGCCGGTATCGACCTCGACATCGAGACGTTCAACGAGATCAGCGCCCGGACGCCCAAGATCGCCGACCTCCAGCCCGGCGGCGAGAAGGTCATGAACGACCTCCACGAGGTCGGCGGCGTCCCGGTCGTCCTGAAGGCGCTGCACGACGCCGGCCTGCTCCACGGTGACGAACTCACCGTCACGGGCAACACAATCGCGGAGGAACTCGAACGCATCGACCCGCCGGCCATCGAAGACCTCGACGTGGACTACCTCCACACGGTCGAGGACCCGATCCACGAGCGCGGCGCGATCCGCATCCTCTCGGGCAACCTCGCGCCAGACGGCTCGGTCATCAAGATCACCGGCGAGGACCACCTCCACCACGAGGGGCCGGTCCGCGTGTTCGAGCAGGAGGAAAACGCCATGGAGTACGTCCAGGAAGGCAACGTCGAGTCCGGCGACGTGATCTGTATCCGTAACGAGGGGCCCCAGGGCGGGCCCGGCATGCGCGAGATGCTCGGCGTCACCTCGGCCGTCGCCGGCCAGGGCCACGCCGAGGACGTGGCGCTGTTCACCGACGGCCGCTTCTCCGGCGCGACCCGTGGCTTCTCCATCGGCCACGTTGCCCCCGAGGCGTTCGTCGGCGGCCCCATCGCCGCCCTGGAGGACGGCGATACCGTCACCATCGACATCGACAACACCGAACTGTCGGTCGATCTCACCGAGGACGAGATAGAGCAGCGCCTCGAAGATTACGACCCCGAACCGACCTACGACAGCGGTGTGCTGGCGAAGTACCACAGCGACTTCGGCTCCGCCGCCAACGGTGCGGTGACGAACCCCGGCGCGAAGTGGGACTGAGAAACCGGTATCGTCTGGCCCGAGTTACGACCTCGACTCACGGAACGTACCGCCGAAACCGGAGCGGCCTCGTACGACGAAACCGGGACTCACTGCCGCGTGACCGTGATGAGTCCCTCTTTGAGCGCCGCTTCGAACCGCTCGTCCAGTGTCATCTGCTCCCAGCCGTCCGGCTGGTTCTCCGTGGCGATCGCTGAGAGAGATTCGACCAGGTCTCTGTGGAGGAAGCGACCGTTCTCGCCACAGTTATCACAGGTCCTGATTATCGACCGAACCTCGAAGCTCCGCTCGACTTCGGCCTGGCATCGGGCACATACGTACGTTTCGGACACGTCCGACTGTACGTCGTCCGGATACTCGGATGTTGTGACTCTTCTCAATTGGGAACCATGATGTGCCGCCCCACCGACGCTGCCGAACGCCCGCAAAGAGGTGTCACCCCGCCACTGCTGGTCGGAGCGCACCGCTTCGAGTAATACTGTCGGCTGAAACCGTTTCAAGATGTTCGCGACCCCCAGAGAGCGATATTCTTCACAGACGTACAGCTGACAGGATGAGCCGTCGCCCGATAGCGCCCTGCAGAGGCGAGTAACCGGCCGGTTCAGAATCTGACCGCTCGCTGTGGAAAACGGCGTCTGGGATCAGTAGTAGCGATCCGTCCCGTTACCGCGTCCTGTTCCGCTGGTTTCATGACTACTAAACCTATTTACAACCCCGGTGCAAACCGTGAGCGTGTCGATGTCCCCGCCGACCGTCCTCCTCGTCGCTACCGAGACTGCTGCCGGAGAGCGGTTACAGGCGGTACTCGAACAGGCGGCAATCGACGCGACGGTCCGGACGACCGAACCCGAACACGTCGATACGACACTGCTACGGACTGCGACTGACTGCCTCGTCGTCCCGGTGACGTGTGGCGGGATGGCGGGCGGCCATCTGGCGGCGGCAGCCACCGGCCTCTATCCGAACCTCCCCGTGATTATGTACGGGAGTGAAGCCGACCGCGGAGACTGTATTCGGACAGTCGGCGACGACGACCTCGGATCGCCGGCGCTGGCTGCCGCCGTCGGCGAGGCACTCGACAGCAGCGAGACGATGGCGGCCCGTCCGGTCTCACGACCCGAGACGATTCTCGCCACGATGTTCGAACGGAACTCCGAACACCTGTTCGTGAAGGATACTGACAGGCACTACGTGCTGCTCAACGACTCGTCGTACGCGCCCCCGGAACTGCTCGGCCGGCGAGACGAGGACGGACTGCCCGCCGGGACAGCGTATCTGGATGCGGCCCGCGGCGACGACCTGCAGGTCATCAACGACGAGACCGACGTACTGGACGTCCACGAGTTCTCTCCGTCGATGGAGAAACACCTCCGGACATCGAAGGTTCCCTGGTACGACGAGACCGGCGACCTGGCCGGCCTGATCGGAATCACCCAGGACATCACCGACCAGCGAGAACGCGAGCGCCTCCTCAGGCAGCAGAACGAACGCCTCCGAAAAGTGGCGCTGCTGGCCGCACACGAACTCCGGAATGAACTCCAGGTGTCGACCGGCCATCTCTCGCAAATCGACGTCGACGACGAGCACATGGCAGCCGTCGAGAACTCCATCGACCGACTCGCCGCGATTGTCGACAAGGTCGTCTCGCTGGCCTCGAACAACTCGCCGGAGTTCACGCCCGAGGGACTGCGGCTCTCGACGGTCGTCTGGGACGTGTGGAGTTCGTTGTCGTTCGAAGCGGCGTCGCTCGAAGTCACGTCCGACAGGCGACTGCTGGCGGATTCGGAATCGATGCGACTGTTCCTGGAGATCCTGTTATCGAACGCAATCGAACACGGCGGCTCCGACGTTGCGGTTCGCGTCGGCGCTACGTCGTCCGGGTTTTTCGTCGCGGACGACGGTCCCGGCGTCGACGTCTCGCCGCCGGACCGGGTGTTCGAGGCGGGGTATGCCTCGGAGAAAGAAAACAGCGGGTTCGGGCTCTATATCGCCAACCGGATCGCGAAGGAACACGGCTGGTCGCTGTCGGTGGATGACAGCCAAGAGGGCGGCGCACGGTTCACCGTGACCGACGTGGAACGACCGGACTAGAGTTCGAAGGTCTCGTCGCCTTCGAGGACGTGGACCTCGGTGTCGCTACCGGTGCCTTTGACCTCGTTGACGAAGTCCTGCGTGTCGATTTCGATCGGCGGGAACGTATCGTAGTGCATCGGGAACGCGTAGTCGACGTCCAGCCAGTCGACGGCGACGGCGGCCTGCATCGGCCCCATGGTGAAGTGATCGCCGACCGGCACCGCCGCGGCGTCCGGTTCGAGGAACGGCCCGATGACGTCGCGCATCTCCGTCATGAGGCCGGTGTCGCCGGCGTGGTAGAACGTCGTCGATTCCTTGTCGCTGACCTGTGTCGGCTTCGTGTCCGAGATAATGAACCCACCTGGCATCCCGCCGCTCGTGCCGTAGCTGGTGTCCATGCCGTTCGTGTGGTCGGCCCGATGCATCGTGACGAAGGCGTCGCCGATCTCGACGGTGCCGCCGAGGTTCATCCCCATGCCGCCGACGGCGTCGAAATCGCCGAAGTTGTCCTCGCAGTACTCGACGACTTCGGGCGTGGCCACGAGCCCGCTGCCCTCGTAGCGGTCCACGTCGCCGATGTGGTCGGCGTGGCCGTGGGTCAACAACACGTAGTCCGGATCTAGTTCCTCGGGGTCGGTGTCGGTCTTGGGGTTATCGAAAAACGGGTCGATGAGCAACTCGGTGTCGTCGACTGTGACGTGCCACGTCGAATGGCCGTACCATGTGAGCTCCATGTCGGATGCACGCTACTCCCGGCGTCCACTTAATAGTACACTGCGGCGGTGCTGAATGGGTGCCGACTGCGGATATCAGTAGCCGCTGACACAGCCACGTCGTCCCGACGGATTGATTCGAACCCCTTTCGAACTGGTTTCTCTGGTGACAGTTACGGATTGCTGGCATCCGCGCCGGTTCCAGACGGGCACTCAGTTGCAGAAACCGAAGATATTTTATAATTTTTAGGCTAGCCTAAATCTATGTCGAACAGATCAAACGAGGAGTCGGCCCTGACACGACGCGAGTACGTCGCCTACGGCGGCACGGTCATCGGTGGCGGATTGCTGTCCGGGTGTAGGGGAGGCAGCGGTTCAGGTTCGGCGGAATCGGAGACAAATACGGACACAACCTCGTCAACGGCGGCAGAGTCAACTCCGGCGGATTCGACGGCCGCTGACGAACCGACCACGGACGGGTCCTACAGCGTCACTATCGAACCGGCGGGCGAGGTGACCTTCGATGCAGTGCCACAGACGTGGGTCGCAGAAAACGCCAGTTGGGCGGACATGGGTGTTGCGCTGGGGCTTGACAAGCCCAGTGCGATCGTTCTCACGGGGGAGTATCGCACGTGGCACTACGAAGACGTGCCGGGGCTCTCGCCATCGAAAGACGAGATGGTGTCCCTCTGGCAGGACGGCATCTCGAAGGAACTGGTACTCGAAATCGACGCCGGCGTGCATTTCATCGACCCCAACTACATGGCGAATCTGATCCCAGACTGGGACCAGTCGGACGTCGAGGAAATGCACGAGCGCGTTGGCCCGTTCTGTGGCAACACCAGTTTCTCGACGTACTCCTGGCACGAGAGCTACCCGTACTACAGCCTCTACGAAGCGACCGAGAAAGTCGCCGCGGTGTTCCAGCGACAGGAGCGCTTCGAGGCGCTCTCGACCCTTCACGACGAGTTCCTCGACCGGGTTCAGGAGCGACTTCCAGCCGAAGACCAGCGTCCGGAAATTGCCCTCCTCTCGCCGGCGTCAACGGAGCCAGAAACGTTCTACCCGTATCGGCTCGGCGACCGGACGGCGTACAAGCACTGGCACGATTTGGGGGTAAGCGACGCTCTCGCCGGGAGCGAGATTCAGAGCTTCACCTCCGACCGGGGGACAATCGACTACGAACCGCTCCTTGAGATCGACCCCGAGGTACTGATGCTGTACACCGACAACCATCGTTCCCATTCGGCGTTCGAGGAGACGTACGTCTCGTTCCTCCAGAACCACGACACGGCGAGTCAGCTCACCGCCGTGCAGAACGGCGACGTGTACCCGGCCGGCGGGATGTACCAGGGACCGATTATCAACCTCTCGAAGACGGAGCGGGCCGCGAAACAGCTGTTCCCTGCGGAGTTTGACCGGGACGAACAGCTGTACGACCGCCAGCGGCTCGCCGACATCCGGGCCGGCGATATTTAGCTGTCGTCGCTGTCCGGTCGAATCCGCGAGAGCCGCATCGCGTTGCCGGTCACTGCCGTCGTCATACCGGCGTCGCCCGCGAGCACAGCGGCCCAGATGGGAACGTAGCCGAACGGGACGGCGACCGCGAGGCCGGCCTTGACCGCCAGGCTGGCCCAGATGTTCTGCCGGATGACGCCGTTGGCGTCGTTGGCCAGTTTGTAGAGGTACGGGAGCTTCGACAGGTCGTCGCTCATCAGCGCGATGTCGGCCGTTTCGAGGGCCGTGTCCGTCCCGGCAGCCCCCATCGCGACGCCGACGGTCGCGCTCGCAAGCGCCGGCGCGTCGTTGATGCCGTCTCCGACCATGGCGACACCGCCGGACTGCGTCCGGCGAACCCACGACTGCTGCTCGTGGACCCCGTCGTACTCCGCGACCAAGTCCTCGATAGCGGCGACCTTCTCGTCGGGCAGGAGTTCGGCCCGGTAGTCGTCGACGCCGACCTCCCGGGCGATAGCCCCTGCAGTGCGTTCGTTGTCGCCGGTGAGCATCACCGTCCGTTCGACGCCCAGCTCTCGGAGTCGGGAGATGGCCGCCTTCGCCTCCGGGCGAACCTCGTCGGCGACGGCGATGACCCCCTCTATCTCCTCGTCCGTACCCACGATGACGACCGTCTTCCCCTCGGCCTGGAGTTCCGGGACGGTGTCGGCAAGCAGGTCCAGACAGTTGTTGCGCTCACAGATCTGCTGGGCCGTCCTGGTGACGACGCCCCCGTCGGTGGTCGCGTGGACGTGCGAGAGGTCGAAGCCGAGGTCGTCGAACAGCCCCGGCTTCCCGGCGTAGTGAGGCGTCCCGTCGAGGTCCGCCCGGACGCCCTTGCCGGTGATGCTCTCGAAGTCGTCGATGTCGGCGCTTTCGACGCCGGCCGTGCCCGCCTCCGCGACGATAGCCTCGCCGATGGGGTGCTCGCTGCGCTGTTCGAGCCCCTGGGCACACTGCAGGACCTCGTCCTCAGTGTTCCCGTTCAGCGGTATCACGTCGGTGACGGTGAGTTCACCTTTCGTCAGCGTCCCCGTCTTGTCGAAGGCCACCACGTCGACCGCACCCATCGCTTCGAGGTGGTTCCCGCCCTTGATCAGCACGCCGTTTTTCGCGGCGCTGGTGATGCCCGACACTACGGAGACTGGCGTCGAGATGACAAAGGCACAGGGACAGGCAAGCACCAGCAACGTCAGACCGTACACGACGGCGGTCGACCACGCCACCCCGAACACGGCAGGGGTCGTCAGCGTCACCAGAGCGGCGAACGCGACGACGACCGGCGTGTAGTACGACGAGAAGCGCTCGACGAACTGCTCGCGCTCGGTCTTGTTCGACTGGGCGTCCTCGACCATCTGGACGATGCGCGAGAGGGTGTTGTCGCTTGCTGCCGCCGTGACCTGCACTTCCAGATACCCCTCTTCGTTTATCGTCCCGGCGTACACCTCGTCGCCCTCGGTCTTGTCGACGGGGACGCTTTCGCCGGTGATCGGTGCCTGATTCACCGCGCTGGTCCCGTCGATGACCTCGCCGTCCATCGGAATCTTCTCGCCGGGCCTGATGACGACCACATCACCGACCTGTACGTCGTCGACGGGCAGGACCCGCTCGGTCCCGTCGCGCTTGACCGTCGCTTCGTCGGGCGAGAGGTCCATCAGTTCCTCCAGGGAGTTCCGTGCCCGGTCCATCGAGTAGCGTTCCAGCAACTCCGCGACGCTGAACAGGAACGCCAGCGTCGCGGCTTCGAAGTACAGCGCCTCACCGAAGGCCAGGCTCGCGGTGAGCGCGCCCAGGATAGCGATAGACATCAGCAGGTCGATGTCCAGGTTCCGGTTCCGCAGGGAGTAGTAGCCGCCGCGCAGGATCTCCTGGCCGCCGGTCGCTACCGCGATGAGAAACAGCATATCGTCGACGTACAGCGGCGACCCGAGAACGCTGCCGACCTGTGTGTTCGCACCGGGCAGCAGGAACTCCAAAAAGAAAACGAGACCCAGGGCGACGAACACGCCACTGACCCACGTCTTCAGCGCCCGGGGACTGGTCCAGATCGAGGCGTTCTCGTCCGTCTGCCCGGTCGCCGTCTCGCCCTCGCCGGTCCTCTCCGTGACCTCGTAGCCGGCGCTCTCGATAGCCGCCACGATGTCTCCCTCCGTCGTCGCGTTCCGGTCGTACGTCACGACGGCTGTCCCGGTGGTCGGATGCGTCTCGACGGCTCTGATACCGTCGACCTTCCCCAGCGCGCTCTCGACTTTGCCGGCACACGAGGCACAGTCCATCTCGGGGACGCTGAACCGCACGGTCTCGCCCCCGTCGTCCGCGACGGTGTAGCCCGCCGCTTCGACGCGCGCCGCTATCGCGTCCACGTCCGTCTCGGCCTCGTCGTACTCGACGGTGAGCCGACCCGTCGCTATCTGTGTGTTCACGGCCCCGATGCCCGGCAGGTCCCGGACGCTGGATTCCACTTTTCCCGCACAGGACGGACAGTCCATCTCCGGAACGGACAGCTGTGCGACGCCCGCTCGGCCACCCGAGTCCGTCGCCGTCGGGGGGCCGTCAGCACTCGCGCCGTCACATCCGCCATCCGAACAGCCGTCGGACTCCGTCATTACCGGCGCTAGGATACCCTGTCTTATTAATTCGGCTGCTAATTTCGGGGGCTGAACTGGGATAAGTTGATAAGTAATGCGGGATGGATTATTAACTCGGCCGAGATCGACAGTGCTGTCAGCATGACTGGATCGACTGTCCGCTCAGTCGAACGGCGTATTCCGGGTCGGCTTCCCCTGTGCGTAGCGGATCCAGCGACGCATATGCCGGCCAACCGCCCAGAACAGTACCACAGTCATCGCCAGCAGTGCCGACAGGAAGACGATTCCAAGCCGTATCGGCTCCTCGGTCGGGAGACCGATGAGCAGCACGATTGTCCCGACGAGTGCCATCTCGACACCACATCGCAGGCCGGGCAACACGAACCCCGGTGTGGGGATTTTTGTGCCCGATGAGTCCTCTGCCATGCCCCCCCGTATGATATCGGGACGATTGTAGTTTGTGCCCGCTCTCGGGGATCGAACTGCAAGGTTGCATAGCTGTTGTGCAATCGTCAACGACGGCGGGGCTCGACCGTGCCTTTTTCGCAACCCAGGCCTACGCCCCAGTATGAAGCAGTCTCTCACGCGCCGGGCGATGTTAGGTGCCCTCGGGACAGCCGTCGCGGCCGCGGCTGGCTGTCAGAGTCCCGGGACCAGCAGCGAATCAGCCGGTGATGCCGCCGATCAGTCGGCGTCGGCCGACGCCGTTGCGCAGTCCGATAGCGTCTACGCCGACGTGTATCGGGAGGTCGCCGACGCCGTCGTCTCTATCAGAGTGTACTCCGAAGACACCCGCGGAGGACAGGGGAGCGGCTTCCTCATCGACGACGAACACATCGTCACGAACGAACACGTTGTCGCGGGCGGCGACGAGTACCACGTCCGCTTTGCCGACACCGGCTGGCGCTCGGCCTCCGTCGTCGGCGCGGACGTGTACAGCGACCTGGCAGTCCTCCAAATTGACGCGACGCCGGACGTGACGCCCCTGTCGTTTGCCGAGAGCGAACCGACGGTCGGGACCGAAGTCGTCGCCATCGGGAACCCCTTCGGGCTGTCCGGGTCGGTGTCCGCTGGCATCGTCAGCGGCGTCGACCGCAATCTCCAGAGCGCGAACAACTTCTCCATCGCGGACGCGGTCCAGACAGACGCACCGGTCAACCCGGGTAACAGCGGCGGCCCGCTGGTCACGCTTGCGGGTGACGTGGTCGGCGTCATCAACTCCGGCGGCGGCGACAACGTCGCCTTCGCCATCTCGGCCCCGCTCACCCAGCGCGTCGTGCCGTCGCTCATCCAGAGCGGCGACTACGACCACCCGTACATGGGTGTTGGACTCCAGAGCGTGTCGCCCCGAATCGCCCAGGCGAACGACCTCGACCCCGCCTCTGGGGTGTATATCGACCGCATCCTCGACAGTGGCCCGGCGGCGGGCGTCCTCCAGGGCAGCGACGGGAGCACGACGATCTCCGGGACGGAGATTCCCACTGGCGGTGACGTGGTCAGAGAAATGAACGACACACCGACGCCGACGCGGCAGGCGCTTGGAAGCTTTCTCGCGCTGGAAACCAGCCCCGGCGAGACGGTCGACGTACTGATCGAGCGCGACGGGACACAGGAGACGGTCGAACTCACGCTCGGGTCACGCCCGGAGCCGTAGTGATCGGAAAACTGAAACAGCTATTCGAGCGGCTCGGCGGCGTCCTGTTCGACCAGCGGGTCCGCGTTGTCGGCCGGCAGCGTCACCACGTCGTCCGTCGAGAGGTCGTACTCGCGCTGGTCGACGCCGAATATCTCGCCCACGTCGTCCGTGATGCGGACCGTCCGCCGGTCCACGTCGGCCCCAGGTGTGTCAGAACCGGCCGGTGACTGCTGGCCGCCGTCTGCGTGCGCCGGGTCCGCTGCCGGGCCGGGGTCGGACTCGGCATCGGGTTCGGCCGGTGGGACGGGGACGTCATCACCGCCGGCCGGCACGTCCGCCGAGTCGGACTGGCCGGCGGCAGTGGGATTGCTGTCCGTGTCTAGGTCGGGCGGCGGCGTCGGTGCATCTGATTCCTCTGTCGTCGGCGACTGATCGCCGCCGCTGCCCATCATGTCGGCGGCGTCGACGCCCGGTTCGGGGGCTACTGTCGATTCAGGCTCGTCAGTCGATACCGCGTCCGGCGTGCTTGTCTCCTGGTGGGGTGCCGGGTCTGGGACTTCCCTGTTGTCCGAGTCCGGTTCGTCGCCGACCGTGCCGGTCGGGGCCTCCCCCGCAATCACGTCGAGGACGTGGCCCCGGTTGGACTCGATGGCCTCGACCATCGTCTCGAACAGGTCCCGCTCTTCCCGTGTCAGGCCGTCATCCTCAGTCGGCATGTCCGCCGCGGCCAGCGACGCCATCTTGACGATTTTGCCGACGCGCCGTTCGTAGACGGCTTCGACGGTTTGCTCGGCAGTCTTGATATCGTCTGTCAGGCGGTTGACCTCGGGCGAGTCGAACGGGTCCTCGGCGCGCTCGGCCGCGCGGTCGCGCTCCTCCCGGAGCTGTTGAATGAACCCCCCGGCGTCCTCGTAGAACGTCTCGCGCAGCTGCTGGAGCTGGTCGGTCTGGCGCTCACGCGATTGGACGGACTGTAGCTCGTCTACGTTCATTCCTTCCCCTTCTCGGCTCGCCCGCGGGCCATGAGAAACACGCCCACGTGCTCTGGTACAGTCTGATTACCCGCCTCCAGTGTAAAGCTATCGCCATCCAGCTCGACGAGCCCCCCGTCGGTCACCTCGACGGTGATGTCGTGGCCCCGGAACGTCTCCGGCACGGGGTCGACAAGCGGGTCGAACGCGTCGATGTCCTCGCGGTCGATGCGCTGGACTTCCAGCCCGCTGCCGCCGTGCAGCGACCCGGGCAGGCGGATGAGCCGGTTCGTGTCCGTCGTCACCGGTTCGTCTATCGGTGCGTTGTCCGCCGCGACAACTTCGTGGAGCAGAATCTTCGCCAGCTGGTAGAACGCCGGATGCACGTCGATATTCCCGGCTTCCAGTTGCTCGTAGTTCGACCGGGCGGCGTTCAGCGCCGCCGTCGCCTTCCCCTCCCCGATGCCGTCGTACTCCTGCAGTCGGTCGAGCGCGTCCGCTTCCTCCATGGCAAGCAGATCGTCGACGACAGCGAGCATGTGACGGTGTGCGCGGGCGCTCCAGCCGCCCTCCGTCGAGAGCGTCCGTTTCTGTGCCGGACTGGACCGGCCGGCCGTCCCGGCGACGGACTCCTCGTCGACGAGTTCGTCGAACTCCAGGCCGATGCCGCGGACGTAGTCGACGACTTCCCGGCGCGCGTCCCGCTCCAGATGACGGATGCGCTTGTCGCGGACGTGGACGTGGTAGCCCCGGCCCCCGGAGAACACGACCGTCAGGTCCTCGAAGCCGAAGTCGTCTTCGAGGAAATCCAGTAGCCGCAGGAGGGCATCCTTGCACTTTTCGAGCATCTCGGCGTAGCTGTCCTCGCCCAGCACCACCGAGGGCAGGTGGTCGGCGTCGAGGTCGAACACCAGGTCCGACGAGCGCCAGCCCTTGTCCGACATCGTGGAGGCGCTCGGTTCGTCGTAGCGGCCCGCGGAGAAGTAGACGTGGCGGGGCTTCCGGCGGCCGAGGAAGTCCTCGATCTCGCCCAGGTCCAGCAGCGAGCGATGGCGGACCATCGTCTCGCCCGGGCCTTCGGTCCACGGGATGAACCCCCATTCGCGCTCGTTGGCGGCCGGTGGCGGCGTCACCGATGCCTGTCGGTAGTGGTCGCCGAACCGGCCACGGAGGTACGCGCGGGTCCGCTCTTCCATCGGCTACCTCGTTGGGGAGGTCCCTTGAAAAGCGTTCGCTTAGCTACGCAGGAACTTCGACAGTTTGTCCGTGATCGTGTCCTCGCCGAGCTTGAGGTAGTAGGCGTCGCCGCCGTCCTCGTAGTAGTTGTCGATGCGCCGCCGGATCTCGAAGCCGATGTGTTTGTAGAAGCCGATGGCCTCCCGATTCGTCGCCCGGGCGTGGCAGGTCACGCTGCCGTAGTCCTCGGCGACGCGGGCGACGAGTCGCTTGCCGAAGCCGTGACCCCTGTACTCGTCGTCGACTGCGAGAAAGAGAATGTAGCCGTCGCGGCGAACGGCGGCAAAGCCGATGAGGCGGTCCGTCGACCGGTCGATGTAGAGATAGGTGGTCGACCGCCGGTAGGCGTCACGAAAGAACCCCCGCCGCTGTCGGAGCACCCCGTCGGACTCGCGGATGTCTTCCTTGAGCCGCCACGCCGCGTCGACGTGTTCGTCGTCCCCGCGTTCGACGATCTGTGTCTCGATGTTGACGCTCACTGCCGTATAAGTAGTGGAGGCGTGGATATAATTCCACCGCCTACAGAGATGGGCCGCTGGGAGGACCAGCGAACGGCTCGGACACCGTTGAACGGACAAACAGGATTAGGTAGCCAGCCCACGAATTGTCAGGTATGGACACGCGCATACCGAGTACAGCCGGCACCATTGCGCTCGCTCTCACGCTCCTTTCGCGACCCGCGGCGGCGCACGTCGACTACGTGACGGATGGGCCGGGCGACGCGCTCGATGCGCTTGATTTCGCACTGTCGGTCCTCTCCGAGCCGGTGAACGCGGCCGTTTTCGCTGTTTCGGGCCTCGCCGTAACTGGTGGCCTGGCGGCGTACCTCTGGGTCCGGCCGACGATTACGGATATCGTCATCCTCCGGAACGTCCTCGTCGGCTACGCGGACCTCGTTCCGTGGATGCTTCGACTCAGCGTGGGGCTGCCACTCGTCGGCGCCGGATTCCAGGGGTATCTGTTCGCCCCGACGGTGACCTTTGATCCGACTACGAGCCCGTTCGTTCGGGTGCTGTTCATCGGACTGGGTTTCACCCTGCTGTTCGGGCTCGCGACCCGTATCGTCACGACGATCGGGCTGGTGACCTTTGGCTGGGCGCTAAGCGTCGACCCCGGCGTCGTGCTCGCCATGGAGTACGTGCCGGCGTTCCTGGCACTGCTGGTACTGGGCGGCGGCCGCCCGAGCGCCGACCACATGCTCCAGCAGGTCGCCAGCACCGACGGGACCTACTACGGCCGCGTCGACCCGGTGCATCACCTCAAGCGGTTTCTAGACTCGGCAACGGATCCATATCGCGAGTACGTCCCGGTCATCGTCCGCGTCGGCATGGGTGTGACGTTCATCTACCTTGGGCTGATCCAGAAGCTCGCCGATCCCGGCCGGGCGCTGCTGGTCGTCGAAAAGTACGACCTCACCGCCGTCGTGCCCGTCGACCCCGGGATGTGGGTGCTCGGTGCCGGTCTGACAGAGATGCTGGTCGGCCTGGTGTTGATCGTCGGCTTCATGACCCGCGGGGCGGCAGCCGTCTCCTTTGTCCTCTTTACCACGACGCTGTTCGGTCTCCCGGACGACCCGGTGCTGGCTCACATCACGCTGTTCGGGATGGCGTCGGCGGTGTTCACGATGGGCGCTGGGCCGCTCTCCTTTGACAACTGGTTCGGTCGGCCGGCACAGAGCGACCGGGACACCGTCGCTTCGGCAGACTGACCCGTCCACGGTTCTGCCTGCTCGCCGGTCAGTTCGCGCCGTCCCACTGATCCAGTTGGGTCCGGTTCCCGCTCGTGTTGTGGTAGATCGTGATGGTGTCCCGGGCGCCGACCCGCCGCTGATACGCATTGCCACTGCTTAGCTGGGCGATATCGCCGGGACCAATCATGGCGTCGGGCTCCCGGTCAGCCACCTGCGCCCACGTGACCGTCTTGCTCGGCCCCTCGAACTCGACGTTCCCGGCCTCGAACTCGTCGCCGCGTTCGTGTGTCACGATGAGAAGCTCGTTGTCATCGACGTAGTCGTAGCTGAAGTTCGCCTGTGGACCGCCGCCGTCGTCGTCCTCGATGACGAGGACGTTCAGCCCGACGATAGCCGTGACGAGCAGCGTCAGTCCGACGAGTACGGCGACGCCGATACCCTCCGTCATCCCGACCGTGTCAGTGTCGAACCGTCCCATAGCCGTCTATCACCCCTAATGCGAGACGGCGTTAAATGCTGTTCGACGGCGAGGGGAAGACACATATCGGTTCAACTCACAGCCACGCGTATGATAGACGAGACTGTCGAGGAGATCTCGGAGATGCAGACCCACAGTTCCTCCGTGGTCGCAGTCAAAGCCGCGCAGGCGCTCCGAGTCCTGACTGACAGGGACTATCCGACGGTCGAGGACTACCTCCGCTCGCTCAACCGTAACAGCAACGCGCTCCAGCGAGCCAACCCCTCACACGCCTCCCTCCATACCACCCAGCACCGGATCGTGAACGCCGTGACGGAGGCGGACCCCGAGGACGTAGCGACCGCCAAGGAACAGACTATCGAGGCTATCGACGACGTTATCGACTCCGTGGAGTCATCGAAAGACCGCGCCGCTGCGCGCGCGGTGTCGGAAATCGCCGACGACGACGTGCTGTTGACCCACGATTTCTCCTCGACAGTGCTCGCGGCCATCGACGATGCTATTGAGGCCGGCCACAGTTTCGAGGTGTACGTCACCGAGTCGCGGCCCCGGTTCCTCGGCCGGAAGATGACGCGGCATCTCTCCGACCGGGACGAGGTCGACGTGACGCTCATCGTCGACAGTGCCGCCGGCCACTTCATCTCGGAGGTCGACCGCGTACTCGTCGGGATGGACTGTATCGTCGATGAGAAACTGTACAACCGCATCGGGACCTATCAGATTGCGACGGCAGCAGCGGACAACGGCGTTCCGGTGACTGTCGTCGGGTCCGA
The DNA here is from genome assembly GCF_055271655.1 of Haloarcula sp. HT12. Taxonomy (NCBI): domain Archaea; kingdom Methanobacteriati; phylum Methanobacteriota; class Halobacteria; order Halobacteriales; family Haloarculaceae; genus Haloarcula; species Haloarcula sp. HT12. The sequence continues at coordinate 167,486 of NZ_JBUXKW010000001.1, forward strand.
AGCGAAGTACGTCGACGGGGCCTTCGCCTTCGAAAACGAGATCCGGCCGCCGTCGGAAGTGCTTCGGGAGCCCGCAGACGGGTTCGAGGTCGCGAACCCGGCCTACGACGCCACGCCGACGCGCCTGCTGGATACGGTCGTCACTGACGAGACGGTTCACGAGTACTGACAGACAGAACTAGCTATGTGGACAGCGGACTACCGCTGTTGAACGACTGTGCCACAGTCCGGACACCGGAGCTGCAAACTGTTCTCGGTTGCTTCGGCTGTCCAGTCGCCCGTCACTGCGCTCTCGTGACCGCAGTCTGGGCAGAACAGCGATGTCTTGGACCGCGTCTGTGGTGGTGGGTCTGAATCGACCGCGCTGGTCGTGTAGATTTCGGTGGAGGTCATCAAAGAAACAAACGCGCTGTACGCTGAAAAACCTGTCGGCAGAATGTTTGATTGTTCACCCACAATGTGGAATTGATATAGTTTTAATTCCCGAAAATGTGGATGATCGTACCACACTTTGGCTATTACATGTACATTCGGTCATCTGGAGCTGTATCGGAATCAGTCGATTCCATCCGTTCTGCGAGCGCCTGGTAGTGGGCCTCGATGTTCGCGGCGAAGGCCTCCAGCGGACCGGTGTCGATCTGGATCGCGTGGGTCTCTTTGAGCGCGGTGAGCAGTCTGATCGCGGCCGCGGCGTCGGGCGCTTGCGGATGTGTCGGTGTCGTGAACACGCCGGTCGGACGCTCGTCGTCGATCCCTCGCGTGACGAGCTCCGCACTCAGCCCTTCGAGGAACCCGTTCCCCATCGGCCTGATGGCAGTGTCATCGAGGTACGCCTCCTGATACCCCGGCGTTGCGATGTAGAACGGGACGTGGTCGTCCGGGCCGTGCGCGATGGGAACGCCGGTGAGCATCGTAATGTTCGAAACGTCCAGTTTCCGCCCGGCGGTCGTGACTGCCTCGGCAAGCGACCCGGCCTGTGTCGGCGGCACGAACCGCTCGCCCACTAAGACAGCAAACGACGCCGCTTCGTCGACATACAGCCGCGTGTGATGTCTCGGGGTTCCGTTTTCGAAGGGGGTGATAAACGGCGGCCCTGGCGTCCGCAGGTGGCCGATCTCCTGCATCGAGGACTGGTCGGCCAGATAATCGACAGCGGTGAGGCCGGCTAGACCGTACTCCGAGACACCGACCGCCAGTGTATCGACCGGTGGCCGGTCGTCTGCGAGGACCACGGAAATGTCATCGGAAGACATGTTCGTTCAAACGGGACGCGAGGGCTAAGTAGTTCGGGAGGGGAACCCTTTTCTCGCGGCGGTGTCGAATCCATGTCATGCGTTTTGGCCCTGCCTGGCCGTTGCAGACGCCCACTCCAACGCCGACCGAAGCCGCTACCCATGTCGCAACGGAAGTGGCCACCGACATCGGTGGGTTGCTCCCCTTCGAGATTCCGATGTGGGTGGCGAACATCGGGACATCCCTGATCGTCATCGTGCTGGCCGTCGTCGTCTCCCGCCTGCTCGTTCGCCTTCTCGGTCGGCGCGTCGCCCAGCGGTTCCGGCGGCCGAGCCTCACTCGAACGGCGCTGCGCGGCATCCGTGTCGGTGTGTACATTTTCGCGTTGCTGACCATTCTGAACATCTACGGCCTGCAACTGGGCGACATCGCCCTCTCCGTCACCGTGTTCACGGCCGTGGTGGGTGTCGTCCTGGCACCGATTCTGGGGAGTCTCATCTCCGGGATCTTCCTGTTAGCCGACCAGCCCTACGAGATCGGCGACATGGTCGAACTCGTCGACAGCGGCCAGCAGGGGTTCGTCGAGGACATCACGCTCAGACACACGAAGATGTTCACGCTCGACAACACGTTCCTCGTCATCCCCAACGGCGAGATGCGGCAACGAGACGTCGTCAACTACTCGGCAGAGGACGCACGGACTCGCCTCCGGCTCGACGTGTTAGTCACCTACGAGAGCGACATCGCCGTCGCGCGGAGCCTCATCGAGGAGGCCGCCAGAGAGGTGGACAACGTCATCTCCGGCGGACCGAACATCCGCGTCGGCGCGGCCCGGTATCCCGCATCGCCGACGGTGTATATCAACGAGTTCGCCGACCACGGCGTGTTACTGACGCTGCGGTACTGGGTCACGGAGCCGTACAAGCTGCTCGCCGCCCGCTCGCGCGTCCAGACGAACGTCTGGCGGCGACTGGAGGACGTAAACGTCGAAATCGCGTACCCGCACTCGCATCTGTACTTCGACGACACCAGCGGTGAGATGAACGTCTCGCTCAACGACGGGCTGGGCGGCCTGGACGGCGTTGACCCGACCCACACAGCCACCGGTGACTCGCCCGTCCCACCGCGTCAGGATCCCGACGACCTCGCCGACGAGTGACGGCTGGACTGGGCATCCGGCTGGACCGTGACGATTTCGCAGTCGAGTTCCTCGCGGAGGAACTGTTCGACGTCGGGGTCGTTGACCAGCCGGCGGATCATCTGTCGCCAACGGCTCGCCTGCTTGCTGCCGATGACGACAATATCGGCGTCCTGTGCGGCGACCTCGTCGAGGATCGTTTCTTCGACGAGCATCCCCGACCGGACGACGTACCGCGTCCGCGGAACGTGGCCAAAGGACTGCTCGACGGCGCGTTTGAGCTCCGTCCGGTCGACCCGGTGGCTGTTCTGATACAGATTTACGTGTAAGACGGTGAGGTCCGCGTCTTCTTCGTCGGCGATCTGAATAGCCTCCGCAAGCGTGGCTCGGGAGTTCTCCGAGAGGGGGTACCTGACTGGGACGACGACCTGTGGCATCGGCGGAACGTACCGTGTCGAGGTTTAAAGTGCTAGCGACGGGTGAGTCGCCCGTCGACCGCCGGGGCGACATCCGTCTCGCGGACGTAGTCGGCCAGGGCTTCGTACTGGACGTCGGCGACGCCGACTCGGTGGGACTCGGTCAGGACCGGAAACTCCCGTTCGGTGTAGTAGAGGTAGTTGCTCGTCGCGAGCGTGTACGTCTCGGCGTCGCGGACCGGCCGCCCGTCGACCCGCAGTCGCTCGATAGTCTGCGTGTCGTCGTTCCAGACCAATTCGACGCCGCTCAGGTGAGCGTGCCACCAATCCGGTTCCCCAAGCCCGACCTCTCGCCCGCTGCCCTGTCGACACAGCGTCCGGAGCTCCGCACCGGTCAGTTCGGCGACGGTCAGGGGTTCCTCGAAGGGGACGACAGAGATCATATCGGCGACCGTCAGCGCCCCCTCCAGCGGGACCGTGTCGTTCCGGAGGCCGCCGCTGTTCTGGAGGCCCACGTCCGCGCCGGTCGCCCACCGGTACGCGTCCGCAACGAGGTTGCCGAGTCGGCACTCGCCGCCGTAGGTCGTCGCCCGACTACGGTCCAGCGGTTCGTCGACGTGACCGACGACCTCGTCAAGTCCCGCTTCGGAGAGCCGGTCCTCGATAGCCGCCACAACGCGGTCGTCGACAGGTCCGTCGGCGGTCTCGCGGAACTGCGCGGTCGGTTCGCTTCCAGCGAGGTCGACTTCGACGACGGCCTGACCGTTCGCTCCGGGTCTGGTGAGCAGTGTGCCGGCGACGCGGTCGAGACGGCGTTCGTGGACGTGCCCGCCGAGAATCACGTCCACGTCGCAGGTGCGGGCCAGTTCGTCGTCTGCCCGTCCCAGATGCGAAAGCACGACAACAACGTCGGCACCGTTCTCTCGAAGCGCCGTGGCCGCCTCGGCGACGGCCGCGAGCGGGTCCGTGAACGTCAGCGTCGTGGCCTGCGGATTGGCCGACGCCGTATCGGGGTCGGTCACGCCGACGAAGCCGATCCGGTGCCCGTCGACGGTCCGACTCGCCCACGATCGGGTCAATCGCCCGCCGAACCGCTCGCTGTCCTGCTGGACGTTCGCGGTCAGCCACGTCTGGGGCGATCTGGCGATGATGTCCCGCGTCGCGTCGAGGCCGTGGTCGAAATCGTGGTTGCCAAGCGTCTCGAAGGCGGGTGTCAGTGCGGTGAAGAGGTCAAGCGACTGCTCGCCATCGGTGACCAGCGACAGCACCCCCGGACCGGTGTTGTCCCCGGTGCCGACCACCAGCGCGTCCGGGCCGTCGGCGGCGGCCACTGTCCCCGCGAATCGCCCGATCCGTTCGGGTGTGTCGTAGGCCTTCTCCACGTCGGAGTACTGAATGATCCGGGGACTCACACCCACAAAGCAGGGGAACCAGCCATTAATGGTTTCCGCAGTGATTTAGCCGCTGGCCTGTCATGACTACGTATGGACGCACTCGAAGGTCCCGACGGCGAGACGCTGTACGTCGACAGGAGTGACGGCGACATCGGCACGAAAGGCGCGTTCCACGTGGTCTACCGCGACGCGGACCGCGAGAACCGCTGGGGCTACTTCTGTAGCAACTGCGAGACGTTCAACAACGCGATGGACTCGATGGGACGCATCCGCTGTAACGACTGTTCGAACCTCCGCAAGGCCGAGGAGTGGGACGCCGCCCACGAGTAACCCGGGGCTGGCCGACCGGGCGGCGCCGCCTGCATACGCGCCTTTCGAGAGCCACTCATTCGTCGGAACTATCAGCCACGTGGCTAGTGGGAACGTTTATCAGATAGACCGTGGTAGTAGATCTCAGATGGGGGCCGTTACCACATCACTCGACGAGCAGGCCCGGTCGATATTCGACGATCTCGGATACACCGTGTCGCGCACTGGTACTGAACTGCGAGCGGAACGCGGCTGGCGCGTCGTCACTGTCTCAGTGCTCGACTCGCAGGACCCGATACCCGACGGCGGCGAGTTGCGCTGTTTCGTCACGCACAGGGGCGAGGCACCGCACCTCGGTCGCCGTCTCGACCGGCGGGACGTATCGTACGACTGGGCTGTTATCGGCGTCACCGATGACGGTGACTACGAGGTTGTTCGGCACCCCGGCGACACAGGCGTTGCGGGCGACGCCAACACTTAGGGGGCTCTCCGTCCACCATCCGGCGTGCAAGTCGGTGTCATCAATCGAGCGCTCGAACAGCTAGTCACGAACGTCGTCGACGCGCTCCCGCGTCTGATAACCGGGTTCGTCTTTCTCGCGGTCGCCGCAGTCGGCATCAAGGTAATCATGGTCGTCGTGCGGGCCGTTCTAAAGCGGTCACTGCCCGGTGAATCACCCGTCTACCGACAGTTTCTCGGGGTCATCGTGCTCGTGTTCCTGTGGTTCGGCGTAGCACTGTCCTTCCTCTCTATCGTCGGTCTGACCGCCATCGCGGCCTCGCTGGGGACCGCGACCGGATTCCTCGCGCTGGGCGTCTCCTACGCGCTCTCGGAGATGATCAAAGACGCCGTCGCCGGCGTCTACCTCCTTCGCGACCCCGATTTCAACCCCGGCGACACGATCAAAGCCGGCGACACCACCGGCGAGGTGGCCGCCATCGAACTCCGCAAAACACGGTTTCGTGTCGACGGGGATACTGTCGTCAGGGCCAACGCGGTCATCGAAGAACGCTGGACGAAAGTCGATTCCGGGGCCTGAACGGGGTCGGGAGCCGCGCTACCCGTTGACACGCGATATTTAAGCCTATCGCTATCGTACGTAACGTATGTTCGTCGGGCACGCGCTGTTCGCGTTCGCCCTCGGCGCCCTCGCCGCCTGGTGGCTGGGGCTCTCCCGCGAGCGGGCCGTCCAGTTGGGCGTCGTCGCTGGCCTGTTCGCCGCGGTCCCGGACGTCGATATCGTCTACGCACCGTTCGGACTGCTCGTCGGAGCCGCCGAGAACCTGACGGCCGACGGTTTCTGGGAGACTGCCAACGTCGTCCACCGCGGGCCGACACACTCGCTCCTGCTGGGAACTGTACTCGCCGCCGCGGCCGGCCTCTGGGCCAATGGCACGCGGGCTGCCCGGATCGGATCGGTGTCCATCGGCGTCGCACTGACAGTTCTCACGGGCGCAGTCAGCGGCCCCGTCGCGGGGCTCGTGATGCTCGTGTTCGTTCTGGCTGTGCTCGGTGTCGCCACGGTCGCGGTGTCACGCGATGTCAGCCCCCGGACAGTGACCGGACTGGCACTTCTGGGACTGCTTACGCACCCGTTCGGTGACCTCTTCACCGGCGGCCCGCCCCCGTTCTTCTACCCCTTCGACGTGACGCTCGTCGCTGAGCGGGTGATACTCCACCCCGATCCGACGACGCACCTCCTGGCGGCGTTCGCTATCGAACTCGCGACGGTCTGGCTCGCCGTCTGGACCTACGTCCACCTCCGCGGGTACACGCTGACCGAGCTCGTCCGCCCGCGGGCGGCGCTGGGGATCGGCTACGCGGCGGCCGCCCTGTTTCTGCCCGCACCGACGCTCGAACGGTCGGCACACTTCGTGTTCAGCGTCCTCGCATTGGGCGTCGTCGGGGCGCCGACCCGACCGTTCAGTGACGGTGTCGACTGGCTGGAGACGGTCGTGACGGGGCTGGCGGCAGTGACCATCGCCGCGCTCGCGTATGCCATGGCGTATGGCGCTATCTGAACAGCCCAGACCACCGGTATCGGTCGATAGGGTTTTTCCAGTCGCGACTCACCAGACAGTATGAGCCGGGACGTAGCACGGTTGCTCCGGGACAGACGCGTCAACGCCCTCGCGGCGTGGTGCATCGTCGCTATGCTTGCCGCTGTTTCGGTGACAAGCGCTATCCAGGCCGATCTACTGTGGGCCGGGTTCGCGGCCGCCGTCGCGGCACTGGCGCTGTTTCCGCCGGTCCTGCTCCGCAACCGGTACGCCATGCTCCCCTGGGAAATCCTCTTGCTGGCGGCGCTACCCGTCGTCGGCCGCCTGTTTGCGACGCTCTCGATGACCGGCAATCTCGCGACCTACCTCTCGGTTGCCGCCATCGCACTCATCATCGCCGTCGAACTCCAGCTCTTTACGCCCGTCCGGATGACACCCCGGTTCGCCGTCGTCTTCGTCGCCATCACAACGATGGCCACTGCCGGCGTCTGGGCGGTCGTCCGCTGGGTGGCCGACCAGTTCCTCGGGACCGCTTTCATCCTCGATCCGACGGTATCGGAACACGTCATCGAGGAGGCGCTGATGTGGGAGTTCGTCGCGTCGACCATCGCCGGCGTCGGTGCCGGCGTTGTTTTCGCGTACTACGTCCGTCAACAGGCCGGGACCAACCGCGTCCCTGAGGAGGTCCAGCCGGACGTATGAGAGTTCGTGATCGCCTCAGCATCAGCACGGCGACACAACAACTGCTCTCGCGTATCTTGTCGCTCGCGCTCATTGGACTCCTGGGGGTCGGTATCGAGCGGGGCAACGTCGGCATCATCGTCAATTCTGCCGTCGCCATCCTCGTCACGCAACTCCCGGCGCTGCTGGAGCGGGACTACGGGATCACGCTCGACCCCGCGCTGACACTATGGATTACAGCAGCGGCGTTCTTCCACGCACTCGGAACTGTTGGGTTCCCCGGGGCTGAGGAGAACTTCTACGTCACCGTCTGGTGGTGGGACCACCTCACCCACGCCCTCTCGTCGTCGGTCGTCGCCGCAGTCGGTTACACGACCGTCCGGGCACTCGACGAGCACACGACCGACATCTCGATCCCATCGCGGTTCATGTTCGTGTTCCTCCTCCTGTTCGTGATGGCCTTCGGCGTGTTCTGGGAAGTCATCGAGTTCTCGATCACGCTTGCCGCATCGGCGACCGGAAACGACACCATTCTGACCCAGTTCGGTCTCCGAGATACGATGCTCGATCTGGTGTTCGACGCGATCGGTGCCGTCCTCGTGGCTATCTGGGGGACAGCACACCTCACCGGCGTAGTCGGCCACGTCGAGACGTTGCTCGACCGGCAGTCGCAGTGACCCGTCTGTGTTTTACACACGCCATCCGGGGTCCCGGACCCAGCGGCGACGAGAATCGATAGTTCCCAATTCGGAGCCGTTTACTACTTCGTGGGCGGAGACGGGGCTTATCACCCTGGCGCCAGCCGGGGCTGCCGCTGTTTGCCTGCTGTGGGAGGCTCCTGAACCGATCCTTCGGCTCTGGGCTACGCTTCTGATTCCGTTGGCCCCTCCGACTCGGTTGACTCTTCAGTCTCGGCTGGCTCCTCAGCTTCAGTCGGCTCTTCCGTCTCGGTTGGTTCCTCGGTTTCTGTCGGCTCTTCCGTCTCGGTTGGTTCCTCGGTTTCTGTCGGCTCTTCCGTTTCGGTCGGTTCTTCTGTCTCGTTCGGTTCCTCCGTCGGCTCTTCCGTTTCGGTCGGTTCTTCAGTTTCTGTCGGCTCCTCCGTCTCGGTTGGCTCTTCCGTCTCGGTTGGCTCCTCAGTCGGTTCCTCCGTCGGCTCTTCAGTCGGTGGGCCCTCACCTGGCGTCTCTACCGTAATGAGCGCTGATTGCCCGAAGTCACGGGTGAAGACGCTGTGGATGTACGTGCCCGGACTGATGCCTGTCGCGTCGACCTGGAACTCGACCGTCGAAGTGTCTCCGGCTTCAAGCGAGACATCCCGTGCCTCAACGAGACTACCTTGGAATCGGAACTCAACAGACTGTTCGCTGGCGAACGCGTTGGGATTGGTCACGGTCGCGTTCACCGTGAACTCGCTCCCGACGGTGACAGTTTCAGGGGCCGAGAGGTCCGAGACCTCGAAAGACTGGAGTTCGTCGACGACCTGGATCTGTGCCGGTGCCCCGTCTGACTGGGTGTACACGCCGTGGAAGTACGTTCCAGTTTCGACAGACGACGTGTTGAGGCTGTAGGAGATGGTGGCTGACTCCCCGCCCGCGAGTTCGACCTGGTCGCGTGCGACCGCCTCGCCGTCGAACCGGAACACCACTTCCTGCGTATCAGTTACGGTGTTCGGGTTCGTTACCGTCGCGTTGACGGTCGCCGTGTCGCCCTGCTCGACACTCAATGGAGCCGAGAGGTTCGAGACGGTGAAGGACTCGCCTTCGACCGTTTCCGCTCCCTCGACAGTGACGTTGGCCGCATCGGTGACTGCTGCCCCGTCCGACACGTAGGGGCCGTCAGCCGCGCCGTCCGTGGCGACGAAGTCGTACGTCTCGTTGGCGTTCGTGTCCTGATGCGGCATCGCGATCAGCGTGTCATTCTCCGTCAGCTCGTTGCTGTCGAACTCCGCACCCGGGACATCGAACAGCGTGACTTCCACGTCCTCGTATTCGCCGGGTTCGAGATACCCACTCACGCCGATTACGCTCCCGACGACGTTGCCATCGAGCAGGCTACTGTCGTGGATCGCGATGAACCCTCCCTCGGAGATGTTCACCGAATCGACGGTGACAGTAGTCCCCGCCGTCGTCTGGTCGGAGAACGTGACCGTCGTGGCCCCGACGTTCCCGGCGTTCCCTGCCTGTTGGAGGGATGCACCGCCGGCAAATCCTATCGCGAGTGTTGTCGATACGAGCAACAGCAGCACCATCGAGACTGCTGTGAGTTTGCTGGTCTGTGTTTTCATTCCACTTGATTGAAGTGTCACACTGTCTAATAACGCGATAATCCTTCAGGCATCGAGACAGCAGTTCGTTTTGATTACTGAGCATAGTCAACGATTACCACAGTAGTAGGATATCCCGGACGACGCTCAGACAGTGACTGGCCCAAGTAAGTTATATCGAGCTGACCTGTTCACCCCGATTTCACGACAGCCTACTAGAGCCAACGAACTCCTCCCTGGCAGTTTATATGGCCACGGTTAACGCCGTGCGTGCGAGACAGTGTATGCCGATCCATCAGCTAAATGTCTGATTTCAGCTGTGGGTGCTGGTCCGGGACGGGCAGACGGAACGAAAATACAGCAGCAACTGCTGCTTGCCTGGGCGCATCTGGACGCAACTCACACGAGGGTATTCAGCATTTCCGAGGTGGAGCCTCCGGCCTTAAGCAGCGAACGAAGTAAGCGAGTAGGCCGGAGAGGAAACCGACACAGGATGGCACAACCGGCAAACTGCGACCGCCCGACTCCCAAGTCTTCAAGAACCGTCAGATTCACATCTGAAATATGGAGGTCCGGCGTACTGCACCCGTCAAACTCGTCGTTCCCGACGAGCGCCGCGACGACCTCCACGAATCCGCTCGGCAGTTCCTTCACTGCGCTAACCGTGCTGCCGAGTTCTGTTGGTCCGACCGCTCCTACACCGAGTGCGTCACAGCCAACACGACCGCACGAAACGCGCTCTACGATGAACTCCGCGAGGAAACCGATCTCACTGCCAACCTCGTTCAAGAAGCCATCCGACGCGCTGTCCAAGCCGTCACTGGATGTGTCGAACGATGGAAGCAAGGGAAGCGGGTGAGCCAACCGGAGTTCACGTCGTGGAGTATGCTTTACGACAAACGAAGCGCCACGTTCTATCGGAACAAAGTCTCGCTCTCAACTATCAACGGGCGCGTTGAGTGTGAGTTTGAATTACCCTCGGACAGCCCCACACCATATGAGCAATACGTACTGTCCGAGGAGTTCGAGTTTCGAGCGAGTACACTTCAGTACGACGCAGTGGACGACGAGTTCTACTTCCACATTACCACCCGGAAGTACGGCTCCGACGGAGACGGTGACCAGTCCGAGGGTTCGGAAGATACCGAGCACCAAACAGTCCTCGGTATCGACCTTGGCGTCAACAGTCTCGCCGTCTCCTCAACGGGACGCTTCTGGCACGGAGACGACTACGACCACTGGTGCCGCGAGTTCGAGAACCGACGGGGAGAGATGCAACAGCGCGGGACACAACCCGCGCACAACGCCTTGCTTCGTCTCGGGAAACGAGAAGAAGCGTGGCGGAAACAGTACATCCACACCGTCGCCAACGAGATCGTCACGGAAGCCGTCGAGACTGAGTGTGATGTGATCGTGTTCGAGGATTTGACGGACATTCGAGAGCGACTTCCGGAGGCGAAGTGGCACCACATATGGGCGTTCCGACGGCTGTTCGAGTACGTCGAGTACAAGGCACCTGAGAAGGGTATCTCCATAGAACAGGTCGAGCCGAACCATACGTCCCAACGCTGTTCTCGGATGGACTGTGGGTTCACACACGATGACAACCGTCACGGAGAACACTTCGAGTGTCAGAAGTGCGGGTACAAAGTGAACGCTGATTACAACGGTGCAAAGAACGTCGGGCTACGGTACGCCCGGAAACGGCAGCACAGACTGCGTTCCTCGCCCACGTCGGGGAGCGGAGACGCACCAGTAGACGTGCGTATAAATGGTGGGACGCTGAACGGCAAGAGTCACCAGCCTATTGCTGGTGCCTGATTGCCGGGAGTCCACATCAAAGCCCCATCCTCAACGAGCGAACCGCGTATGCGGTGAGCGAAGTAGGGTGGGGTAGTTTACTAGCTATGGCGTGTCGGATATTTGTGATGGAAATCAAAAATAGGGGGCGACTCTCTCTGAGACGAGCGCTGGTCGAAGCTAACCCGATTCCGACGAGTGATGCTGTAGCGATTCCGCGCCAAGTTATATCAGTTTTCGAATAGACGGTCCACGTAGGGCACCCGCACTTGACGGCGGGGACTGCCCGGATACGACACGGTGCATCCATCCATGGTATTCAAAAAGATCACGCTGATCGGAACTAGCTCGGAAAGCTTCGACAAAGCCGCTGACGACGCAATCGAGCGCGCAGAGGCGACACTGGACAACCTCAAATGGGTCGAGGTGGAGGAACTCGGCGTCGAGATCGCCAGTGTCGAGGGCCGCGAGTACCAGGCCGAGGTCGTCGTGGCGTTCGAACTCGAAGAGTAGCTACGTCCGGAAGGACTCGCCACAGCCGCATTCGCTGACTACGTTCGGGTTCTGGACGTGGAACCCGGCCCCCTGCAGGCCGCCCTCGTAGTCCAGTACCGACCCCTCGATGTAGTCGATGCTCGCGTCGTCGACGAACACGCGCAGTCCGTTGCGCTCGAACACTTCGTCGTCTTCTTCCGGTGCGTGCTCGAACCGCATCCCGTAGGAGAGTCCGGCACAGCCGCCCTGCTGGACGTACAGGCGGAGCCCGGATTCTTCGACGTCCATGCCTTCGCTTTCGAGGAGGTCCAGTGCCTCTCCCGCTGCCTGCTCGGTGACGGCTACGTCCTCGCCGCCGAGGTTCGGGTCGCCATCGTCCGCTGTGCTGCTCATACACATATGTGGACGCCCGAACGTGTTAACAGTGACGCCGGCGGCGGGGGCAGTCCGCTCTCAGTCTTCGAACCGCTTGCGGACGCTCTCCGCGTGGGCTTCCAGCCCTTCGGCTTCGGCAAGTGTCGTGATCGTGTCCGCGAGATCGTCCAGCGAATCCACAGAGAGCCGTTGGACCGTCGTGGACCGGACGAACGTGTCCACGGAGAGGCCGCCGGTGACCCGCGCGCTGCCGCCGGTCGGCAGGACGTGGTTCGTGCCGGTGGCGTAGTCGCCGGCGGCGACCGGGCTGTACGGACCCAGAAACACGGACCCGGCGGAGGGGAGTCGCTCCAGCAATCTCTCGTCCTCGTCGGCCTGAATCGAGAGGTGTTCGGCGGCGTACTCCTCGGCGAAGAGGACGGCCTCACTCATTGAGCGGGCGAGCAGGACGCCGGAGGCGTCGTTGTCGAGCGCGCCGCGGATGACTGCCTCGCGCTCCCGGCCGTCGGCCTGCTCGTCGACAGCGGTCGTGACCTGCTCAGCTAGTTCCTCGTCGTCAGTAACGGCGACGACCGAGGCGTTCTCGTCGTGTTCGGCCTGTGCGACGAGGTCGGCCGCGACCAGTTCGGGGTTCGCGTCGGCGTCGGCGACAACCATGATTTCGGAGGGGCCGGCGAGGAAATCGATGGCGACATCGCCGCGGACCTCGGCCTTCGCCGCCGTGACCCAGCGGTTGCCGGGACCGACGACGATGTCGGTCGCACTCACGGTTTCAGTTCCGTAGGCCAGCGCCGCGATGGCCTGTGCGCCGCCGACCTGGTAGACGGCGTCGGCCCCGGCGACGTGGATGGCTGCCAGCGTCACCGGATTGACCTCCTCTGCCGGCGGGGTGGCGACGGCGACGTGTTCGACGCCGGCGACCTTCGCCGGGATGACGCCCATCAACGCGCTGGAGGGGTAGGCCGCGGTCCCGCCGGGCGCGTACACGCCGGCGCTGTCCAGCGGTCGGTAGCGACGGCCCAGTTCTCTGCCCTCGAAGTCGTCGCGCCAGTCCTCGGGTACCTGTCGCTCGTGGAACGCGCGGATGTTCGACGCGGCGTCCTCGATTGCGTCCCGCACGTCATCGTCGATCTCCTCGTAGGCCCGCTCGGCGGCGTCCGTGATGTCGATGTTGCCCACCGACACGCCGTCGAACTCCTCGGCGAATCGCCGGAGCGCCACGTCGCCTTCCTCGTGGACTGCCGAGACAATATCGCGCACATCGTCTCTAACGGCGTCGACGCCGGCGTCGCGGTCGAAGAAGGCGGCCCGCTCGTCAGGCCCCAGGTCGGCTATCGTCCGTACGTTCATACGCCTGGTTCGGGGCGGGGTAAAAAACGGGTTTCCTTTCTCGTCACCGTTTTCCGGCACTCGGACAAACATCGCCTATGGCCTCCCTCGACGACCACCGTCGCCGGACGACCGACCTCCCCCCAGCGACGACCGAGTATTTCGCGCCCGAACTGGAGACTATTGACAGCTATCTGGAGACAGTCCCGACGACCATCGACACAGCAACCGGCGATGCCGCGGTCGGCCCGATACACGGACTTCCGTGGTTCTACATCGCCGACCTGACTGGCTGGCACGGGGCCACACTCGCCAGGCTGCTCGCCGCAGAGCAAGACGCACCCTGCTACGAACTCTCGGCCGGTGCGAGGGACGCAATCCCGGCCCTGTGGTCCATCGTGGACGAGAGCGGCCGCGGCCCCCTCGTGCTCCATCTGGAACTGCAGGGCGAAGGCGGGCGGATTCCGCGAACGCTACAGGAGGCGCTCCGGCGTGGCTACACGCACACCCCCGACGGTTGGGACGAGCCGGTGTGTGGCGATCCGGCGAACCTCCACGTCGTCTTCACCGACACGAACCCCTCGAAGCGACTGGCTGTGCCACTGCCCGCCGCGACCACGCCCACCACCGGCGCTGTCCTCTCGTATGCACCCCGCCGGAGCATGCTTCCGGAGCGGCCCGACGGGACGACGATGCTTTCGGACCCGCCGGCGCTCCACGACCGCGAGGCTGAACTGGAGGCGTTCCTGCTGGCCGCGATAGCTGACTACGGCGACGACGACGACACCAGAGAGCAGTACGTCGACCGCGCCGTGGAAATCCTGTCGATCACCCACTCGCTCATCGGGAAGCGCGACCTTCTGTTCGACGTGTCACCGCGACCGGCGCTGAGGTACGGCGCTTCGCTGGATGACCTTTCAGTCGGAGCGGCGACGGAGCGGCTCGGCCGGGACGTACTCGGACAGGTGCCACAGAGTCCCGGCAGTGAAGACATTCGGGCGACGTTGCGGGACTTGCTACCGGAGTAAGAGTGAGAGAGCGGTCGCGGGCCAGGCGCGTCAGTTCGCGTCGCTGACGATTTTGATAACCGACCCTTCTTCCAGTTCCGTTTCGTCGCTGATGCGGCGGTTCTCGCGAGCGTCGACGGCGTGGATGTAGCCGTCGCCGATGTCCGAGTGGACGGCGTATGCGAGGTCCTTCGGCGTCGCGCCGTGGCGCAGCAGGAACGCGTCGGGGAGGACGTTCTCCTGGCCGTCGGTCCAGTGCGTTTCGTTCTGGACGGGATAGGCCGTCAGGTGGTCCAGCAAGTCGTAGACGGCGGTGTCGAGCGCGCCCTGGACGCCGGTGCCGCCGTACTCCTCCATGACGCCGCGGATGCGGTTCAGCCCCTCGCGTTGCTGGTCGCTCACGTCGCCGACGATGTCGAAGTCCGGGTCGCCCGGGTCGTAGTCGATGACCCCGGCCTGGGCGGCGTTGCGCAGCGCGAGTTCGCCGTCGGCCGTCGCGGGCACGACCACGTCAGCGGCCTCCTGCAGGGCCTCGATGTTCCCGTCAGGCGCGATGTCGGCCTTGTTCGCGACGACGACGAGCGGCTTCGTCCGCTGGCGGATCTCCGTCGCCAGCGCCTCGCGGTGCTCGTCGGTCCAGGCGATGGGGTCCTCGGGGTACTCCAGGTCCCGCAGCGTCCGCGCCACGTCGAGTTCCGAGGCTCCGACGCCGGCCAGCATGTCGACGAGCGACTCGTCAAGCTTGAAATTCGGCGAGCGGGACTGCCGTTCGATGGACTCCCAGTTGCGCTCGACGATGCTAGCGAGCCACAGGTCCATCTCCTCCTCGACGAAGTGGACGTCCTCGACAGGGTCGTGTTCGCCGACTTCAACGGGTTCGCCCTCAGCATCGGTCCCGCCGGAGGCATCGACGACATTGAGAATCACGTCGGCGGTCGACAGCTCGTCGAGGAACTGGTTCCCGAGGCCGCGGCCCTCGTGTGCGCCGGGGACGAGGCCGGCCACATCGATGAGTTCCACCGGGACATATCGCTTGCCGTCCCGACAGTTGTCGTCGCCACAGCGTTCTTCCCGGTCCAGACAGGGACACTCCGTTCGGACGTGGCTGACGCCGCGGTTGGCGTCGATGGTGGTAAAGGGGTAGTTCCCCACGTCCACGTCGGCCATCGTCGCCGCCTTGTAGAAGGTAGACTTGCCGGCGTTCGGTTTGCCGGCCAGCGCGATAGAGAGCATGCCAGGACCTACCAGTGGCCGCCGAAAGGGGGTTTCGGTTCGCGGCCCTATAGGCTGATCCACTCGCCGCGCTCGTCGCTACGCTCGATTGCGTCGAGGACCCGCTGTGCTGTGAGTCCGTCGGCGAAGGACGGCTCCTGTTCGCCGCCCTCGGCCACGGCCGAGAGGAACTCGTAGTTCTCGTGGACGAACGTGTGTTCCCAGCCGATGACGTGGCCGGGGGGCCACCAGTGGTCGACGTACGGGTCGTCTGCGTCGGTGATAAGCACCTGCTGGAAACCGCGATCGCCCTCGGTGAGCACCTCCAATTCGTTCAGGCGTTCGAGGTCGAACTTGATCGCGCCCTTCGACCCCTCGATTTCGATGGTGTGGGCGTTCTTGTGGCCGTTGGCGACGCGGGAGGCCTCCAGCGTCCCCATCGCGCCGCTGTCGAACTCGACCTGTGCGCTGTAGGCATCGTCGACGGTCACCGGGCACGTCTCGTCGCTCCCCTCCACGGGGCGTTCCTCGGTGAACGTCCGGAGGTGACCGCTCACGTCGGTGATCTCGCCGGCGGCGTCGCCCAGCAGGAATCGGGCCAGGTCGACCGTGTGCGAGCCGAGGTCGCCCAGCGCCCCGCTGCCGGCCATCTCTTCGTCGTTGCGCCAGGACCACGGCGCGTCGGGGTCGACCAGCCAGTCCTGGAGGTACTGCCCGCGGAAGTGGTGAATCTCGCCGAGTTTCCCGTCGTCGATGAGCCCCTTCGCGTACTGAATCGCCGGGACGAAGCGGTAGTTGAACGCCGCGCCCGCGGGAACGTCGGCGTCGGCGGCGGCCTGAGCCATGTCCTCGGCCGTGTCGAGCGTCGGTGCGAGCGGTTTCTCACAGAACGTCGGTGTGCCGGCTTCAAGCGCCGCGATGGACGGCTCGGCGTGGACATGGTTCGGACCGAGATTGTAGAACACGTCCACCTCGTCGACGATGTCCTGCCAGTCCGTCGCGATCCGGTCGAACCCGAGGCGGTCGGCCGCCTCGGCCAGTGCGTCCTCGTCGCGGCCGACGAGTACGTTCTTGTTGACTGCCGGTGCTTCGGGGAAGAACATGGGAAGGCGGTCCAGCGCGTTCGCGTGGGCCTTGCCCATGAAACGATAGCCGAGCATGCCGATGTCGAGGGTCATGCTATCACCTCACTATCGCGAACGAACGCAGTGAGTGAGCGACCTTTTTCGCCCACGTTTTTGCCGCGAGAGGTGGCCGTAGGCCACCCGAGCGGGAAAAAGGTGGCCGTGAAGCGGTAGCCGAGCATGCCGATGTCGAGGGTCATACCCGGCTGTTCACCCGGGGCCGAAATAACGCTCATGGTGACGGCAGGGCGGCGGGCCGCGCCGAGGGAAAAGACAAAACCGGATGCGTGCGTTGACACTGCATGGCCACTGAAACGTCCGTCCGTATCGAGGACATCATGTCGACGCCGTTAGAGACCATTTCCGCCGACGAGACGGTCAAGGCGGCCGCGACGCAGATGCGAGAGCAGAACATCAACGGCATCTTCGTTCCAGGGGCACAGGCTGGTATCATCACGACCACCGATATCGTCGACGCCGTCGCGGCCGGGAAGGACCTCTCGACGGCGACCGTGGGCGACGTGATGACCTCGCCGGTCGAGCGGGTGACGACCTCGCTCGAACTGGGCGAGGCCGCCGCGATGATGACGACCTACGACATCAAGCACCTCCCGGTCATCGACGAACACCAAGATTACGTCGGCATGGTGTCGTCGACGGATATCACGCAGGCGCTCTCCTGAACGCGGATCTTCGCCGGCAGACACTCACAGCTGTTCAGATAAAGTCGTCCAGACCGGACGCGTCGCCGTCGTTGTCACCCGTGCCGGGCAACGCGTCGGCGATAGCCGAGGTGAACGAGTCGAGGCCCCGCGTCTGGTACCACACCGTTCCGGGTCCGGTGAAGTCCATCACCAGTCCCTCGCCGCTGAGTAGCGTCGACTTCAGCCCGCCGACGCGGTGGGCGTCGAAGCTGACCGACTCGTCCCAGGCGACGACGTGGTCGTTGTCGATGGTGTAGGACTCGCCGGCGTCGAGTTCGACGGTCTCCAGTCCGCCGAAGGCCTCGATGAGGGCGTTTCCGGTCCCTTTCAGCGCCAGCGGCGTGATGCTCGCGCCGGCAAGCATCGACTTGATGCCGCCGAATTCGGAATCGATATCGATATCGGGATCAGCCGCGAGAAACGCCCCGTCCACGGCGTACAGCGTCTCGCCGGTGAGTTCGTGGTGGTGCACGTCGCCGGGCGTCGGCGGCGCAAGAGTCAGCGTGCCGGAGCCGCCCTGTGCGGTGAACTCATTTGCGAGCAGCGATTCGCCGCCAAGCATCGACTTCGCGGAGCTGAGGAGGCCGTCCCGGCTCGTCGTCGTCTCGATTTCGATGGTCGGCGAGTGACTGACCATCGCGCCGGGCTCGGCGAGTATCGATTCGCCGCTGTCGAGGTCGACGCGGACGTGCGTGTACGAGGGCTTGTGTGTGAGTTCGATGTCCATGTGGTGTCACTGGATACGGGAATCCAGTCGGAGTATCTCACAGACACTATATAAGAATACGTACGCAAACAGCCGCGCTGTCGGCCGTATCGCTCACTCAGCCCAATAGGCGTCGCCGGGCTGGGTCTCGAAGACGGCGCGGTCGAGTACGTCGACGGCTTTCTCAAGCCCCTCGCGGGCGCTGGTCAGCGAGTCCTCGTGTTCGATGGAGAGCGCGCCGTCGTAGCCGACCATCCGCAGCGTCGACACCACGTCCTTCCAGTGGGACTCGTCGTGGCCGTAGCCGATGGAGCGGAACAGCCATGAGCGGTCCGGTTCGTCCGTGTACGGCGCGGTGTCGAGCACGCCTTTCTCCCGGGCGTTTGACTCGTACACCTTCGTGTCCTTGGCGTGGAAGTGGTGGATGGCGTCGTGCTCGCCGAGCAGGCGGATGGCATCGGTCACGTCGATGCCCTGCCAGTACAGATGCGACGGGTCGAAGTTCGCGCCGATGCGGTCGTTCGTCCGTCGGCGTAGTTCCAGTAGCCCGCGGGGTTCGTACACCAGCATATTCGGATGCATCTCGATGGCGACATCCACGTCGTGTGCGCCGGCGTGGGCCGCGAGGTCCGACCAGTACTCGTCGGCGACGCGCCACTGGTACTCGTGGGCGTCGGCGTGTTCGGTCGGCCACGGCGCGGTGATCCAGTTCGGGACCTCGTCGTCGGGACCGCCGGCCGGCAGGCCGGAAAAGCCCGTGACGGTGTTCACGTCGAGCTGGTCGGCCAGCCGGATCGCTTCACGAAGTTCCGTGTCCGCCTCCGCGGCCCGCTCGTCGTCCGGATGGAGCGGGTTGTTGTGGATCGCCAGCGCGCTCACCCGGAGGTCATGCTCGTCAAGGAGCGACGTGAGTTCGGCTTGCTTTTCCTCGTTGTCGAGATACGCCTGCCGGTCGAGGTGGTCGTCGCCGGGGAAGCCGCCACATCCCAGTTCGACCGCATCGACGCCCAGGTCGCTGAGATACGCCAGCGCTTCATCGAGCGACTGTCCGCCCAGGGGAACTGTCAGTACACCGATGTCCATGACGGGTGATACAACCGGTGTTGAAAAAAACGTACTGCTGCCGTCGCGGCCGGTCTGCCCGACCAGCAGACATGACAGAGCGGGGACGATACCATGACAGACCGTGGCGTAAAGGCTTAACCCGGAGCGTACAGTGGTTCAGTCATGATTGTGGCCGTACTCGGAACCGGACAGCGGGGGCGAGATATCGCACAGCGATGTGTCCGTGCGGGCCACGAAGTGCGTCTTCGGGGGACGGATGCGACGGACGTGATGGACCGGGTCGACGAGATCCGGCACGCGCTCAACGGGGATGTCTCGGCCGGCATCGACGGAACCACGGGACTCGAAAGCGCCGTCAGCGGCAGCGATATCGTCATCGACGCAACCGAGGGCGGGACGGACAGCCACCGGGAAGTGGTCGCCGAAACAGAGACCATGGTGGAGGAGGCGGCGCTCATCGCCGTCAGCGACACGTCGCTGTCGATGACTGCGGTCGCCACCGGTCTGCGGAGCCCGGATCGGGCGGTCGGCCTCAACCTCGTCGCTCCGCCGGACGGCGCTGTCGTCGAGGTCGTCATCGCCGAGCAGACCACGGCAGCGACCCGCGACCGCGCCACCGACTTCGTCGAGAGCCTGGACGCAACGCCGGTCGTCGTCCGCGACACACCGGGGTTTGCCGCGCTACGCCTCGAACTCGCGACCATCGCCGAAGCGATTCGGATGGTGGAGGACGGCGTCGCCGCCGTTCGGGACATCGACCGGACGTTCGAGCGCGGGGAATCGGACCGCGACGGGCCGCTCGTCCGCGCCGACAGGCACGGGCTCGAAACGGTGCTTACGGCGCTAGAAGACCTCGCCGAGCGGCTGGACGAGCGATTCGAGCCGCCAGCGTTGCTCCGGCGGAAGGTCGAAGACGGGCAGCTCGGCGCTGTCACCGGCGAGGGGTTCTACGTCTGGGAGGACGGCACCCCGACAGCCGGTGCCGATCCGGACCCGGACGTACCAACACGAGATAGCGAGCCCGAGTTCAGATGAGCAAACACGACAACCCACCGGCCGAACTAGACGCAGAGGACGACGAGTTCGCGACGCTGTTCGACGAACTCCAGGAGCTAGAACAGCTCGTCGATTCCGAGGACGAGCGACAGCAGGTCCGGGACGCGATGCGCGCGGCCGCTGAGTCACAGGACCACGAGCCCGCGACCTTCGGCCGGGTCGTCTGGGGCTTCGGCCGGTCCGACCTCGCGGAGGCGCTGCTGGGCTCGCTGCTGTTCGGGATTCCGATGGCCGTCGAGGGCGGCACAATCGACGCTGGCCGCCATATCGCCCAACATCCGCTGTATCTCGCCGCGACAATCGTCATCGCCATCGGGCTGGTCATCTCGATTCTCTACGTCGCCGACTTCCAGGACGTGCGCGTGGCCAATCCGATTCTCGGAATCATCCCGCGGCGGCTCGTCGGCGTCACCGGGACAGCGCTGGTGGTTTCGGTCGCACTACTCACCGGCTGGGGACTGGTCGAATGGTCGTCTGACCCCGTCGTCATCTACGAGTCGGCCTGCATCTGTGCCGTGGCGTTCGTCCCGATGGCTATCGGCGCTGCCCTCGGAGACATCCTGCCCGGGAACTAAGCCCATGGCAGTCACTCGCGGTGGCGGTCGCGTTTGGCAATCGTTAAAAGCCGCGGTCGGATACGGAGTGGTATGAGCGAGAGCCAACAGAAACAGGCGCGCAAGTGCGTCTCGTGTGGCATCAACATCGCCGGCACGAACGCTGCCCGCTTCAAGTGCCCGGACTGTGGCCAGCAGATCTACCGCTGTGCCACCTGCCGGAAGCAGAGCAACCTCTACAAGTGCCCCGACTGCGGCTTCATGGGACCATAACAATGGGGAAAGTAGCAGCCAAGATCAAGGTCATGCCGGAGAGCCCCGAAGTCGACCTCGACGACCTGCAGGAGCGTCTCGAGGGCGTGCTTCCGGAAGGAACGAAGATCAACGGGTTCGAGCGCGAGGACGTCGCCTTCGGCCTCGTCGCGCTGACGCCGACGGTCATCGTCCCCGACGACACTGGCGGCACGGAAGCCGTCGAAGAGGCCTTCGCGAACGTCGACGACGTCGAGTCGGTCTCCGTCGAGAGCACCGGTCGCCTGTAATCGACTCGCCGCCGTAGTTTTCTACTGGGGCCTGTAGCGACGGCAAGATGGTGACCAGCGACGGCCGCGGAACGCACGTTTTATTAGGGCGACCGGATTAGCGAGGAGCAAGAATGCCTAGTTCAAACGGACCCCTCGAAGGAACACGAGACAAGCTCAAGAACAAGCCCCGCGACCGCGGCACCTCGCCGCCACAGCGCGCCGTCGAAGAGTTCGACGCCGGCGAGAAAGTCCACCTCAAGATCGACCCGTCCGTGCCCAACGGCCGCTTCCACCCGCGGTTCGACGGCCAGACCGGAACCGTGGAAGGGACGCAGGGTGACGCGTACAAGGTCGATATCGTCGACGGTGGCAAGGCGAAGACCATCATCGTCACCGCTGCGCACCTGCGCCGGCAAGAATGACGATATTCAAAGAGAAAGTCAGCGAGGAGTTCCTGACGGTCGCGGAGACCAAGGAGATACTCGAAGACCTCGAGATGGAGCGGGCCGCCGAGGAGGACCGCGAGATGCGCTACGAGCTCAAGCGGGCCATCGAGCACGTCAACCGCTTTGCCGTCCTCGACCCCGAGGAGTCACTGCAGCTGGTCGAAGACCTCGAGCAACTCGAAAAGGTCGACACGCCGACGGCCTACAAGATCGCGAACCTGCGGCCGCTGGACCGCGACGAGCTCCGTGCCGTGTTCGCCCAGGAGCGGTACACGCTTGACGGCGACGAACTCGACGAGATCCTCAACATCGTCAAGCAGTACGCGTAGCGACGAATATCCGTCAGTTCGGCCGTTCGCCGCTCTCTTCCTGATTTTAGGACCGACCAGCCACGCCGGTGAGACTCACTTTCCGCCGCCGTTGGACCGAGCACGGAGAGACCGACAGCGCTCCGTGACGCGGTTCGGGGCATCCACCGGCATTAAGTATGCTCTGCTCGTACTGCCTGACATGACTGAATCGGAGAGCGGCGGCGACACTATGATGGCGGCTGTCCTCGATGTCCTCCCGCACGGGCGGCCCGGAGACGACCGGCCACAACACCAGAAGGAGCCGCTCGCGTACGCGCTCGACGTCGAGGAGTTCTACATTTACGAGCTCCAGCTCGACGACAAGGACGTCGACATCGCCTTTGGCGACCGCGTTGACCTGACGGAGTTCGGCCGCGTGACGGAAGTCGAGTTCGAGGACATTCCCAGCGGCGCGCGCTCGGAACTCGACTACGCCGTCGAGGAGATCGTCGAAGCAAACGAACAGCGGTTCGTCGACTTCTACAACGACGCCCAGCCGATCACGCTACGGCTCCACCAGCTGAACCTCCTGCCGGGGATCGGGAAGAAGCTCCGGAACACGCTTCTCGACGAGCGAAAGCGAAAGCCATTCGAGAGCTTCGAAGACCTCGAAGAGCGCGTCAGCGGCCTCCACAGCCCCAAGGAGACGCTGGTCGAGCGGATACTCGAAGAGCTACAGGACGACGACCTCAAATACCGGCTGTTCGTCCGGCGCGAGGAGCAGTCCTCGTAACACGGTCGGCTGTAAGTACCGAACTTGCGGCCACCAGTGTAAGGCGACCCTTTTCTATCGCGACCCGCTACGGCTCGCTAATGACTACGACCGAGACAGGGAGTCGGGACCCCGACGCGCTCGTCCGGCGGGCCGGCAAACGGGCCGACACCCGGCAGGACCAGCACTTTCTCGTCGACGACCGAGTACTGGACCGCATTCCGGAGTACGCCACAGACGCGGACGTTGACCTCTCGCACGTGTTAGAGATCGGCGCGGGCCCCGGCGCGCTGACGGACCGTTTACTCGCAGCGGCCGAGAGGGTGACCGCAATCGAACGCGACCCGGAGTTCGCGGCCCACCTCCGAGAGGAGTTCGCCGACGAGATCGCGGCGGAGCGCCTCACCGTCGTCGAGGGCGACGCGCTCGACGTCGACCTGCCGGAGTTCACCGCCAGCATCTCGAATCTGCCCTACGGCGCGTCCTCGGAGATCGCCTTTCGACTCCTGCCGGAGCGGCGCCCGCTCCTGTTGATGTTCCAGCAGGAGTTCGCCGAGCGGATGGCCGCCGACCCGGCGACGGACGACTACGGACGGCTCTCGGTCACAGCGGGCCACTACGCCGACGTGGAGATCGTCGAGACGGTGCCGCCGGAAGCGTTCGACCCGCAACCCCGCGTCACGAGCGCGCTCGTCCGAACGACGCCGCGACAACCCGATTACACCGTTCCCAGCGACGACTTCTTCATGGACTTCCTGAAAGCGGTGTTCACCCAGCGCCGGAAGACGATGCGCAACGCCGTCCGCAACACGGCCCACATCTCCGGGCTGGGCGACCCCGACGCGGTGGTCGAGGCTGCCGACGAGGACCTCATGAGCGCCCGCGCCGGAAAGCTCACGCCGGCCGATTTCGCCACGCTGGCGACGCTCGCCTACGAGGTCGGCCAGCCGGAGGCCTGAGATGGGTGAGGAGTCCGACGCCCGCGGCCAAGAAGAGGGCGGCACCGAACGACCCTCGCTGGCCGACCAGCGCGGCGTGGAATCAGTGTACCAGCCCGCTGAGGACTCGGATCTACTGGCCCGAACAGCCAGCGAGCGAGTCGATGCGGGTGATACCGTTCTCGATGTGGGGACTGGCTCCGGCTACGTCGCCGCGACGCTCGCGGATACCGGCGCACGGGCGGTCGGCGTCGACGTGAGCCCGCTGGCCTGTCGAGAGGCAGCCGACAACGGCGTCCCGGTCGTCCGTGGGGACCTCGTCGAACCGTTCCAAGCAGACGCCTTCGACCTCGTGGCGTTCAACCCGCCCTACTTGCCGACACCGCCCGAACAGGAGTGGGACGACTGGATGGAATACGCGCTGTCGGGCGGCGACGACGGCCGCCGACTGGTCGACCCGTTTCTCGAAACCGTCGGGCGCGTACTGGCTCCGGACGGCGAGGCGCTCATGCTCGTCAGCAGTCTCACAGACCCGGACGCCGTGCGGGAGTACGCGCGCGAGCAGGGCCTGGCAAGTGAACGCATAGCGAGTGAGAAACACCCGTATGAAGCGCTCGTCGTCCTGCGATTCTATCGAAATTAATTACTGCTGGGCATTTTATCGAATAGGAAATATTAAAGCCCGTCATTTCCTACCCCACGGCAATGACACAGGTAATCGCCACGACCCCTGGGCTCTTTCCGCTCCCGGACTGGGCCAAGGACGAACTGGCAGATCTGAAAGGCCATCAGAAGACCGACCTCATCTCGGGCGACGAGTCCGGCGAGGTCGTCGCGGCCTACGACAAGGCACGCGAAGAAGTCATCTCCATCCAGCAGGACGCCGGGCTCGACCGCGTGGTCGAGGGCCAACTCCGCTGGGACGACATGCTCGCGCACCCGCTCGCGGTCCACGACAGCGTGGAGACGAAAGGCATCGTCCGCTACTACGACAACAACAACTTCTACCGAGAGCCGGTCGTGCAGGGCGACCTCGGCGCGGACGGCGGCGACGTAGCCGCTGACCTCGGTGCCGCAGCCGACCACGTCGATTCGGGACTGCAGGCCGTCCTCCCCGGGCCGTACTCGCTGGCCGATCTCGCGACGGACGAGTACTACGGCGACGACGCCGAGTTCCTCGACGCCATCGCCGACTTCCTCGTCGAGGAAGTGAAGTCCTTCCCCGACGTGGAGACGCTGTTCCTACTTGAGCCGTCGCTGGTCGAGAACGCACCGGCTGACGGCGAGGACGAACGCGCCGCCGACGCCATCGACGCCGTCGCCTCGGCCGCCGACGCCGAGGTCGTCGCCCACACCTACTGGGGCGCAATCGAAGAGAAGGCCTACGCTCATCTGATGGACGCTGACGTGGATGCCATCGGCTTCGATCTCGTCGCCAACCACGATCAGACCGTCTACAACGTCCAGGAGTACGGCACCAAGGACGACGTGGCGCTGGGCGTCGTCGACGGCCAGAACACGCTCGTCGAGTCCCCCGAGACGATCCGGGACCGCATCGACTGGTTCGAACAGCAGACGAACACCACCTACGACACCGTGTACGCGACGGCGAACACGGAAACGTTCTACCTCCCGGTGAACAAGTTCGAAGACAAGCTCAGAGCGCTCGCAAACGCCGCGGACCTGGAGGCGGCGGAGGCATAACGATGACAGGACCACGAGACCAGTTCAAACCGGCGGACCACCCGAACGACCACTTCCTGCTGACGACCGTCGTCGGCTCCTACCCCAAGCCCAAGTGGCACGACCGTGCCCGTGAGCTGTTCGAGGACGAGGACGCCGACTTCGGCGAGGACGAATGGGAAGAATCGAAAGACGACGCCTCGCGGCTCATTACCCACGAACACGAACGGGCGGGCCTCGACGTCATCTGTGACGGCGAGATGCGCCGTAACGAGATGGTGGAGTACTTCGCCCACCGCATCGACGGCTACGAGTTCAACGGCCGCGTGAAGGTGTGGGGCCACAACTACTTCGACAAGCCCAGCGTCGCCGACGAGGTCGAGTACGGCGAGCAGTGGCTCGTCGAGGAGTTCGAGTTCACCGACGAGGTCGCCGAGCGGCCGGTCAAGGTCCCGATTACGGGGCCGTACACGCTCGCCAACTGGTCGTTCAACGAAGTGTACGACAGCGAGGAGCAGCTAGCCTACGAGCTTGCGGACCTCGTCAACGAGGAGATCGAGGCGCTGGTCGAGGCCGGCGCTCGCTACATCCAGATCGACGAGCCGGCCCTCGCCACGACGCCGGACGACCACGCCATCGTCGGCGAGTGTCTGGAACGCATCGTCGACGAGATTCCCGACGACGTGCGCCTCGGCCTGCACGTCTGTTACGGCGACTACTCGCGTATCTACCCCGAGATTCTGGACTACCCGGTCCACGAGTACGACCTGGAACTCGCAAACGGCGACTACGACCAGCTCGACGTGTTCAAAGAGCACGAGTTCACGAAGGACTTCGCCATGGGCGTGCTGGACGCCCACACCGCGGAGGTCGAATCCGTCGAGGAGATCAAGGAGAACATCAAGAAGGGGCTGGAAGTCGTGCCCCCGGAGCGACTCACCGTTTCACCGGACTGTGGCGTGAAGCTCCTGCCCCGTGAGGTCGCCTACGGCAAGATGGAGAACATGGTGCAGGCGACCCGCGAAATCGAAGAGGAACTGGACGCCGGCGAGATCGATGTCGTTGCGAGTGGTGCGGAAGCGCACGCGGACGACTAGCGCGGTTTGAGCGACCAGCGGGAGCGAGAACCGCGGGATGTGAGCGGTGAACGGAGTGAGCCGCGAACCGCGAGGGGCGCGAACGCAGTGAGCGGCCCTCGAAATAGCAGGCGGGGAACGACGCGACCCGCGAGCAGCGGGCGAAGTGAGCCGCGAGACAATGTAATATATAAGAAGTCTCGATTAGTGAACGGTCAAACCGCGAGCAGTGGGGGGTTGAGCGGCCAACAGGAGTCCGAACACAGCGAGGGTACGACGGACCGTATTTTCGACGCAGATCGGCTGTTATTTCGGCAGCTATCGAATTTTCTCGGACGCGGCGGTCCCTGAACCGGCAAATGTGGCAGACACACGTAGCGACCATACCGTAAACGGAACCGAGCAAGATCTTTGGATCCAGCTACGGAAATCGCGAACAGTTCGTCACAGGAGTACCTGAGCACCAAGGCCCCGGACAGACAAATATACGGATTCTTATAACTTTACGAATTCACCGTCTAAACTTGAGAAAACATCTCGCGGATTTGTTCGACAAATATCGAAGTTAGCATCGACTCGATAGGAAATTAACTGTTGACACACCAACAATATAAGGGGTTCTATATTCAGGGGAATACCCCCATATTGTGAATATAGAGGGCCTGATGCAACAGATTCCCAGAAATGAATTCATGTTATATGTTAACATGTATTTCTGGGAAAGAGTTTTGAGGGTCTCTGGAGAAGCTAGCGATGAGAAAGCTATGACAGGGGACATACACCTTCGGGCGGAACTGTATCTTCGCGGAGATACCTACGGGACGTTCGACGCACAACAGCAGGTGCTCAATCGGGTGAAGCGACTGGAGGCCAACGGCGTGTTCAGCGAGTCGATGGTCGCCGGGGAGTGGCAGCGGATCAGGACGATGGCGGAAGACAAGCGGTCGGAAGCCATCCGGACTTACGAGGAGTTCAAAGACTGGGCGGGCCAGAACGGCCACTCGCTCGAACCGGCGTTCGAGCGGCGGACGCGGAGTTACGTCGGCATGGAGCGCGTCGACGACGTCGTCGTGTTCCCGGTCGTCTCGCTTGCGATCTACGACGGCGACGACCTGGAGGGCGTGTTCCCGTGTTCGGACGACGAACGGACCTACACCGTCGGCGACGCGCTGGAGGCCTTCGAGCGCGGCGACGAAAACTGGCTCGCGCAGTTCGACTCGCTGTCTGTCGACCGGACCGATCCGCTGCTGGAACCGGGCGTCGACACGACGATCTAACCGCGTAGCGCGTCGACCGGCTCTTCGCTGGCCGCTTTCCAGGCCGGATACAGGCCGCTGACGATGGCCGTCAGCACGCCGAACGTAAACGCCGCGCCGACGTACCAGGCGTTTGGCACTCTGAAGACGGCCATGGCGTCACCGACAGTGTAGTGGTTTATTGCGAGTCCAGCGCCGAGGCTGAGGATAACCCCGGCGATGCCGCCGAGGAGGCCGAGCAACGTCGCTTCCATCAGCATTACTTTGAGAACGTCCCGTTTCTGGTACCCGACCGCTCTGAGGACCCCGATCTCTTCCCGGCGTTCGACGGTGGACATCAGCATCACGTTGAGGATGGAGATGCCGACCACGAGCAGCGAAATCGACGCGATGCCGGCGAGGACGGTGTTGATGATCTGGAACTGCTGTTCGATAGTGTCGACGATGGA
Source organism: Haloarcula sp. HT12 (assembly GCF_055271655.1). Classification (NCBI taxonomy): domain Archaea; kingdom Methanobacteriati; phylum Methanobacteriota; class Halobacteria; order Halobacteriales; family Haloarculaceae; genus Haloarcula; species Haloarcula sp. HT12. Next base: position 195,781 of record NZ_JBUXKW010000001.1, read on the forward strand.
GCCCAGTTCCTGGACGAAGACCCGGTCCTCACGCTCGTTGAGCGAATCGCGTATTCCCATGGCCGTTTGGTTGGCCCGTGTTCCGGTGGCTTCGATAACGTACACCTCCGAGTAGCCCCGCTGGCTGAACGAGTTCGCCGACATGATGACACGGTTGTCGGGGTTCGCCGAGGAGAACGGGTCGCCCTCTTCGAGTACAGCCTGGATACGGACGTTGGTCCCGTTGACGGTAATCTGGCTCCCGGGGTGAAGGTCGTGTTCCTCCGCGACATCGGCCCCGACGAGTGCCCCGGTCCGGAACGGCGAGATCCGTCCCTCCTTTGCCTCGTACAACTCCTCTGGGTTTTCGACGCCGTATATCGTCTCCCGGACCGTGTCCTCGCGGTTGTACGACACCGTCTCGACGCGCGTCTTTACCGGTGAGACAGTCGCTGTCGAACTGGCCTCTCTGCGGATCGAACGGATATCGCGCTCGGTGAGTTCGGTGACGTTCGCGCCGGAATTGGGGTACACGGTGAGCTGGTTGCCGACATCGCCGAGGTTCTGGGTGAACGAGTACTGGAGCGCGACGCCGAACATTCCCAGCGAGGCGATGGCAACGACGCCGATGACGATGCCCAGCGACGCCAGCAGCGACCGCATCTTCGTCCGCGTGAGGTTGCGCCGCGCCATCAGCGCGGCCGGGAAGAACCTACCCGCCATTCTTCCGCTCCCTCCCGATAGTGCCGTCGACCAGATGGACAGTTCGGTCGACGTACTCGTTGACCAGATCGTCGTGAGTGACTGCGACGATGGCCACGTCGTCCTCGTCGGCGATGCGGCGGAACTCGTCGAGTATCTGCCGTCCGGTTTCGCTGTCGAGGTTACCCGTCGGCTCGTCGGCGAGCACGACCTTCGGACTGTTGATGAGCGAGCGCGCGATGGCGACGCGTTGCTTCTGGCCGCCCGATAGCTCGTCGGGCTTGTGGTCGAGTCGGTCGCCGAGCCCGAGCCGTTCTAAGAGCGTTCTGGCCCGTCTTGTGACTTCTGGATCGCTGTCCAACAGCAGGGGGACCTCGACGTTCTCGACGGCAGTCAGCGTCGGCAGGAGATAGAAGTGCTGGAACACGAAGCCGATGGTTCGCTTCCGGAGCGATGTCCGCTTGCGGTCGCTGAGTCCGGTCACGTCTTGCCCTTCCAGCAGGACAGTCCCCTCCGTCGGTGTGTCCAACAGCCCGAGGATGTTCAGCAGGGTCGTCTTGCCGCTGCCGCTGGGCCCCATAATCGAAACGAACTCGCCGGATTCGAGCGCGAAATCGATCCCCGCCAGTGCGTACAGTGTCTGGCCCCCGGTGCGATACCGCTTGACCAGCCCCTGTGCGTCGATAACCGTCATACCTCGATATCGTCGTCACCGCGGCGGTAGCGACGCACGAGGACACCGACGACGACCAGCAGTGCCAGCCCGCCGGCAACGAACACCGGCAGCATGCTGTTCTGGTCCCCACTCTCACTGCCGCCGTCCTGTGCCGGCTGCTGTGCCGAACCGCCCGTCGGGTCGATATCCACGTCGAAGGTCTGTCGCTTGCGCGTGTCGTCGACGAGGTAGGTCACTTCCAGTGGCACCGACGTGACGTTCCCCTCTGTCCGGGCGTACACGTCGAAGGAGACGAAGTCACTGGCGGGGACCGTGCCGACGAAGTAGTCCCGGTTCGGCGTCGCCGGGGTGACGTTCTCAGTGTTGACGACACTGACGAGGACGCTGTCCGCAGCCGTCGATCCGACGTTGCTCGCACTCCCGGAGATCTGGAGGCGGCCCCCCTGCCGGATCACGTCCAACCCGGTGAGGTCTATCGTCCCCGGGACGGACCGGAGCGTCGTTTCGGCGGTCGTCCGCTCCGTTTCCGTCCCGAGTTCGTACTCGGCTGTGACGGTGACGTCCGCCCGAGGTTCGTCCATCGTGGCGTTCAGTCGCACTTCTCGGGTCGTACTGGCCGAAACGTTTTCGAGCAGCACGCGCTGGAACGACGCGTTCGCAGACGTTGCGCTGATCATGACGTCCGACAGCGGCGCGTTAGCCCCGTTTGAGACGGCGACTCGCAACGCGCGGTCGGTACCGCTGCCGACTGCAGTCGTGTCGAGTTCCACGCTGTTGCGGAGCGGGTCCGCGTCGATGACTGTCGTCCGGGTCGTGGTGCGCGTGGTGTCGCCATCGACCGTGTAGCTGATCGTCGCCGTCAGTGCGTGCTCGCCGGCGGATTCAGGCCGGAACCGGAACGGCGCGGTCATCGACTCGTTCTGTGCGACGCTCGACCGGACAGTTCGGCTCTTCGTCATCTCGACGCCGTCGCCCTCCACGACGACCTCGACGTTCGTTATCTGGGAGTCGAGTCCGTTGGCGACGGTGACTTCGCCGGTCGATTCGACGCCGGCGACGGAGTCGTTGGCCGCGAGGTCTATCTGTGGGTGGCGCTCTTCGACGTTCAGTTTGACCGGGTATCTCAGTTCGACGTTCTCGCCGGTACCGCGGTCACGGCCGTACGCGATGACGCGGAGGTCCTTGCTGCCGGACGAATCGAAGGATGCGGTCAGGGGTACCTCCAGCGTGCTGCCCGGCGAAATCGAGCCCAGATCCGAGACGCGTTCGTACTCGGTGATACCTCGCCCGCCCGACTTCCGGATCGCGATGGCGTTGATTTCGAGCGGGGCGTCGCTGCTCTGGAGGTTCCGAACCGTCGTGTCAAACGTGACAGTCTCGCCCGGCGCTGGCGACGACGGCGACACGTCGACGTTCGAGACGGACGCGTTGACGCTTGCGCCGGCGACAGAGAGCGGGAGCGAGCCGACGACGACCAGACAGGCTATCACAGCCACGCCGTGGCGCATCACGCAGTCACCCCTCTCTGTAGTAATCGTACACTGGTCCAACCGCTCGACGGGAGGATGCTACCGGGGACCGTTACCATGTGGGCCGGTCCGTCCCGGCCAATGTTAAATATACTGTATATCTCCCGGTGGGAAACTGCTATCACAACGCCCCTCCCAGCGGTGGACATGCGCGTCATCTGTGCCGGCCACGTCAACTGGGACGTGACGCTCCGCGTCGACCACCTTCCGGAGCCTGACGGCGAGGGGCGTATCACCGACCGGTCACAGTCCAGCGGGGGGAGCGCGTCGAACGCGGCCGTCGCGCTCGCCGGGCTCGGGGCTGACTCGCTCGTCGTAGGTAGCGTCGGCCGGGACGATCACGGCACCATGGCTCGGCGCGAACTGCAGGCGACCGGCGTCGAGACGCTGCTCGTCAAATCAGACGAGCCGACGGCGGTGAAATACCTCATCGTGGACGAGAACGGCGATGTCGTGGTGCTTGGAAACGACGGGGCCAACGAGGCGTTCAGTGCGTCGGACCTCCCGGCCGAGACTCTAGCCGAGGCGGACCACCTCCACCTGACCGGCCAGGATCCCGAGACGGCTTCGGCGCTCGCTCGTGACGCCGCGACCGCGGACATCCCGGTGAGCTTCGACCCCGGCCGCCGGCTCCCGTTTCGTGATTACTCGGCGGTGCTTGCACACGCGGACATCCTGTTCTGCAACGACCGGGAAGCCGACCACGCCAAGGACAGCGGGCTCTTCGACGCGGTGCCGACGGTCGTGGTCAAACATGGGGACTGCGGCGCGACGGCCTACACGGATGGCCGGACGGTCACGAACGCCGGGTATCCGATAGAGCCGGTCGACACCGCGGGCGCGGGGGACGCCTTCGCCGCCGGGTACATCCTCGCCAACGCACGGGAAGACGATCCGGAACGGGCGCTCGCGGTCGCCAACGCTTGCGGCGCGCTCGCAGCGCGGTCGACCGGTGCACAGGCGACGCTCGACTGGGACTCGGTGTGGGAGCTGGTCGACGGCGAGCAGCCGCCCGAGACGGCCTAACCCGCCTGTATCTCCTCGACGAGCCGCTCGAACTGCTGGCGATACTGGGCTTCGGCGCGGGCGACGGCGAGGCCCGACTCGTCGGCGAAGACCGCCTCGAAGCCGGCCATCCGCCACAGGAGCGTCGAGAGCTGATACAGTGGTCGTCGCTGCTCGTACCCCTCGCCGAACTCCATCGGGCGCATCTCCTGGTACCCATCGCGGAACACCGTCCGGAGCGATTCGCGCAGTTCCGGGTCCTGAAACGACGAGTCGATGAAAAGGAACTCCGTCTGCGCGAGGTTGTACTCCGGCAGCGCCGCGAGCACGTCCTGCCAGTCGAGGACGGCCGTAATCGGCGCGTCCGCCGTCTGTTCGAACATCAGGTTCGCCGGCCTGAAATCGTCGTGTACCAGCCGGGGGACGCCCTTCTCCGGCACCATCTCCAGGGCCGGTTCGATACAGTCCCGCGCCCGGGCAGTCATGTCCTCGAAGGGCGTGCCGTCGAGGTGAGAGAGGTGGGACCTGGTGAGACTCTCGAAGTACTCCCGCCAGTTGCCCATCCAGTCACTCACGATGATCCGGTCGTCGTGGAGCGTGAGCCGGCCGAACGCTTCGAATCCTATCTCGGAGTGCATGTCGCCGAGGATCCGTCCGGACTGGGCCAGTACCCGCCGACGATCCTCGGGCGAGAGCCCGGCGAACTCCTCGGCCAGGTTCTCACCGTGGATGCGCTCGGTGACGAAATACGGCGGCACGTCGGCGTCGGGGTCGTCCTCGTAGACGAGGATGCGTGGAACGGGGACATCGGTCCGAGTGGCGACGAAATCGTGGAGGCAGGGTTCGACGGCGAAGGGGACATCACCCGGCGGCTTGAACTTCACAACCACCTCGTAGGCCTCGCCGTTGTGGCGTAGCGTTACCATGTAGACATCGCTCTGGTGGCCTCCGCCCGGCGTTTCGAACCGGAACCCCTCGTAGTCCGGGCCCGACTCCTGCAGCACGGCTTCGATGTCCTGTTCCGGGGTCTGCACTGGCATACCATATATCGGGCGAGCAAATAAATCTGCCAATCCCGTCAACGACAGCACTGACACCCGCTTCGGAGGGCTATCGGCCGTTGTGTCCGTGCTACGAGGAGTGAAACGGTGAGACCGGTTTCGTCCCGTCGGTCACTTCGAAACGCGCGCCGCCGGCCCTGCTGTCAGTCACCGAGATGTCCCAGCCGTGGGCGTCGGTGATCTGAGCCACGATAGACAGGCCGAGACCGGTGTCACCGCCGGAGAACCCGTCGACCGAGAGAACGTCGTCTTGCTCATCGGCTGGGATACCCGGCCCGTCGTCGGCGACGTAGAAGCCGGTCACACGACCGACGCTTCGCTCCTTGTCACCACCTGTCTCGGTGTCGTCGACAATCGGCCCGACCCAGACAACTGCGTCGTCACCCGCATGGTCCGCCGCGTTCCGAAAGAGGTTCTCGAACACCTGTTTGAGCCGGTTCTCGTCACCGAACACCGGGGCCGAACCCTCGACCGTCAGCGTCGCGTCACCCGTCCTGGCCATCCCCCAGGTCCGTTCGGCGAGGCTGTCAAGCGAAACGGCGGTTCGATCCTCGACCGCGTACCCCTCTCTGGCGAGTGTCAGCAGGTCGTCGATGAGCGCTTTCATGCGAGCGACCCCGTCCTCCGCGTCTTCGAGATGGGACAGGTCACCAGTCTCACGGATGAGTTCGAGCCGCCCTTCGACAACGTGCAGGGGGTTTCTGAGGTCGTGCGAGACGACGCCGATGAACTGCTCCATCCGGTCACGCTGGACGCGGAGGTCGTGCTCGCGCTCGGCTTTCTGCAGTGCCGCCTGGACGTGGGTCGCGTACATCCGGGCGAGTCGAACCGTTTCGTCGTCGAACGCAACGGGGGTGAGCGATCCGATGTTGATGATACCGTACTCGTCCAGCGGCAAGATGATCTCGCTGCTGACAGGCGAATTCTCGTTGTACTGGCTCTGCTTGCCGGTGAGTTCGGAGTACGTCCGCACCTCGTCCTGCTCGAACGCCTCCCAGGAGAGGCTGTTGCCGGGACGGTAGGTGACCGGCCAGTCGAACACCTCGTCGGCCCGCTCCGTGGACGCGGCCAACTGCAGTTCCGACGCGTCGCTGTCATATAGCCACAGCGCACCCAGTGGGAGGGTGAACACAGACGAGACGCCCGACATCGCGATCTCGCAGATCTCCCGCTCGGACTCCGCAGACATCAACTGCCGTGTTACGGCCTCGAACGCGTCGAGATCGAACGCGACTGTAGACTCCCCACCCATCCCGTACAAATCATGCAACGGTGTATATAAAGGCTGGTGGTTATATGTCGTTGATAGGTACGATACCGTCGCCTTTCCGCCGATGTCGCGGGGTCTTTGTATCCTCAGTCCTCAGAACGCGGTATGCGAACGGTCGAAATCGACGGGCTCCCGGTGGGCGACGGCCACCCGACTCGCGTCATGAGCGTGCTGAACATGAGTTCGAACTCCGGGTACAAGCCGAGCGTATATCTGGACCCCGAGGAGGCCGCCGCCGCCATCGAGGACGACCTCGTCCCCGCCGGCGCGGACATCATCGACGTCGGGCTCCAGTCGGCGAACCCCAAATACGAGTCCAAGCCGGTGGAGATGGAGAAAGACCGCCTCGAAGAGGTCGCGCCGCTGGTCGACGAACTCGACGCCGACGTGCCCCTCTCGCTCGAAACCCGGTACGCCGAGGTCGCCGAGGAAGCCATCGGCCACGGCTTCGACCTCATCAACGACGTGTGTGGCTTCGCCGACCCGGACATGAAAGGCGTCGTCGAGGACCACGACATGCCGGTCGTCAAGATGGCCAGCCCGCCGGACCTGGCCCGCCCCGGCGCGCTGAAGACCATCGACGACATCTTCGAGGCACTCCAGCGGGACGGCTTTACCGACAGGACCATCATCGACCCCGCTTTCGGCGGCTGGTACGACGGCAAGGAGTTCGCGGACAACTGGGAGATGTTCCGCCGCCTCCGGGAGTTCCGCGCCTTCGACCGACCGATGCTCACCGCGACCAACCGCGAGGACTTCCTCGGCGACCTGGCCGACCAGCCCGAAACCGAGAACCAACTCGCCGTCTCGCTGGCCGCGGCCACGATGGAAGTCGAGCGCGGAGCCCACATCATCCGCACCCACGACACCCGCGAGACACACGACGTGGTCAAGGTAGCCGACGCGCTCGGCGACGAGCGAACGACACGAGCGGAGACCGAACCCGGCCCTACCGTCGCGGAACTGACCGACGTAACGCTGCGCGAAGTGGCCCGGCATCAGGCGCTGGGTGAGACGGTCGCCGGCGGTACCGACGACGGCGCGACGCTGACGTTCCTGCTCGGCGACCTGACCGACGACGCCCGCGCGAGCCTCCGGGCCGTCGCCGAGGTGACCGACGTGGTAGTGGTCGAGAAAGACTGCGGCGGGCTCTACGTCGGCGGCGCTGCGGCCGCGTTGAAGGTCGTCGCCGACAGCCTCGCCGAGGACGGGCACCGGGAACTCGCCGGCGAACTGCGAAGTTCGCTGTCCCGTCGCGTCTAACCTAGTCTCTCGTTACGCCAGTTCGTCGTGGAGGTCGTGGAACGACCCGATAGTGAGGTCCGGTTGGCCGGCGAAGGAGTCCCACGGGCCGCCGTCGCGGTTGACCCACACGCCCTGCATCCCGGCGTGCATCGCGCCGTACACGTCGAAATAGCCCGCAGTGACGTGGGCGATTTCCTCGATATCAGTCTCCGTTCGCTCCGCCGCGTGGCGGTACAGTTCGGCCGCCGGCTTGAACGTCTGGATCTCGTCGGCGCTGACGGTGTCTTCGAGCAGGCCGCCGATGCCGGCGAAATCGACCATGGAGTCGAGCATCTCGGGGTTGCCGTTCGAGACGACATACAGGTCGTAGCCGGCGTCGTAGAGCTTGTTCATCCCGTCGCGAACGTCGTCGAACACGTCGAGTTCGTGGTACACCGCGAGGATCTCGTCGCGTTCCTCCGTCGTGATATCGACGCCGTGGGCGTCCAGCGCGTACTGGAGCGCGTCGCGGTTCATCTCGTAGAAGGGCTTGTAGGCGTCGATCTGGTTGGCGAGGAAGGTGTACGCCAGCGACCGGGAGCGCCAGAGCCGGGACACCGGGCGGGGGTCGTCCACCCGGTCGGCGAGGGCTTTCTGGGCCGCTTCGACGTCGACAATGGTACTGTACGAGTCGAACGTGATCGTCGTCACGCGGTCCGGGGCAAACGGCATGGGCACCCGTAGCACCTGCGGCCCCATATAGCCGGTCGCCGAATCAGCGGCTCGCCGGCAGGGCTCCGGACGTACTCACCATACCGAGTGCGACGCGGCCGGCCCCCGCTCAGTGTGCAGACATCTCGGAGAGTACATTGACGCAGTACACACCGACGAGGATTAGGAGGATACCGACGACGCCGGGGAGATCGATAGGCTCGTCGAACACGACGATACCGATGGCGGCAACACCGACGATGCCCAGTGCAGCCCAGGTACCGTAGACGACGCCGATAGGGAGGTCTTCTAACGTCAGCGAAACCAGATAGAAGGCCAGGCCGTAGCCGACGACGACGCCGAGGCTGGGAACTGGCCTGGAAAACCCTTCTGAGAGTTTGAGCGACGTGGTACCGACGAGTTCTGACACGATAGCAGCGCCGAGGAGGGCATACGGGTTCACGGGTACACTCGTCGACACCTGTGGACAAATAATAGACATTTCGGCTTGCGACGGTTCTCGCTCGGGCTGCGTCGAGACGCTTGTACCCGGACACTGGCCGCTCGATAAACCGCAGACAACTGGCGACACTGCCCCTCTGCTGTGGTTTTATCTCCCGTGCGGTCACACTGCGAACCATGTCTCAGACACAGGTCCTCCGCTCTCTGACAGCCGTGCGTCCGGTCGCTACTCGGTGTGGGGAGGGCGACAGATGACAGCGCGAGACGTGTACCTCCCGGTCGCTGCACAGCCGTCGGTCGACACGCTGGTCGGGATGAGCCAGCAGGCCGAAGACCGCGGCTACGACCGGATCTGGCTCCCGGAGACGTGGGGGCGGGACGCGGTGACGACGCTGACGAGTATCGCCGAGCACACGTCGACGGTCGGGGTCGGCTCCTCAATCTTCAACGTCTATTCGCGGTCACCGGCGCTGCTGGGCCAGACTGCGGCGACGCTGCAGGAGGTCTCGGACGGCCGCTTCCGCGCCGGCGTCGGCCCGTCCGGGCCTATCGTCATCGAGGGCTGGCACGGCAGGGAGTTCGAGAAACCGCTCAAGTATACGCGGGAGGCTGTCGAGATCATGAAACTGGTGCTCTCCGGCGAGTCAGTCGAGTACGACGGCGACGTCTTTTCGCTGTCGGGCTTTCGACTGCGGTGTGAACCGCCCGAACCCGCGCCGCCCGTCGACGCCGGCGGCCTCGGCCCGAAGTCGGTCGAACTCGCCGGGCGCTTCGCCGACGGCTGGCACGCCCTGATGCTGACCGCGGACGGCCTCCGGGACCGGCTTTCGGACTTCGAGCACGGGGCTGACCTCGGCGACCGCGACCGGACCGACCAGCGGGTGACGCTGTCGCTGACCTGCTGTGCGATGGCCGACCGGGAGCAGGCCCGTGAACTGGCTCGCCAGCACGTGGCGTTCTACATCGGCGGGATGGGGACGTTCTACCGCGACGCGCTGGCCCGCCAGGGGTACGAGGACACCGCCTACGAGATTGCCGAACAGTGGGGGTCAGGTGAGAAGGCGGCTGCGGCCGATGCCATCGGTGACGAACTACTGGACAGCATTGCCGTCGCCGGCACGCCCGAAGAGTGTCGTGACCGACTGGCGCAGTTCGAAGCCATCGACGGGATTGACGCCGTCAACATCTCCTTCCCACGCGCAGCCGACCGGGATACCATCGATACGACCATCGACGTGTTGGCTCCCTGAGACCGAAGCGGTGGTCAGCGAGTGGCGACCGGCTCGATGGCGTCGCGTCGCCCGTCGAGTACGTCGAATCGCTCGCCGCGGCGCTGTTCCAGCCAGAAGAGGAGGCGCTCGGCCCACCGGAGTTTCCGGGCCTTCTCGGTAGTCACTGATGGGTCGTCGAAGTCCCAGCCGGGGAACACCAACGACGCAGCGCCGAAGTGGTCCGCGAGGAATGCTGTGCGGTCGCCGTCGGTGAAGCCGCCATAGTTGCGGACCGGCGGGGCGGGGGCGGCCTGGGTCGTCGGCACAACGAACTCGCTGTCGTAGGCGGGCACCTGAGCTTCCAGCGCCGGGATGTTGTCGCCGTGGGCGTGGACGACAACCGGCGTTCCCTCTGCGGTCAGTTCTCGTCCAGTGTCGGCGTTTTTGTCGAGGTCCGTGACCATACAGTCGACAGCGATGCCTTCCGCCCGGAGGCGGTCAGTGGCCGTGGATGCCGCCAGCACAACATCGGCGTCGGCCGCCAGATCGACTTCGGCTTCGAGCGACGGGCCGGCCCCGGCGATGGCGACAGTCGCACCGTCAAGCCCGAGCCGTGTCGGGTCGTACGTCCCGTCGTCACCGAGCAATTCGACGAACCGGTCACGGGCCTGCTCGTCGCCCTCGCGGGGGTAGCCGAAGTCGTCGAGGATGCCTTCGTACGCTGGCTCCCAGGTGTCAAAGTCCATCCGTTGTCGGATATCAAGCAGTGGACGTGCTTCTGTCTTGTTCACCGTCGTCGCTGCAGGTGGCGGCGGCGCACTGATTTTACCTTGAAACGCCAGACGGCGTAGCTATCGCTATCGGATTTGTGTCCAGATAAACCGAGTTGAGCCGAAATGGCACGTCCGTGTACCCCTACCCGGGTGCCCTTTCGGCTTTCACGCCTCTTTTTCGAGGCCTCCGGTATAAGTTTTCTCTTACGTCAGACAGAGAGAGGGTTGTCACAGGCTGAGACGACCTGTTACGCTGTTCACAAGATTCAATACCCCACGACAGTCTCAAGACGGGGCAGTCCATACCGGGGGCAAATGGGTCCGGATCTATCGGCGGACGTGCGAGACGGTGCAGTTCCGGACTCGCTGGTGGTCGTCTCGAACCGCGAACCGTACAGTCACGAACGGGACGACGACGGCGAGATACGGGTCCGGTCCGCGGCGGGCGGGCTGACGAGCGCACTCGACCCGGTGATGCAGTCACAGGGTGGCACCTGGGTCGCCTGGGGGAGCGGCGACGCCGATATGGCGGTCGCCGAGGAGGGCATCGTCCCGGTCCCGCCGTCGGACCCGACCTACGACCTGAAACGCGTCCCGCTCTCCGACGCGGCCGTTCAGGGCTACTACTACGGCTACGCAAACCAGGTGCTCTGGCCGCTCTGTCACGAGGACACGGGCCGAATGTGGGCCGAACCCGCCTACTGGGAGCAGTACCGGGCCGTCAACGACCAGTTCGCTGCGGCCGTCGACGCGGTCGCCGACGCGGGCCAGCCGATCTGGTTCCAGGACTACCACCTGGCGCTGGCACCCAGGAAAGTCCGAGCGCTGCGGCCGAATGCCACGCTGTTGCAGTTCTGGCATATCCCCTGGCCCGCACCGTCGGTGTTCCAGCACTGTCCCCACAGCGACGCGCTCCTCGATGGGTTGCTGGCCTGTGACGTGATCGGCTTCCACACGGCGGCGTACGCCGAGCAGTTCCTGCACTGCGTCGATAGCGCGTTCCCGGCGGCGACTATCGACACCGACACCGGTAGCGTGGCCTACGACGGCGGCGAGACGCGAGCGGTCGCGAACCCGCTCGGTGTCGATGTCGAAGCGGTTCGAGACAGAGCGTGGGCGGCTGACGTGGCCGGGATACGCGAGCGTGTGCTGGGTGAGAGCCGCTCGGACCCGTCGATTCGACTCGCGCTCGGCGTCGAACGACTCGACTACTCGAAGGGCATCCCCGAGCGAATCGAGGCGCTGGCGCACCTCTGGGACCGACGACCGGACCTACAGGGGGAGTTTACCTACGTCCAGAAAGCGAGCCGAACCCGGGAGGGGATCGCCGCCTATCGCCGGTACCGGACGGACGTCCTTGATGCCGTCGAGCGGGTCAACGACCGCTTCGGGACCGACAGCTGGCAGCCGATCGTCTACACCGAGGCCCAACTGGACAACGAGACGCTCGCCGGCCTCTACCGGGCCGCCGAGGTCGCACTGGTGACGCCACATCGCGACGGCATGAACCTCGTCGCCCACGAGTACCCGACGGCCTGCGTCGACGGCGACGGCGCGCTCGTGTTGAGCGAACTGGCCGGCGCGGCGACGCATCTCGACGGCGCGCTGACGGTCAATCCCCACGACATCGCCGCGATTGCGGACGCGGTCGAGGCGGCGCTGGAACTCGACGCGGCGGAGGCGCGTGACCGACTGGAACGGCTCCAGAACAGCGTCGAGACGCTCGACAGTTCACAGTGGGTCGCCAGGCAGTTCAGCGCCGAGCAGTTCCACTAGTTCGCGACTCCGCTCGCCGGCTTACGCCTCGGATAGCCAGTCCGGTTCCCCAACAGTGGTGTCATCGACATTCGAGACGGAGAGCGACAGCGTCACCGTCACGGGTCGGCCGTCCCGCTCGGTCGTCACGCGGTACTGGAACGACCGGACGACGCCGTCCGCGTCGACGAGGACAACTGCGCTGGCAGATTCTGTCGTCCCGTTGGCCGAAACGTTCGTGGAGACGGCGTTATCGGCCGCGAAACCGGTCACCTCGCTGCCGGTCGCTTCGAACCGCGAGACGCTGTCGCCGTCGACGGTCTCGGTTCCGGCGTAGCTCCAGTTGATGTCCGACCCGAGCGACTGCAGCAGCGAGCGGTCGATGACGCTGCTCTCGTTGACGGGTCGGACCTGCCCGTCGTAGGGGGGCGACGCGGAGCGGTAGTCCGTCATCGTGTCGTCGCCGCGGGTGAGCACCCGGCGTTCGGTGGTGGTCCCGTCGGCCGTGTAGGTCGTCGTCGCCAGCGCGTCGCCGTTGGCCTGCACTAGCTCGCCGTCGGCCAGCGCCCGCTCGTTCTCGCGGTCGATGGCGACGGTTCGGTTGATGAACACCGACCGGTTCTCGCCGTCGCGGACCGTCGAGAGCTGGAACGACAGCGAGGTGGTGAACGACGAATCGGACAGCGTCTCGAAGTGTCCGCGCTCGACGGCCGCCGCATCGAACCCGGAGGACCCGGGCGCGGGGCCGTTGGCGTCCGCCGGCGTCGCTGTCCCGTTCGCGTCTGTGCCGCCGGCTCCCGGTTCAGAGCCGAGCAGGCCGGTACAGCCGGCGGACGCTGTCAGTAACAACACGAGTGCAAGCGAGAGGTGGCGGCGTTCGAGTAACATACCGGAGCCACTGTATCAGTGAACTAGTTCGTTATGGCCGTTCAGCTGTCACGTTCTCGGCGTCAGCGGGACTCGCACAGGCCCTCCCTGACCGCACCGCCCGGCCGCGCAACCATGACTCGTGCCGGCCCCGTCCGACCAGCGTCAGACGCCCGTCATGCGCTCCATGAGGGTTTAATACGAACGAAACCGCTATAGAAACCGTGCCTCTCGGCTCTGACCCGCTGTCCGAACTCGACATTCCCGACGGGACTACTGTCGAGGAACACGACCTGGTGACCGACGGTGACGTAATCGTCGGCGGCCAGTCGACCGTGGAGTTCGGCGTGCGCGGGCGGACGGTCATCGCCGACGAGCGGGTCCGCTTTGGCGGCCACATCGAAGCCGAAGGTGACTGTCGGCTGGACATGTGGTGTGACGTCGCGGACAACGTGCTGGTCGGCGAGGACGCCTACATCGGCGAACGGGTACACATCGGCGGCGAACTCCGTGTCGCGGGCGATCTGGATATCGGCGACGACGTGGACATCGAGAACGGCTTCGAGGCGAACGGCTGGATCGTCATCCGCAATCCGATGCCGACCATCGTCTTCCTGTTCGTGTACCTCTCGCAACTCCTCCGGATCGGCGAGGAAGACGCGGCCGAGGAAGTCATCGACGAGATGCTCGACGACGGCGGCGACGAGCACGACCCGGTTCTGATTCCACGCGGTGCGAGCGTCTCGGACGACGCCTGGCGCGTCTCGACGCCGGCGACGGTCGGCGACGACTGCCGACTCCACGGCAATATCCGCGCGAAGTCCCTCGAAGTTGGCCGTGACACGGTCGTCTTCGGGAGTCTCCGCGCGAAAGACGATATCGTGGTCGGCCGGGGCACGGAGATCAAAGGGGACGTAACGACTCGCAGCGGTACCGTCCGCGTCGGCCCAGGCGCGAAGATCTGGGGCGACATCTCGGGGACGACCGTCGAACTCCACGAGAACGCGACGGTCGACGGGACGATCCGGACGAGCGAGGAGATGCGAATGCACACCGACGAGGTGCTGGACCGACCGGACGAATCCGCGGTTGCGATGGCCGAGATGGCCCAGTCGCTGGAAGGCGACACTGACACTACGGAGCCGACGAACGAACACAGCGATGCTGAGGACGACGAGCAGGCAGCCGATACAACAGCCGACGACGACCCCGCCACTGCGGACGGTGCGGCAGCCGACAGCGCGGAGACGGGCGGGGCGGCAACTGGCGGCGATACTTCCGAGGGCAGTTCCGACGTCGAAGAGGCGGCGGAATCGACGGAGTAACCGCCGGAAAACTGTTTTGCGGGTGGAACTGTCCACACAGGGTCAGTTTCCAGTCATATCACTCACAGCCGCTGGCGGTGAGACGCCGTGTCCCGGTCCGTCGATATCGATACGCGGGCCGAACGACATCGACGGCGGGCACTCGTCGAACAGCAGGTGCCCGTCCAGGTCGACATACTCGAACGCACCGAGCCCGGCGGCAAGGTGGGCGCTCGTCGCAATCCCGGTTGCGCCTTCGAGCATACAGCCGAGCATGCAGTCGAGCGAGGCGGCCTCGGCGATGTTCGCGATGGCCGCTGCCCCGAGGAGTCCCGATTTCCCGAGTTTGATGTTGATCACGTCGGCGGCCCCGTCGCGAACCACGGCGGTCGCGTCCGCGGGCGTGAATACAGCCTCGTCCGCGGCGACGGGGACCGGGAGTCTGTCGCGTGCCCGCCCTAGACCGCGGATGTCGTCTTTCGGCGTCGGCTGTTCGACAAGGGCGAGGTCGACCCCGGCCGCGGTCACCTCGTCGACAAACGTCTCCGCGGCTTTCGGCGTCCAGCCCTGGTTCGCGTCCACCGTGATCGTCGCGTCGGGCGCTGCGTCCGCGACGGCGACCGTTCGGGCCACGTCGGCGTCGATTGCGCCACCGGTTTTGACCTTGATGTGGTCGAAGCCGGCGGCCGCGGCGCGCGTGGCCCGTTCGGCTGCCGCGTCGGGCGAGACTATCGGAACGGTGATATCGGTCGACACCGCGGCCGGTTTGCCGCCGAACAGTTCCGAGAGCGGGATGTCGCGGTCGCGACAGTACGCGTCAAGCAGCGCCGTCTCGACGGCGAACAGTGCCGAAACCCCTCCGGGCACGGCTGCCCGCAGATCACGGACGAGTTCGCGATAGTCGCCGAGGGAAGCCCCTTCAAGCAACGACGTGACGGAGCTGGCGGTCGCCACGGCGGCCGCCTGCGTCTCCCCGGTCACCGGCGGCAGCGGGGACCCCTCTCCGTGGCCGACGACCCCCGAATCCGTCTCCACTGCGACGACCAGGTTCCGCGCTTTCTCTCGGGTCCCGAGCGAGATCTCGAACGGTTCGCGGAGTTCGTGGTCCAGCGGCTCGACGGCGACGCGGTCGATACGGGTCATAGAGCCTCCTGAACGGCCGCGAGGAGCTGCGCCGGCCCGTCATCGTCGTAGACGTTTGCCGCCGGGAGGCCTGTCCGAGCTGTCTCTTCCTCCGGGTCACCCCAGGTCGAGAGCGCGGCGACAGTCGTCTCTGTGAGGTCGGTAATCGCGCGGCGTTCGGCCTCGACGCCGGCCACGGTGAGGTCGTCGAAATGGGACCGATCCTCCCTGGAGGGATCGTCGGCCAGCACGACGGCATCGGGGGCCGCCCCGTGAAGCAGCCCGAGCGTCACACCGCCGTAAGCGGTGTGCGTGAGTGCGGCCTGTCCTTCGACGAACACGATATCGTGGTCCGCTGCGACGTCGAGCACCATGTCCTCGACGACGCCCGAAACGAAGTCGGCCGGAACCCGGTCGATGACGACACCGCGGTCCGCGCCGACGAGGATGCCGGTCTGTCCAGTCGCGACCCAGCCCGCGTCGAGTCCGGCGTCGGTCGCCGCCCGGTACAGTTCGAAGGTCGTCGTCCGCTTCCCGACCGCACAGTCGGTCCCCATCGTCAGGACCACGTCCGCGTCGGCTTCGGACCCGCGGCCGTCACCGAGCGTCAGATCGGCGACGGACGGCGGTTTCCGGACGTCGACGAGGTCGACACCGTGTTGCTGGGCGCGTTCGGTCCACGTCGGGCGCTCGCTCAAGAAGACGTGCAGGCCGGAGACGACGTCACAGCCCCGCGCCATCGCGCGCTGGATAGCTTCGACCCACGCCGCCGGGAGGTCGCCGCCCGCTGGCGCGACGCCGATGACGAGGACGGCCGCGTCCGGAGCTTGATTCAGCGCTTCGGTGACGGTTTCGACGACCGGCACGTCGCCGGCAGCCGGCCAATCGAGGGCCGCTCCGGCGTGAGGGCTGGGACACGTCGAGTCCACGACGGCCCGGACGTCGAACAGTTCGCCGTGCATGACGATACCGTTTGCCGTCTTGCCTTCCGGTTGCCCGAACTCGCCCTCTGCGAGCACGACGGCGGGCGTGTCTTCGTCGTATTTTCGCCGCAAGTCCATACCAGTGTGCATCGGCGACGCGACTGACAAACCAGAGCCTTACATGTGTGGCACCCGGTGGGATCACTGGAGGACGATACCCGTGAGGAAAGTCAACGCAGGCGAGCGATATCGCGTCTTCGAACCCGGACAAAGCGATGGACCCAGAGGGTTCCGGCATGACTGCTAACCCGGATGGTGGCGGTCTCCAGCTGTCACTCGAACTGGAGCATCCCGACTGCTGGATGCGGGAAGTGACGTCGGCGACGTCGGCCAGACTGCTGGTCAACGCCGCGTATCTAGTCGACGGGAAGGTCAAAGCCCACGTCGTCGCGTACGCGGAGTCGACGGCGGCGGTCGACGCGCTCGTTGCGGCGACCCGGGCGTCCGATCACACCGACACAGTCACCGAAATGGATACCCGTCGCGACTTCGGCGGGATGTCCGCACCGGTAAACAAAGCGACGAGCACGCTCCTCGTCGAATACGGCCCCGAGGAGAGCATCCACGACGCGCTGGTCTCACACGGGTTCATGAACCAAGAGCCGATAAGGATCCGCGACGGGACCGAGTACTGGACGGTCGCCATCGACGAATCGCGGGCGGCGATACAGGAGAAACTCGACGCCGTGTGTGCACAGAAGGACGCGACGATCACCGTCACACAGATCACGTCAGCGACCACTGGGGGCCGGGAGCGCGACGGACTGGCTGTCCGGCAGCTTTCGGACAAGCAGCGGGAGGTGTTCGAACTGGCCCGCAAACGCGGCTATTACGACTACCCGAGAGAGGTAAGCGGGAGCGAGTTAGCCGACGAACTCGGTATCGCGAAGACGACGCTTCACGAACACCTCCGGAAAGTCGAGGCCACACTGCTCGGCCCGAGAGACGCTGGCAAGTACTGACGACAGCACAGCGTTCAGCCCGTGTAAGGGGCCTGAACGACTACGGGACCCCGATTTCCGCTTCCAGTTCCTCGACGACGTCTCCCAGCATCGACGCGAGTTCCTCGTTCGGCGGCAACCGGTACAGCGGGCCGGAGATGTCCAGTGCGCCGAGGACGCCGCCGTGCGGGGCGGTGACCGGCACGCCGACCGAACGTAGCCCCTCGACCGCTTCCTGATCGTTCACCGAATACCCCCGCTCGCTCGTGCGTTCGATGTCTTCCATGAGAGCCTCGCGGTCGGTGACGGTGTACTCCGTCTCGGCTGGCAACCCCCACCGGTCGAGAATCTCGTTGACTCGGGTCTCCGGCAGCGCGGCGAGGATCGCTTTGCCGACTGCCGAGTTGTGCAGGTAGTAGTATCGGCCCACCTGGAACCCTTTCGACGGGACGTTGGCGACGACGTTGAACAGCGTTATCGCGCGCCCGTACTCTTCGACGGCGAACGTGACCTCCTCGCCGCAGCTATCGGCGAGTTCGTGTGTTTTGCGACGCGCGACCTCGTAGCACTCGTTTCGGGTCCTGGACCCCTCACCGAGGTGGAACAGCTTCAGGCCGAGTCGGTACTGCTCGCCCCGCTTGACCAGGTACTCCTGGTCCAAGAGTGTCTTGAGGTGTACGTGAACGGTACTCGTCGATAGATCCAGCCGGTCCGCGAGCTCACTCATTCGAGCCTCCCCCAGTTCGTTTATCGCATCGATGATCGCGAGGGAGGTCTCGGTCGTCTGGAGACGACGACCGCCGGAGCTGTCCATACCACGGCTCACTGGACGGCAGTATAAAAAAGTCCGGTCATAGTGGAACAAGGCCGGCGGGTATTATGTGGAATCGTGATAGCTGTCGAACTTCTGATTTCTGTGGTTCATATTTCGGGCCGTATTCGGTGAAATAAGTATGTTGTCCCATGGTTTGGGCAATATACAGGGGGTAGTGTGGTGTCGACAATCCACTAGAGGTGGACTTTTATATATCCACAGCGGGCCGGGGGAGGGCGAAGCTTCACCAGAGACGGCTCATGTAATTTGTTACCGGAGAGATAGTTATTATCATCATCTTTTGCGTGTGTATCTGACGAGGTACAGAATGCATGTCAGACACGGATAGTGGCGAGGGGACAGAGATCGAGGAGATCTCTGGCCCGGATGTCGAAGCAATCGAGTTCTACGGCGGACGGTGGATGAGCGTCCTCCCGATAGGGTTGTTTATCCTGTGGGCGATTGTCCAGAGTGGCCTGTTCGGTATCGGGGACACGACGGGACTCGTCGCGGGAATGCTCGTGGCGCTCATCGTCGGGATGTTCTTCGCCAAGGGCGATTGGAAGAACTACGCGAACACCATCTTCGACGGGATGACGAAGCGGGTCGCCGCGACGGCGGTCGTCGCGTGGCTCTGGGCGGGGATGTTCTCGAACACGCTCCAGGCAGGCGGCTTCGTCGGCGGGCTCGTCTGGGCAGCGAACGCGGCCGATGTCGGGGGCGCACTGTTCCCGGCGGCCACCTTCATCCTCGCGGCGCTGTTCACGACCGGCATCGGTACCGGCTACGGTGCCGCAGTCGCCTTCTCGGCGCTGTTCTTCCCGGCGGGTATCCTCCTCGGGGCGAATCCGATACTGCTGTTCGGGGCGATTCTCTCCGGGGCCGTCTTCGGCGACAACCTGGCGCCGGTCAGCGATACGACGATCGTGAGCGCAGTGACGCAGGACGCCGACATCGGTGGCGTCGTCGCCTCGCGGTTCAAGTACGCCATCATCGCTGCAGTGCTGGCGCTTGCGGCGTACGTCTTCGCCGGCAACGCGATGGCCGGGCTGGACATTTCCCAGCAAGCACAGGACCTGTTCGTCCAGAACAGCGAACCGGCGGGACTGTTGCATCTCATCTCCATGCTCGTCGTCATCGTGACGGCAGTCATGGGCCGACACATCGTCGAAGCCATTTCGTGGGGACTCATCGTTGCGGTTGTCTTCAACGTCGTCTTCGATCTCGCACCGCTGAGTGAGGTGTTGCTGTTCAAAGTTCCCGAAACGTCGGCGGCCGCAAGCTGGGCCGGCTCGCTCCCCATTGCAGAAGTGGTCGCGGCCGAGAACGCTGGCGTCACCGGGTCGATCTACAACGGCGCAGCCGGCTTCTTCCCGTTGATCGTGCTCGTGTTGCTCATCGTCGCCGGATCGGAGATCATGATCCGTGGCGGCGGCTTCGAAGCGATACAGGAGTGGCTCCTGGAACACGTCGCAACGGGCGTCCGGAGGGCCGAAACGACGATGGTGGTCGGTACCGCCCTCGTCAACTCGATGATCACGATCAACACCGCGGCGGAAATCGCGATAGCGCCGTACATCGCCCGCATCGGCCAGCGGTACAATATCAACAGCTACCGCCGGGCGAATATCCTCGACGCGAACACCTCCGCACTCGGGTATATCTTCCCGTGGGGCGGCGGCGTTCTCATCGGCTTTGCGACGCTGCAGGGCCTCCCGAACCAGTACGAGTGGTTCACCAGTGCGATGGTCGTCAACCCCGTGCAGGTGTGGCCGTACGTCTTCCACGGCTGGTTCCTGTTCGGCGTGTTCCTCCTCTGTGCGCTGACCGGCTTCGGGCTGGAATACACCACTGACCGAAAATCCAAGGATGTGACCCGACTATGAGCATATTCAGTAAGTTCCTCACCGGGATGAGCTTCAGGACGACCACGCCGACATTCGAGCCCGGAGAAGAAATCGAGGTGTACGTCACGGAACTCGACGAGGAATCCGGCGAGTTGGTCGCACTGGTCGGCGAGACCCGCCTCTACTTCGAGAACGGCGAGACAGACATCGTCGGCAGTCGTGTTCTCGCGAAGGTCGAGTCGTTCGACGACGCGGAACACCGCGGCCGTGTCACCCACCTCAAGACGCTTTCCCGGGGGTCGTTCTAAGATCGTCACCGGGAGCCGAAAAGGGATGCTGAGCACGTATAGCGCGATCAGAGCAACCGATATCACGAATTCGCAGCACTATGAGTAACTCACTATATTCGACAGCACGGCAGCACAAACAGACGACTATCGTCCCCAGCACGGACATCGAGGCGGCCGTCGAGATGGCAGCTCTCGTTCCGGCCATCGAAGCCGCCTTCGCCGCATACGAAAACGGGACGGCACAGATGCCGCCGAAGTCCTACATCGATCTGCCACAGCACAACGGGGACTTCCGGTCGATGCCGGCCTATCTCGACACCGAGGACTGGGAGGCGTCGGGCATCAAGTGGGTGAACGTTCACCCCGACAACCCCGACGAGTTCGACCTCCCGACCGTGATGGGCACGCTCGTGTACACGGACCCCGAGAGTGGGTTCCCGCTTGCCGTGATGGACGCCACGACACTGACGATGAAGCGAACCGGTGCGGCCGCCGCCGTAGCGACGGACCACCTCGCTGTCGCGGACGCGTCGTCACTCGGCATCATCGGGGCCGGCGTCCAGTCCTATACGCAACTGGAGGCAATCTCGCAAGTCCGACCGATAGAGTCCGTCGTCGTCAGCGACCTCGACGACGAGCGCGTCCAGCGGTTCATCGACACCTTCGGCGACGAGTTCGACGTGCGAGCCGGGACGATTTCCGAGGCGGCCCACTGTGACGTTCTCTCGACCGTTACGCCGGTCGAAGACCCCATCGTCACCCTCGACGACCTCGGAGCGCACACCCACGTCAACGCCATGGGTGCCGACGCCGAAGGGAAGCAGGAACTCCACACCGACGTCATCCGCGAGGCGACGCTCGTCATCGACGACTTCGAGCAGACGACCCACTCCGGCGAGATAAACGTCCCCTGGAGCACGGGCGATATCGACGAATCTGATATCGACGCCGAACTCGGCGAGATCGTCGTCGGGAACGCGCCGGGCCGCGAGGATCTGTCCGGGATTACCGTCTTCGACTCGACCGGGCTGGCGATTCAGGATATCGCTGCCGCACGCATCGTGTACGAATCGCTCGGTGCCGACAGCGGGCACCGCCTCGAAATGGTCTAACCCCGGCGTCGCTGACAGCTTCGCTCAGCCGGCCACCTATCATCGCTTTGAGTGGCGCACAGATCGGTGTGGCACACGGTTGTGGCCCGGCAGCATTTGTATGACCCCTCCGACCAGGAGGTATGCGACGCGTCATCATCGATACGGACACCGCGGGCGATGACACACAGGCGATTTTGCTTTCCTGTCTCAGTGACCGGGTGACAGTCGACGCACTCACGATTGTCGCCGGCAACGTCCCCTTCGACCGGGAAGTCGAGAACGCGAAGTACACGCTCGAACTCGCCGATGCCCTCGACGTACCCGTCTACGAAGGGGCGAGACAGCCGCTCCTCAAGGAGTTCGAGCACGCGACGTACATCCACGGCGAGGACGGCCTCGGCGGGGACGTGTTCCCTGAGACCGACATCGAATCGGCGGCGGGGTTTGGCCCCGACGAGATCGTCGCCCGCTGTCGGGCAGCCCCGGGCGATATCACGCTGCTCTGTATCGGACCGCTGACCAATCTGGCTCTGGCGTACGCCCGCGAGCCCGAGCTTCCAGCCCTCGTCGACGAAGTGTGGGTGATGGGCGGGAACGTCAACTGCGAAGGGAATATCACCCCAGCCGCGGAGTTCAATCTGTGGGTCGACCCTGACGCCGCCAGGCGGGTGTTCGATGCCTTCGAGGTGACGCTCGTCGACTGGGGCCTCTGTCTTCGGGACGCGGTGTTCGGCTCGCCGGAGTTCGAGGCGGTATCGGGGTTCGACACCGAACTGGCGTCGTTCTTCGAGTCGGTGACCGAGAAGGCCCGGGCGTTCAACAGCGATGGCCCCGACGACCCCGGATGGACGGCACTCCCGGACAGCGTCACCGCCGCGCTGCTGGCGTATCCGGAACTCCGCGAGGACGTGTCGACGTACCACGTCGCGGTGGACGACCGCGAGGGGCTCACCCGCGGGTACACCAGCGTCGACGTCAACGGCGTGACCGACGGGGAGCCGAACACGCACGTCGTGGAAGCCGTCGACAGCGACGCCTTCCAGTCGGTCATGTACTCGATGCTACGGTCCCGGGATCCTGATAGCGGCATCGCGGAGTGAACCAGTCCTGGACGCGACACCAGCCGACGATGCCCACCTTCGGGAGTGCCGTCACGGCGGGCCCCTCGGGGCACTCTCCTTGGATTTTACTATGGGCGGGGGACATGTCAGCGTATGACGCTCACAGACCGTCTCGACCAGTATCTCGGGACAGCGGGGCTGGAAGCCGTATGGTTCGCCCGACCGAACTCCTTCGCGTGGCTGACCGGGGGTGGCGACAACGTCGTCGACCGGGCGGGCGACATCGGCGTCGCCGCCGCGGGCTACGACGGCGAAGAAATTCGGGTTGTCACCGACAACATCGAAGCACAGCGGCTTCGCGACGAGGAACTCGGCAGCGATGTGCCCGTCGAGACGTTCGACTGGCACGCGAAGTCGCTGGCCGACGCCGTCGCGGAGACGAGCCCGACCCCTGCGGCGGCGGATTTCGACGTCCCCGGGTTCGAGTCGGTCGACGCCACACACCTCCGACAGCCGCTGACCGAGGCGCAGGTCAAGCAGTACCGCGAACTCGGTCGGGACACCGCGGACGCAGTCGAGGCCGTTGCGCGGAACGTCGAGCCCTCGCACACCGAACTTGATGTGACCGCGGTGCTTCGACAGAAACTCGAAGGGCGCGGCATCGCCACGCCCGTCGTGCTCGTCGGTAGCGCCGAGCGGGCCCAGTCCTACCGGCACTACACGTCGACCGACGCGGAACTCGGCGACTACGCGCTCATATCCGTGACCGCCCAGCGGAACGGCCTGCACGTCAGCACCACTCGCGCTGTCGCGTTCGACCCGCCGGCGTGGCTCACGGAGCGAACCCGCAAGGCCACCCGAGTCGAGACCACCGCACTGGCTACGACACAGGCAGTCGGCAGAGAGGGCGGCACGGCGGGCGACGTGTTCGCCGCGGTTCAGGACGCTTACGCCGAGGTCGGCTGGGAAGGCGAGTGGCAGAACCATCACCAGGGTGGTGCTGCGGGCTTTGCCGGCCGCGAGTGGATCGCCACGCCCGGCAACGAGGCCGAGGTAGTGCTGCCCCAGGGATACGCCTGGAATCCGACTATCGCCGGTGCGAAGAGCGAGGACACCTATCTCGTTTCGGACGAGGACATCGAACTGCTGTCGTCGACCGGCGACTGGCCGACGGAGACAGTCTCGGCGGTCGGCTACGACCTCGAACTGCCGCGACACACGGTACTGGAACTGTAGCGGCGCTGGGAGCCGCTCACCCGACTCGTCCGAGTTGTTTACAACGGGTGTTGTATGAATCCGTAGGTTTAAGCAACGGGTCCAGCTACCCCTGTGTATGACCGCAGAGCGCGCCTGGTGGAAAGAGGCGGTCGTCTACCAGATTTACCCACAGAGCTTCAACGACAGCGACGGCGACGGCGTCGGTGACCTCCAGGGCATCATTGAGCGGCTGGACTACGTCGCCGACCTCGGCGTCGACGTCATCTGGCTCAACCCGGTGTACCAGTCGCCACAGGTCGACAACGGCTACGACATCAGCGATTACCGCGCCATCCACGAGGCGTACGGCACGCTCGCGGACTGGGAGGAACTGCTGGACGAGATACACGCCAGGGATATGCGGCTCGTCATGGACCTCGTGGTCAACCACACGTCCGACGAGCACGAGTGGTTCGAGCGCTCGCGCCGGGACGAGGACGGCTACCGGGACTACTACATCTGGCGCGAGGGCGACAGCGACGAGGACGGGGATCCGACGCCACCGAACAACTGGACCACCGGCTTCGGCGGCTCGGCCTGGACGTACGACGAGGAACGCGAGGCCCAGTACCTCCACCTGTTCGACGAGACGCAACCGGACCTGAACTGGGAGAACGCCGAGGTTCGGTCGGACGTCTACGAGATGATCGACTGGTGGCTGGCAAAGGGTATCGACGGTTTCCGGATGGACGTCATCAATCTCATCTCCAAGCCGGAGGGGCTCCCCGACGGCGACCCGGATTCAGGGTGGGTCGGCGTCGAGCACTTCGCTGACGGGCCCCGGACACAGGAGTTCCTCGACGAGATGGCCGCCGAGACGTTCGACAACTACGACTCGATGACCGTCGGCGAGTGCGTCGACATCGACGTCGACACGGCCGGCGACTACGTCAGCGCCGACGGGCCGCTGGACATGGTGTTTCACTTCGAGCACATGCTTCTCGACCAGCAGGAGGGATGGTGGACCATCGAAGACTGGTCGCTGCCCGATCTGAAATCGGTGATGGCCGAGTGGCAGACCGACCTCGACGGCTGGAACACGGTCTATCTTGGCAACCACGACCAGCCCCGCATCGTCTCCCGCTTCGGTGACGACGGGGAATACCGCGAGGAGTCGGCGAAACTGCTGGCGACGTTCCTGCTCACGCATCAGGGAACGCCGTTCCTGTTTCAAGGCGACGAGATCGGCATGACGAACTGCCCGTGGGAATCCGTCGACGAGATGCGGGACGCGGACGCGTCAAACCGCGTCCGACTCGCTCTGGAATCGGGCGACATCGAGGACTACGACGAGGCCCGCGACGTCGTCGAGTTCCGGTCGCGTGACAACGCCCGGACGCCGATGCAGTGGGACGACTCGGCAAACGCCGGCTTCACTGACGGCGATCCCTGGATCAAGGTCAATCCGAACTACGAGGATATCAACGTCGCCGCCGCGGAGGCGACCGAAGGCGGTATCCTGTCGTACTACCGCGACCTCATCGACCTGCGGAGCGACCTGGACGTACTCGTCTACGGCGAGTACGAACTACTGCTGCCCGACCACGAGACGGTGTACGCCTACCGGCGGACGCTCGATAACCCGGCAGTCGACGTGGACGACGTACTCGTCGTGTTGAACGTCTCGGCGACAGCAACAAGCGTCTCGGTACCGGTGGCGGCCGAGGCGTCGCTCCTGTTCGGAAACGAACTGGACCCAGCGACCGAATCCGACAGCCACGGCGTCGCCGACCTCGACCTGCGGCCGTACGAAGCGCGTCTCTACGAACTCTCAGGTGAACAATGACGACAGCTCAGATGCTATCCGACGACGAACTGGACAGTGCGTGGTGGAAAGAGGCGGTCGTCTACCAGATCTATCCCCGGAGCTTCAACGACAGCGACGGCGATGGCGTCGGCGACCTGCAGGGTATCATCGAGCGGCTGGACTACGTCGCCGACCTCGGCGTCGATGTCATCTGGCTCAACCCGGTGTATGAGTCCCCCCAGAAAGACAACGGCTACGACATCAGCGATTACCGGGCTATCTACGACGAGTTCGGGACAATGGCCGACTGGGAGGCGCTGGTCGAGGAAGTCCACGACCGGGACATGCGACTTGTCATGGACCTCGTCGTCAATCACACCTCGGACCAACACGAGTGGTTCCAGCGGTCCCGCCAGCGCGACCCGGCGTACGAGGACTACTACATCTGGCGCGAAGGTGGGACAGACGAGGACGGCAACCGGACGCCACCGAACAACTGGGAGTCCTTCTTCGGCGGCTCGGCCTGGGAGTACGACGAGGAACGGGGCGAGTACTACCTGCACCTGTACGACACCTCCCAGCCGGACCTGAACTGGCGGAACGACGACGTTCGGCAGGACGTCTTCGATACCATCGAGTGGTGGCTGGAGCGGGGCATCGACGGCTTCCGGATGGACGTTATCAACCTCCTGTCGAAAGTCGAGGGGCTGCCCGACGGCGACCCGGACAGCGAGTGGGTCGGCTCCGAACAGTTCATCGACGGGCCGGAGATGCGGTCGTATCTCGACGCGATGGACGAGCAGGTGCTGTCGAACTACGACGTGATGACCGTCGGCGAGATGCCACAGCTCACCGTCGAGTCGGCCAGGGAGTACGCCGGCGCGGACGGCCCGCTGGACATGGCGTTTCACTTCCAGCACACGAAACTCGACTACGACGACGGCGAGCGCTGGAGCGTCGGCGACTGGAGCCTGCCGGAACTGAAGGCCATCACCGACCGCTGGCAGGACGGGCTGGCGGCCGACGGCTGGAACACGCTGTACTGGGAGAACCACGACCAGCCACGGAGCGTCTCCCGCTACGGCGACCCCGAGAGCTACCGCCGGGAATCCGCGAAGCTGCTCGGAACGTTCCTCCTCACGCTCCGTGGCACGCCCTACATCTACCAGGGACAGGAGCTCGGGATGACCAACGCCGACTGGGAGACGGTGGACGACCTCCGGGACGTCGACGCCATCAACCACGCGCGGGAGCTGCTCGACCGGGACGGCGTCGAAAGCTACGAGGACGTGAACGACGTCGTCGGCTACCGGACCCGCGACAACGCCCGGACGCCGATGCAGTGGGACGGCTCGGCAAACGCCGGCTTCACCGACGGCGACCCCTGGATCAAGGTCAATCCGGACTACAGGGAGATCAACGCCGCCGATCAGCGAGCCGACGGAGGTTCCGTCTACAACTACTACCGGCGACTCATCGAGTTGCGCTCCGACAGAGACGTGCTCGTGTACGGGGACTACACTGATCTGCTTCCCGATCACGAGAGCCTCTTCGCCTACACGCGGTCGCTATCGACGGATTCGGGCACCGAGCGAGTCCTCGTCGTCTTGCACTTCGACGACGTGACCGAAACCTTCGACCTCCCGGTCGAGTACACCGACGCAACGCTGCTGGAGTGCAATTACGACCGCGACGGTCCGGACCCGGGAACGGTGACGCTCGCGCCGTACGAGGCCCGCGTCTACGAGCTGTTCGACTGAGTACCCGCCTCTGGGATGGCTACGAAGCACAGATTCAAGACGCGTCCGTCACCAGCAGGTGGTATGTACCTTGCCGACGAGACCTGGCCGGACCTCGGCGACTATTTCGGGACGGAGTCGCTCGCGCTCGTCCCGCTCGGGTCGACCGAGCAACACGGACCGCATCTCCCGCTGGCGACGGACCACCTCATCGGGGAAGCCTTCGCCCGGGAAGCCGCCGACAGAACTGGCTATCTCTGTACCCCGACGATCAACGTCGGCGTGAGCCCCCACCACAGACAGTTCCACGGCACGATGTGGGTCGACGCGCCGGTGTTTCGCGACTACGTCGAATCGTTCACCCGGAACCTGGCGTACCACGGCATCGACCGGGTCGTCTACGTGAACGCCCACGGTGGCAACGTCGAACATCTCCGTGAAGTCGGCCGCCGGCTCCGGGACGACGAAGTCCTGTACGCCATCGAGTGGATGTGGGACGAGAGCATCCCGGACCTCGTGGACGACCTCTTCGAGCAGAACGGCCCCCACGGCGGCCCGAAGGAGACGGCCATGATCCAACACCTCCGGTCCGAACTGGTGCACGACGACCGCCTCGAAGACGCACGGGACGGCGGGATCCCGAGCGTCGAGGCAGCGAACACGGAAAAGTACGGCTCGCGGACCTTCTACGACGCCGTCGACAACACCGAGAACGGCGTTCTGGGCGATCAAACCGACGCCACGGCCGAGAAGGGCGCAGAGATGTTCGAGGCTGCAACCGAACAGCTCGTCAGGCTCTGTGAGTGGCTAGACGCGCAGGCGTTCGAGGATCTGCTGCCGGAACCACACGTCTGAGCCGAGCACCTCGGAGCCGGTTCCGATGCTCGTTGGCAGAGGGATTTTTGGGGGAGGGAGGTGGAGAGACGATATGGTCCTCCTCCTGTTCCCCGGTATGCCCGGAGCTATTGAACTGTTCATCCTCCTCGTCATGATAGGGCTATTTCTCATCGTCCCGCTCGCACTCATCGTGGCCGCGTACCTGTTCGGCAAGCGCCGCGGCAGAGCCGAAGCGGCAGAGCAAGTCGACTCCTGACAAATCGACAGACGGCGACCAATCGGTCCGTTCCGGCCCTCTCGACCGGAATCGACTCGTTTATCGGTCCCACTCTATGAAGAGGATGTGTGTCCCCACCGAGTCCCCATCCGGAGTCGCTTCGGAGCCGAGCGTTCGAAATAACGGTCGACGACGGACGAGAAACCTTCAACGCGCTCAGTATCGAGCACGCGGACTGTGAGACGGAATGGATCATCTCCGACACGGTGTACGCGCTCGAAAACATGCGGTAACGCCCCCGCTCGAACCGACGTTTTTCTCGGCGCGATAGCGAACTGAAACAGTATCCACGGTGGTCTCGTCGCGAGTCACTCCGCGGAGAACCGTCGCCAGACCGGCATGAACACCCCGTAGAACGAGCCGAAGACCATACCCACGGCTGCGATAGCTAACACACGACCGTCGACGCCGAACACGTCGTACAGAAGCCGGAGGACGACGAAAATCCCGATGCCCCAGCTGGCGAGGGCTGTTTGCTCTTTCCAGGAGAGGCCGCCGCTACGAAACATGAATCCATATCCGTAACAGCCGGTATCAAACCCAGCGATTACCACTCGATAAGAGGTATCGCAGTCGCGTCCTGGCCACGGCCCCTACTCGCCCGCGGCGGACGCGGATGTCAGTCCGTCGCGGTCCCGACTCGTCACTCGGTCGGAACGGGACCGGTCCCGATGACGTCCCGGACCGCGCTCTCGAACTCCTGACGGTCGGCGAAGTACGGCACGTCGACGTCCTCAAGCACCGTTGCGAGTTCCTGTGGGCCGTCCGGCGTCCGGATCGTCGTGTCGCCCTCGCGGGCGACGATAGTACTGTGTTCGATGCCCCAGGTGAGTCGCGCCGAGACGCGGGCAAGCGGTGCACCATCAACGTCGGGTCCGTCACCGAGTTCGACAGCCGGCTCCTCCGCGTCCTCGCTTTCGTCGTCGCTCATACCCGAACTGTGCCCGTGGGTCCGATTAGTGCTTTCGGAACGGCTCGCGTGTCTTACCTGATGCTTGTACGCGCGTGCCCGCGTCATGCATCTGTCTGACGGGTAGTTTTATCCGATGTAGCAGTAGTATACGGCATGACTAGTCTCACCGACGTGTACGAAGGGGAGGTCGGGCGCGTCGCATCGCGCCGACAGCAACTCGTCGGGACAGCCCTGTTTCTCGTTGGCGTTGCCGGACTCGTGGGGGCAATCGCGCTCGCAACGACCGGGATCGGCAACAGCTACGGGCTGGACGCCTACGCGGCCAGGCGAATCGCCGGCATCGTCGCCGGCCTCGGGCTGCCGTCGGTCATCCTCGGCGTGTTCGCAGTGTTGCCCGCCAGTCGTCGGATCCGACTGACCGCCCTCGGCGGCACGGGTATCGCAGCGGTCGGCGTCGGACTGTTCCAGTCGCTGTACCCCTACAACTGGACCAGCAGTGAGCCGCTGTTGGCACTGCTCACCGGCGTCGTCTACTTCGCCGGGATCGTGACGGCGTTCTGGTGCCTGTTCGCGTCGCTCGCGACGTTCAAGACGCGAAACGACCCCGGCGGGACGGCTCGCATGGAAGTGACGGAGGAAGGGACGATCCGCCTCGTCGAGGAAGCCCGGACGATACCGGGACTGGGCGGCATCGGGTTCTTCGGACAGGATCCGGACGGCGGGGTCGAGACGCAGACGAACCGACCGGGGACGGCCGACGACGGCGCTGTCAGCGACGGCGGAACCGGACAGCGCTCGGGCGGGACACGCGCGGCCACCGACCGCAGTCGACAGGGGACGACCGACACACAGTCTGACCGCAACAGGCGGTCTCAGCGACGGTCGGACAGCGGGACAAAGCGACAGTCTGAACGGCAGGCGACCACTCGCTCGAACGCCGAATCGCGCGGGACGGGCCGAACGGGCCCGTCCGAGAGCGCGCTTGATCCGAGGATAGCTGAGGCCGGCCCGGAAGCGTCGGCGTCGACCGACGGCGGCACGGCGACGACCGGCCACGACGCGATCACCGAAACGGCGGTCCATCAGGGCGAACCGGACACCTACTGCGGGAACTGCCGGCACTTCGAGTACGTGATGCAGGACGGCGACATCGAGCCGTACTGTTCGTTCCACGGCGAGGTCATGGACGACATGGACGCCTGCTCGGCGTGGGTTCGCAACGACTGAGACGGATTAGTGTCGCAATGTACCGGTGTCTGCCGACCCGGGATCGGCGTGATCCGAAGATAATCTACACTAATCCGTATGAGACGGTCCGCTGACCCGTTACAGCGATGTCGACCCAGGTGACTGTCGGGGTCGAAACCGGGCGTTTAACACGGTCGGCAGGCAAACGGTGGTACTACAATGGAGTTTTGCGACGAATGCGGTTCGATGATGAAAACGGAAGACGAACGCTGGGTCTGTGGCAGCTGCGGGTACGAGAAGGCTCGGAACGCCGAGGCCGAACAGGAGATGGCCGTCACCACGCAGGGCCAGGAGGAGTCGGAGGTCGTCGACACCTCCGAAGTCGATGCCGAGGACATGGGGCCGACGACGGGCGCTCGCTGTCCCGAGTGTGGCAACGAGCGGGCCTTCTACGAGATGAAGCAGATCCGGGCGGCCGACGAGTCCGAGACGCGCTTTTTCACCTGCACCGAGTGCGAACACAAGTGGCGAGAGGACGACCACTGAGGCCGGCCCGTGCCCACTGACCCCGCCTACCCGGACGTGCCCACCGATCAGTTGCGCGACGGCGGCTGGGAGCTCGTCGACGAGAGCGTCGAAACGGTCTTTCAGCTACCGACGGCCCGCGTCGAAGGGGCGACGAAGGTGTACGACGCCGCCGAAACACGCGAGGCCGTCCGGGATGCGATCGGGCTTGACCACCAGTGGCGGTTCTTCTTCGCGACCGCACTGTCGTTTACCCCGCCGCTCGCGCCGGGTATCGGGCCGACAGTAATTCTCCCGACAGTCCGTTCGGAGGCCCAGTCTGCCTTCGCCGACGAGCTGGCCGAGAGGGGGTTCGAGTCCATCGAACGCGGGCGGAGAGAACGCGTCCGCGTCGACAGCGGTGACCGGGCGCGGCTCCGCACCTACAGCGCCGAACTCGACCTCGAAGCGGTCGACGCGACGCTGTCGATCACTGGCTGGGTCGGCGTCTGGCACGGCGACGGCTTCCGCATCGCCGCCGGGGCGTATCCCGACCAACCGCTGTCGTCACTGCTTGACATCGAGAACTCGCCGGAAACGCTCCGGCGAACGCCATCGGACTACCAGACCGAGCTGCTGGATCTCATCCGCGCCGTGGCATAAGCGCCAGGAGCGCGCCGTCGAGGAACAGTTGGATCGGTCCCAGACCGAGCCGTTTCGCGAGCGGGGTCGGAACGGCATCCGCGCCGAGGCGGGCGACAGGTGCGCCGCGAACGCGGATCTCGGCCGTCAGACCGGCAGCAGCCAGCGCCGAGGCGGCATCCGTTCCGTCGACCGGCCGATCCCGCCAGAGGGCGAACGCTGCCCCGAGAGACGGCAGGTCGACGGCGACGAGGTCGTCGTACCCGCGGACGGTGAACGCGACCCCGTCCCGCTCGACGGTCAGGTCGGCGTCGACGAGGAGGTCCGGCTTTCGCTCGATCAGGTCGAACAGATCACCGACCGCCTTCGCCGTGGTGACCACTGTCAGTCGTTATCGCGTGTCGTGATGGTCAGCGTCCCATCGACCCGCCAGCGAGCGTGTTCGGCGTCCTCGCCGGCCTTGCTCGGGACGTCTACTTCCATGTCGTCAAAATCGTACGTTATTTCGGCGTTCCGCCCTGTCAGGCGGTCGTAGAGCCCGATTGCGAGGTCTGGCCAGGTTGTCGTCTCCATCGGCGTTTCTGATTCGCTCATGCAGTGTACTATACGTACTACTACATGTTTAAAGTCGACCCCAACAAGCGGGGTTTAGCAGACTGATGGCGGCCGTCAGGGCCGCCGCGCGAACGTCAGGTAGCCGGTATGTCCGACGCCACCGGTCGAGGGGCGGGAGCCGCGGTCGTCGAAGTCCATCTCCCGCTGGATGGTGTCAAGCGTCTCGACGCCGTCGAGGCCGACCTCAGTGGCCGTCGCCACGACCTCGCGCGTGTTCTCCACGAACGGGGAGTACACCGCTAGCGACCCGCCGCGGTCCAGCAGCGTGGGCGTTCGTTCGACAACTGTGGGGGCGTCCTCGGTATCGAGAGTCAGTACGTCAAAGCCGGAGAGGTCGTCGAGGTCGTCGGTGATGTCGCCGGTCCGGACCTCGACGGTGTCCGCGACGCCGGCGATCTCCATGTTCTGTCGCGCGACCTCGGCGAACTCCGGGTCCTGCTCGTAGGTCACCACGTCAGCGCCGATGCGGCCCATGTACGCGCTGAGGATGCCCGTCCCAGTGCCGGCATCGAGTACGCGGTCCGCCGCTGCCACGCCGGTCTTGCCGACGACCAGGCCCACGTCCCGTGGCATCATCGGCGCGCCGGTGCGTTCGAGGTGGGTGAACAGGTCCGGACCGCGCAGTCGACGGACGGTGAAGCCGGTGCCCAGATGCGTCTCGACGACATCGCCCGGTTCCACGTCCTCAGGCACTTCCAGAATGCCGAGGTCGGACTCGAAGCGCTCGCCGGGGTCCAGCAGGTACTCGCGGTCCTCGTGGACGAAGAGGTACGCCACGTTACTCCAGTTCGTCGACCGCGTCCGCGAGGTCGCCGTCGTTGGCTTCCAGCGCCTCTCGCGCGGTGTCCTCGTCGACGCCGGCCCGCATGGCGACGAGTTCGACGTCGTCCTCGTCGACGCCGGAGCCGCTGTCGCCCTCGTCGGCGTCGTCATCAGCCGCCGCAGTCGAGCCCTCGCCGGAGCCGAGTTCGCGGCTCTCGGGTTCACCGACGACCTGGTACGTCTTCTGGCCCTGGGCTTCCATCAGCTGGACCTCCGCGTCGTCGAAGACGAGTTCTTCGTCCGGGGTGCGGATAATTACTTCCTGCGCATCGATGTCCTCCATGTCGATGCCCATCTGTTCCATCATCTGCTTCATCTTGCGCGGGTTCATCCCGCCGCCTCCGCCAAACATACGTAGGACTGGCGGGGCAGGGCAGAAAAGCGTAGCGACCCGGACTCGGGCCGAGGATCGGCGCGGTACTGGTCTGTCGACCGGTCGAAACCGGCACGCTCCCGCGGCTTCGTAACGGTTCTAAGGCTCGGCTGTCCATCCCCACCGTGTCACTGCTGTCCATCTTCGCCACGGCCATCCTCCCGGTCGTCGTCGTCGCCGCGGCCGGCTTCGCGCTCGGGCGGGTGAAAGGCACCGACGCCGACGCGCTCAACACCATCACGGTGTACGTCCTCGCGCCCGCGCTGGTGCTTCACAGCCTGACCACGTCGACGCTGGCCGGCGACACGATTCTGAGCGTCGTCCTCGCCGTCGCGCTGTTCACTGCGGCGATGCTCGTCCTCGCGGAAGGCGTCGGCCGCCTCACGGGGCACTCGGAACCACTTCTCGGTGCGTTCGTCCTCGTCTCTATCTTCCCCAACACTGGGAACTACGGCATTCCGCTGGCCGATTTTGCCTTCGGAGCGACCGGGCGCAGTACGGCCGTCCTCGTGACCGCGCTGCAGGGCGTGCTGCTCTACACCGTCGGCATCTACATCGCCGCCCGGGGCAGCGGGGGGAGCCCGCTCGCCGATATGCGCCGCGTGTTCGGCGTCCCGCTCGTCTACGCCGTCGTCGTCGCGCTCGGCCTTCGCTGGCTCGGTGCGGTACCGCCCACAGAGTCGACGGTGATGCAGACGCTGGAACTGCTTGGCAACGCCTCGATTCCGGTAATGCTGCTCATTCTCGGCATCCAGCTATCGAACGTCGACGGGGACAGCGACTTCCAGTCGGTCGGGGTCGCCAGCGCGATGAAGCTCCTGTTGGCTCCAGTGCTCGGGTTCGCCGCGGTGCTCGCGGTCGGCTTCCAGAACCAGACGGTCGCGCGGGTGGTCGTCCTGCTGCTTGCGACGCCGACCGGCGTGACGACGCTCATCCTCGTCGGCGCGTTCAGTCGCGGGACCGGCGACCACTCGCCGGGCGAATTCGTCAGCGCGACGGTGTTCCTGACGACCGTCGTCAGCGCGGTGACAGTCACAGTGTTGGTCTGGCTGCTGCAGGCCGGACTGGTGCTGTGACTACTCTTCCCAGTAGATTCTAATCTCGTCAGTAGTGATGTCGACGAAGTGATTCGAGCCGTTTCTGACATCGAACCGGCCGATGTTCCGGTCGATGGTTCGGGTCGGCCCACCGTCTACCGCCACGGAAATCGTGTATATGCCGATTACACCGATCCCCGGATCATACTCGACCGACGCGCCGGCAGCCAGCGTCTCCGTCTCGTCCAGAACCGTCGTTTCGTTTCTCGTAACAGTGAGCGTGACAGTCCGCTCACGGTCCGTGTCGTTGCCGACGATAAACAGGATCGGATCGTCGGGAGGGGGCGTTACTGTCGGTGTCGGCGTATCACGCGGTGGACTGGTTGCTGCTGGCGTCGATTCCCGTGGCGTCGTGGCCGTCGCTGGGGTCGAGTCGTTCGTCGACGGGCCATCACCGGGGGCAACACAGCCGGCCGTCGGGGAGAGGGCGAGCGCGGCGAGGAACGTGCGGCGGCGCATATCGCTCGTCTCGGAGGGAGCGACAAGTGCTTTCTGTCATCAGGGTGTCGTGGGGCGTTTCCGTGCCGATCACGAGGTCGGCACACACGATCCATCGCGACACCGGTCCGACTCAGTCCTCGGCGCCCTGCCGGACCTTCACGGCCATTCCCGTCTCGAAGTCGTCCATGCCGCTGCCGGGCAGTTCCGCGCGGCCGACGGCGAGCAGATAGCCGTCCTCGTGGACGACGAGGGCCTCGTCGCCCGGGCGGAGGGCGCTGTCGGCCGATTGAACGAACTTCGCGAAGGCGTTGCGGCCCTCGCGGATAAACGGCTCGCTCTCGTCGCCGACGACCACGCGGTGTCGCGGGGCGTCGAAGGCATCGAGGAGCCGACTTCCGCCGGCGAGGCCGAGCCGGAAGCGGCCGTCGTCGCCGTACGTGGCGACGCGGCCGTCACTGGTGTGGACCTGCCGCGGGCGGCCGGAACTGGTGTGTGTTACGTCGAGGGTATCGGGGCCTGTGAACAGCGCCGTCCCGCCGCCACCGCCGAACTGGTAGTCGGCCGCACGCCGGAGCCCGCGGAACTCGTCGTCGCTCATTGCCGGTGTTCGATGCCGGGCGATAAACCGCCTTTCGGTTCTGTCCGTGGCACGGTCCGCCGCAGTTTGAAATGAAAAGTGTGCCCGACCGGGCTGCCCGAACCACGGTCGGACGAAAGTGTGTGTGGCGATGTCGAGTGCCACTCCCCCAGTCCGGTCCGAATCAACGGTCCGGCCCGATGGGTTACGGAGCCTCGAACCGGAATGCCACTGGTGCTCCGCCGTCGCCCCGGCCCGAGTAGACGGGGCGTGTGCCTCTGTATCCAATCCGCGGTCAGCGAGCCGACCACGATGCCTGGAACTGCGGTGGGTCGCCGTCTCGCGCCTGCCCGGTGACGGGCAGCCACGAGGTGTACCGACAATCCTGCACGCGACAACACGCCGTCTGTGTGACCCAACTGGTGGAGGGCACTACAAGAGGATGTATGTGCTGCTTCAGTTAGACAGGTGGCCCCGTAGTGCCGGTCTGGCGGCTAGAGCGGCAGCGTCTCTCAGAGAAGATTATGAGCATTGCTGCCTTGTCCCATACTTTCCTCCGTCGATTTTGGGGAAATTTATACCGGATGACTTCCAAGTGAGGGGTGATATGGCTACAGACACGCGAAAGGTGATTCTGGGCGCGGTTCTGCTGGCAATCAGCACCGTACTCATTCTCGGTTCAGGGGCAATCGACATCGGTATCCCGGCCGCTGCCGGAGCGCTGGCTGCGCTGGGGCTGGCTGCTGGAGCCCTCCTCGTTGGAACGTCGGAAGACGGTCGCCCGGTCTGACCGCCGAGAGAGTCCTTTTGTTTCGACGGCAACCAGAACGCAGGGAGACGTGAGTCCGCCGAACCGAAGACAACGATTCCGAGACCGTGGGTAGACCAGCAGGTGGGCACAGGAACCACCGCCTGCGTACTGGGTCCGTTACAGCAGGAACCGGTCGGAGTCGTCGCTCATATCGATGAACCCGTCGACGGCCGCTTTGAGGTCTTCGGAGGACGACTCCTCGAAGCCCATCGCTTCGACGCGACAGCCCTCGTGGCGGAGGTACCGACAGACGCGAGCGAAATCCCCGTCGCCGGTACAGAGCACCACCGTGTCGACGTGATTCGCCAGCGAGACGGCGTCGAGGCTCATCCCGACGTCCCAGTCGGCCTTCTTCGACCCGTCCTGGAACGTTTTGATGTCCTTGATTCGCGTCTCGAAGCCGATGTCGACCAGCGCCTCGAAGAAGGTCTCTTCTTCGGGCGAATCCGCTCGGATGACGTAGGCGATAGCGCGGGTCAGCTCGCGGTCAGCGACGGCTTCTTCCAGTAGCGCGTCGTAGTCGATGTTCCGCGAGTAGAGACTCCGGGCAGTGTGATAGAGGTTTTGCGCGTCGGCCAGTACGGCCACGCGTTGTCCCGGGTGTGAGACAGTCATACCCGGATTTTTCTCCCGGACTGGGATAGGTTTTCGGGGTTTGGGGAACGGCCGGGGCGTCAGTCAAGACCCCGACCACCGACACGGAAGCGCTCGGGACGAGAGCGCAAGCGATAAGTCCCTCACGGTTGATCCAGTAGATATGCGACGACGCGCCGCGACTCCGTCGGGACCGCTGACCGGTAGCCAGCGCGTCGTCTCGAAACCGAAACGCAAGCAGTCTTTCTGATGGCTCGTTGCGGGCGTAGCGACCCCGTCCCGGGCCGCCTTTTCGCGTATCGACAGACCGGACAACCTAACCCAAAGCGACACCACAGACTCAGCAATGACAGCTATCGACTTCCGCGGCGTGTTCCCAGCGATGTGCACGCCGTTCCACCAGGACGGCAGTATCGACTTCGAAACACTCCGAGAGGACGCCCAGCGGCTCGAAGCAGCCGGCGTCGACGGGCTCGTCCCTGTCGGTTCGACCGGTGAATCCGCGACGCTCTCCCACGACGAACACATCGAGGTCGTCGAGGCGGTCATCGACGCCGTCGACGACGTGCCGGTCATCGCCGGCTCGGGGTCGAACAACACCAAGGAAGCGCTGGAGCTCTCCCGGCGCTCCGCCGAGGCCGGGGCTGACGCCCTGTTGCTCATCTCACCGTACTACAACAAGCCCGAACAGCAGGGGTTCATCGACCACTACACGACCTTGGCCGACGCCATCGATCTGCCACAGATCGTGTACAACGTCCCGTCGCGGACGGGCCAGAACATCGAACCGGATACCGCGGTCGAACTCGCCGAGCATCCGAACATCCGGGCCTACAAGGCCGCCAGCGGTGACATGGGACAGATTTCCGAGATCATCGAACGCACCCGGGACGAGGACTTCGCGGTGCTGTCCGGCGACGACGGTATGACGGTACCGATGCTGTCGGTCGGCGGGACCGGGTGTATCTCCGTCGCAGCCAACATCGAACCGGAGCGCACCTGCGCGATGATCGGTGCGGGGCTGTCGGGCGACTTCGAGCGCGCCCGCCAGATTCACCACGAACTCGGCCCGCTGTTCCGCGCGCTCTTCCTCGAGACGAACCCCATCCCGGTCAAGGAGGCAATGCGAATCAGAGGCTACGGCCCGGCACATCTCCGTTCACCGCTGACCCGCCTGTCCGACGAGCACCTCGACCACCTACGTGACGTGCTGGCCGTGCTCGAAACCGAAGACCTGGAAGACGAGTACGCGGAGGCCGAGCGATGAC
Organism: Haloarcula sp. HT12; assembly: GCF_055271655.1. NCBI lineage: Archaea > Methanobacteriati > Methanobacteriota > Halobacteria > Halobacteriales > Haloarculaceae > Haloarcula > Haloarcula sp. HT12. The sequence goes on from NZ_JBUXKW010000001.1 coordinate 234,164, forward strand.
GCGGGTGGCGGTCAACGGCGTCACCGGCCAGATGGGCGGGGCCGTCATCGAGGCCGCCACCGATAGCGAGGTCGTCGTCGGCTTCGCGACCAGCGAGACGGGCACCGTCGACGGCGTCCCGGCCGTCCACCCAGCCGAGGCCGCCGAGGCGCTCCGGGAGTACGACGTTGATGTCGTGGTCGACTTCGCCGTCCCCGACGGCGCACTGACCGTCGCCGAGGCCTGCGTCGAAGCGGGCGTCCCGATGGTCGTCGGAACCACCGGCTTCGACGAGGAGGGGATGGCCCGCCTGAACGACGCCAGCGAGGAGATTCCGCTGCTGAAGGCTACCAACTTCTCGCAGGGGATTCAGGTCCTCCAGCGACTCGTCAGCGAGGCGGTCGCCACGCTCGACGACTACGACCTCGAACTCATGGAGACACATCACAACCGCAAGGTCGACGCGCCGTCGGGGACGGCCAACAGCATCCTCGATGTAATCCAAGCGGAACGCGATGTGGAGCCGGTGTACGGCCGGGAGGGGCACGCCCCGCGGGAAGACGACGAGATCGGCGTGTTCGCCCGCAGGGCTGGCGATATTCGCGGGGAGCACGAACTCGTTCTGGCCGGCAACGACGAGGTGCTGTCGCTCTCCCACCGCGCCGAGGACCGCGGCGTGTTCGCCGCCGGCGCGCTCGATGCGGCGGCGTGGCTCGTCGGCCGCGACGCCGGCTGGTACGAGTTCGACGACGTTATCGACGCCTGAGCGAGAGCACCAGGGCAACACGGGACGGTTTTCCGGCGGTACTACCCCGCAGCAATTGACTGGTGTTTTACCCGTTCGACTAGCCGCGACGCATATCGATATTCACAATTCGAGAATATGAATATATGATAATACACACTCGAACACTTCCCTCGATATTACGGTTAGCCTTATATGTTGGAATTGCTGAGTATCCTGTATGGCTACGAACCAACGCGTACAACTGCCAGCGACCGACTGCCCGCGATGTTCCAGTGAGTTCGAAGCGGCGGCACCACGGATCAGCATGTGCCAGGAATGCGGTTACATTCCCGGACGCGGGTCCGACTGAGAGGACGGTTTTCGTGGGTGTGGTGTGATAGCACAGCTATTCCGAAACCCCGGTAGGTAAGCCCCCGGCGTCGCAACCGGGTGGTATGAGCCTCGAAGCTGACATCGACGACCTCTGGCAACGGAAACAGGACGGGCTGACAGCCGCCGAAGCGACCGACGACCATCTCGCCGTGCTCGAGGAGTTCCTCACGGCGCTGGAAGCCGGCGACGTCCGCGCTGCGGAGAAATCCGGCGGCGAGTGGAAGGCAAACGCCTGGGTGAAGCAGGGTATTCTGCTGAACTTCGGCCTGCGCGAGACCGTCGCCCGCGAGTACGGCGGCGTCGACTACCACGACGTGCTTCCGCTGCGGGAGACGGCGGACCTCGGCGAGCGCGGGACGCGCAACACGCCGGACGGGACGACCATCCGCCGCGGCGCGTATCTCGGCGAGGACTGCATCATGATGTCGCCCTCCTTCGTCAACATCGGGGCGTACGTCGGCGACGGAACACTAGTGGACTCCTGTGACACCGTCGGCTCCTGCGCCCAGATCGGCGAGAACGTCAAACTCGGCGCGAACACGCTCATCGGCGGCGTCCTCGAACCGGTCGAGAACGCCCCGGTCATCGTCGAGGACGAGGTGTCGCTGGGCGCAGGCTGTCGCGTCACCAGCGGCTTCGTCGTCGGCGAGGGATCGATCGTGGGCGAGAACACGCTCCTGACGCCGCGGATTCCAGTCTACGATCTCGTCGAGGACGAAGTGCTGTACGGCGAACTGCCGCCGGAGCGGCGCGCGTTCCAGCGCTTCGTCGACTCCTCTGTCGGCGAGAACGATCTGATTCCGGGCGGGGCGTACAAACCCGCTGTGGTGGCCACTGACGTCGAGGAGGAGACGCTAGAGGCGACGGAGAGAGAAGACGCGCTTCGGGAGTAGCGAGGTTCTGAGCGAAGCGAAGAACCTCGATACGCGAGCGGTGAGCGAAGCGAAGAACCTCGATACGCGAGCGGGGAGCGAAGCGAAGAACCTCGATACGCGAGCGGGGAGCGAAGCGAACCGTGAGCAGCGAGAGGCACGACCGTAGCGGGAAGAGCCAAAACCTGATCCTCACGGGTAACTGACGCCAGCGAACGTGTAAGGCCACGTTACCGGCGCTGCACTATCGGCTGTTATTTGGTACCATGGAACAAGTATATTCGTATGCGCCAGCAACACGCTAGCTCTCGCGTTGCGAACCTGATACAGTTCAGATGGGTCGCCGGGGCGGCGAGCGGACTGGTCGCCGGTATCGGTATGGGAATCACCTTCCACGGGGGCGCGAACCTCATGCCGTTCATTGGAGCGCTGTACGGGTGGCCGACGGTCGTCGGCGGATGGGTCGTCCACCTGGTGAACAGCGTCCTCGCCGGACTCCTCTTCGCGGTCATCGTCTCGCGGCCGATTCTGCGGGAACAGACGGCCTCGACGCCAGAGAGCATCGCCGCGGGGGTCGTGTACGCGGCCGCTATCGGGCTCGTTTCGACCGGCCTCCTGTTGCCCATCTCGATGAACGTACTCGGCGTCCAGTCGTTCCCCGAACCGCTAGTGCCGCTGCCGGGGATGCTGGGAAGCTTCCTCGTCATCGTCTCCGTCGGCGTCGCACATCTGGTGTACGGCCTGATCCTGGGAGTGGTCTACGCGCTGTCTCAGGAGCGACTCGTGGCGGAGACAGTCGCAACCGGGGGTTAATCCTGCGGTGCGTGTCCTGAAGCGGAACCCTTGTTAGCCGCCATCACCGTTGTTTCCCCAATGAGCCACGACTCGCCGCCGGTCCGCCGTCTCGCGGACTGGGACCACGAGCGCCTAGAGGCGGTGGCCGCCGACTACGGCACGCCGCTGTACGTCGTCGACCTCGACCGCGTCGCCGAGAACTACGAGCGGTTCGCTGCGGCGTTTCCCGACGCCCACGTCATGTACGCCGCGAAGGCCCACACCGGCCAGGCCGTCCTCTCGAAACTGCTGGAGACGGGAGCCGACATCGAGTGTGCGGCCTGGGGGGAACTCCAGCGGGCCATCGACGCCGGCGCGGACCCCAACACGCTCCAGTACACGGCCGTCAATCCGCCGGATCGCGACCTCGATTACGCCGTCGAACTGGCCGCCGAGAATCCCGGCCTGACGATTACGGCGGGCGCGCGGGACACCTTCGACCGCCTCGAAGAGCGGGGCTACGACGGCCGGGTCGCCATCCGCATCAACCCCGGTATCGGAACGGGCCACCACGAGAAAGTCGCCACCGGAAAGGACGCCAAGTTCGGCATCCCCTACGACGAGGTGCCCGAAGTCGCAGCCGACGTCCGCGAGCGCTTCGAGTTGGTCGGCCTCCACGCCCACGCCGGCAGCGGCGTCCTCCACGACGACTTAGATGACCACTGCCGGGCCATCGCAAAGGTTGCGGATATGGGCCGGGAAGTCATCGCCGACGGCGCGGACCTGGACTTTGTCGACTTCGGCGGCGGCTTCGGCGTCCCGTACCGCGAGACGACCGAGCCGCTGGACATGGAGATCGTCGGCGAGAAGGTCCGCGATGCCGTCGGGGACCTCGACGCGCAAGTCAAACTCGAACCCGGCCGCTACGTCGTCGCCGACGCGGAGCTGATTCTGAGTGAGGTCAACACGGTCAAGGAAACGCCGGCGGCGACGGTCGTCGGCGTCGACGCCTCGCTGGCGACGCTCATCCGCCCGGCGATGTTCGGCTCCTACCACCCGATCCGGAACGTCACCGCACCGGACCGGGATAGCGAACCGGCGTCGGTCGGTGGCCCCTGCTGTACGAGCGCCGACGTGTTCTGCACCGACCGCCCAATCGCCCGACCCGAGCGAACTGACCTGCTCGCCATCGGCAACGCCGGCGCGTACGGTTACGAACTGGCCAATCAGTTCCACTCGCAGCCCCGCCCCGCAGAGATTGCCTTCGAGGGCGGCGAGACGAGAGTCGTCCGGGAACGCGAGACGCTAGCGGACGTGACCCGCATGGAACAGTAATGGCGTTCGACATCCCCTCGTTCCACCGGCAGGCCGTCGAGACGCCCTCTCATGAGAGCGTCGACGAGATGCGCTCGCTGCTGGTCGACACGCTCGAAGATGCCGGCGAGTACCCGGAAATCGACGATCTCGGGAACATCGTCGTCTCCCGGGGAGACACCGACGGGACGCATATCCTGCTCAACACGCATATCGATACTGTGCCGCCGGGTCTTCCCTACGAGCGGCGGACGGAACCGCCGGGGCCCGATGAGACTGTCGATGGCTCCGGTGACGAAGGCGAGGGCGACATCGTCTGTGGCCGCGGGGCCTGCGACGCGAAGGGGCCGCTCGCGGCCCTCCTGGACGCGTTTCTCACCGTGACACCCGACGACGGCCGGGTCACGCTGGCGATCTCCACCGACGAGGAGACGACACAGACCGGCGGTGCACACCTCGCCGAGACTATCGACGCCGACGGCTACATCGTCGGCGAGCCGACCGGCCTCGACGTGTGTACCGCCGCCCGCGGCCAGTTCGAGGGGACCGTCACGATCCACGGCGAGAGCGCCCACGCGGCTGACCCCGGCAGTGGCCACAACGCGATTCGGGCCGCCGCGCCGATTCTGCAGGCGATGGAGAGTTACGACGAGAAGAAAGGTCCTGGTGAACACGAGACACTTGGCTACCCCATTCTCACCCCGTCGATGGTGGAGGGTGGCGAGGCGACCAATCAGGTTCCGGCCGAATGCATCATCACCTTCGACCGGCGGAGCGTCCCGCCGGAGACGAGCGAGTCCTTCTGTGCCAACCTACAGACGCACCTCGAACAGTGGCTCCCGGACTCGATGGACCTCACCGTAGAACTCATCCGTCCAGACACGCCGTTCCCCGAGGCGTTCGCGACCGACCCCGACGCCGAACTGGTCCGCACGCTGCAGGAAGCCAGCGGCGGCGGCGTCCGGCAGTTCGGGGCCGCGACAGAGGCCTCGTACTTCGCCCAGCACGGCCCAACGGTGGTGTTCGGTCCTGGCGACCTGAGCGACGAGGTGGGTGCTGTCGCGCATTCGAAGCGTGAGTACGTCCACCTCTCGGCGGTTCGGACGGCCGCGCGAGCCGTGCGGGAGACGGTCGAGCGGCTGGTCTAAGCGGCGACCTCGACGACAGACGGGTTTACGCTGACCGTCGCGTAACGAGATCGGAAAGTGCCGTCGTCGCGTCCTCATCGGTCACGCGGTCGAACTCCTCGTAGTAGTCGGCGGTGGCCTGGAACGCCGCCGGTTTCAGGGGGACGACGACGTCGTCGGCCCACCGCTGTACCTCCTCAAGCACGTCCGGCGGTGCCACTGGAGCGGCGGCGATAATCTCGTCAGCGCCCGCCTTTCGCAGGCGCTGGGTGGCGACGCGCATCGCCGCACCCGTCGGAATCCCATCGTCGACAAGCAGGACCCGCTTGCCGGCCACGTCAAGCGGCCCCCACGTCTCGCCGTAGTCGACCGCTCTGGTCTCGACGGTGTCGCTCGCGTGCGTCTTGGCCTCCTGGACGTACTCCCAGTTTACGTCGAGAAACCGCATCATCGGGCTGTTGATCCACGAAAAGCCGCCCGGCGCGACGGCCCCGATAGTCAGTTCCGGGTGGTTTGGCGCCTGTATACGCTGTATGACAATGACATCCATCGGGAGCCCGGTCGCCTCGGCGACCACGTTGCCGACGGGGACGCCGTTCGGTGCGAGCGCCACGACGACATCGCCGACGACATCCCGCTGGCGCAGCGCGGCCACAAGCTGTTGCGCCGCATCCGAGCGGTCTGTGAACATGTACCACAATACGGAATCGCGCATCCTAATCGTTCCGATTGGTGGTGTCCGTGGCTGATCGTCGAACGAGCGGCTGCCCTCGCTCGCGTGTTCAGTCCTGCGGTACCGGCTGGTCCGGCTCCTGCCCGAGGTCTAGCGTCTCCTCGACCTGGGTGTAAGTCAGTACGAGTCCGACGAACGCGAGCGCGGCACCGGCAGTGAAAGGCGTGCTGAACGATCCGAGATTGTACAGCAGTCCGGACGCCAGCGGCCCGATAGCGACGCCGAGGCCGAACGCCATCGTCAGGACAGACAGCGTCGTCCCGGACCCGCGCGCGCCAGCGAGGTCACCGGCGAGTGCGAGCGACGGGGCGAACACGAGCGCGACGGCGATTCCCTGTACGAACCGCGCGAGTAGCATGAGCCACGGGCCTGTCACGACACCCTGTGCGAACACCGACGGGACGAGGACGACGAACCCGGCGACGATGAACGGCCGCCGGCCGAACCGGTCGCTCGCTCGACCGATGGGGACCTGAAAGACGACGTTCGCGATGACGACGGCGGCGAACTGGACGCTGAAAAACAGGGTTGACTCGTTCAGTCGCATCCGGATTGGGCCTTCGAGCGTGGCAAACAGCGCGATAGTCGTCGCCATCATGAACGTGCCGACGCCGAGCACGAACACCGAATCCAACCCCTTTCCCTCCCGGTCCAGAATCGCTATCGAGAGGTCCTTGCCCGCCTCGGCCTCGAACGGCGGGTCCTGAATCAGGGCCCACACCAGGGCAAAGCTCACAACAGCGCCCAGCACGGCGATGGCGAAGGCGGCGGTGAAGCCGGAAATCGCGGTGCCGGCGACGCGGTAGGTCACTACGTCGTTCGCGGCGAGTCCGCCGGTGATGACGATGCCGGCGACAATCGGTCCGAAGCCGAAGCCGATGAGCCGGAAGGTGTTGAACACGCCGAAGTTCCCGCCGCGTTCGGCGTCGCTCGCCGCGTAGTCGTTGACCAGCGCGACCGTCGCCGGAATCGTAAAGGCCGCACCGAGTCCCTGGAACGCCCGCGCGGCCAGTACCGTCCAGTACGAAGAGAGGAACGGATAGGCCGCGCTCCCGATAGCAAAGAGCACCAGTCCCGCGAGGACGAATATCCGGCGCTTGCCGGTCCGGTCCGAGAGCCGCCCGGTGAAGGGCTGGCCGAAGCTATTGAGGAGGCCGAACAGGGAGAGCACGAGGCCGATGAGCGTCTCCGTCTGGAGCGTGAAGCCGAGTATCTGTTCGCCGGCGATGCCGGCGAGGGACACCTGCCCGCTGGCGATGTACAGGGGGAGGACGATTATGAGAAACGAGTTGCCCAGCGCGTCCGCCATCCGGGCGAACGCGAGCGTCAGGACTCGCGTGTCAGTGCCGAGGACCATCTACCACCGACGAAGGCGGCCACGCCCCTCATAGTTGCGTTCGCCGCGGCGGCGCGTTCCGACCCCGAAACAGCGTCGTCGGGGCAGCGACCCTCAGATGCCGTCGGCCTGCTGCTCGGCAATACCGGTGTAATCGGTCGGCGTCAGCGCTTCCAGTTCGGCCCGTACCGCGTCGCTCACGTCGAGGTCGGCGAACATGTCGTGGAAATCTTCGATGGTGACATCGCGGCCCCGCGTCGCCTTCTTCACCTGCTCGTAGGCGTCGGCGTACCCCTCACGGCGGAGAATCGTCTGGACGGCCTCGCCTATGATTTCCGGCGTCGCGGCGAGGTCGTCGGCCATTACCTGCTCGTTGGGGACGACCTTCGCCAGTCCGTTCTGGCATTTGCTGTAGCCGATGAGACAGTGGGCGAAGGCGGCCCCGATGTTGCGCTTGACCGTCGAGTCCGAGAGGTCCCGCTGGAGCCGGGAGTTCGTGACGTAGTCGCCGAGGAACACGAGGTCGGAGTTGGCCTTCGAGAGGTTCCCCTCGCTGTTCTCGAAGTCGATGGGGTTGACCTTGTGGGGCATCGTCGACGAGCCCGTCTCGCCCTCGACGGCCTCCTGGCCGAGGTAGCGGTCGGAGACGTACAGCCACACGTCCAGGTCGAGGTCGAGCAAGATGTTGTTCGCGCCACGCAGTGCGTCGAACAGGACCGCGAGGTCGTCACAGGGGTTGACCTGCGTCGTCAGCGGTTCGTGGTCCAAACCGAGGTCGCCGACGAAGGACTCGGCGACGGCCGGCCAGTCCACGTCGGGGTAGGCGGCGACGTGGGCCGCGTAGGTTCCCGACGCGCCGGCGAGTTTGCCGGAGAGGTCGTCGGCGGCGCGCTCGACCCGCGTGATGGCCTGGCCCAGCCGGGAGGCATAGACGGCCATCTCCTTGCCGAAGGTCGTCGGGGTCGCGGGCTGGCCGTGCGTGCGGGCGAGCATCGGCACGTCGGCGTAGGTGTGGGCCATCTCCACGAGCGTGTCCCGTATCTCGCGGAGCTCGGGCACCAGCACCTCCTCAGCAGCAGGCTTGACGAGCAGCCGCTGGGCGAGGTTGTTCACGTCCTCGCTGGTCAGCCCGAAGTGGATCCAGTTGGCGGCGTCTAAGTCCTCGGGCATGCCCAGCCGGATGAAGTACTCGATGGCCTTCACGTCGTGATTGGTCGCCGCGTACTCGCCGTACCCTTCGGTTTCGAGTTGCTTGACGACGCTCGCGTCCTCGTCGTCGAACGTCTCGTACAGCGCCCGGAGCGTAGCGCGCTGGCCGTCGTCGATTGTCAGCGGCGTGGCGTCGAGATCAGCGAGCGCAATGAGGTACTCGACTTCGACTTCGACACGGGCGCGCATCAGCGCCCGCTCGCTGGCGTACGGGACGAGCGGTTCGGTGTAGCGGGCGTATCGGCCGTCGAGCGGTGAAACGGCGGCCAGTGGCCCTCTCTCGGTCATACCCGACTGTGCGCGGGAGGCGCGAAAAAGCGTGTCGTTCTCCCCCAACCGCGACGCGGTGGGGCAGCCACGAGGTGCGACGGCGACACGATGCGACAGCGACGCGTGGGCGCGCCGACGGGAGAGGGTCGGGAGCGGGAAGGCGAATCGAAAGGGCGGTTGTGGCGTTAGTTGCTGAACTCGTTGCAGACCGGGATACCGACCGTGTTGTAGTCGCTCATCGCGGCCAGTTCGTCGGGCACCTGATGGATGTCGACCGTGTCCTCGACCAGCGCCGTCGGGTCGAGTTTGCTCGATTCCACCATGTCCAGCATCTCGCTGTACCGCGACGGCTGGAGGCCGAGCGATCCCTTGAAATCGATCTCCTTGGCGACGAACTCGTCTGTCGGGAGCGACACCATTCCCTCCTCCTCGCTGGTGGTCAGCCCGATCTGGACGTGCGTCCCGCCCTTGCGTAGCGAGTTCACCGCGTTCTGGCAGGTCGTTGCGATACCGAGCGCGTCCGCGGACACGTCGGCACCCCCGTCGGTGATGTCCCTGACCTCCTTTGCGGGGTCGTCGACCTCCTGTGCGTTGACAGTCGCGACAGCGCCGAGGTCTTCAGCCCGGTCGAGTTTCTCGTCCATCAGGTCGACCCCGATGACGTTGCCGCCGAGGGCGTTCGCGATGTGGACCGCCGAGAGTCCGATGCCACCGCAGCCGTGGATGACCACGTCGTCGCCGGCACTGACCGGTGCGCGGTGGGCCATCGCGTGGAACGATGTCATGAACCGACAGCCCATCCCGGCGGCCGACTCGGCGTCGATATCATCCGGGAGCGGGACGGCGTTGAGGTCGGCGTTGGGAATGTGGACCTCCTCGGCGAACGCGCCGGGGGCCTGATTCATGAACCCGAGCCCGATGTGGTTCTCACAGATGTTCTCGCGCCCGTTCCGACAGAGGTCACAGCTCCCACAGGCGAAGTTGAACGGGATGGCGACCTCCTGTCCTTCCTCGACGTTTTCGACGTCCTCGCCGACGGAGACGATCCGGCCTGTCGGCTCGTGCCCGAGGACGTGTGGCGGATCAGGCCGGTAGCCGAACCAGTCCCAGTCCCCCTGCCAGCAGTGCCAGTCGGACCGACAGATACCGCAGCCGATGACCTCGGCGACGGCCCCGTCCGGCTCCGGCTCCGGACGGTCAACATCCTGTACTGTCAGCGGTTCCTGAAACTCCTCCAGTAGTACTGCTTGCATTACAGGAAACATATAGAATATCGCACTAATGAATATTATGATTTCTAAGTTATACTACAGTGAGGGTTTGAAACTCCATTTATCCACAGTATAGAGGGATTCTAGATCTCAGCATGATATATCAGATTGCGTTGTTAAACCCCTACCGAACTCCGAAACTAGTAAACTATATCACACATAACAGATGGAGCCGTATCTGACCGAAATAACTGGGAGACATAGACGAGAAACGAGCCTTCGGGGGAACCGGTCAGTTCAGCCAACCGTAGTCGCCCGCAGCGTCGCCGAAGCGGCCGTCCGGGGGATCGAAGCGGTAGAGGTCCTGTCCGAGTTTGACCCATGCAAGGCCATAAACGGTCGCCGTCGCCGGCTGAATCTCGAACCCGAGGAACACAATGGTCCCGAGTCCCAGCAACACACCCAGCCAGGGTGGCTGGATGCGGGTCCTGACGAGGCCGACCGCGACCAGCATCGATCCGCTGACCAGCACGAGCACGCCGATTCCGATGACTGCCTCGCCACCGCCGTCGAGGAGGCGGAGCAGTTGCCCAGCGGCAAAGACGACGCCGCCGACTGCGCCAACCCACGCGCCTATCGTCCCGGGCCGTTTCATCCGTGCGCCGTAGAAGCCCTCGACGGCGTAGTGGCCGGCCACGATACCGAGTGCGGAGACGACGATGCCGACCAGAATGGGCGCGCTCGTTGCAGTCCGGCCGGTCGTGGACAGCGCCACGGCCCAGCCGATCCAGACGACACCACCGACGGCGGCGACCGCACCTGCGCGCTGACACCGTAGCTTCGCCATACGGGCGAGTTGGCGGCGGGCTACAAATGTACACCGGACCTGCGTACGACTGCACAGGCGACGGCCGCTCGGTGTGGCCCGGTCCCACGCGACAGGGTGGACGGGGGTTTCGCAACAACTTTGCACGGGCCGGTCCGTCGGTCCCACATGAAACTCGCCGGTATGGCCAGCAACCGCGGCCGAAACCTCATGAACATCGCGGACCGCGCCCCGGGCGGTGCGTCCTTCGCCGTCGTCCTGACCAACCACGCCGACGCGCCGGTGCTCGAAGCGGCCGCCGAGCGCGGCATCCCGACCGAGGTCGTCGAGCGCGACGCCGAAGAGTCGCGCCAGTCCCACGAAGCGCGGGTGCTGGATGCGCTCTCGGAGTACGACTTCGACCTCGTCACGCTTGACGGCTACATGCGCGTCCTCAGCGAGACGTTCCTCGACGACGCGCCGACGACGCTGAACGTCCACCCGAGTCTACTGCCGAGCTTCGCCGGCAAGAACGCCCACGAGCAGGTGCTGGACGCCGGCGTGAAGGTCACCGGCTGTACCGTCCACGTCGTCGACGAGAGCGTCGACGGCGGCCCCATCGTCACGCAGGAACCCATCCCCGTCTTCGAGGGCGACGACGAGGACAGCCTCAAGGAGCGCGTGCTCTACGAGGGTGAGTTCACCGCCTACCCCCGCGTCGTCGAGTGGTTCGCGGAGGACCGCGTCACGGTGGACTGGGACGCGGGCACCGTCTCGGTCGAGGGCGACGACGGCGGCGACTTCCCCGCTCGGCGGGTCGTCTCGGACGACCTCGCCGCCAGTCTGCGGTACGGGGAAAACCCTCACCAGGACGCCGCGCTGTACGCCGACACGACCGTCTCCGAGGCCAGCGTCGTCCACGCCGATCAGCTGAACGAGGGCGCGAAGGCGCTGTCGTACAACAACTACAACGACGCCGACGGCGCCCTGAACCTCATCAAGGAGTTCGAGGAGCCCGCCGCCGCCGTCATCAAACACACCAACCCCGCTGGCTGTGCGACCGCCGACTCCGTGGCCGACGCGTACGGGAAGGCGCTGTCGACGGACCCCATGAGCGCCTTCGGCGGCATCGTCGCCTTGAATCGCGAGTGTGACGCCGCCACCGCCGAACAGATCATCGACTCCTTCAAGGAAGTCGTCGTCGCGCCCGGCTACACCGACGCCGCGCTCGACGTGCTCTTCGAAAAGGACAATCTCCGCGTGCTCGATGTGAACGAGAACTTCGAGGTCACCGACAGCCTGACCGAGAAGCCCCTCGTCGGGGGGCGGCTGGTCCAGGAACGGGACACCCAGCACCTCTCGGCCGACGATCTGGAGGTCGTCACCGAGCGCGAACCCACCGACGAGCAGATCGAGTCGATGCTGTTCGCCTGGCACACGCTCAAACACGTCAAGTCCAACGGCATCCTCTTCGCCAAAGGGACGGAGACAGTCGGCATCGGCATGGGGCAGGTGTCCCGCGTCGACGCCGTCCGGCTGGCCGCGATGAAAGCCGACGAACACGCCGAGGGCAAGGACGCCGAGGGTGCCGTGATGGCCTCGGATGCCTTCTTCCCGTTCCCGGACGGTATCGAGGAGGCCGCCGACGCCGGTATCGAAGCCGTCATCCAGCCCGGCGGTTCCAAGAACGACGAGAGCGTCATCGAGGCCGCGGACGAACACGACATGGCGATGGTGTTCACCGGGCAGCGGTCCTTCAGACACGACTGAGGATAGCGGCTGACCGCGGGCTGTTCCGCGAGGCCACTGTCGGCAACGAAAGACGTTTCATACCGGCTATTGAATCCCCGGGCGATGGCAGACAACGACGACAGAGAAGAAGCTGTCCGCGACGCTGTGGACGTCTCCCGGAGTGGTGCCCCGGCGGGCGGACGCGTCATCCGGGACCGGTTCTCGGCGGACGAGATATTTCAGCGTATCATCGTCGCGGCCGACGAAGAGGTGACCTCCGGGACCCGCGAGCTGTTCTTTGCCGGTATCGCGGGCGGGTTCGCTATCACGGTGACGTTTATGTTGTACGCGTCGCTGTACGCCAAGACCGGCGGCGACCCGATACTGAGCGCACTGCTGTACCCGCTCGGGTTCGTCTTCATCATTCTCGGGGACTACCAGCTCTACACCGAGAACACGCTCCCGCCGGTCGCGCTCGTTCTCGAACGGCTGTCGAGCATCCCGTCGCTGTTGCGTATCTGGGTCGTCGTCCTCGTGTCAAACGTCTTCGGCGGGATGCTCGGCGCGGCGGCGCTGGCGTTCACTGACGTGCTCTCGACCGACGCATCTGTCGCTGCCGCTGGCTTCGCACAGAAGGCAATCGAGACTTCACAGATAACACTGTTTTCGAAAGCGGTGTTCGCCGGCCTCATCGTCGCCGGCGTCGTCTGGGTCGACTACTCGCTACGAGACAGCATCTCACGGCTCGCGTTGATCTACATCGCCTTTCTGGCGATCCCGTTCGGAAACCTCTATCACGTCGTCGTCTCCGCGACGGAGATGTTCTATCTGGTGTTTATCGGCGAGCTGGCGCTGTCTGTCGGCCTCTGGGAGTTCGTCCTGCCGGTGCTCGTCGGCAACTCCGTCGGTGGCGTCGTGCTCGTGACCGTCGTCAACTACTTCCATACGACCGAACGGCGACTCGAAACAGCGCGGAACGAAGGGTCAAAGCGCCAGCTCACCCTCCGAGAGTGGGTCTGGGGCGGGCTGTCTGCCTCCGGCCGCTCGTACGTACCGGCGACTGACGAGGTCCCCCGAAGCGAGACGGAGCCGCCGAAAGAAGAACCCTGACACAAACCATTTCAACGCGCTCCGGCTATCGTTGGTGTGAACTGGGTGAGAGATAACCGCCTGCTGTTTCTGTTTGCTGCCGTCGTTCTGACGACGCTGGGAGCTGTCGGGCTGGGAATCGTCGGTGTCGTCGCGACAGTCGGGGCGCTTCTCGGCGGCGGCGCGGTCGTCCAGACCGTCGCCGGGTTCCTGCTCGGGACGCTGTTGCTCGTGGGCCTAGATGTCGTCTTCTCGGTCGCGCTGGTCCGTGCGTTGGCCCGACGGGCGTCGATACCGAAGAGCCAGCGCGTCGCTGGTGGGCTTGCAGGGCTTGAGTCAGTCGTCCCACCGCTTGCGTCGCTCGGCCTCTCCGAAACGTTCGCGCCGTCCGTCGAGGACCGCCACGAGGAACTGACGCGCCGATACGTCGAAGGAGAGATCGCCGAGGACACCTACGAGCGGGAACTGCAGGCGCTGCTCGGCGACGAATCTGCCACCGAGTCACTGGAGGACCTCGCTTCCGAGCCACTGGGGGACCTCGAAGCGGAGACTGAGCCGACGCGGTCCGTAGACACCGACCGCGAGCGGGAGCCGGCCCGCGAGTAGCACTGAGCGGGTTTTACATGGTCGCCCGACGACAGGTCGAGTATGGACGCACCGACGTTTCTCGAAGTCGAGGTGGAGCGGGACACCGTCGCCACGGTGCTCGACGCCGTTCCCGGCGTCGCCGTTGTCGACGACGCCACCGCTGGCTCGACACCGGCACCAGCGGAATCGGACGGCGCCGAGAGTTCCGGCCCCGGGCTAACCGACCGTCTCAGGTCGCTCTGGCGACAGTGGGGGCTGCTCGGCACGGGGCTGTCGCTCATCGCCCTCGGCGTGGCTACGGCCGGACTCTGGTGGTACCGCCGCCGCAACGCTGCCGGCACCGACGAGGAGGCGTCGGAGTGGGCCACGGAAAGCCCGAGCGAGACGCCGCCACCGGCCGAACCGACCGTCGACACGCCATCGCCGACAGACCCGGATTTCGAGCCGAAAGCAGCGGCGGAAGACGCCGACGACACGCCGACGCCGGGGACCCAGGAAACAGCGTTGGCCACAGAGATGCCACAGACTGAGCCAGAGTACCGACGACAGGACACCGGGAGAGATACCGAGCCGGCCGGCGCTGCCGAATCGGCGACCGTGGCGGCGGACGAGACGGAACCCGAGACAGACGCGGACGAGCGACCGGCGGCGAAGATCGACCCGGCACCGCTGCTGGGTGCCGCGTTCCTGATTCTGTCGAGCGCACTCGGCCGGTGGGCCACGCGCGACCGCACCGACCAGCCGTAACGGTCACCGTGTCCGGTGGGTGACAGCTGGGTGAGCGGGCTGTTCGAGGCGTCTTCTCGCCGGACACACGCAACAGTCCGACAGGCTAAAGCGAGCGGCTCCGATAGCCCGACCATGGAGTTCCACGAGGCCGCGAACTTCCTCTTCGAGTTGCGCCGGTTCGCCTCGCGACCCGGTACTGATGCCACGCAGGACCTGCTCTCGTCGCTCGGTGACCCACAGGAGGGGCTTCGCTGTGTCCAGATCGCGGGGTCCAACGGAAAGGGGTCCACCGCGCGGATGGTCGAACGAACGTTGCGGGAAGCAGGCCTCGACGTCGGACTGTACACGTCGCCGCATCTCGACGACGTGCGCGAACGGATCCGAATCAACGGCCGGAAGCTCTCGGAAGCCGCCCTCGTCGAGTTCGTCGAATCGGTCCGGGCGTACGTGACCGAGCGGGGCGCGGCCAACGACTCGCCCACCTTCTTCGAGACGCTGACCGCGATGGCGCTGTGGGAGTTCGACCGACAGGAGGTCGACGTCGCGGTTCTGGAGGTCGGTATCGGCGGCCGGTACGACGCCACGAGCGTCGTCGACCCGGTCGCCAGCGCCGTCACGTCCGTGACGCTCGAACACACGGATATCCTCGGCGACACCGTCGAAGAGATCGCCCGCGACAAAGCCCACGTCGCCCCCGACGACACCCCGTTGGTGACCGGAACGACCGACGACGCGCTCGCCGCCGTCCGCGAAGTCGCCGACGACGTCGTGACCGTCGGCAGCGCAGTCGAGACAGATCAGGGGCCGTCCGAAACCGACGTAACGG
Source organism: Haloarcula sp. HT12 (assembly GCF_055271655.1). Taxonomy (NCBI): domain Archaea; kingdom Methanobacteriati; phylum Methanobacteriota; class Halobacteria; order Halobacteriales; family Haloarculaceae; genus Haloarcula; species Haloarcula sp. HT12. Next base: position 249,877 of record NZ_JBUXKW010000001.1, read on the forward strand.
TGACCTACGACGGGCGTGAGGGGCTTGAGGGGTCGGTCTCGGTCGACGGCCCCGACTGGAGCGTCGATACGTTCCTCCCGCTACTGGGCGCGCATCAGGCACAGAACGCCGGGATCGCGGCCACGCTGTGCCGGCAGGTCGCGGACGTCTCGCAGACGGCCCTCGAACGCGGCCTGCGCAACGCCCACTGGCCCGGTCGGTTCGAAGTGATGGACGAATCGCCGCTGGTCGTCCTCGACGGGGCCCACAACCCCGGAAGCATCGAGCGGACTGCCGAGACGCTGTCCTCGTTCGACTACGACGACCTCCACGTCGTCATCGGTGCGATGGTCGACAAGGACCACGAGCGCATCGCCGCGGCGCTGCCGGCCCCGGACCACGTCGTCGCCTGTCAGCCGGACGTCGACCGAGCGGAGTCACACAACGTCGTCGCAGCCGCAGTCGAGAACGCGACCGACGCGACGGTCGAGACGCGCCACGACGTGGCTGGCGCGCTCGGTATCGCGCTCGATGCCGCGGAATCCGGCGATGCAGTCCTCGTGACGGGGTCGCTGTACGCCGTCCGGGAGGCCCGCACGCGCTGGTCGCGCTCGCTGGTCCCAAAGCAGGTCGACTCGCTGGCCGAGGCCCGCCAGACCATCGCGGACGCACACGTCACCGACGCCGGCGCCTGGCGGATGCGGGGCAAGGGCGTTCACCGCGTCCTGCGAACGCGGGTCCAGCCACGGCAGGCCCAGTATCTCAAGGAGGAACTGCTGTCCCTGGGCGGGGAGTGTGCCATCTCCGGCCTGAACGACCAGGACGAGGAGTCACTGGACGTGGTCATGATGGCGACGATGGCCCAGTACAAGCGCCTCGTGGAGAAACTGGACGGGCAGCCGTACGGTCTGGCGTCATTCGCCGACGAACTGCGGGCGGCCCTGTCCATCCAGCAACCAGAAGCGGACACGTCGACAGCCTACCCCTGGGACGACGGCACGGCCGTCATGGGTATCTGCAACATCACGCCGGACTCGTTCCACGACGGCGGCGAGTACAACGCGGTCGAGGACGCCGTCGCCCGCGCCGAGCGGATGGTCGAGGCGGGCGCGGACATCATCGACATCGGCGGGGAGTCGACCCGCCCCGGTGCCGATCCGGTCCCGGTCGAAGAGGAGATCGACCGCGTCGTCCCGGTCATCGAGGCGCTCTCGGACCTGGATGTCGCGCTCTCCGTCGACACGCGGAAGGCCCCCGTCGCCCGGGCGGCACTGGACGCTGGCGCGGACATCCTGAACGACGTCTCGGGCCTCGAAGACCCCGAGATGCGGCTGGTCGCCGCGGAGTACGACGTGCCCGTCGTCGTGATGCATTCCATCGAGACGCCGGTCGACCCCGACAGCGACATCCACTACGACGACGTGGTGGGTGACTGCATCGACCAGCTAACCGAGCGGGTCCTGCTCGCGGAGAAGGCCGGACTCGACCGGGACCAGATCATCGTCGATCCGGGCATCGGCTTCGGGAAATCACCCACAGAGGATTTCGAACTACTCGACCGCCTCCCGGAGTTCGAGGCACTCGGCTGCCCTATCCTGGTCGGCCACTCCCACAAGTCGCTGTTCGGACTGGTCGGACAGGAGGCGGGCGACTGTCTGGAGGCGACCATCGCCGGGACGACATTGGCGGCCGAGCGGGGGGCCGATATCGTTCGCGTCCACGACGTGCCCGAGAACGTCGCCGCAGTTCGGGTCGCCGAGGCGGCCCGTGATCCACAGACGTTCGAGGATTGAGCCGAACAGCCGAACAGCCAGCCGGATCATCGCCGGATGTGACCGGCAACCCCAAATTTTTGTGCTGGCTATTTATATTTCTCAAGGGTGAGAATCGGGGGCGAACATATAACCCCCACGTCCTTTGAGTCTCGCCATGGCATTCCAGAGCGAGAGCACGGGCTCTCGAAAACGTATCACTGAATCTGACAGATCTGGCGTCGACGGCGCGACACTTACCGACCGTATCGGACTGGACGCCGAGGAGATACGCTGGCGGAAGGAGTTCACCGGGTTCGACGAGGCGGACGTCGACAATCTCACTGCGATGGCAGACGAGACGACCGCACAAGCCGACGCTGTCGTCGACGATTTCTACGATCACCTCCAGTCGTTCGACGAGAGCGTCGAGATCCTGGGGCGGTCAACCAAGTCGGTCGACCAGCTCAAAAACACCCAGTCGCAGTACCTCCGGGACCTCGTCGGCGGGAGCTACGACAAACAGTACTTCGAGAACCGGGCTCGTATCGGGAGGATTCACGACATGCTCGATCTCGGGCCGAAGATCTATCTCGGGGCCTACAGCATCTACTTCGAACACTTCCTGCGGACAATCGTCAACGACCTCCAGTCGGGCGACGCGACCCGAGACGAGGCGCTCGAAACGATGCAGTCGCGGGCGCTCTCCGTATTCAAACTCCTCAACCTCGATCAGCAGGTGGCGATGGACACGTACATCGACTCCTACAGCCAGCGCCTGGAATCAGCAATCGAGGACCAGCAAGCGCTGATGCAGGAGGTCGAAAGCGGACTCCAGCAGCCTATCGACGAGCTGAGTGCCTCAGCCGAAGAAGTCGCGCAGACGAACCAGCAGATCACCGAGACTGCCGAGGCCCAGTCCGAGTCGATGGACGAAGTGGCGGGCGAGGTCGCGGATATGAGCGCGACCATCGAGGAAATCGCCTCGACCGCCGAGGAAGTCGCGAGTACCAGCACGTCGGCCGAGCGGAAGGCCGAACGCGGAAACGAAGCCGCACAGCAGGCCGCGACCATGATGAACGACGTCGACGACGCCGTGGACACGGTTTCCTCGGACATCGCCGGCCTGCAAGAGCAGGCCGACGAGATCGACGACATCGTCGAGGTGATAAACGATATCGCGGACCAGACGAACATGCTCGCCCTGAACGCGTCTATCGAGGCCGCACGCGCGGGGGAGGCGGGCGACGGGTTCGCCGTCGTCGCCGACGAAATCAAGACGCTCGCAGGGGATTCACAGGAGCACGCGAACCGTATCGAAGACACCGTCACGGAGATCCAGGACGAGACCGTCGACGCCGTCGAGAGCCTCGAAACCGTAACCGAGCAGGTGACCGACGGTATCGATCAGGTAGAGGTGGCGGCCGAACGACTCGAAGAGATCGTGTCTGCGGTCAACGAGGCGGCACAGGGAATCAAGGAGGTGTCGGCAGCGACCGACGATCAGGCGGCGTCGACCGAAGAGGTCGCCAGCATGATCGACGAACTGTCGAGCGGCATCGACGACATGTCGGCACAGCTCGACGACCTCGCGGCGACGAACGAGGAACAGACGGAGAAGATTCAGGACGTGGCCGAGACCGCGCGGCGACTCGACACGGAGACGGAGTAACTTCGATCAGTAGCCAGCGCGCTTCGCTTACCCTTCTGGTTCGGGCGGCTCGACGGCCTCGGCCTCCGTCTCGGTCACGCGGATGCCTTTCGAGGCGAGGTGGCGCATCTGCCGGCGGACGAAGTCCTCCTCGGTCGTCCCCCGCGTCGCGAGAATGACCATCCGGGCGTCACCGGCGGGGCGCATCGTCCGCCCGGCCCGCTGTGCGCCCTGCCGGCGGGACCCGCCCAGCCCGGAAGCGACGATAGCGAGTTCGGCGTCCGGCAAGTCGATCCCCTCGTCGCCGACGCGGGAGACGACCAGCGTGTTCAGTTCGCCCCGGCGGAACTGGTCGAACAGCTTCTCCCGGCGGGCGTGTGGCGTCTCGCCGCTGATAAAGGGTACGTCGATGGCCTCGCTGATGGCCTCGCCCTGGTCTAAGTACTCGATGAACACCAGTGCCTTCGCCGCGGGGTTCTCGGCCAGCGCGTAGCGGATCTCGTCGATCTTTCCGGTGTTGCTGGCGGCGGCCTGCCGGCGGTCGTGGCCCGACGTGGAACTGTACTCGGACTGCTCGGTCTCGTTGCCCCACGGGACGAGCCGGATTTCGACCTCCGGCTCGGCGACGTAGCCCTCGTCGAACAGCTTCCCCCAGTCCGTGCCGATGGGCGGGCCGATGAGCGTGAATATCTCCTCCTCGTCGTCGCTCTCTCTGGTCGGCGTGGCGGTCAGGCCCAGCCGGTGTTTGGTCTGGAGGTCAGCGCTCCGGCGGTGAATCGGCGAGGGGACGTGATGGACCTCGTCGAAGACGATGAGGCCCCACTTGCGCTGGTCGAACAGCTTCCGGTGGCGGTCCATCCCGGCGGTGCGGTAGGTGGCGATGGTGACCGGCCGGATAGACTTCTCGCCGCCGTGGTACTCGCCGATGTCGTCGTCGGTCAGCGAAGTGTGGCGAACCAGTTCGTCGTGCCACTGGGTCGCGAGTTCGCGGGAGGGGACGAGAATCAGCGTCTCACCGCCGACGGCGGCCATCGCGCCCATCGCGGCGACAGTCTTGCCCGACCCCGGCGGGCCGACGAACACGCCCGACCCCTGCTCGGTGAACCGCTCGACCCAGTCTTGCTGGTAGTCACGCAGGCGCAGCAGGAGGTCCATCTCGATGGCGTCGCCGGTCTCCAGGTCGCGGTCGTCCCGCACCGGGTAGCCCGCCTCGTAGAGGGTGCGCTTGATTTCGGCCGTGGCGTCCTCGTTGACCCACGACTCCGAGTCCGAGATGGGTGCCCGGAGGTGGTCGTCGTCGAGTTTCGGCCGGGCGACGTTGCCCATCAGGTCGTCGCTCTCGGCTTCGAGCACGACGTAGCCGTCCTCGTGGGTCTTCAGGCGGAACTTCCGGGCGCGCTCCCACTGGCTCGTCACCCACTCTTCGAGGTGAGGTGAGCGCTCACCCAGGACGTCCCGCATCGTCGCCAGGAGGTCGTCCAGGGACTCGTGGGGCGCGGCCCAGATGTCCTCTTCGCGGAGTTCGTACACGTAGCCGCCCGAGCGGTTGGTGTCCTGCAGGCGGGCGAACTGCGAGAGTTGCGCCCGCGTGAACTGTTCCGGGTGTTCGACGACGACCTCGCGACGGTCCGGGAAAAGCACCACGCGCTCGCGGTCGGTTACCTCGGCGATATCCGTCGGATACCACACTGACTCGACCTCGGTTACGTCCTGGCGCTCGATATCGCCGTCGTCGGCGAGCCCCTCCAGTGCCGCCCGCGCCTGGTCGGGTGTCAGGTCCGTCTTCCGGGAGAGCTCCGTCGCCGTTAGATGTGGTCGGCCGACGGCGTCGATAGCGTCGTAGACGTCGTCGAGTTCGAGTTCCGTGGTGGGGTCCGAGTCCTCGTCTCGGTCGGCTGGCTCCTCGGCTGTCACTACCGATGGGAGGGGACCGACGCTCAAACGGGTTTCGTCTGGGCACCCGCCGCCTCAAATACGCACATTAATATAGCGCCATCCGGACCTGCCGGCATGGTCGAAGGAATCGCCGCAGGGCCGTGGTCTATCGTTCCCGCGCTCGTCGCAATCGGTCTCGCCTGGTACACCCGGGACGCCCTCATCGGGCTGTTCGTTGGCATCGTCGTCACAGGCGTGTTGGTCGGCGCGTTACATCCCCAGGCTGTCGGGGTCCCGTCGGACCTGATCACCGCCGGCGGTGAGGTGGCGACCGTCCAGCCACAGGCCGAGGACGGAAGTCCCTGGACGGTGGGCGTCGGTGGTATCGTACTCGGGGCGATATTCGGATTGAAACTCGTGCCGGAGATAATCGCCACGGCCCCGCTGTTCGGGGAGTGGTACGTCAAGAACGTCCTACTGGCAATCTTCGCCATCGGCGGGCTGATCGGACTGATGATCAGATCCGGGGCGATCCAGGGCGTGCTAGAGGCGCTGGTGGCACGAGCAGATTCGGCCGCAGACGCCGAGAAGGCCGCCTTCCTCGCGGGTATCGCCATCCACATCGACGACTACTTCAACTGCCTCGTGGTCGGCTCGATGATGCGCCCGCTAACGGACAAGTTCGACGTCTCGCGGGCCAAGCTGGCCTACTACGTCGACTCAGCGGGCTCACCGGCGTCCCGCCTCGCGTTCTACTCGACGTGGGGGGCCGCGATGGTCGGGTTCATGGGGAGCGGTCTCGTCGAGGCACAGAAGCAGGGGACGCTCCCGTCCGGGATGGCCAACCTCGTGAACACCGGCGGTGACCAGGTCACCGCGGCGACCGGTGCCGTCTGGCCGCTGTTTTTCAACACGCTGTTTACCGGCTTCTACTCCTGGATCGCGCTCGGTCTCGCGGGCCTCGTCGCGTGGCAGGTCGTACCGAACATCTACGGCATGGGGACAGAAGAGTCCCGCGCGAGAACCGAGGGGAAGGTCGTCGGCGACGACGCCGACCCGATGATCTCGACGGAAATGGACGAGTACGAGATGTCCGAAACCGCCACGCCGGACTGGCGGAACTTCGCCTGGCCCATCCTGACTATGATCGTCGTCGGGCTGGGCGCGATGTTCTGGCGGGCCAGCCCGGTCATCTTCGTCGAGGGGAAAGAGGGTATGGGGACCACGCTGCTCCAGCTCGGCAGTTGGCAGCTCATCGCCCCGCCGAGCGGCCCGTGGGCGTTCAACATCGGCGGCGTCCAGTTGGGCCTCGCGTCGTTCTCGGCGCTGATCGTCGCCTTCCTACTGTACCGCTGGAAGGGTGACATCCCCTCGAACGACGACGCCACCGATGCGATGCTGGTCGGCTTCAAGGGCATCTTCCTGGCGGCCGTCATCCTGATGTTCGCCAGTTCCATCCAGAACGCGGTGTCGATCCTCGGCATCTCGTCGTTCGTGACGAACGTCTTCGGCGGCGTCCCGGCGTTTGTTATTCCGGTCGGTGTCTTCCTCGTGACCTCGTTCGTCAGCTTCTCCGATGGCTCGTCGTGGTCGACCTACGGTATCATGTTCCCCATCGCCATCCCGCTGGCGTTCTCCACGGGCGCGAACCTCCCGCTCGTCCTCGGCGCGGTGTTCAGCGGCGGCATCTTCGGCGACCACACCTCGCCCATCAGCGACACGACCGTCCTGGCGTCGTCGACGAGCGGGAGCGACCACATGGTCCACGTCAGGAGTCAAGCGCCGTACGCCCTCATCGCGGCGGGCGTCGCGGCCGCGCTGTTTCTCGTGTTCGGGCTGGTGCTCCCCGAGGGGTTCCGCGTCATCCCGTACTGAGCAGCAGAGTGCGATTTAGCTACAAAAAGCCGTAGTCCTCGATTCGTCTCTCGTACAGTTCCTCGTACTCGCTTCGAACGTGCGCGTGGTCGTACTCGGCGCAGGACTCGTCGACGGTCCATCGCTCGAAGTCGGCCGATTCGACGATCTTGTCGGCGATCTCCTGTGGGTTCGTCACCCGGAACGCGCGGTCGCGCTGCTCGATGAGTTCGTGGGCCGAGGATTCGGCCTGGTACTCCACGATACCGATACAGCCACAGGCCATCGCCCAGAGGAGGTCCGTGGCGAAGCACTCCCGGAACGCGGTCTGGACGAACACGTGCGCACCCTTATAAATCGAGACGCGTTCTTCGATATCGCACGCGCCGACGAAGGTCACGCGGTCGTCGATGCGGAGGTCGGCGGCTTCCTGCTCGTAGTACGCCCGTTCCGGCCCGTCGCCGATGATCGTCGCTGACCAGCCCTTCTGTCTGAGTTCTGCGAGGCCGAGCAGGAGCGATTCGACGTTCGCGGTGCCGTCGAGTCGGTGGGCGTACACCACGTCGATCTCCTCGTCGGCCTCGGTCTCCCGAACGAGGTCCATGTCGATACTCTGTGGGAGTATCGCCGTCTGGTCGGCCGTCGCCCCGCGCTCGCGGACCCGCGTCCGGACGAGTTCGGAGGGGGTGATGAGGCAATCCGACGCCCGGAGTGCGAGGTCTGCCCGGCGGCTCTCGGGCACGTCCTCGTCGCCGAACCACTCCGTGAGCAGCGGCGCACGCGAAAGCGTCGCGCCGATGTTGGCCGCGAGCGCGACCGACGCCGGCGTCGGGTGGACGTGAACGATGTCGGGCCGATAGCGGGCGAGCATGACCGGCAGGCGGACACAGAAGGACGGAACGGTCGGCGAGACGGTGACGGCGCGGTAGGTGACGCCGTCGCGTTCGCGCTGATTGTCGAACCCGGGCCACCACTGCGAACAGAACACGGTCACGTCGTGGCCGGCGGCGGCCAGTTCGGTAGCCACCCGCTCCAGCCGGGTTCGGCCCACTGTGTCCCGGTACTGACTCGTCTCCATGGCGACGACCGCGACACGCATACAGGGGCGACGACGTGGCCGCTCAAAAATCCACCCGTTCACGGCTGACGGCAGCGGACAGCGAGTCCGCTGTCCGAGCCGCCCCACGGACCGCCGTTCGACTGGATATTTATTACATCGACTCCGCAACGTGACGGTGTATGAGCGATGATGACGACCTCGGCGCGGAAGTGCGGGAACTCCGCGCGGAGGTCGATGCCCTCCACGCACGCATCACCGCCCTGGAATCGGCACTCGACACCGATCCGCCGCCGTCGGCCGAGGAGGAAGCTGCCAGTACAGCGGTCGAGTCGGCTACGGCGGAAGCCGAACCGAGGTCCCCGGACGGTTCGGAGCCAGCACCGGAGACGGGCGAGACAGCCGACAGCGACGCACCGCCCGACGAACGGAACTGGGAGCGCGACATCGGCATGAAGTGGCTCGGCGGGGTCGGCGGCCTCGCGCTGGTGGTCGGCGTCGTCTTCTTCATCCGCCTGGCTATCGAGGCGGGCTATCTCGGACCGCTGGGGCGCGTGCTCACCGGCACGGCAGGCGGACTCGCACTGCTCGCTGGCGGCCGGTATGCCGCCGAGCGCCAGGGCTACGACCGATGGGGCCGACTCGTCGCGGGAACCGGGCTCGCAATCGCGTATTTCAGCGTCTACGCGGCCTACGGCTTCGAGTCGTACCGGGCCGCCCTCGGAACCCCGCTGTGGACGGTCCTGCTCGCCCTGACGGCCCTCGTTTCCGCCACCGTGGCTATCTCAGTGTGGGACCGTGCGCCCGCCGTCGCCGGCGAGGCGTTCCTGCTGGGCTACGTCACTGCCTACGTCGGACTCGACGCCAGTACCTTCGTCGTCTCGCCCGCCTACGTCGTGTTACTCACGGCCGGGCTGGTGGCCATCGCCGCCGTCCGGCCGTGGAGCCGGCTCGTCCTCGGCAGCGTCCTCCCGGCGTACGTGCTCCACGTCGCCTGGCTGGAGACGGTCGAGCCGCCCGAAGCGGTCGCCGTCGTCGTTCTCGCAGTGACGTTCGGAATGTACGTCGCCGGCGGGTACGTACTCCGTGCGAGCGGACGAAAAGACGGGGTCCACCGCCGTCAGGTAGACGCGGCGACCGCGCTCAATGCCGGGTTCGCCGCGGTGTTGCTGGAACGAACGGTTCGTAATCTCGTCCCGACGGCACCGGACGGAGTGGCCGTCGGCGCGGTCGGACTCGCTTTGGGCGGCGTGTACACAGTCACCGAGTCACGGGTAGGCCAGCGGGACAGTGCGGCCGGAGTGCTTGCCGTCGCCTTGCTCGCGGTCAGCGTCGTCCTCGCAGCCGACCCGTTCCTCGCGACCGTCGGCCTCCTCCTGTTGCTCAGTGGGGCACTGGTGGTCGGCGCCCGCCGCGACGCCGGAGCGGTCCGTCTCGGTGGGCACCTCGTCGCTGTCGGGACCGTCGCCAAGCTTTTCGCCGTGGACGCGACGGAACTACCGGCGTTCTCGCTCGCGGACCCGCTGGCGACTGCGACGGGACGGCCCGCCGCCTACCTGCTCGGTATCGCGGTCTTCTACGCGCTCGCCCGGTGGTCCGGGGGCGTATCGGCGACGGTACCTGCCACGGACCGCGAGTTCTCGGTGGCGACTCCGTACGCCTGGACCGCGACCGGACTCGCGGTGGTGCTCCTGGGCCTGGAGCTTTCGGGTGCCGGGCTGTCGGTCGCTTGGGCCGTTCTGGGGCTCGCGTTCGTCGGAGTCGGTCTCACACTCGACGACCGCAGCCGTCGGCTTCAGGGCGTCGTCGTCCTCGGCCTGGTCACGGCCAAGGTGTTCCTCTACGACACTCGGGGGCTCGATACGCTCGCCCGGACCCTCTCGTTTCTCGTGCTGGGCGGCATCCTCCTCGTCGCCTCGTACGCGTACGCTCGCTGGCAGGGTGAGACGCCGCTACAGCGGCTTACTGGGTAGCAGCCGTTGCTCCCTCGGCGGCCCCGAATCGAAAGCCGCGGTCGCCACAAAGGGTTTTGCCGATCCCTGCCGTCCCTCCGGTCGTGACCGCGTACGACCTCTCTCGCTATCTGAACGTCCGCAGCGCCTACGGCAGTTCGTTCGCGCCCGACGGCACGCTCGCCTTCCTGATGAACACGACCGGCGTCGCCCAGCTCTGGTCGCTCGATGAGCCACAGGGCTGGCCCGAGCAACTGACCTTTTACGACGACACCGTGAGCTTCGTCGATTACTCGCCCGAACGCCGGGAGCTCGTCTTCGGCATGGACGAGGGCGGCAACGAGCGGGCCCAGCTGTACCGGCTCGACGCTGACGGACACGTCCACGAACTCACCGGGATGCCCGACGCGAAACACCGCTGGGGCGGCTGGTCGCCCGACGGCGAGCGCTTCGCCTTCGCGTCGAACCGCCGGGACGAGGCCGTCTTCGACATCTACGTGCAGGACCGCGACGCGACCGGCGACGACGCGGAACTGGTCTGGGAGGGCGACGGCTGGCTCTCCGTGGGCGGGTTCTCGCCCGATGGAAAGCGCCTGCTCGTCAGCGAAGCCTACTCCAGTTTCGACCAGGATATCTACGTGCTGGATATCGACGCGGAGGAGCTAACCCATCTCACGCCACACGAGGGGAAGGTCCGCTACACCAGCGCGTCCTGGGGGCCGGAGGGCGACGGGCTCTATCTCGTCACCGACGCCGAGAGCGACACGCTCGAACTGGCCCGCCTCTCGCTGGACGGCGACCTCGACATCGTGCGCTCGGACGACCGGTGGAACATCGACGGCGTCGCGCTGGACCGGGACAGCGGCCGGCTGGCGTACTCGCGCAACGTCGACGGCTACAACGAACTCACCGTCGGCGAACTGACCGGCCCGACCACCATCGAGACGTTCCCGACGCCGGACCTGCCTGGCGGGCTGGCCGGGGGTGTCTCCTGGGGACCCGACGCCGAACGTTTCGCCGTCAGCGTCACCGGACGAACGGTCAACACCAACGTGTTCGTCGTCGAGGCTGAGACCGGCGAGAGCGAGCAGTGGACGGCCGCCTCGACGGCCGGCATCCCGCGTGAGACGTTCATTGAGCCCGAAGTCGTCAGATTCGACTCCTTCGACGGGCGGGAGATTCCGGCGCTGTTCTCACTGCCGGCGGCCGCCGCTGATGGGACCACCGCCGACAGCGACACGCCCGTCATCGTCGATATCCATGGCGGTCCGGAGAGCCAGCGCCGCCCGTCCTTTTCCGGCCTGACCCAGTACTTCCTCTCGCGGGGCTACGCCGTCTTCGAGCCGAACGTCCGCGGCTCGACCGGCTACGGGAAGGCCTACACGCACCTCGACGACGTGGAAAAGCGGATGGACTCCGTGAAGGACCTGCGGGCCGGCGTCGACTGGCTCCACGACCACCCGGCCGTCGACCCCGACCGAATCGTGGCGATGGGCGGGTCCTACGGCGGGTTCATGGTGCTGGCGGCGCTGACGGAGTATCCCGACCTCTGGGCGGCCGGCGTCGACGTGGTCGGCATCGCCAACTTCGTGACGTTCCTCGAGAACACCGGCGACTGGCGGCGCGAACTCCGCGAGGCCGAGTACGGCTCCCTCGACGAGGATCGGGAGTTCCTCGAATCCATCTCGCCGATCAACAACGTCGACCGCATCGACGCGCCGCTGTTCGTCCTCCACGGGGCCAACGACCCGCGCGTCCCCGTCGGCGAGGCCGAACAGATCGCCGAACAGGCGGCCAAGCAGGGCGTTCCCGTCGAGAAACTCGTCTTCGACGACGAGGGCCACGGCATCAGCAAGCGGGAGAACCGCATCGAGGCCTACACCGCTGTCGTCGAGTTCCTCGACCAACACGTCTGAGCAGCGCTGCCGGGAGACCCGGGGAGGGCGCGGCTATCGGACGGCAAGCACGTTTTTATAGGGCGATTTCAAACGACGAAAACGTTCAGGCGGCTTTATGATGTTCCCGAAGGAGCGTTTCGTATGGAGATAGCCGAGCGCTCGCGAGCGCGGGTGCAGGAGCGCCTCGCCCGTCTCGAACAGGAGTTCGGCTCGACGCCGGTGGACCAGGCCACCTTTTCGGTGGGTGGAGAGGCGTACCAGCGTGCCGTCGAGCGCTCACGGGAGGGGCAGGTGGACGTACACGCGTTCGTCCACAACGAGTCGGGGGACGTGCTGCTCAGTGACACTGACGGGTCATGGGAGGTTCCAAAGGGGCAAACGCAGGGAATGGAGCGCCCGGCGACGGCGGTCGAACGGGTCGTCACCGAGACGGCCGGCGTCGCGTGTTCCATTCGGGACGCAGTACGGGCGACTATCTGTGGCGTCCGCAACGAAGCTGACCCGAACGCCGAGACGGTGTATCGCCTCAGTATCGTGTTCGACGCCGAGATCAACAGCGCCGACCTCGAAGACGGCGACGCCGAGGCGGCTGACGAGACCGAAGTCTCGATCCGATGGGACGATCCGGGTGAAGTCGCGGTCGCGGAACTGGTTTAGATAACGCCGGTGACCGTCGCCGCTTCTATCGCCGCTTCCTCGCTCATGCCATCGCCGAGCACCGTGTAGCGGTCGCGGATCTGGTGGGCCGTCGTCAGCGCTTCGATCACCGTCTCGTCGTCGATGCCGAGTTCGTCCGCCGTCGTCGGCGCGCCGATGGCCGCCAGGGCGTCTCTGGCGTCTTTCCACTTGCCCTTCTGGCCGCTGTGGAGGTACTCCGTCATGATCGAGCCGACGCCCACCTGATGGCCGTGGAGCGCGCCGTCGGGGACGAGCCGGTCCAGCTGGTGGGAAAACAGGTGTTCCGCGCCGCTGGCCGGGCGCGAGGAGCCGGCGATGGACATCGCGACGCCGGAGGAGACGAGCGCTTTCACGACGATCCACGAGGACTCCTCCAGCCCCCGCTTTATCGAGTCGGCGCTCTCGACGAGCATCTCGGCGGTCATCTGGGAGAGCGCGCCGGCGTACTCGGAGTAGTGGATGTTCTTCAGGCGGTGGGCTAGTTGCCAGTCCCGAACCGCAGTATAATTCGAGATGATGTCGGCACAGCCGGCAGTCGTCAGCCGCCAGGGGGCCTCCGCCAGCACCTCCGTGTCGGCGATGACGGCCAGCGGCGGTTCGGCGGCGACGCTGTGGCGCGTGTCGCCCTCGGGGACCGAGCCCCGGCCGGAGACGATGCCGTCGTGGCTTGCGGCCGTCGGCACCGAGACGAAGCCAAGCCCCAGGTCGTCGGCGGCCATCTTCGTGATGTCGATTGCTTTCCCGCCGCCGACCCCCAGTAGGAAGCCGGCGTCGATGTCGCTCGCGTGGTCGATGACCTGCTGGACGGCGTCGAAACTGGCCTCCTCGATGACGATCTCGGAGGGGTCGTACCCCTCGTCCTCGAACTGTGCGACGACCCGCTCGCCGGCGACATCGTGTGGCGTCGGACTGGAGACGATGAGCGGCCGCCCGGTCAGATGGAGTTCGCTGACGGCCTCGATTGTCTGCCCGAGGACCCCGTGCCCGACCACGACGTTCCGGGGCAGGCGGATCCAGGTGCGTTTCTCGAACATGGTAGCCTGTCCCCGGCCACGCGTGAAAACAGTTTAGGTGCACAGGATCAGTCAGGGCCCGATGGCGAACCGTACGCAAATGTGTTGACAACTATCCCACATCAGTTTTCCAAAAACAATTATTAACATCACTGTTTGGGTGCGCCTGTCATGGCACATGACACGACTGACGACGGCATGCGAGCGTCTCGGCGGACGTTTCTGAAAGCGACCGGGATGGCCACGGCAGCGGCCGCCACCGGTGCAGGTGTTGGGACCGCCGCGGCGCAACCGGACGTGGACACACTCATCGACGACCTCACGCTGGAGCAGAAAGCGGCCCAGATGACACAGGTCGCGATCAGCTCCTTCGAGGCGGAGCCGGAAGAATCGAACGTCCCCGACAGCTTCGGGGTCGATACGGTCGGCGAGTACTTCAGCGAACTCGGCATCGGGTCGATCCTCTCCGGCGGGGCCGAGCCGCCGAGCTTCGACGCCAACGAGGTGGTCCAGGGTATCAACGCCCTACAGGAGTACAACCTGGAGAACGCCGACCACGACATCCCGTTCCTCTACGGCGTCGATGCGACACACGGGAACGGCCTGCTGGAGGGGGCGACGGTGTTCCCCCAGCGGCTGAACATGGGTGCGACGCGCGACCTGAGTCTGATTGCGGAGGCCGAGCGCCACACGAGTGATTCGACGGCCTCGATGGGCGCACACTGGACGTTCGCCCCGACGACGGACCTCCAGCGGGACCCTCGCTGGGGCCGCTTCTTCGAGGGCATCAGCGAGGACCCGAAGCTCGAAGCGGATGTCTCACGGGTCCGAGCGCAAGCACTGGAGGACGACGACCGGCTGACGGCGTGTGTCAAACACTTCGCGGCCTACTCCATCCCGAACAACGGCAACGACCGCGCGCCGGCCTCGACGTCCATGCGCGACCTCCGGACGAACATCCTCCCGCCGTACCGGGAGGCTTTGGAGGCCGAACCCGGGACGGTGATGGTCAACAGCGGCTCGATAAACGGGGTCCCGGCCCACGCCTCCCACTGGCTGTTGACGACGCTGCTCCGGGACACCTACGGCTACGAGGGGATGGTCGTCTCTGACTGGGACGACCTCAACCGGATGATCACGAACCACGATTACGCGCCCGATTTCGAAACGGCGACCGAGATGGCGATCAACGCCGGTATCGACATGTACATGATCGGCAACGGCGGCGACGCGCCGGGACCGGTCCAGTTCATCGACACCGTGGTCGGCCTCGTCGAAGACGGCGCGATTCCGATGGAGCGCATCGACGAAGCGGTCCGGCGGATCCTCGACCTGAAGGCCGACCTTGGCCTGTTCGACCAGCCGACGGTCGACGAGTCCCGCATCGGGAACGTGCTCGGCGGCGCACAGGAGGCGTCCGAAACAATGGCCAAGGAGTCGATGGTACTTCTAAAAAACGACGCGGACACGCTCCCGCTCTCGGGCGACGAGAGCGTCCTGCTGACCGGCCCCGGTGTCGACGGCGACGGCAACAACACCCGCGCGCTGATGCAACACGGCGGCTGGACGCTCGGCTGGCAGGGAGCCAGCGCCGGCGGCCCGTATCCGCGTCAGAACCTCCTCGAAGCGGAACTGCAGTCCCGCGTCGGTAGTCTCACGCACGTCCCCACGTCGTACGAGAACACCACCTGGTGGGCCGGCGAGGGCGACGGTGAGAACCAGCAGAGCGACGAGAACGGCAACTTCGATTTCACCGACGAGCAACGGTCACAGGTCGAATCGGCGGCTCCCGAAGCCGACGCCGTCGTCGTGGTCATCGGCGAAGGAACCCACAACGAAGGCTTCGGCGACCGGGACGAACTGGTGCTCGATGAGTCCCAGCAGGCGCTTCTGGAGACCGTCGTCGAGTCCACCGATGACTCGACCCCGATCATCGGCGTCATGCTCGCCGGCGCGCCGCGGGGATCCCCGGACACCTTCAGCCAGCTCGACGCCCTCCTGTTTGCCGGCCAGCCCGGCAGCGACGGCGGGGTCGCCATCGCCGAGACGCTGGTCGGCGAGTCCAATCCGTCCGGCAAACTCCCGTTCAGCTGGCCCGAAAACGTCGGTACCACGCCCGTACAGTACAACCGCTACGAACCGACAACGACGGGCGGGACGGACAACACAGCCGTCTTCGAGTACGGCCACGGACTCTCCTACACTGACTTCGAGTACGGCAGCGTCTCGGTCACACAGCCCACCGTCGGCAACCCGGCCAACCAGTCCGAAGTGACCGTCAGCGTCGAGGTGACGAACACCGGCGAGATGGCCGGCGAACACATCGTCGAGGTGTTCAACACCCAGTCCTACGGCTCGGTGCTCCAGCCGATGCGGCGGCTGCTCGGCTACGAACGCGTCTCACTGGACTCCGGCGAGTCGACCACAGTAGACGTGACGGCCGACCTCACTGCGCTGGAGGTTGTACCCGGCAACATGCTCGGACTCGCCCCGAAGGTCGTCGAAGCCGGTGAGTACGAACTCACTGTCGGCCAAGACGGCCCGACGACAACGCTGACCGTCCAGAACACGGCGAGCATCACCGACCCGGACCCCGTTCCGGGCCTCCCGGATGGATCTGGCGGCAACCCCGGTCGGGGTAATGGAAACAACGGAAACGGGAATAGCGGGAACGGTAATAACGGCAACGGGAATAACGGGAACGACAACGGAAACAACGGCAATGGGAACGGGAGCAGTAGTAACCGCGACCCGACGATGGAGGACGTCGTCGACCTCCTGGATGAGGTCCGACAGCGGTCCTGAGAGGGCCGTCGCGGTCTAACACCGCCTGTTTCGGGGACAGCTCTGTCTCGCGGACCACTACCCCGCGCCGACACGCTTCGGTCCGCCCGCACCCGGACTAATTATTATATACTTTCGATGATACTACCTGACACAGCGGCTCCGTGATTCGGGGCCACGCGGCCCGCTCTGACCCGCTCATCATGCCTGACCCCACACGCCAACCCAACGCGACGGTTCGGGACCGACTCCAGCAGTACGGACTCTCCGAGACGGAGGCGGAAACGTACCTCGCTGTCGTCGAAACGGGACCGGCAACGGCCCGGACGGTGGCTGAGACGGCAGGGGTCTCTAAGAGCTACGTGTACGACATCTGTGATTCGCTGGCCGCGGACGGTTTCGTCTCCGTCGACGACCATCGGACGCCGACGGTCATCCGTGCGACGCCGCCGTCGGAGGCCTTCGATGCGCTGAAGCGCGAACTCGAGACGCTGGAGACGGCGGTCCAGAACCGTTACGAGGACGACTCGACTGACGACAATTCCTTCGAAGTGGTCAAATCCAGACCGACCATCATCAAGCGCCTGAAACAGCATATCGAGGCCGCCGAATGCGAGGTCGTGCTCCAGGTCCCAGCCCGGCGACTGCCGGAGATCAACGAGACACTCCGTCGTGCCCGCGAGCGGGGCATCCTCGTGCTGCTGACGCTGTCGAGTTACGACGCAGCAGCGATGGACCTGGAGCTGGAGGGGGTCGCCAACGCCGTCCGCCTCGGTCTCGACGGCGCGCCCTCGCTGGTTGCGACGGACCAGCAGCGAGGATTCGTCTCCCCGTCGACGATGCTCAGCTGGGACCACGACCAGACGAACGCGATCACGTTTACGCAGGAGGCGGTCTCGGCGGTGTTGGTCGGTTCCTACCTGGGCAATTACTGGCCCATCGGCGAGGAACTCCTCGTTTCGCGACCCCCGTCACTTCCGGCCCGGTACGACATGTTTCGCCCCGTCGTGTTCACGACAACGCTCGCGCTCCGGGCCGGGAAGTCCGTCGTTGCCGATCTGTACGCACGGCCGACAGGCTCCGACGACGACTTCGAAGTGATATCCGGCGAGGTAGTCGATGTCCGACAGAACCTCATCGAGCCACACAACAGCGATTTCGGCTTCGAAAACTCGCTAGTCGTCGATACGGGACAGGAACGGATCACCGTCGGCGGGTACGGCGCGTTCCTCGAAGACTACGAGGTCAAGCACACGACGCTCCGCCGGGCGTAGTCCTCAGTCGGTCAGGCGGTCGATGAGCGCCGCTTCCGCCTCGCGGTCGGGCCCGAACTCCCGGCCGGTCCGGTCGTTCTCCCGGTGTTCGGCGACGGTCACGGCCAGCGCCGTCTCGTGGGGCGTCGACGACCAGCCCAGGTCGCGCAGTTTCGCCGTCGACAGCAGATGCGGTGAGTCGCGGTAGATGGGGAAATCGTCGGGATCGAGCCCCGCCGCCGCGAGTTCGCGCTCGCCGACGCCGACGGTTTCGACGGCCGTCTCGTGGACCCTGGCGAGCAGGTCGACCCACTCCCGGAGCGTCGGCGCGTGCTCGTCGCCGACGTTGTACGCCTCGCCGGCCGTCCCTCGCTCCGCGACGAGACGGAGCGCGCTCGCCACGTCCTCGACGTAGGCCATCTGCCACAGGCTGAGGCCGTCGCTGGGGACGACGACGCGGTCGTACTCGGCTACCCTGTTCACCCAGTAGGCGAACCGCTCGGTGTAGTCGTGGGGGCCGTAGACGACGGTCGGCCGGACGCTCATCGCCCGCACGCCGTCCGCAGCGGCGGCGAACACCTCGCGGTCGCCCTCGGCCTTCCGCGGGCCGTATGTCGCCCTGCTGTCGGTCGTAGCCTGCTCGTCGGTACAGCCAGCAAGCGGCGTTTCTCCCTCCCGCTTTGGCGTCCGCTCGACGCCGTAGGCCGCGCCGCTTGAGACATACACGTACGCATCGACATCGCCGAATACGTCAGTCGCTGCCCGCACGTCCTCCGGGAAGTACGCCACGCAGTCGACGACCACGTCCGGGTCGGCGCGCTGGCGCGCGGTTTCGAGCGTCTCCCGCTCGCGCCGGTCGCCTTCCACGTGGGCGACATCGGTGTCAGCGAACGGGTTCGGGCGCTGGCCGCGGGTGAGCATCGTCACGTCGTAGCCCGCGTCGAAGAACTCGGTGACCGTGTGTCGGCCGATGAACCTACCGCCGCCGATGACGAGGACGTTGTCCATAGTACGCGGTCGGGTGGCGGGACTAAAATGGTAGGCCCGCGCGGTCAGTTCCCGGCTGTCGCGTTCGTCACGTTCGTCGAGAATCCTGTATCGGAATCAGAAGTGTTGCCACCGCTGCTCCGGCCGGTCTGAAGGATAATCGGCGTCCCTTCATCGTCGGTTGCCAAGATGACCTTATCAGAGTCATCGATACTCTGGACGTACTGCTGTCTCAACACAACCGGATTGTCCCGGAGCGCTTCCCCACGGATTTCGATAACGCGTGCGTCGGCTTCGGCCTGAACCTCCTGTCGTTCCTTGTCACGCTCGGCCTGCTGGATCTCGAACTCCTTCTCCTCGACGCGTTGCTTCGCGATTTCCTTGTCGTTGAGCGCCTGATCGTACGAGTCCGGCAGGTCGACATCCCGGACCTGGACCTCCTGGAGGACGAGCGCTTCGTCTTCGAAGGCAGATTCAAGTGTCACCTGGGCTGCCTCGGAGAGCCGCTCGCGGCCATCGCTGGTGTATATCTCACTCGTCTGGATGCCCGCGGCCTCGTCACGGAGCTGCGACCGGACGGACGGGCGGATGAGTCGCTCTTCTGCCTGTCCGACGCTCCGCCATTCGGTAACGAACCCCGAGGCGTCTGCCTCCTCGACCTTGTACCGGACGGTGATGTCGATGTCGACCGTCGTTCCGTTGATCGTCTGGACGGTCACCGCATCGGACTGGGTTGCTCTGTTTCCTTCGCCTTCGGTATTGGCCATGGTGTAGGTCCGTGGCCGTATCTCAACGTCTTGGACGGAGTCCTTGACAGGTACGATAATGTGTGCGCCCGGCTGGAGTTCGTCGCCGGTTACCGCACCGAACGACTTCTGGACGCCGACATGGCCTTCTGGGACCTGATGATACCCGCCGAACAGCGCCGTCGCGACGACAAGTACGGTGACAACGCTGACAGCGATACGGAGGCCACGGCCGACATCGACGTCGATACCGGACCCGGAGTCGGGGTCGGGGTCGGGGCCCGGGATATCACTCATGGTGTGTTCCCTCTCGATACTGCACAGTTGGTTGTGCGGGGACCATGCTCGCTTCTTTGGCCCGACAGACATAGGGCCGGCGGTTGATTGTCACGCCCTGTCATCGTAGCGAAAACCGGACTTAGCTGTAATGGAAAAACGAACGCCGATAGCTACAGACAGGAAAACGCTGAATCCGAGCGCTTCAGTCGTCAGTGGAGGCAGCGAAGTCCACTTCAGTGGCCTCGGCGCTCGGCGCGGCTTTGGCCGGTGGCTCGTTGCGCACGTCGTCACGCTCGCGGTCGGCGATGACCTCGGCGTAGGCGTCGGGCATCACCTTCGTGAAGTTCTCCAGTTCGGCATCCCAGTTCTCCAGCAGTTCCGCCGCGCGGTCGGAGTCGGTGTAGGCGGCGTGGTTCTCGACGAGTCGAGTGATCATCTGGCGGTCCTTTCCTTCGAGAGTGTCGGACAGCGACACCATGCCGGTGTTTGCCTTCTCGGCGAACTCGCCGTCGGGGTCGTAGACGTACGCGACGCCGCCGGACATCCCGGCCGCGAAGTTCTTGCCTGTCTCGCCCAGCACGACGATGGCGCCGCCGGTCATGTACTCACAGCCGTGGTCGCCGACGCCCTCGACGACGCCCTTGACCCCGGAGTTGCGGACGGCGAAGCGCTCGCCGGCCATGCCGTTGACGTAGGCCTCGCCCTGGGTCGCGCCGTACAGCGCGACGTTGCCGATGACGATGTTCTCCGTCGGGTCGAAGGGGGCGTTGTCAGGCGTGTTCAGGATCAGCTTCCCGCCCGAGAGGCCCTTGCCGACGTAGTCGTTGGCGGTCCCGGTCAGCTCCATCGTCACGCCCTGTGCGAGGAACGCGCCGAACGATTGGCCGGCCGTGCCGTCGAAGTCCACGCGGATCGTGTCGTCGGCGAGCCCGTCGCTGGCGTGCTCGCGGGAGATGCGGTTCGAGAGCGTCGCCCCGACTGCGCGGTCGACGTTGTTGATGTCGGCGTCGATGGCGACCGGTTCACCGTCGTAGATCGCTCCCTCGGCGGCGTCGATGAGGTCCCAGTCGAGCTGTTCGTCGACCTCGTGGGTCTGTTCGCGCTGCTTGTAGCGGCCGTCGTTGTCGGCCGGCTCCGCGATGACAGACGAGAGGTCGAGCTTCTGGGCCTTCGGCTGGGTCACGTTGTCGCGCTGCTTGAGGACGCTCGGCCGGCCGATCATCTCGTCGATGGTCTCGAAGCCGAGTTCGGCCATGATCTCGCGCAGCTCCTGGGCCACGAAGGTCATGTAGTTGATGACGTGCTGTGGCTCGCCGGGGAACCGCTCGCGGAGGTTCTCGTTCTGCGTGGCGATGCCGACCGGACAGGTGTTCTCGTGGCACTGCCGGGCCATCACGCAGCCGGAGGTGACCATCGAGGCAGTCCCGAAGGTGTACCCCTCGGCACCGAGGAGGGCGGCGACGGCCACGTCGCGGCCGGTCTTCATCCCGCCGTCGGTCGTCACTTTGATGCGCGACCGCAGGCCCGTCGCTCGGAGCATCTGGTTGGCCTCCGAAACACCGAGCTCCCACGGGAGGCCAGCGTTCTTGATGGAGGTCTTTGGCGACGCGCCGGTCCCGCCGTCGTGGCCCGAGATGTGGACCACATCGGCGTTGGCCTTGGCGACGCCGGCCGCGATGGTCCCGATGCCGTCCTCGGAGACCAGCTTGACGTTGATGTCCGCTTCCGGATTGCTGGCTTTGAGGTCGTGGATGAGCTGCTTGAGGTCCTCGATGGAGTAGATGTCGTGCAGCGGTGGCGGCGAGATGAGGCCGACCCCCGGCGTCGCGTACCGGACGTGGGCGATCATCTCGTTGACCTTCTTGCCGGGCAGGTGGCCGCCCTCGCCGGGCTTGGACCCCTGGGCCATCTTGATCTGGAGTTCGTCGGCCGACGCGAGGTAGTCGGAGGTAACGCCGAAGCGGCCGGAGGCGACCTGCTTCGTGGTACACTCCTTCTCGGTGTCGAACCGCTCGGGCGGTTCGCCGCCCTCGCCGGTGTTGGCGTTGGCGCCGAGGCGGTTCATCGCGATAGCGTTGTTCTCGTGCATCTCGGGTGAGAGCGACCCGAGCGACATTGCCGCAGTTTCGAACCGCTCGACGATGTCCTCGACCGGCTCGACGTCCTCGATGGGGATGGACTCGCGGTCGGAGTCGAACTCAAGCAGCCCGCGGAGCGTCTGGAGCTCCTCGTTCTGGTCGTTGACCAGCTCGGCGAACTCCTTGTACGTGTCGTAGTCGCCCATCCGAACGGCCTGTTGAATCTTGCCGACCGTGTTGGGGTTCCACTGGTGGTGGATGCCGTTCGAGCGGAACTCGTACTCGCCCTGGCGGGGCATTTCCGGCTCCTCCTCGCTCCAGGCGACCTCGTGGCGCTGGGTGAGGTCGTCCTCGATTTCCTCGATGCCGATACCCTCGGTCCGGCAGGTCGTCCCCTCGAAGTACTCGGCGATGAAATCGGAGGAAAGGCCGACGGCCTCGAAGATCTGGGCACCCTGGTAGGATTCGACCGTGGAGATACCCATCTTGGCCATCGTCTTCAGGAGGCCGTCCTCGACGGCGGTGATGTAAGCGTCGATGGCGTCGGCCAGATCAGCGCCGTCCGGGCCGGCCACCAGGTCCTCGATGGTCTGGTAGGCCAGGTAGGGATTGACCGCGCCGGCCCCGTAGCCGATGAGCGTCGCGAAGTGGTGGACCGCTCGCGGGTCGCCGGACTCGACGACGAGTCCGACGTGGTTGCGGAGGCCGTTGCGGACGAGGTGGTGGTGGATGCCACCGACGGCCAGCAGGCTCGGAATCGGCACGCGGTCCTCCCCGGCGTTCCGATCCGAGAGGACGAGGATATCGTGTTCTTTCGCCGCGGCGTCGGCTTCGGCACGCACGTCCTCGACGGCCTCGCGGAGGTCGCCGCCCTTCTCGTAGGTGATGTCGAGGACTTCCGTGGACATGCCGTTCGCGTCCAGATCCTTGATCGACTGGGTCTCCTCGTCGGTGAGGATCGGCGAGTCCAGAACGAGCTGGCGGGCGTGGTCCTGGCTCTCGTCGAGGATGTTGCGCTGGTGACCCAGTCGGGACTCGAGCGAGGTGACGAGTTCCTCGCGGATGTAGTCAAGCGGCGGGTTCGTCACCTGGGCGAACAGCTGCTTGAAGTAGGTAAACAGCGGGCGATTGAACTGCGAGAGCACCGACAACGGCGTGTCATCGCCCATGGAGCCGACCGGGTCTTTCCCCTTCTCGGCCATCGGCTCGATGAGGTGGTCGACCTCGTCGTACGTGTAGCCGTACATGGCCTGGTGGCTCCGCAGGGCGTCCGAGGGGTCTTGCGGTGCGTTGTCCTCGCGGTCGGCCACTGCGTCGATGTCGACCTGTTCCTGAGCGACCCACTCGCCGTACTTGTCGTCGGTGATGTCTTCAAACACCTCCGCGTCGGGGATGACACGCCCTTCTTCGGGGTCGGCGAGGAAACACTGTCCGGGCTGGAGCCGGCCGCGTTCCTGGATCTCGCTGGCGTCGTGTTCCAGCGCGCCGGCCTCGGAGGACATCACGAGCGTGTTGTCCTCCAGAACGTCGTAGCGACACGGGCGCAGGCCGTTGCGGTCGAGCACCGCGCCGATGCGGTCGCCGTCCGTCGCCGCGACGAGCGCCGGGCCGTCCCACGGTTCGACCAGCGAGGCGTGGTAGTCGTAGAACTCGCGCCGGTCGCCGGTCACGTCGTTCATCTCGCCGCGCCACGCTTCTGGGATGAGCATCCGGAGGGCGTGGGGGAGGTCACGACCGCCCTGCAGGAGGAGTTCGAGCGCGTTGTCCACGCTTGCGGTGTCTGACTGCTCGGGGTCGTCGATGATGGGCTTGATCTTCTCCAGGTCACCCTCGAACTCGTCGCTCTGGATGTCGGTCTCCCGGGCGCGCATCCAGTTGATGTTCCCCTGAATCGTGTTGAACTCGCCGTTGTGAATGACACGGCGGTAGGGGTGTGCGAGGTGCCACGCGCCCAGCGTGTTCGTCGAGAAGCGGGCGTGGACCATCGCGAACGTCGACTGCATCCGCTCGTCTTCCAGGTCCGGGTAGTAATCTTCGAGCTGTTCGGCCTTGAGCAGACCCTTGTACACCACCACGTCGGTTGCGAGTGAGACGACGTAGAAGCGCTCGTGGCCCGGGGGTTTCTCCGCTTTGACCGTGTTTTCGAGCGACCGGCGGCCGATATACAGCTGGTTCTCGAAGGCGTCGCCGGTTTTGCCCGTCGCGGAGGTGACGAAGAACTGGACGATCTTCGGCTCCGATTCGAGCGCCGTCGCGCCGAGGTCGCTGTTGTCCGTGGGTACGTCGCGCCAGTCGAGGACGTCCAGGCCCTCCGTGGCGAGTTCGGTCTCGACGAGGTCTTTCAGACTCTCGGCGACCTCGTCGTCGTCCTTCGGGAGAAAGAGCGTGCCGACGGCGTACTCGCCGGCAGGCGGGAGGTCGGCATCGACTTCGGCAGCGAAAAACTCGTGTGGAATCTGGAGCATGATGCCCGCTCCGTCGCCCGTGTCCTGCTCGGCTCCCGTCGTCCCTCGATGTTCGAGGTTGTCGAGGAGTTCGAGCCCGTCCGATACAACCCAGTGGTCGCTCTGGCCGTCGAGGTCCATGACGACCCCGACACCACAGTTCGACCGCTCGTCCGTGGGATCTGCAAGCCCGGCTTCGCCTGCAGAGAGACCTGTCTGTCGCTCAACCATGTGTTTCACGACTAGGTATGCCACTATAAGAGGGTAATCCTAATGGTATTAGTGTTGTTTAACCCCACATTAAGGCATATATATTTATAACGATTGTTCGATTTGTATCACGGTTTATATGCGGATGCCCGCAGGCTGGCGGTTCACATAGTGTTCAACCGAGCATCGGCGCAGTCGACTGCTCGATACCCGAAACGTAGGCAGTCATGTCAGTCGTCGTCAACATTCCGACCACACCCTCCGTCTCGTCGACGACAGGGAGGTGGTGGACACCGTGGTCCAACATCAGGTTTGCGGCCGTCTCGACGGCGTCGTTTGCCGTGACAGTAACCAGCCCGGTGGTCATGAACTCGGACACGTCCAGTCCCGTCGTATCGCCGTCCTTTGCGGCGATCTCGACGAAATCCGTCGAGGTGAGAATCCCCAGTAACTCCCCGTCAGTGTCGACGACAACGACAGAACTGATGTTCTCGTCGAGCATCCGCTTGGCGACTGCTTTCGCGCTCGCGTCGGCGGCAACAGTGGTTACGGGCGATGACATAATTCGACCGACAAATACGTCGTCCATGGCAGTCGATAACATGGGACATAATATAACCGTGTTGGTTCCGGATATCTCTCGATTTCAGTGACAGAGAAATATATAAGGTCTTAATATTCTGTTCGCGCTGTCGTGTATCCTGTCTCACCAGCCTTTTCCTGCCCTCGGCAGTCTACCCCCGACTGGTCGGTCTGTGCAAGACTGCTGGCCCCTCATCAGCGAACCGAACTATCCGGTGACCCTACGGTACCCACGACGGTATCTGTTCGCCGTTTGGCGTTTGTATGACTGTAGTCTGACGGCGATTTATATACACAGGGGCAGCAGTGCTCAACGGGGGCACGGAGGAAATGTCACACGCTCCCCGACCCCATCCTTCCTTCAGTCGACCGGGTATTTGAGTAGTCGCGTCGGTCGTCGGGCGAACGTATGTCGGAGATGTCGCGTAGAACGGTCGAAACGCGGCTCTGACGCTCAGTAGCTCTTCGCGAAGTACGCCGTCTCTTCCGCGTCCGCACCGCAGATAGCGCAGTCGTCGTGGATCGGCTCCTCGTCGCGGTCCAGCGGGACCATCACGATCTCGGCCGCGATAGCGTCCTTGATCGGTTCCTCGCAGTCCTCGTCGCCGCACCAGCCGCACTTCACGTAGCCGCCGTGCTGGCCGATGGTGCCCAGGATCTCCTCGCGGGATTCTGCCTCACGGATTTCGCCCTCCAGCGTTTCCTCAGCGTCGGCGTACAGTTTGGCGTGGACGGTGTCGAGGTGTTCCGTGACGGTGTCGGCGATGCCATCGCGGTCGACCGTCTCGGTTTCGCCGTCGGGCCGGTGGACCAGCGTGGCCTCTTCGTCCTCGACCTCGTGGGGGCCGATCTCGACTCGGAGGGGAACGCCGTGGAGTTCGTGTTCGTTGTACTTGAAGCCGGGATTGCGGTGTTCGCGGTCGTCCAGTTCGACGCGGACGCCGGCCTCGTCGAGTTCGGCGGCGAGATCGGCGGCGTAGTCGACGACTTCCTCCTGGTTGTCCTCCTGCCAGATGGGGACGACG
Organism: Haloarcula sp. HT12; assembly: GCF_055271655.1. Classification (NCBI taxonomy): domain Archaea; kingdom Methanobacteriati; phylum Methanobacteriota; class Halobacteria; order Halobacteriales; family Haloarculaceae; genus Haloarcula; species Haloarcula sp. HT12. Next base: position 275,973 of record NZ_JBUXKW010000001.1, read on the forward strand.
ACGACCTGGTCGGGGGCGAGCGCGGGCGGGAGCACGAGGCCCTGGTCGTCGGAGTGAGTCATGATGAGCGCACCCATCGCGCGCCAGGACAGCCCCCAGGACGTGGTGTGGGCCGTGTTCTCTTCCTCGTCGGCGTCGGCGTAGGTGATATCGAACGCCTCGCCGAAGGAGGTCCCGAGGTAGTGGGAGGTGGCGGCCTGGACGGTCTTGCCGTCGGGCATCAGCGTCTCGATGGTGGTCGTGGTGTGCGCGCCGGGGAACTTGTCGTGTTCGGGCTTGCGGCCCTTCAGCGGCGGCATCGCCATGACCTCCTCGTAGAGGCGGGCGTACTGGTCGAGACGTGTCATCGTCTCCTCCCACGCGCCGTCCTCGTCGGCGTGGGCGGTGTGGCCCTCCTGCCAGAGGAACTCCTTGGTGCGGAAGAACGGCTTCGTCTCGGTGGCCTCCCATCGGACGACCGAACACCACTGGTTCAGTCGCATCGGGAGGTCCCGGTGCGAGCGGGTCCACTGGGCCATAAATGGCGCGATGATGGATTCGCTGGTGGGCCGGACGGCGAGGCGCTCTTCGAGTTCGTCGTGGCCGCCGTGGGTCACCCACGCGACCTCGGGGTCGAACCCCTCGACGACGTCTTTCTCCTTCTCCAGATAGCTCTCGGGGATGAACAGCGGGAAGTAGGCGTTCTGCACGCCGGTGTCCTTGAACCAGCCGTCGAGGTTGCTCTGGATGCGCTCCCAGATGGCGTAGCCGCGTGGTCGCGTGACGATGAACCCGCCCATGGGGGCGTAGTCAGCGAGGCCGGCCTTCTGGACGACCTCGGCGTACCACTCGCCGGGTGAATGCTCCTTGCTCTCGGTGATGCCGAGTTCCTGCTCGCCACTCATTAGGTGTGTCGTGGCCCACGGCGCTAATAAACTCCCCGAAGGGTGGTCAGCCGCTGGTACGCCGGCTGGCCCAAGCGGACGACATCCACCACTGCTGTCAGGCCCGAACCGTCAGCTCGTCGCCGGGCTCGGGCTCGCCGAAGGCGTCCGCAGCAGAACCCCCGCGCAGGAACAGCTCCTGATAGGGGTCCCCGCCGCCGGCCGACCCGGGAACGATAGCGAGAGATCCCTCCGGAACGTTCGACACAGCGTCCCTGACGACGACTTCCCGGGACTCGCCGTTGAGTTCGACGACGACCGATTCGCTCCCCGGCGAGAACGCCGACTGGCGAATACCGGTCTTGACGTTCCCGTAGCCGTCGACGTGACAGACCACGGCCTCCGGCGGGGCCGGCACGTCGTCGAGGGACCGCTCCGCACCGAGCGAGGAGTGGTTCCCGTTCGCGATTTCGGCGACCCGGCGCGGGAACACGTCACGGGAGCGGAACTGCCCGGTGTCGGCCGGGAGGTCGATCTCGCGGAACGTCGTTGCCCGGTCGGCGATGAACGAGAGGTTGTAGCCCGCGTCGACGGCGACGACGGGGACGCCGTTGTCCAGTTCGAGATAGCACAGCGCCCCGCCGGTGTCGGCCCGCTCCGGCGTCGTTTGCGAGGTTCGCGGGGCGGTGTTCGAGTATATCAGCAGGTCGTCGAACGCGGGGTTATGGACGCCCAGCTGTGCGATCCAAAAGCCCGTAGCGACTGTCGAAAACGGCTTGACTTCGGTCGACTGCACGGTAATCGTCGGGTCGGCGGCCGTAAGCCGGTGGACGACCTCGGAAAAGGCCGGGTCTGACGGGCCGTAGTCCGCGATGAGATGAACGAACCTGCTCATGTGGAGTACCAGTCGCTACCACGTCGGTGCGCCTGTAGAGTCTTATGCCCTGGTAACAGGATTCACTCAGCGCCGCTCCCGCTCAGGCCCCGATTGTCGTCAGCGAGGCGATGGAGTCGGCGACGCGGCGTTCCATCCCCGTCCCGGTGAACCCCGGCGCGGGGTCGACAGCCTGTGCGTAGAACTCAGACTCGCTCTCGACGAACTCGACACAGAGTGCCCGCGCGCCGAAGCGGTCCAGCAGTTCCCGGACGCGGGCCGCGAGTGTCACCTCAACGGGTTCCTCGCTGATGACGTGGTCCAGCCCGGACACTTCAGAGCGGACCTGAATCGCTCGGAGATGCGTTTCGCGGCCGTCGTTGACGGCGAAGTACTTGTACTCGACCGGGTCCTCCCGGACCCGAGCCTGATAGAAATCGCCTTCGTCGCTGTCCGCTGGCACGCCGTCCCACGAGTAGCGCGTCCGAGCGACGTAGTCGCAGTCGGGCTTTTCGAACCAGACGGTCGGGACCCGACAGCCGACCTGTTCCAGTCCGTGGAGCGCGACGAGTCGGCAGGACAGCGCCGTCGTCGGTAGGAACCCGTTCCACGTTTCGACCCCGACTCTGTCGGCGTACCGCAGGGCGCTGAACGATTCGGGCCGGAGCGTCGTGTTGACGAGCGCGGCCAGGTCGTCGATATCGGCTTCGGACACCGGGTTTCCGGGGCGGAGGAACTGGACGTCGAATCCCCGGGCGGAGAGCCGCTCTGCGACGGCACCGAACACCGGATGCTCTGGCTCGCAGATGAAGCCGATGCGGTCCATACCGCCACGTCTCAGCGGTCCGATAAAAAAGTCGCCCAAAACCGAACGACTGAGGCACGTCGGCTTCTAACTGTACTGTGATGAAACTACCCAGTGTGGGTGGCTATCTCGGCGGCGGGACCTTGGACGTCGCCGCTGTCGTCCTCTCTGCCGTAGCCGTGGCAGTCCTGTGTGGCCTCGCTGTAGCCGCGTACCGACAGCGCAGGACGCGTCCGTATCTGTTGATCGCCCTGGCGCTCACCGCGCTGTTCGTCCGGCCACTCATCGCGCTGTTGTCGGGGTTCTCCCTGGTCTCGGAACCGACCCACCACCTCCTCGAACACGCGCTCGATACCCTCTTTGTCGTTCTCGTTCTCGGCGCGGTGTACTACGCTCGGACTGTCGAGCAACGGCTCGACGAGGAGGGGCTATGAGCGACACCAGAGCCCGGATTTACCGGCACATCGAGTCTCACCCGGGAGTCCATTTTCGGGAACTGACCCGGACGCTCGACCTCGCAACGGGACAGGTCCAGTATCATCTGGGCCGACTCGACCACATCACCAGCGAGTCGGTCAACGGACGCACGCACTACTACGCGGGGTCGTTCGACCCCTGGGAGCGCCGCGCAATCGCCTTCCTCCGGCGGGAGACGGCCAGAGACATCCTCGTTTCGCTCATAGAGTGCGAGGAAGCCCGCCCCGGCGAAGTGGCAGACCACGTCGACATCGCCCGGAGCACGCTCGAACACCATCTCGACGGGCTGGTCGAATACGAGATCATCGAAAAGCGTCGGCGCGGGGGGCGCGTGACGCTGGCGCTCTGTCGACCGGAAGCGACGGTCGAACTGCTGGCGACAGTCGACCCCACGGCCCTCGACCGACTGTCGGACCGGTTCACCCGGTTACTCGACCGGCTCTTCGAGGGCGGCTAGCCGGCCTGTCTACGGACGCTCCCGATGCTTTCGAATCTCGTACCACAACCCAATTGGATGGGCAGTCCCTAGGGCGGATGATGACTGAACGCGGGATCTCCCGACGCGAGTTCGCCAAGAGCGCCGTCGCCATCGGCGGCACGGCGGCGCTGGCCGCCTGTCTCGACCGCGGGTCGGGGGCGGTACCCGAGGGGACCGACGACCCCGCCTCGCTCCCGGAGCGCCAGCACGCCTGGGACGCGTCGCTGGCGACCGACGACGCGGGGAACCACCGGCTGTCGCGCCATCACGTCCTCTTGTTGCTTGACTACACCGGCGACGGAACGCCGACCGACGCCGACCGCGAGCAGGTCGAGACGGCGCTTCGAGACCTCGAACAGGCCTACGAGTGGAGCAACGAGGGGCTGCTGTTCACGCTCGGCTACAGCCCGGCCTACTTCGACCGGTTCGAGGCCGACGTAGCCGGCGTCGACCTGCCCGAGCCGACGGCGCTTGCCCCTTTCGAAGACCCCGAACTCGACACGCCCGATGCCCTGCTTCACCTCGCCAGCGATGACGAACGGGCCGTCATCGAGGCCGAGGAAGCGCTGAAAGGCCGGCACGACACCGCGAACGACCACGAGATGACTGCGACCTTCGAGGGCGTCCTGCGCGAGGCGGAACGCCGGACGGGCTTTGTCGGGGCCGGTTTGCCCGCCGAGAACCAGGACGTTGACGGCGTTCCGGACTCAGAGCCGGTGCCCGACGAGGCCCCGCTGTTCATGGGGTTCAAATCCGGCTTCGACGACAACCAGGCCTCGGAGGACCGTGTGACGGTCGACTCGGGGCCGTTCGCCGGCGGCGCGACACAGCACCTCTCGAAGATCCGGCTGCAACTCCAGCAGTGGTACGAACAGGACTCGCGTGACCAGCGCGTCTCGAAGATGTTCTGTCCGGCCCACGCCGCCGAAGACAAGGTCGAGGGCGTCGGCGAGAACCTCGGCACGGACAACGGTGCCGGCGAGTGCCCCGAGGATGTCGTCGACAGCGGCCGGCGGGACGGCGTCGTCGGGCACGCCCAGAAGATGTCCCGCGTCAGGGAGGACGGAACGCCACCCATTCTCCGCCGGGACTTCAGTTCGACCGACGGCGGTGAAGCGGGGCTGCACTTCCTCTCGCTGCAGCGCGCTATCGCCGACTTCGTCGCGACGAAACAGGCGATGAACGGGACGGACGTCGCCAACGACTCCGCCGTCGGCCAGCGAGTGAACAACGGCATCCTCCAGTACATGACGGTCACGCGACGCGGGAACTACCTGCTCCCGCCGCGCTCGCTGCGGGCGCTCCCGCCGGCCGATCCAGCCTGACGGGTCGATGTCGTCAGGATACCGGGTCGCGGTTCTCGACTGACTCACGAGCCAGGGCGTCGGCGCTGACGCTGTAGCGGTACGACTGGGTGAAGTAGTCGGCTATCGGGCCTTCCGTCGCTGTCGAGTCGGCCGGCGGGTCAGTCGTCGACGACCCAGTACAGGTGACGACAGCGTCGTATCCCCACGAGCGTTCGGTGACGTCGTCAATGCGGCAGTCGAGGGTCATCTCGGTGTATTCGCCCTGCCACAGACCGTTGTAGACGTGTCGGTATTCGTACTCGTACACGAACTCACGGACGGACGACTCGTTCAGCGTCGCGGGCCGACTCGGTTGTTCTTTTGGACCGTTCCGGAAATCGACAGTCCCTGTTGAGGGCGGAGCGGTCGTCGCTGCTTCTGATGGGCCCGATGACCCCGGCGACGGCGCACCGAAACAGCCTGCGGTCAGGACCACGAAACCGAGAACCGCAATGCGGGCAATTCTGGCGAGCACGCCCGGGAATGCACCGACCGGTAGCAATTGTCTTGTGCCGTCCAGTTCCCACCACGACATTCGGCTATCGTACCAGAACGGTCTTTCAAACGAGGGCCCAAAGGCGGTTCATGAATCGCCGACAGTTCCTCGCCGGGGCCGGCCTCGCCGGTACGACAGTCCTGGCGGGATGTGGTTCTCTGAGCTCCCAGTCGACGCGCGCACCCCCGCTGGTCGAGGACCGACCCGACGCCACGTACCGCCCCACCCACGCCGAGGGAATGGGGATGGCCGGGATGGCACAGGCCGGCGAGTACATGGTCGGGTTGAGCTACTCCTTTCCCCATCGCTTCTGGACGGTGACCGGGACGACGGCCGAGAAGGTCGACATCCGGAGCGAGGACAGCGTCCACCTGATGGCGACTGTCTGGGACCCCGAGACAGAGATGGTTCTCCCAGTGTCCGCCGGCCTCTCGATCACCGTCGAGCGCGACGGCGAGACGGTCGCCGACAAGTCCCCGTGGCCGATGATCTCCCAGAACATGGGCTTTCACTACGGCGACAACTACGCCCTCGACGGCGACGGCGTCTACCAGCTCTCGGTCCGCGTCAACGGGATGGGCGAACGCCGACTGGGGGCCTTCGAGGGGCGGTTCGGCGAGGCCGGCGAGACCACAGTCGAGTTCGACTTCGCACAGAGCGCTCGCGATCAACTCGCGTTCGAGGAGTTCCCCGAGTCACAGGGCGAACGCGCGGCGGTCGACCTGATGGAGATGAACATGGTGCCGACCTCGCAGGTCCCCGAGGTGTCGGCCCTGCCCGGGACCGTTCTCGGGACCGACAAAGGCAGCGACGGCGTCTACGCCGCCACGTGGCTTCAAGACGCCGGGTTCCTCGCCGAGGGCGAGTCGTATCTCGCTGTTTCGGTCCGGACGCCGTACAACCGTGTCCCCCTTCCGATGATGTCACTCGACGGGACCGTGGAGGCCGACGGCGAACAGGTGTTCGAGGACGCGCTGACCGCCGCGGTCCATCCCGAACTCGGGTATCATTACGGCGCAATCGTCGAGACGGCGACCCAGGAGCCGTCGGTCGGTGTCGACGTCGTTGCCCCGCCACAGGTGTCCCGCCACGAGGGGTACGAAACGGCGTTCCTGACGACACCTTCGTTCTCGTTTTCCGGTGGTTGACGCCGCTCAGTCGATCCATTCGACGTAGTCCGGGCACTCGTCGCATTCGGCGCGGGTCGCCCAACCGTCTCCCCGGTCGTGGTCCGACGGCGCGATCCTGACGACGCTGACGTTCACCGAACCGCATTCCGGACACTGTCCCGGGATCTTGGAACTAGACATTTGATTAGATACCCCGACCGAGCCTCGTTTCTCACCTGTCAGTACTGGTATTTTCCCTAAATGTGTTTTAGGGAATCCCCGCATGATACGATTGATGACGGCGCTAATGAAGGATATTGAGTCATCGTTTAACATGGATTTCCCGAAGTACACACGTTCAGTATAGCAGCAACTACTCTGTCGACACAGGTCAGAAATGTATAAAACGACGCTTCTGCTGGAACGCTTCCACTGGCCGGTCGACGACTGAAACGCCGCGCCGACCCCCACGTTTTCAGTTAGTCGAACCACTCAGTGTAATCGTTACAATCGCGGCACTCGGCGCGGATGCTCCATTCGTCCCCGCGCTCGTGAGAGGAGGGTGCAACCCTGTTTATCCGGACATCTACTGATCCACACTTTGGACACTGACTCGGAACCTGCTCACTAAACATGTGTTAATTCTATCCGTATAGTTACCATTATTTCAGCCTTAGCTAATAATTATTTTCCAAAATGCTATTCTATTAACCGTTTCGGGTCTACAAATTCCGCCAAATCCAGGCGGCGCATACGATCCCGGATGCTCGACCGGTTTCACTCCACAGCGAACGGGCTCGCCGTCTGTTGCCACGGCCAGCCCGGGACCCGTGTTTGAACGCCGGCCGCGAGTGCGGCGTCGAGGTCATCAGCGCCCGCCGCCGCTGTGTCATCGCCGTGTGATCGCACGTCCGCAACGTGGAAGGTGGCCTCCGCGAGCAGACGGAGCGGTTGCTCACCGGCTATCATGGCCGCCAGTTCACGGCCCAGCAGTTCGTCGACGACGAAGCCCGGATAATCGCCCGCAACGTCCAGGTCTCGCAGGAGACGGACCAACGCAGCGACGTTGACCGCGCGGTCGCCGTCGGCGAACACGTCGTCGATAGCGGCTGTGTAGGCGTCATCTGTGAGGGTGTCGACATCGACGCCGAACTGAGACCCGAGGTGGGCTCGCGTTTCGTTCACCAGCGGGACGACGACGTCTCCCCGTTCCTGCACCCAGTCGTACTCTGCGCGGACGGTTTCAGGTGTCAGTCGCATGCCGTATTCTCACACGGTGTGCGTTTACCCCTTGTGGGCACACGCGGCGGCGACTGCGGTCCAGACCCGACCTTCGTATTGCGAAGGCTTTTATAACACGAGGGGGATACTGGGAAATAGAGGACGGTTTTCCGGGCATCTCTCCACGTCCGGAGGCAACTCACCGATAACTGATGACTTTATTAGAGAGCGTACATCCCGCGGTACCAGGTCGGCCCGCACCAGCCGTTGACGGCCCCGCTACCGGGATGACACCCCGTTTTGAGCTATGAGCACTGTAGACAAGCAACTCGAAGACGTGAAGGCAACGATCGACGAGGAAGTCCCGCGCCGTATTTCCGTTTCGGATGTCACCTACGAGGGACCGGAACTCGTCATATACACGCGGGACCCGAAAGAGTTCGCCGCGAACAGCGACCTCGTTCGCCGGCTCGCGTCGAAACTCCGCAAACGCATCACGGTCCGTCCGGACCCGGACGTTCTGGCCCCGCCAGCCGAGGCCGAGGCGGCGATCCGGGAACTCATCCCCGAGGAAGCCGGCGTCATGGACCTGAATTTCCACACTGACACCGGCGAAGTCGTCGTCCAGGCACAGAAGCCCGGCGTCGTCATCGGCCGGCGTGGCGCGACCCTGCGTGAAATCACGCAGGAGGTCGGGTGGACGCCCGAGGTCGTTCGGACGCCCCCCATCGAGTCCTCGACGGTCGAGAACGTCCGGAACTTCCTCAAACAGGAGCGGGAGGACCGCCGGGACATCCTCGAACGCGTCGGCCGGCAGATCCACCGCGAGCCGATGTCCGACGACGAGTACGTCCGCATCACGACGCTTGGCTGCTGTCGGGAGGTCGGCCGCGCCGCCTTCATCCTCTCGACACCGGACACGCGGATCCTCATCGACTGTGGCAACAAACCCGGTTCGAACGGCGAACAGCCGTATCTCGACATCCCGGAGGCGTTCGGGGCCGGAACCAACGGCATCGACGCCGTCGTCCTGACCCACGCGCACCTGGACCACTCCGCGATGGTCCCGCTGCTGTTCGAGTACGGCTACGACGGCCCCATCTACTGCACGGAGCCGACGCGGGACCTGATGGGACTGCTGACGCTCGATTATCTGGACACCGCCGCGGACGAGGGCCGCACGCCGCCCTATGATTCCGAGATGGTCCGCGAGGCGATCAAACACACCATCCCGCTCGAGTACGGCGACGTGACCGACATCGCGCCCGATATCAAGCTGACGCTGCACAACGCCGGCCACATCCTCGGTTCGTCGGTGTGTCACTTCCACGTCGGCGACGGCCTGTACAACGTCGCTTTCTCCGGGGACATCCACTATGACGACACGCGCCTGTTCGACGGCGCGGTCAACGACTTCCCGCGGGTGGAGACGCTCGTGCTCGAGTCGACCTACGGCGGCCGCAACGACTACCAGACCGACCAGGAAGACTCCGAGCGAAAGCTCAAACAGATCGTCCAGAACGCCTACGACCGCGACGGGAAGGTCCTCATTCCGACCTTCGCCGCCGGGCGGTCACAGGAACTCATGCTCGTCCTCGAAGAGGCGATGCGGGAGGGCGACATCCCCGAGATGCCGGTCCACCTCGACGGGATGATCTGGGAGGCGACAGCCGTCCACACGACCTACCCCGAGTATCTCCGCGACGGCCTGCAGGACCGCATCTTCGACGAAGACGAGAATCCGTTCCTGGCCGACCAGTTCAATCACATCGACGGCGGCGACGAGGAGCGACAGGAGATCGCCGACGGCGATTCCTGTATCATCCTCTCGACGTCCGGGATGCTCACCGGCGGCCCCGTGATGTCCTGGCTCGAAGAACTCGGCCCCGACCCGGACTCGGCGCTCACCTTCGTCGGCTATCAGGCGCAGGGAACGCTCGGCAAGCGAATCCAGCGTGGCATCGACGAGGTGCCCGTCGGTAGCGGGCGCAGCGAGACGGTCCCACTGGAGATGACTGTGGAGACAGTCGACGGCTTCTCCGGCCACGCCGACCGGCAGGGGCTTGAGAACTTCGTGAAGACGATGAACCCCCGACCGGAGAAAATTCTCTGTGTCCACGGCGACGAATCCGCGACACAGGACCTCTCCTCGTCGCTGTACCACGACCAGAACATTCGGACCTTCGCGCCGGAGAACCTCGAAACGTTCCGCTTTCGCTGATCCGGTCGCCGTTCCCGCTTCGCTATCTCCCCGATAGCGGCAGTGAACAGAAGTTACGAACAGCCAGAAAGCCCCGACTGGCTCAACTCGGGGGCCTCGCTGCGGTCCTCACTGCGTTGCGGTCCTTGCATCGTCCGCCGTCGTTCAGCCAGCCGCCCCTTTCAGTCCCACCCGAGCCGGTTGGGAAAGCGATACTGGGTGGGATTGAAAGGGGTCACGTTCTCAGCGAACCCCGGCGAAGTAAGCACCCACTGGAGCGCAGCGAGCCGCGGGAGCTGAGAACGCGAGGGCTTTCTGGCACTCTGCAGTCATCATTGCTAAACTAAACACCACCAATAGCCGGACGAACCTCTATACGGCAGGCGGGTGAAGGGGCAGATATGGACATCATCCAGTATCTCGACGAACTCGAACCGGTCGGGATGGTACTCATTGGACTCGTGCTGTTCATCATCCCGGAGCCCGCGACCTCGACGCTCGGAATCGGCCTGATGGCGCTGGGCGGCGCGTGGTGGTTCTACGAGTGGAACCGGTGAGACACGGACAGCAGTGTCTATGAACCACGACCGCATTCACGCACAGGAACCGTCACACCACCGCGACCGCTGGACGGTCGGCACAATCACCGGGATAGCGAAGCGGGACGGCCACTGCGTCGTCACCGTCGAAGACGAGTCCGGCGAGCCAACTGAACTCGTCGTCACCATGGCCATCCGCGACCTGTTCGTCAGCCGGCTGGACATCGGCGACGACGAGAGCCCGGTCGGCGAGCGCGTCTGGTTCCGGAAACGCGGCGGGTAGTAACCGGCAGCCGCTGAGGCGTCCGGTCATGGTTCTACGCCCGAACTTCTTCTGCTGACACGGGTCGCTACGACAGATCGACGGTCCGGTCGGCCCAGCGCCGGAGCGTCTCGAGCGCATCCCGCTCGGCCCGGGACACCGGATTATCGACGCCCAGTTCGTCGCTGTCGAAGGCGTTGAGGACGGCCGCGTCAGCCCCGTCACAGTATTCGGTGAGCCGGCGGACCGCAGCGGGATCGTACTGGAACGGTATCGTCGCGTCGTTGACAAACACCGCCCGCGGATTCGGCGGAAGTCGGTCCATCTCGCGCTCGGCCAGGCGGGCGTTCTCTCTGGCGAGCGCGACGGCCTGGTCGTCAGTCTCGCTCTCGGCGCGCGGGGCGCTAGCGTCGATCCGGCCGACCCAGACCGTCTCCGGCACGGTGATGAACCGGTCGAGGCGACCCCCTAAGACGGCCCCGTCCCGTTCGAGTTCGGGCGCGAAATCGAGAACGACGACGCCTTCGGCTCCCTCGCGGCCGAGCCAGGCATCGAGCGCGGCGGCGGTCGTCCGCGTCTTGCCGGCGTTCGAGGGACCGGTGACGAGCGTCGACCCGGAAAGCGGGAACTCCACGCCGGTCACGCGAGGCGTTCCTCCCGCAGGAACTTCCCGCCGAGGCCGGCCATGGCGAGCCCGAGCGCGACGGCGAAGGCCAGCACGAACCCGGAGAGCGGCCCGATGCCACCGCCGAGCTGTTCGGCGACGAAGTTCCCGGCCAGCCCACCCGACACAGCGATGAGCGCCAGGCCGCCGATATTAGCCAGCAGTGAGTTCGACTCCGGAACCGCGTCGGAGTTCAGGAGGTAGAGGACGAGCGCGATGACGAAGGGCGTGCCGACGGTGCCGAGCGCGAGCACCAGGACGAGCTGGCCGAGCACGTTCCCGCCGATGAACGCGCCCGGGGCAGAGAGCAGCGCGACGGCGACGAGCAGTCCGCGGTAGCGGCTGTCCTCGATAGTGGTGCCCCAGCCGAGCTTGTCGGCGAGCAGGAACGGCGGCACGATGGTGTTGCCCCCGAGCGTTGATACGGCAGCGCCCCAGAGCCCGACCAGGAACAGCCAGCGGGCGCTGTCACCGACCAGCGGGCCCAGCGCCTCCGCAGCGCCGACCGTCGTGAGGTCGCCGGAGGTGAGCACGCTCGCCGTCACCAGGAAGATAGCGAGGCTGTAGACCCCAAACGCCACCAGCATCGACGCCCCGACGTCGACCGTCGCGAGGTCGTAGTCCTCGCGGGTCCAGCCCCGGGCCCGCATCGTGTAGGAGTGCATCGTGATGAGCGTGATGTGGACCGCGCCGCCGAGGATGCCGGCGGCGACCAGCGCGCTCCCGGACGGGACGGACGGTATCAGCCCGGTCGCCGCCGCACCGGCGTCGATGGGGACGACGAACAGGCTGGCGACGAAAGCGACAACGACCAGCAGGACGAGGACTTTCGCGGCCAGTTCAAGAAACCGGTAGCCGCCGCCGGCCAGTCCCGCCGCCAGAACGAGCGCCCAGGCGACGCCCCAGATCCGCGCGTCGATACCGGTCACCGTCGCCGAGACTGTGGCGACAGTTTTCATAATCACCAACTGTGCCACGCCGGCCGCAAGCACCGCGTCACCGACCAGCAGCCACGCCCACGTCTCGCCGAGGTGATCCTCGACGACGGCGACGATGCCCCGCTCGGTCAGCAGTCCCAGCCGCATCGCGAGATACTGGGCCAGTGCCCCCGCCCCCGCGGAGAGGACGACGACCCACAGGAGGCTGTAGCCGAAGGCACCGCCCGCGGTGACGAGGCTGGCAATCGTCGCCGGGCCGGCGGCGATAGCGCCTGCGATCCAGGACGGCCCCATCGCTTCGACGTAGTCACTGATTGTACCCTTGCTAACAGCCGAACTATCGACGGTTTCGGTCGGACTCATACCTCCGGCTTGGGTGAGGCCCCCTCAAAACACTGCCGACATATCGTTCGGTGGTATTCTGCGGTAATTCGACTGCGGTACAGCGGTTATACAGAAACCAAGGCGTTACTGGATCGACACCATCGGCTCACCGAGCGGTGTGCTACCCCAGCCGACGGTGGCTATGCCGATTCAGAGTTCGACAGTTCCGAGATTCGATTCGAGTTCGTCGACGTGGTCGTTGTACGCGTCCACGAAGTCCGCGAACTGCGGGGCGTACTCGCGGATGTCAGCTGCCGAAGGCGGTTCGTACTGCGAAAGGAGGTAAAGGCCGTTGCTCCCGCCGACGCGGAGATACGACGCGCCGTCGGTGTCCCACTTCAGTTCCCACCGCGTCCCGCCGATCCGTTCGGTGAAGGTCCCGTAGTCGCCGCCCTCGTAGCGCTGGAGTTCCCGCGAGATCTGGTCGCAGATTTCCCGGATGCGGCCCAAGACGCGGTCCCGTTCAGCAACCACGCCATCGGTCGTCGCAATTTCCGGGAACTCGGTCGACACGTCGTCGAGTACGCCGTCGAGCGACGCGACGTAGTCGTTGAACCCCTCGACGAAGGCGTCGTAGTCGGCCAGCGCGGCGGCCAGCGGCTCGGGCTCCGGCGGCTGTTTGGTCGAGATGACGTAGGTATCAGCGCCACGCGAGGGCGAGAACCGGAGGTACTCCAGGTCGCCGCCCTCGTACTTGACGGTCCACTCGCCGCGGTCGGTCTCGACGTCCGCCTGTCCGTAGTCGCCACCCTCCAGCCGAGCGAGCTGGTAGGCGACCTGTCCGGCGTGGTCCCGGACCGCCGCGACCAGTTCGTCGCGCTGCTGTGCAACGGCTGTCGCGTCGGTGGGGTCGGCCGGTGGCCACTCTGTCACAGTGGACGGAAACGGCGGGACGGCAATAACAGGCTCGGTCGGCTACTCGGATTCGAGGAGGGCGTCGTCGCCGTGGCGCTCCCGGAGCCCCTCGAAGTACTCGCGCTGGGCGTCGATGTTCGGCGTCGACTTCGCGTACACGTCGGCGAAGAGGTCCGTCGGGTCTGCGGCGTGGGCCTCTGCCTTGTCGATGATCTCGCCGAGTTGCTCGTTGATGGTGTCGTCCATCACCTCGATTTTCCCGTCGTCCAGCAGATTGCAGTTTCTGAGGAACTGCTCCATCCGGTCCAGCGGGTCGCGTTCGCGCCACTGCTCGACCTCTGCTTCGTCCCGGTACACGTCCGGGTCGTCGGCGGTCGTGTGCGCACCGAAGCGGTACTGGACGGCCTCGATGAAAATGGGTTCCTGCTTCGCTCCGTCGGCCCCCACCGCCTGCTCCCGTGCGGCCTCGGTGACGGTGTAGGTCGCCAGTGGGTCCATGCCATCTACCTGTACGCCGTCGAAGCCGTAGGCGTCGGCTTTCTGTGCCAGCGTCGCGCTGGCGGTCTGGCGCTCCCGCGGCACGGAGATGGCCCACTGGTTGTTGTTGCAGAAAAACACCGTCGGCGTCTCGAACACGCCGGCGAAGTTCATCGCCTCGTGGAAGTCCCCCTCGCTGGTAGCCCCATCGCCGAAGTGGACGACGCCCGCCCGCTGGTCGCCCTTGCGCTTTGCCGCCCACGACCACCCGACTGCGTGGGGGAGGTGCGCGCCGATAGAGATGTTCAGCGGAAATACGTTCACGTCGCCGATGGCGGCGTTACCCGCTTCGTGGCCCATCCAGTAGAGGACGTACTCCCAGGGGAGCCCGCGGGCGACGAGCGCGCCGTGTTCCCGGTACTGGTAGAAGATAGTGTCCGCGTCGGCCAGCGCGTACGTCGACCCGATCTGTGACCCCTCCTGACCCGCCAGCGACGAGTAGGTTCCGAGCCGACCCTGGCGCTGGAGGCTGATCATCCGCTCGTCGAACCGGCGGGCAAAGCGCATATCGCGGTACATCGAGACCAGCGCCTCGTCGCCGAGATCTGGAACGAGATCCGGGTCGACGATCTCACCGTCCGAATTCAGCGCCTGTATGCGGTCGTCGGGAGCCCGGTCGAGAACGTCATGGGACATGTCGTATCACCACACTCGAAGCGGACGAGCAAAAAGCTGTGTCCGGGTTCCTGTCGACTGTCGGCTGTAATCACGTGAAAGGTATTGGCACGTCGAAGCGGCGAATATTTTCACAAAGAGACAGCCAACAGTATCAGCCCAGCCACTCCAGCACACGACGGCGAGCGTCGGCCTGGTCGTCGGGCATCACTTCGAGGACGACGGCCCCGTCGAAGTGCGCATCGAGAACATCGGCAGTCCGTTCGAGCGGGATGTCGCCGTTACCAAACGCCAGCCCGTCCTCAAGCGGCGTGCCGTCGGTAAAGTGAACGACCTGAATCTGGTCGCCGTAGTCCCGCAGAAGGGCTTTCAGCGAATCCAGATACGTCGGCTCGGCCATATACAGGTGGGCCGTATCGAGCACCAGGTCGTGGCCGCGGTCCAGCAGGAGATTCCGCAGGGAATGGACGCTCATCCCGGGGTTGTTCTCGTAGCCGTACGGCACGGTGAAGCCGTAGCTGTCAAGCAGGGCGGTGTGCGTGTGCTGGGCGTACTGGCTGTGGACCACCAGATAGGCGTCGAGGCGCTGGGCCAGCGCGTCGCTCTGGCGGAACGGCTCCGGGTCGTCCGGTCGGGCGTGAAGCGTGTGGACCGACGCCGCAGAAACGGGTGACTGTTGGACTCTCGCCGCTGTCGTCGCCACGTCGTCGAGGTCTGCCGGTCGGAGATGGAGTTCCACGCTGTCGAAGCCCCGGTCGGCCGCGGCGTCAAGCTTGGCCGGGCTCGGCGGGCACTTGCCGACAAGGTTCATTACGACAGAGTTTCACGACGAGGAAGATAAAACGGTCTCTTCACCGACGGCGCTTGCCCGAGCGTTCATACCGTTTCCGCCCATGGTATCGATGATGCCTGGCAAGGCGGGCGCAGACGCGGACGAGAGTGGGCTGATATTCTGGCGGGGGCACCACCTGTCGGCCACCCACGCGGTACTCTGGACCGTCATCCTCATCGCAACGGTCGGGGACATCCTTCTGACAATGACCGGGCTCACGGTCGGGCTACAGGAGGGGAACGTCGTCGTCAGCACGATGCTCGCGGAGTTCGGACTGGCTGGCCTCTGGCTGGTGAAGTTCGGTGCGATGCTGTGGCTGGTCGCCGGCTGGCGACTGCTCTCCGAGCGCGACGCCACGGTATTTCTCGCCCTGTTTGCCGTAGTGACGCTCGCGGTCGTTGCCTACAACGCCGTCACCATCCTGCAGTACCGCGGCGTCATAACGGTCGTTTCGGTGCTTTGAGGCGCTGAAGCCGTCCAGTGCAGGAACACCGGGGTTAAATACCACCGGGTGTGACCACGGAGTAATGGATAGACGTTCCTTCCTGACAGCGGCCGGCGCGACGGTGTCCGTCTCCGTTGCTGGCTGTGCCGGGCTGGGCGGCAGCGACGAGTCGAGCACCGAGGGCGGCAGCACGGACGAATCGACCGCGCCCGGGACGAGCACCGGCGACGCCGGCGGTGCCGAGGAGACGCTCGTCGTCGGGACCTACAGCGCGTTCATCGACTCGCCGTCGACGAGTCCGGGCGCGTGGGTGAAACAGCGCTTCGAGGAGGAGTTCGACGCCCGCCTCGTCTGGCAGACGCCGAGCAACGAACTCAACCACTACATCGAACGCCGGAACGCCGGCGTCGACATCGAGGCCGACATGTACCTCGGACTGAACACGGACCACCTCGTCCGGGTGGACGAGAACCTCGACGAGGCGCTGTTCGCCCAGGTCGGCGACGTGGCCGGCCAGGACGACATCAAGCCGGGCCTGCAGTTCGACCCCGACGGCCGGGCGATCCCCTACGACACGGGGTACATCAGCCTGGTGTTCGACGGCACGGCGACCACCGCGCCGGAGACCTTCGACGGCCTGCTGGCCGAGGAACACGCCGGCGATCTCATTACGCAGAACCCCGCCAGCTCAGCCACTGGCCGGGCGTTCCTGCTGCACACAGTCAAGCAGTTCGGCCCCGACGGCTATCTGGACTACTGGAGCGACCTGCAGGACAACGACGTTCGGGTACTCGGGTCGTGGAGTGACGCCTACAGCGCGTGGTCGGGCGGCGAAGCGCCGATGGTCGTCTCCTACTCCACCGACCAGGTGTTCGCCGACCAGAACGACGCCAACCTTGAGGAGCACCAGATCCGCTTCCTGAACGACCAGGGCTACGCTAACCCGGAGGGGATGGCGGTCTTCGAGGGCGCGGACACCCCCGACCTCGCACGGGAGTTCATGGGCTTCCTGCTGCGCCCGGAGATCCAGGGCGAAATCGCCGTCCGGAACGTCCAGTTCCCGGCGACCGAATCCGCCGACCTCCCCGAGGACTACGCGGAACTGGCCCAGGAGCCCCCGGAGCCGGTCACCTTCGGCTACGACGAGCTCAAGGGCTCCGTCTCGGGCTGGATCTCCGACTGGGAGCGGCAGTTCGCCTCGAACTAGCGACGACTGACTGTGGCCCGAGATCTCGACGACGGTACAGCAGGCGATGGCGACGAGGAGTCGACAGGAACAGCGGACAGCCCGTCCCGCGAGCGACGGCGGACCGTCCGCAACACTGTCGAGCGGCGGGCCATCGTCGGGCTCGCGGTCGCCACTATCGCGCTGTTGCTCGGCATCTTCTACTACCCGGTGGCGACGGTGTTCATCGAGAGCGTCCTCGTCGACGGCCGCTGGACGGGCCAGATGTTCGTCTCGATACTGCAGGACCCGTTCTACCTCGGGGAGCCGGCGCGGTTGCTGGCCGGCGAACCGGTCGAGGCCGTCATTGAGGCCCTTCTTTCGCCGGACCGGCGGCTGGGCGTCATCGGTTTCACGGCGTACCAGGCGGCGCTGTCGACCGTTGCCAGCGTCGCCCTCGGGCTCCCCGCAGCCTACCTACTCGCCCGCTACGAGTTTCCAGGCCGGCGGACGCTCCGGTCGTTGACGATTCTCCCTTTTGTCCTGCCGTCAATAATGGTCGGGGTGGGCTTCGTCGCCACGTTCGGCCGGAACGGGACGCTCAACGCCGTGCTCGGCGCGCTCGGTCTGGGACAGGTCAATCTCCTGTTCACGCTGGAGGCCGTCATCATCGCTCACGCGTTCTACAACGCGCCCCTCGTCGCCCGGGTGACCACCGCTGCTTGGGAGTCCGTCGACGCCAGCGCGGTCGAGACGGCGCGAAGTCTCGGCGCGAGCCCGTTTCGGGCGTTCCGCGACGTGGTCGCCCCGCAACTGTACCCGTCGGTGCTGATGGGCGCGGCGCTTACCTTCGTGTTCACCTTCAGCACGTTCCCCATCGTCCTCGCCCTGGGCGGGTTCCAGCTGGCGACCGTCGAGGTGTTCGTCTACCGCCTCATCCGTGACCTGGAGTACGCCGAGGCGGCCGCGCTCGCGCTGATTGAACTCGGCATCTCGCTGGGGCTGCTGTACGCCTATCTCCGCTACGAGGCCAAGCATACCGTCCGGTCCCGTGGGATTCGACCGCTCCCGCGCCGGCCGCTGACGCCGCCGTCGTTCTCGGCCCGTGAACTGCTCCCCCGGATGGGCCTTGCCGTCTACATCGTCGTCGCGCTGGCGGTGTTTGTCGCGCCGATTGCGAGCATGATTCTCGCCAGCCTCAGCGGGCCGGAGGGGCTGACGCTGGCGAACTACAGGTTTCTCATCGACCGGCAGACGACGGGCGCGTCGTTCCAGGTCCAGCCGTGGGACGCGGTCAGAAACTCGCTGCTGTTCGGCGTCGCCTCGCTCGCCGTCGCGCTGCCGATGGGCGTCGTCGTGGCTGTGCTGACGACCCGGGACTACCGCGGCCGGAAATTCGTTGACGCCGTCGCGATGTCTCCCCTTGCAGTATCAGGCATCGTCGTCGGCCTCGGCCTGCTCCGGGGCCTCGTCTTCGGCGTCGAGATCGGCGGGTCCCGCGTCGCCGTCGGCGGCGGCCTCGCCATCATCGCCGCCCACGCAGTCGCGGGCTATCCGTTCGTCGTCCGCACCGTCGCGCCCGGCCTCGAAAGTATCGACCACACGCTCGTCGAGTCCGCCCGCGCGCTCGGCGCGCCACGCGCCAGGGCGCTCGTGGACATCGAACTCCCGCTGGTGTGGCCGGCCGTCGTCGCCGGCGCGGCCTTCGCGTTCGCTATCTCTATCGGGGAGTTCTCGGCGACGATTGTGCTTGCCTCCGGGACGAACCAGTTCACGATGCCCATCGCCATCGAGCGGTTCATCGGCCGTCGGCTCGGCCCCGCGACGGCGATGGGCGTCGTCCTGCTCGCCGTCACCAGCGCGAGTTTCCTGCTCATCGACCGGCTCGGGGGTGACGACGTTGGGTTCTAAGGAGTCGCCGTCGGACAGTGCTGGCGTGGATCGGAACGGCACACCGGCCGTCGAACTGGACGGCGTCACCAGACGCTACGGCGAGACGACCGCCGTCGACGACCTCTCGCTCGCTGTTCGGGAGGGCGAGTTCTTCACACTGGTCGGTCCCTCCGGGTGTGGCAAGACGACGACGCTCCGGCTCATCGCCGGCTTCGAAGCGCCGACGCGGGGGGAAGTTCGGTTCGGCGGCGACCCCGTCACCGGCGTCCCGCCGGAGGACCGCGACGTCGGTGTCGTCTTTCAGAACTACGCGCTGTTCCCGCACATGACCGTCGGGGAGAACGTCGCCTACGGGCTCTCGTTCGCCGATCCGCCCGGCGGCGGCAGCGACGAGGCGCGAGTACGCGAACTGCTGGAACTGGTGGATCTGGGCGACATGGTGGACCGCGACCCGGACACGCTCTCCGGCGGCCAGCAACAGCGGGTGGCGATGGCCCGCGCGCTGGCCCCCGGCCCCGACGTACTCCTGCTCGACGAGCCCATGAGCGCCCTCGACGCGAAGCTCCGGGAACGGTTGCGTGTGCAGGTCCGTGAGATTCAGCAGGAGCTGGGCATTACGACGATATACGTCACCCACGATCAGGAGGAGGCGCTGGCGGTCTCGGACCGTGTGGCGGTCATGCGCGACGGGAGGCCCGAACAAGTCGCGCCGCCGCGGACTGTCTACCGCGAGCCGGCGACGGAGTTCGTCGCCACCTTCGTCGGCGACAACAACGTCCTCAGCGGCGAGGTGGCAACCGTGCGGTCGAGCGCCGATTCCGACGGCGGAGGAGACAAACCCGTCGCGGCCGTGACGGTCGGCAGCACGACGCTGTCGGTGGTCCTAGACGGCGACAGCGGCCCGGCGTCCACTGTCTCCCCCGGCGACAGACTCACGTTCTGTGTGCGACCGGAACGGCTTACGGTCGACACCGACCGAAACGCGGTGACGGCGACAGTCACCAGCGCGGAGTTCCTCGGGGAAACGACGCGCGTTCACCTCGACTGGGACGGTCAAGAGCTTCTGTTGCGGACCGAGGAGCCGCCGGAGGGCACCGTAACGGTCGGCTTCGACCCCGAAGATGCACATATCATCGGCGGACCATAGCTGACCGCCGTCTCTCGTGCGCGTGCGCGCGAAGCCCTATACGTCCACGGCCCCTACAATCAGTGATGACACCACAGAAGCCATCTGCTGACGGCGAGCAGGCTGCCGAGGCCCGGACGACCGGGCTTGCGACCGACGGGGACGTGTCGGTCGACTACGAGACGGTGTCGGTCCCGGTGCTGGTCGTCGGCGCTGGCGCTGCCGGGGCACGGGTCGCTATCGGGCTCGCCGAGAACGGTGTCGAGCCGCTGGTCATCGGCAAACGCGACCACGGCGACGCACACACGACGTGGGCGGCCGGCGGGATCAACGCCTCGCTGGGGTCGCTCGACCCCGAGGACGACTGGACCATCCACGCCGCGGATACGCTGGACGAAGGGCACTTCATCAACGACCCGAAGGCAGTCGAGCTGACGACCAGACACATGCCCGACCGCATCCGGGAACTCGACGACTGGGGGATGCCCTTCGACCGGACCGACGAGGGGAAGATCAATCAGCGGTACTTCGGCGCGCAGTCGTTCCGGCGGACCTGCTTCGTCGGCGACCGCACGGGCGAGGCCATGCTCGATGCGCTCGTGGAGAAGGCCCAGTCGCTCGACATTCCCTACCGCGACAACGTGATGATCACGCGCCTGCTCTCGGATGGCGATCAGGTCTACGGGGCGGCCGGCTACGACATGGAGAGCGGGGAGTTCGTCCTGTTCGAGTCCGACCACGTCGTTCTGGCAGCGGGTGGCTCCTCCGCGCTGTACAACCGCCACTCCTCGCGCGACGAGGAGAACAACGGCGACGGCCCGGCGCTGGCGCTCGAAGCCGGCGCGTCGCTGATGGACATGGAGTTCGTCCAGTTCCACCCGACGGGGATGGTCGGCGACCGCTACGGCGAGGACTGGGACGGCCGACTCGTCACCGAGGCGGTCCGCGGCGAGGGCGGGCGACTGCTCAACAAAGACGGCGAGCGGTTCATGGAGGAGTACTCGCCGGATCAGATGGAACTCGACGCGCGGGACGTGGTGGCCCGCGCCATCGCGCAGGAACTCCGCGAAGGCCGTGGAACGGAGAACGATGGCGTCTATCTGGACATCTCGCACCGCGACGACGACTACATCAAATCGCGGCTCCCGCGGATGTACGAGCGGTTCATGGACCTCGGCGTCGACATCACGGAGAAGCCGATGGAAGTCGCACCGACTGCCCACTACTCGATGGGTGGCGTCGACATCGACTTCAAGACCGGGGAAACCGGCGTTGGTGGGCTCTACGCTGTCGGTGAGACGGTGGCAGGTGTTCACGGCGCGAACCGACTTGGCGGGAACTCGCTGGCGGAGACGGTCGCCATCGGCGCGCTCGTCGGCGACCACGTCGCGGCGCAGGTCACAGACGGCGACAGCGACACCGCCCTGCCGGCTGGCCAGCGTGCCATCGCTGAGCGTGAGTTCCGGTCGCTGCAAGAACTGGAGGCGTCGGACGGGGACGAAACACCCGAAGGGCTACTCGCGGACCTCGGCGACCTGCTGTGGGAGCACGCCGGTATTCTCCGAAACGAGGAGTCGTTGTCGACAGGGCTGGAGAAGCTTCGTGAGGTCCGTGAGCGGACGGGGAACATCGGCGTCGACGGCGACCGGACCACCCTGTCGTTCGAACTCGCCGTCGACCTCTCGTTCAGCCTCACGGTCGCCGAGGCGCTGCTGCTGGGTGCGCGCAAGCGCGACGAGTCCCGCGGCGCACATTACCGCACCGACGCGCCCGACGTGGACCCCGAGTGGCGGCGGAACATCCTCGTGGACCGCGGCGATACCGGGCTCGAACTGACGACCCGCGGCGTCGCCGAGCCGAGCGAGGAAGTCAGCGAGGCGGTCGACGTCGGCTACGAACTCGACTACCACCACCTCGAATAGACCGGCCCGCGGTGCAGTCTGCCCGCGGTTGCTTTTTTACTCGCGGTACGCGCAGTGGAAGCCGGCGCCCTGCTGGTAGAACGTCGGAATCACGTCTGTTCGGAGGTCCGCGTCAGGATCGTCCGCGAACTCCTGGCGCGTGAACTCCCGAGCGTCTTCGATAGCTGCTTCGACGTGGGGCGGGACGCCGGGTTCGTCAATCGTGCCGATGTAGGCCCAGATGAACGCCGCCTCCAGCGTGTCGAAGAACTCCGGAGTCGGTTCGAACGTTGGTTCGCCGTCCGCCGCGATCCGGTTGTACGTCCGGCTGATGAGGACGCTACCGTCGTCGAGGCCGTGGTCGGCGAACGACTCCGTTGTCGTACACTCCTCGTCCGCGTCGTAGTCACGCGTGGTGTCGCTTGACATGCCTGGATAGAGGGTAGATTACTAAAAGTAACCAGTCTGAGTGTGTCTCGATACGACACACCCTGGGTGGTTTTTTAAGCCACCGAGATTCAAGACGGTCCCAGTCGATGTTCTATTCACTGTGGCACCGACTCGCCGAACCGTCCTCGCCAGCGGCGGCCCCGCACTCGGCAGTCTCACCGCCGTTTCGGGCTGTCTGGGTGCCGCTGGCGACGCGGACGTGGCGTGTCCGCCGTCGGTCCCGGCGGACGCGTCGCTGCGCATCGGGTTCGTCGGCGACGTGATGTTGGGCCGGAGCGTCGATGAGCGCTGGCGCGATGACCCCGACGGACCAACGGCCGTCTGGGGGTCGATGCTCGACCGACTCCAATCACTCGACGGGTTGGTGGCGAACCTCGAATGCTGTGTCTCGGACCGCGGCGAACCACGGCCCGGCCGTACGTTCCACTTCAGGTCGAGCCCCGGATGGGCCGTCCCCGCACTGAACCGCGCCGGCGTCTCCTGTGCCGGACTGGCGAACAACCACCTGCTCGATTTCGGCCCGGCGGCGCTGACTGACACGCCGGCGCACCTCGGCGACGGCGGCATCGCCTCAGCCGGGGCCGGCACCGACAGAGAGACAGCTTTCGAACCGGCCTTCGTCGACATCGCCGGGCTCTCCGTCGCCGTCGTCTCGGTGACCGACCAGTCGCCGAGCTACGCGGCCGACGACGACAGCCCCGGCACGGCCTACGCACCGCTGGACCCGAACCACCCGCTGACTCGTCGCCGCGTCGGGGACGCGCTGACGGCGGCCCGGGACGCCGATCCCGACCTGCTCGTCGTCACCGCCCACTGGGGGCCGAACTGGGTGACGGAACCGAGCGAGACACAGCAGGCCTTCGCTCGCTGGCTGGTGGACAACGGGGCCGACGTGGTTCACGGCCACAGTGCCCACGTCATCCAGGGGGTCGAGGTGTACCGCGGTCGCCCTATCATGTACGACACCGGCAATTTCGTCGACGACTACGCGATCAAGGACGGCTACCGCAACGACCGGAGCTTCCTGTTCGAACTCCGAATCGAGAACGGGCGACTGGCCACGCTCGACCTCACGCCGGTCGAGAACGCGTACACGCAGGTCGGACGCGCCGACGAAGCGGTGGCGGAGTGGCTCCGGAAGACACTGCGAGCGCGCTCTCGACCCTTCGGAACGGCTATCGAGCGCGACGGGCTCGGGCTTCGGGTGCCGTTGACGTGTCAGCAGTAGCATCCCCATGTGTTCTTTCAGACCGCCGCGCTTTCCGCTGCTACTCGTCGACTGCCGCAACCGTCGCCATGATTTCGTCTACTAGCCGAGGGTTGTACGTCCAGAGGCCTCGAAACGGGCCGTCCGCGGTTTCTTCGGCGACGAGCGCGCACTTGTTCTGATCGTCACCGGCGGCGTCAAACGCCAGCAGCCACACCTGGTCGAGAACGCCGTCTGTGAGCGGATGGAACGAGATCCCGGGAACTGCCGGCGGCACCCAGTCGGCTTTGCCGTACACGTGGATGTCGAGGTCCGTGTCACTGGCAAGCGTCTCGTATCGGGCACGCTGAGAGCGGAAGATCGACAGCGACTGGAAGCTTACCCGAAGGGTGCCCTCCCCGACGCGGTAGGCTCTGTCCTCGAACTCGTGGGAGGTGGCGAGCAACTGCGCCGGTGTGAGCGATGACAGGAGCGTGTTCGCGAGCGCCGAGCGGAGAAGCTGCCGGCCCGGATCGCTGTCAGCCGTTTCGCTGTCGTCAACGCCGATCGTCGGCTCACACAGGAACGACTCCACCGCCGCAAGCGGAACTGTCTCGGCGAACGCGCCGTCCCGGTGGATGACGACAAACGCATCCTGCTGTCCGGTCGGGAGTTTCCGCCAGGTGGCGTCGATCCCCTGGCTTGCCAGGCGCTCAACCAGAGTCGTCGCTGCCGGCGGGCCGTACACAGTCATCGCCAAGTCCGAGCCCTCGAAGCGCCGAAGGAGCGTACGGACTGT
Source organism: Haloarcula sp. HT12 (assembly GCF_055271655.1). NCBI lineage: Archaea > Methanobacteriati > Methanobacteriota > Halobacteria > Halobacteriales > Haloarculaceae > Haloarcula > Haloarcula sp. HT12. The sequence continues at coordinate 300,433 of NZ_JBUXKW010000001.1, forward strand.
CATCGATCCACGATCAGTCCTCGCGGTCTGTTTCGTCGGTGTCCAGATCGGTAATCGTCTCAAGGACCTCGGTCGTCGCCGGCGACAGTGCTGCCAGCGTCGCAGTCTGCTGGTCGGCGTCGTAGGAGATGACGCCAGCGTCATCGAGAACGGGGAGGTGGCGGTGGTGGAGCGCAGTGCGGGTATCGTCCCAGTTGTCGGCGTCGGTGGCTCGGCCGCGCGCTCGTGACCAGCCCACGACTACGTCAGTGAGTTCCGTAATTGCGGCTGCGTCGTGCTCGGCGAGGTAGGTGTACACCATCCGTCGGGGCTCGGCCGCCAGCGCCCGTAATAGAGCATCGAGTCGCTCGGACGGCAAGCCCGCTGTCTCCGCGGGCTGTTCGTGCTGATCCATGTCAACCAGTTGTCCACTCTCAGTATTAATATCATTGGCCGATAAGCAAGCACAGATGTGACGGAATCCATTTACGTGCCAGCACCGTCTAAAACGTATGAACTACGAGTCCGCCCTACAGCGTGCGTACGACGTGCTACCAGACCAGCCCCGGGAAGCCGGCGAACGGCTCTCGATCCCGGACCCCGAGGGCCAGACCGACGGGGCGTTCACGCGCCTGACGAACTTGGAAGCCATCGCTGACGCTGTCTCGCGGGACGCGCAGCATCTCCACCGCGCCATCCAGCGCGAGTTCGGGACCAACGGCCAGTTCGACGGGGGCGAAGCCCGCTACAACGGCTCGTTCGACACCGCCGATTTCGAGGCCGCAATCGACGCGTACGTCGCCGAGTACGTCACCTGTTCCGAGTGTGGCCTGCCCGACACGGTCCTCAAGAACGAGGACGGCGTCGACATGCTCCGCTGTCAGGCCTGTGGTGCGTTCCGGCCGGTCGCCAAGGGTGCGAGTTCGAACGCACAGCGGGACCGACCCACGCTCGAAGAGGGCGAGACCTACGAGGTCAAGATCACCGGCACCGGCCGCGAGGGCGACGGCGTCGCCGAGAAAGGGAAATACACCATCTTCGTCTCCGGCGCGCGCGAAGGGCAGGTTGTCGAAGCCTACATCGAGAGCATCAGCGGCACGCTGGCGTTCGGTCGGGTCGCGTAAGGTCGGTTTTCCCGCAGCGTCGCAACGCTTCGCTTAGTCCCAGAGATCCGTCGAGAGATATCGTTCGCCGGTGTCCGGCAGGACGACGACCACCGTCTCGTCGGGGTTATCGGTCGCGTACGCCGTGGCCGCGTGTAGCGCCGCGCCCGAGGAGATGCCGACCATGAGTCCCTCCTCGCTGGCGAGTCGGCGGGTCGCCTCGACGGACGCTTGCTTGCTTGCGGTCCGAACCTCGTCGACGAGGTCGCGCCGGAGGATGTCAGGAACGAACCCGGGACCGATGCCCTGGATGTCGTGGCTGTCCGGATCATCCGCCGAGAGCAGTTTGGACTGTTCCGGCTCGACGGCGACAGAGGTGAGGTCCGCGCCGACCTCCTCCTCGATGTACTCCGAGATGCCGGTGATCGTGCCGCCGGTCCCGACGCCGGCGACGACAGCGTCCACGTCGCCGTCGGTGTCCGACCAGATCTCCGGGCCGGTCGTTTCGCGGTGGGCCCGCGGGTTCGCCTCGTTCTCGAACTGCCGGGCACGGACGGTGCCAGGCTCGTCCGCCAGTTCGTTCGCCCGCTCGATTGCGCCGCTCATGCCCCCGTCTGCCGGCGTGAGTTCGAGATCCGCGCCGAGGCCCGACAGCAACTGCCGGCGCTCCTCGCTCATCGATTCGGGCATCGTCAGCACGCAGTCGTACCCTCGGGCGGCGCAGACGGCGGCCAGCCCGATGCCGGTGTTGCCGCTGGTCGCTTCGACCACGGTTCCGTCGTCGGGGAGGTCGCCGGATTCGGCGGCCGCCTCGACCATGTACAGCGCGATGCGGTCCTTGACGGAGTAGGGGTTCGCCGCTTCGACCTTGCCGAGCAGATTGTCCGCGAAGCTGTCGAGACAGACCAGCGGCGTGTCACCGATGAGCTCAGTCACGCTGGCTGCGACAGTTCCGTCGTCGTCTCGCTGGGCGTACGACTGCATACACCGAGGGAAGGCGATTGGCGCCCCTAACTGCACACCCAGAATACTGTGGGTTGAATAGATTCACTCGGTTTCGAGTCGCCGGAAGCTTATGTCGTCACGAGACCACCTATCCAGTGATGCCCGAGATTACCGTCTCCGAGGGCCTGTACCGCCAGCTTTCCGTCGCCGAAAACCAGGTTGACGAAGACACGCTCTGGAAGATGCTCCACCAGTTCAAGCGACAGCACGCGCCCAGCGAGTAACTGCACCCCCGTCGTCGCTATCCGACCGGCTCGATGAGTTCCGGCGAGTCGTTGCTGGGGCTGTTGACTGCTGAGGACACCGGATAGGTTCGCATCGGCCCGTCGTACGGGTCAAGCAATGCGGACACGGCGTCGACACTACCGCGCAGCCACGTCGACTCCTCCGAGGAGTCGAGGATGACGGCCATCCGATGGTGGAGGTCCCTGACTGCGTCGTTGGGCTCGGTCGTGACGATAGTGAACGACTCGACGATATCGTTTTCGCCGCTCGAATCGTCTCCGCTCGCGCCGAACTCCCCCAGTCCAGTCTGGCGCTGTGGCGGCTCCCACCGCTCGTACAGCCCCGCCATCGCGAACAGGTCGTCGTCCGGCAGGGCAACGCGATACGGTTGCTTGCCGCTGTCCTCATCGACCCACTCGTAGAACCCGTCAGCGGGGACCAGACAGCGCCGGGACTCGTAGGCCTGGGCGAACGAGCGCTTCTCGGTCAGCGTCTCGGCGCGGGCGTTGATGTGGCCGTGGTCCGTTCGGCTGTCGGCCCAGGCCGGAATCAGCCCCCACTCCATCCGCTGGATTGTGCCGGGCGACTCGGCGGTGATGACCGGCAGGTCCTGGCTCGGAGCGGCGTTGTACCGCGGCTCGTACTCGAAGGCGAATTGGGCGTCGAACCGTGTTTCGATGGCCTCGCGAGGCGCGAACAGACTGTAGCGACCGCACATGGCCGAAAACAGGGGCCGCTGGCGGATAAATCCAGCAGTGGCGGTCGACGCTGCGCGTAGCTGCCACGGTACCCCGACCATCGCGTTTCCCCGCCCGCGAATTTAAATTGTATCACGCCCAACCACTTCGTAGATGACCACGGACCCCTCGTTCAGCATCCCGGCACACCCACAGCGGCGCTTTCCGCACGGGAGCGGGGTCGAATACGAGGGCGGGACGGAGTTTCGCCTCACGCCCGAGAGCGAGCGGGCGACGTCGGAACTTGCCGAGACAGTCGTCGATATCCTCGACGACGGGCCGTACCGCTACGGCGATTTCCACGACCTGCCGATGCCGCTGTGGCTGGTCCGCGACGAGGAGACGACCGACGTGTTCCGCGTCGCCGTCCGCGACGGGACGGTTCGATTGCACGTCCTGCCGACCACGGAGTCCGACGGCCTGCGGCGGTTCTTCGAACGCCTGTGTGAGACCAGCGAGGGGCGCTCGTGGGCCGTACAGCGACACGTCCACGGGCAGTAGCCGGGCCGCCGGGTAGCGTGGACCCAAAACCGTCTTACACACCTGCCTCCATGTCTTCGCCATGACCGTCTCTCGCGAAGTCGAGCTAGAGGGCCACATCATCGACTCCGGGATGATGCAGTCCTGTTTCGGCATCATCATGGATCTGGGCGGCTCCTTCTCCGTCCAGGAGTTCGATATCGGCCGCCACAAAGACGAAGAGTCCTACGCCCGGATGCTCGTCGAGGCCGACGACGAGGAGCAACTGCAGTCGATTGTCCACGAACTCCACCAGCACGGCGTCAACCCTTCGGACCCGAAAGACGCCACGCTCGTGCCCGCGCCCGACGACCAGGTCGTCCCCCACGGCTTCTACTCGACGACGAACCACCCGACGTACATCCGCCACAGCGGCGAGTGGATCGAGGTCGAGGACATGGAGATGGATTGCGCCGTAGTAGTAGAAGACAGTGAAGACGGCCCCCGAGCCTACACCAAAGTCCTGAACGCCATCGAGGAGGGCGACATGGTCGTCACCGACGAGACCGGCATCAAGGTCCAGCCCCCGGAACGACCCCGCGACTCCGGCGGCGCGTTCGGCTTCATGCAGGGCGGCGTTTCCTCAGAGCGCCCGTCGGAGTCGACCATCCGCAAGATCGCGAACGCGATCAAGGAGACGAAAAGGGAGGGCGGCAAGGTGATGGCGGTCTGTGGGCCGGCCCTCATCCACTCCGGCGCGCGAGAGGACCTCGCCCGGCTCGTCCGCGAGGGGTACGTCGACATGCTCTCGGCCGGCAACGGCTTCGCCGTCCACGACATCGAGCGGGACATCTACGGCACCTCGCTCGGGATGGACACCGAGAGCCTCGACCATCCCCGTCACGGCCACAAACACCACATCTACGCCATCAGCGAGGTCATCCGCGAGGGTGGCATCGAGGAAGCCGTCGACTCCGGCACCATCGGCTCCGGCGTGATGTACGAGTGCATCGACAACGACCGGCCGTTCGTTCTCGCGGGCTCCATCCGCGATGACGGCCCGCTCCCGGACACCATCACCGACGCCGTCGAAGCCCAGAACGCCATCCGCGAGCAGGCCCACGAGGCCGACATGGTGCTGATGCTCTCGACGCTGCTGCACTCGGTCGCCGTCGGGAACTGCCTCCCCTCGACGACGCGGGTCGTCTGCGTCGACATCAACCCCGCCACCGTCACGCAACTCCTCGACCGCGGCTCCGCACAGGCGGTCGGAATGGTCACTGACATCGGCACTTTCGTCCCGATTCTGGCCGAGCAGTTGCTCGACGAGGAGTAGGACGACCACGAGCAGCGCGAGTGGTCGCTTTTTCGCCCACGTTTTTTACCGAGTGGTGTGCGACCACTGGGAGCACACCCGACGGTAAAAAAGGTGGTTTGCGGACGTTTGCCCCGATTCTGGCCGAGCAGTTGCTCGACGAGAAGTAGGACGACCACGAGCGACGCGAGTGGTCGCTGCTTCGCCGGCCTGGCCTCCGTTATCACGCGTTGATTTCTCGCGAGATACTTATTAGCCACCGACTGATACTCCGCCTATGACCTCTTCCGCGCGGCAGTTCACGCGGCTTTCCAGCGGTATCTCCGGACTTGATTCACTTCTCAGAGGCGGACTGGTGGAGGGGCGACTGTATCTCGTTATCGGGCCGCCAGGGACCGGTAAAACACTGCTCGGGACGCAGTTTCTCGAAGCGGGGCTCGAAGCCGGCGACGACGTGCTGTTCATCCACGCCGAAGAGTCGGCTACTGACCTGCTGGCCAACACCGCCGAACTCGGCATCGATATCGGCGACGCGACGTTTCTCGACGTTGGACCCGATTCTGAGTTCTTCATGGAGGCCGAATCCTACGACGTGGTCAAGCCGCGAGACGTCGAGGACGGGCACCTGATCTCGGATATCCGCGAGGCTATCGAGCGGGTGGACCCGGACCGCGTGCTCATCGACCCGATCACGCACTTCCAGTACCTCGAACCGACCGAGTACCAGTTTCGCAAGCGCGTCATCTCCTTCGCGCGCTTCCTGCAGGACAGGGAGACGACCGTGCTGGCGACCAAGACGCCGAGCAACCAGATGGACACCCAGCTCAGATCACTCAGCGACGGCATCATTTCACTCAGTTACGGCGACGAGAGAGCGGGCCGGCGGATTCGACTGCGCAAGCATCGCGGCATCGGCCAACGGGACGGGTCACACGGGATGGAGATCCGCGAGTCCGGCGTCGAAGTGTATCCGGCGCTCGAACCGGAGCGACGGACGCGGTCGTTCGACCCCTCGCAGTTCTCCGCCGGGGTGCCGGAACTGGACGCGCTCCTCGATGGCGGACTCGAACGCGGGACGGTGACGATTCTCAGCGGCCCGTCCGGCGTCGGCAAGTCGACGACGGCGACGGAATTTCTTGCCTCCGCAGCGGCGGACGGCTCCCCGGCGCTGGCCTACCTGTTCGACGAGTCCATCGACACGTTCACACACCGCTGTGAGACGTTCGAGATACCGATCTCGCAGTTGCGTGACGAGGGGACACTCCGCATCGAGGAGATCGAGTCGCTAGCGCTGTCCCCCGAGGAGTTCGCGAACCGCGTGACGACCCAGGCCGCGGAGCGCGGGGCCGAACTCGTGGTTGTCGACGGCATCGCGGGCTACAAGAACGCGATCAAGCACGGGCAAGACGACGTGGAACTGCGTCGACGGCTCCACGCCCTGACACAGCATCTCACACGCTGGAACACCGCCGTCATCCTGATCGACCAGCGCAGAGACGTGACGGGGCTGCACGAGCCCACGAGCGAGAACGTCAGTTACCTCGCCGACAACATCGTCTTCGAGAACTACATCGAGGTCGAGGGCGAACTCCAGCGGGTCGTCGGCGCGCTGAAAAAGCGCGTCGGCGGGTTCGAGGCGGTCCCTCGCCGGTTCGAAATAACGGCCGACGGCCTGCAAGTCGGTGACCCCGTCTCGGGGATGCACGGCGTGTTCGAGGGCGTTCCCGAACGGCATGGAGACAGCAGCGGACGCTCGTCCACTCGCTAACCACCGATGGCCGACATCCAATTACTGCTGGCCGGCGATGGCAACCGGGAGGCACTCGCCACCATCGTGGCCGAGCACCACACGCCGATCACGGACGACGAGTTCCGGGAGGTGGATCTCCACATCGTCGACGAGGCGTCGTTTCCGAAATACAGGGCGGCGATAGAGCAGTACAAAGGCCGTGAAGATCCGGTGTTCTGTCCCGTGATTCTGGTCCGTCGCGAGGAGACGCCGGGCAGGATTGATCTGCCCGATATCGACGCTGCCGAGCAGCCACTCGTGGTAAACGACATCGTGACAGCGCCGGTGGACACGCAGGCGCTCTTTCGAACCGTCGCAAACCTCCTCGCACGGCGCAGCCACACCGAGGACCTCGTCGAGGATCTCAGGGAGCAAAACAGCGAACTCCGGCGGTTCAGAAACGCCGTCGAGCACGCGGGCCACGCGATTCTGATAACGAACACCTACGGTATCATCGAATACGTCAATCCAGCGTTCGAGGAGCTAACCGGGTTTAGCGCCGAAGAGGCAATCGGTCGAACGCCGCGGATACTCAAGTCGGGGGAACAGAGCGAACAGTTCTACGAGCGTCTCTGGGACACGATCTGTCGCGGCGAGGTCTGGACGAGCGAGATCGTAAACGAGCGAAAGTCCGGTGAGCGGTTCATCATCAACCAGACCATCGCCCCGATCCAGGACACGGACGGAACGATCCAAGGCTTTGTCGGGATGCAGGACGAAATCACCGGCCGCCGGCTTCGCGAGCAACAACTCACCGTTTTCCATCGGATCCTCCGTCACAATCTCCGTAACAACGGAACGACGATCAGCGGGCGTGCGGATATTCTAACGGACCTGGTCGACGACGACGACGCGCTCGCTCATCTCGAGACGATCAAAGCGAACGTGCAGTCACTCCTCGACATCAGCGAGAAAGCCCACCACGTGCAGGAACTGCTCGCGGACTCACTCACCGACGATGTCGAGCGCGAACTCGAAGCGGTCCTCAGTGACATCACGGACGGTCTTTCGGCGGCATACCCCGACGCCGAGTTCGTCGTCGAAAGCGACTCCCTCTCGTCGTCCACGATAGACGCGAAAGTCGTCCCGGCGTTGCAGGAACTCATCGAGAACGGCATCAAGCACTCCGACGCATCGGCGCCGCGAGTCACCGTCCGGACAGCGCGCCACGACACGACAGCGACAGTGACGATTTCGGACAACGGGCCGGGCGTTCCGGACCGGGAGCGGCGGGTGATCGAAGCGGCGGAGGAAAAGCCGCTCGAACACGGGTCCGGGCTGGGACTGTGGTTCGCGTACTGGCTTATCAGCTACGTCGGTGGCGATATCGACATCCGGACCGATGCTGACGGGACCCGTGTCTCCGTGACCGTGCCCGTGCGGTGACAGCGAGGCTCAGATAGCGACCCACGCCAGCACGACGACGGCCGCGCCGACGACCGTCGACGCGACGGCGTGCGTTCGGAGTTCATCGAGCAGGTCGTGGGAGTGTTCGTGCAGCGAACAGACCTCGTCGATCTCGCTGCCGGCCTCGCAGTTCGGCAGGAAATCCATCGCCACGTGGAGGAAGATACCGGCGGCGAACCCGAAGATAACGGCGTTGAGAAGGGCGGACTCCGGAACCGGCAGGAGTGCCGAGGGGATCGCCGTCAGACCGACGCCGGCCGCGGGGAGCAACAGCGCGGTCGCCGACTTGCCGTCACGGCCCAGTCGGCGGGCGGCAGCGTAGCCGGCCGGCCCTTTGTGCGAGACGATGGCGAGGCCGAGCAGGATGCCCAGTTCGGGCATCGAGGCGTAGACCAGCCCGATGACCAGCCCCGCCGAGAGCGCGTGGGCGGCGATGGCGAGCGTCGTCATATCGAAGGAGGTCTCGACGTGGGTCAGCCGGTGGCCGATGGTGTGGGTGCCGTAGCCGACGACCAGTCCGGCGGCGATGCCGATACCGCCGATGCGCGCCGCGCCGGCCTGGCCGCCCAGGCCCATCGCCTGCGGGACGAGGAACATGGCCGCCGACGTGACCATCGCCCCGCTCGCGAGTCCGTAGCCCCAGACCAGTCGATAGGGGTTCGTCTCGTCGGCCTGCGCACCGAGCCACGCGCCCAGTGCCATCGCCACGAATGCAACCCAGGAGATGATTAGAACTTTGCTCGCCCCGCCGGTGACTGCGACGGCGGACAGGACCACCAGGCCCACGACACTTGCGATACCAGCGGCAGACACTCGCCCAGTGTTATTAAAAACTGAGTTCGAGTTAATAGTCATTACCTACAATCACTGGTCTGTTACTAATAAACCCATCGGTGGCGGTCACCGCGTCGCCGACCGATAGTCGCCCCAGTCGAGGACGCCGCCGTCCAGCGCCGACGGGTCCGCGTCGCGGAGCGCCCACAGCACCATCTCGGCGACCGTCTCGGGGTCGCGGCCGCCGTCGCCCGAGAGGTCCGTCGCGACCTGTCCGGGATCGACTGCGCCGACCGGGATATCCAGATCGGCGGCGAACCCACGGGCGACGGCCTCCGCGGCGGCCTTCGAAACCGCGTAGGAACCGTAGCCGGGCATCCCCTCGCGGGCGACGACGCCCGTCGGGACGACGATGCGGGCGTCCGAACCGAGGTGTGGCAGGGCCTCGCGAATCGTCGAGAACACGCCGCGGGCGTTCGTCCGGAGGTGGTCGTCGAAGGCGGCGTAGGACTCCTCCGTAAGGGGAGTCTCGCCGGCGGTTCCGTGGTAGACGCCGGCGTTGGCGACGACGTACTGTATCGCGCCCTCACCCTCGCGCGTGGCGGTTTCGACCAGTCGTTCCACGTCGAACTCGTCGCGTACGTCGGCTCGGATCGCGGTCACGGAGCCGCCCGCGTCCCGGATGTCGGCTGCAACCCCGTCGAGCGCCTCGGCGTCGCGGGCACAGATGACCGTATGTGCCCCCGCAGCCGCTACTGCGTGGGCTATCTGCTCACCGATGCCTCTGCTCGCGCCCGTGACGACAGCGGTCGCGCCGTCCATCCCTGGGACCATAGCGGTGGTACCGCTGCCAGCCACAAGGTCGTTGCTCTCGCTGGTGGGTGAGAGCGGTAGCCTCTTGTCGAACGCCCGCTACCGACCGGGCATGGACATCACGATTGCCGAGTCGACGGTCGAGGGGACGGCGAAAGCGCCGCCCTCGAAGAGCTACACGCACCGAGCGGTGCTGGCCGCGGGCTATGCGGATGGTGCAGTAGTCCACGACCCGCTCGTGAGCGCAGATACGAAGGCGACGATGCGAGCGGTTGAGGCCTACGGCGGCAGCGTTTCGCTGGCAGAGGACGGCTCGACGGTTGAGGTGACGGGTTTCGACGGCCTGCCGAACACGCCCGATGATGTCATCGACTGCGCCAACAGCGGGACGACGATGCGACTGGTCACCGCCACCGCCGCGCTGCAGGACAACATCGCGGTGCTGACTGGCGACGAGTCGCTCCGGTCGCGCCCGCAGGGACCGCTGCTCGACGCCATCGGACAACTGGACGGCGACGCCGAGTCGACCCGCCGGAACGGCCAGGCCCCGCTCGTGGTTGGCGGCGGCGTCGACGGCGGTGCAGTCGAAATCCCCGGCGACGTGTCCTCGCAGTACATCACCGCGCTGCTGATGGCCGGAGCCGTCTCGTCGGCGGGCATCGACATCGATCTGACGACCGAGCTGAAATCGTCGCCGTACGTCGACATCACGCTGGAGGTGCTCGATGACTTCGGCGTCGACGCCGAGAAGACCGACGCTGGGTTCGCCGTCGACGGCGGCCAGACCTACGCGCCCGAAGGCGGCGACTACAACGTCCCCGGGGACTTCTCGTCGATGAGCTACCTGCTTGCGGCCGGCGCGCTCGCCGCCGAGGACGGCCTGCGCGTCACGTCGGCGTTCCCCAGCGCACAGGGCGACGCGGCTATCGTCGACATCCTCGACCGGATGGGGGCAGACCTCGACTGGGACAGGGAGGCCGGGAAGATTGCCGTCTCGCAGTCCCCGCTTACCGGCATCGAAGTCGGCGTCGAGGACACGCCGGACCTCCTGCCGACCATCGCAACGCTGGGGGCCGCAGCCGACGGCGTCACGCGGATCACCGACGCCGAGCACGTCCGGTACAAGGAGACCGACCGCGTGAGCGCGATGGCCGAGGAGCTGACGAAGCTGGGCGCAGCGGTCGAGGAGAAACAGGACGAACTCATCGTGTACGGCGAAGACAGCGACCTCGTCGGCGCGACCGTCGGGGGCCGCGCCGACCACCGCATCATCATGTCGCTGGCCGTTGCGGGTCTGGTCGCCGACGGCGAGACGACGGTGACCGGCGCGGAACACGTCGACGTGTCCTTCCCGAGCTTCTTCGACGTGCTCGATTCGCTCGGCGCTGCCATACAGCGATAAGGCTCAGGGGTCGCCAACGTTCCATATTTTGCAATGAAAGAGTATTATATATCTGATAGATAAGTGCGCTTATACGCGACGAAGAATATTTACAACGTACGTTGTGAATCGAACAAGCGTCTCTCCGGAACCTACCGCGGACACTACGACAGTCCTCTACGTCGATGACGATCAGCTGTTACTCGATTTGCAGGCGGATATCGCCGACGAACGCGAGGCAGTCGAGTTAGTAACGACACCGAACGCCGACCGGGCGATGGCACTGCTGGATGACCACGCCTTCGACTGCGTGGTGGTCGGAAGCATGCGCACCGGCTCGGCAGCCGGCAGATTCGCCCGTGAGATCCACACGGAGTATCCGGAGACCACGCTGGTACGGTACGCCTGGGAGCCCCGGACAGACGACAGCGCAACCGAGGTGTACGATGCGGTTCTCAGGAAACAGGTCAGGGCGGCAGAGACGGTTCAGCTCCTTGACCGCGTCAGGTGGCTCGACGACTGACGGGCGCATCTACAAGGTTCAAATGCCCCCGACCCCGACACCACTGTAATGAACGGCAACGAGTTCGGTCGTCTGTTCCGCATGACGACCTACGGCGAGTCCCACGGGGAGGCGATGGGGTGTACCGTCTCCGGCGTTCCGGCGGGTGTCGAACTCTCAGAGGAAGAGATACAGAAGGACCTCGACCGGCGCAAACCCGGCCAGTCGATGATAACCACCTCCCGGGGCGAACCGGATAAGGTGACCATTAACTCCGGGATTCAGGACGGCTACACCACGGGGACGCCGATCGGGATGGTCATCCAGAACAAGGACGCCCGCTCAGGCAAGTACGAGCCGTTCATCACGGCCCCGCGACCCTCCCACGGCGACTACACCTACTCCGCGAAGTTCGGGACCCGGAACTGGGGCGGGGGCGGCCGCTCCTCGGCTCGTGAGACAGTGAACTGGGTCGCCGCCGGCGGCGTCGCCAAGCAGGTCCTCGAACAGTCCGACTACGACGTCCAGATCAAGGCTCACGTCTGCCAGATCGGCGACGTGGAGTCGGGGCCGGTGACCTTCGAGGACATGCTCGAACACAGCGAGGAAAACGAGGTCCGCTGTGCCGACCCCGAGGCCGCCGAGGAGATGCGCGACGTGGCCGACCAGCACCAGAAGGCGGGCGACTCCATCGGCGGTGCGATCTACTTCGAGTGTCGCGGCGTCCCGTCGGGCCTCGGCGCGCCGCGGTTCGATAGCTTCCCGTCACGGCTCGGCCAGGCGATGTACTCCATCCCGGCCGTCAACGACTTCGAGTACGGCATCGGCCGCGAGGCCCGGACGACCCGCGGCAGCGAGTACACCGAGAACTGGGAGTTTAGTGAGGACGGCCACCCGACACCGGTCGGCAACGACCACGGCGGCATCCAGGGCGGCATCACGACTGGCCAGCCCATCTACGGGGAAGTCTCCTGGCACGCGCCGGTCTCGATCCCCAAGACCCAGAAGACGGTCGACTGGGAAACCGGCGAGGAGAAAGAGATCACTGTCACCGGCCGGCACGACCCCGTGCTGCCGCCGCGAGCGGTCCCGGTCGTCGAGGCTATGCTCGCCTGCACAGTCCTCGATTTCATGCTGCTTGGCGGCCGCATCAACCCCGACCGCCTCGACGACCGGCCGGGCGAGTACGACACCGACTACCACCCGTCCAGCCCGCAGAACGATCCCGAGGACGCGGACACCCACGCAAAGACCGTCGACGAGGAGTAAGATGGACGCCGAACAGGAGTCAAAGTCGAACCCGTTCGGGATGGACGAGGAGTGCCAGAACTGCCCCGCGCTGTGTGAGACGCGCGAGAACGTCGTCCACGGCTACGGCGACGTGGGCGCCGAGTTCATCGTCCTTGGCGATTCGCCTGCGGCTGGCGCCGACGAGTCCGGTCTACCGTTCACCGGCGAACAGGAGCGCGAACTGCTCGACATCCTCGCCGCGGTCGACATGTGTTCGGACCCGGACGCGGAGCGGCCGGAACTGCAGAACACCTTCCTGACCTACGTGACCCGCTGTCGCCATCCCGACAGGGCGGCGACCGACGAGGAGGTCGTCAACTGCGAACCGTATCTCAACAGCGAGATCCGGATGATTAACCCCGAAATCCTGTTGCCGGTCGGCCAGCGCCCGCTCGAAGAACTGGCCTTCGAGTACACGACGATGAGCGAGGACGAACTCGACATCGAGGACCGCCACGCGACGACGATCCGCGGCCGCGGGTTCGAGATCCTTCCGATGATTCCACCGGGTGAACAGACCGACGAGGAGCGGACGGCGTTTCTGGAGCACCTCAGCGAGACGCTCGGGCAGGACTACCGCCAGACGAAGGGCCGGCGCGGGCGGTAGTCAGGCGTCAGTCCGGATTTCGACTTCGGCGTCCTGGAGCGCCTCGTCCGGATGCGACACCGTTCCGTACTCCTTGGCCGCCTGGAGCCTGTTTTCGGCGTCGTGGCGGTACTGCGTCGCCTGTGTCGACTCTCCCTGCTCGCGGGCGTAGGTCATGCCGCTGAGCCACTCGGCGGCTTGCCAGAGGCAGGTCGCTTTCTTGCGCGCTCGTTCCGATAACTCGGCCAGCGTGTCGTCGTCAGCTTCACCGACAGCCGTCGTGAACTCCTCGACGCTCGCCTCGAAGTCGGTCGCCGCGCTGTCGAAACTCCCGCGGGCGAGTGTCATTTCCCCCTCTTCGACGGTCGCCAGCGCGTCCGATAGCTGGCGACGCGCCTCGCGATACCGCGTGTAGCCGATGTGGTACGCCCGCTGTGCCGCCGCCGTCCCACACAGCGTCGCCTCGCGGTCGCAGTCGCGGCACACCACTTTCGGCTGTGACTCCCCACGGACCCGATACTCCGACCCACACCCGTCGCATCTGTAGGTCTGGACTGACTCCATATAGTTTCTCCTTAGTTATCAAGTATTACTCACATCTTATAACTGTTCGGTAGCTGCGCCGGAACGCAAGCGACTAACCACCGACGGGCCGAGAGGGGAGTATGACCACGGTAACTGTGCTGGCGGATCCGCCAGTCGAGGGGTTCGTGTTACAGGACTTGGCGGGCGACCTCTTGGACGACGCCGAGGCGGCCGGGCTGTACGAAGCCATGCTGCTCGATGTCTGTCGTGCGGTGGAGATCAGCGGTGCCGAGTTGCTAGTGAACTACCGCCCCGAAGAACAGGTCCCGGACGGCGTAGACCCCGAGGTTGCGGTGCGAGAGACAGTGACGGCTGCCCTCGACTCACCCGGCAACGCTCGGTTCGAAGTGCAAGTCGGGTCGACGTTCGCTGGCCGGGTCGGCAACACCGTCACCCACCTTCTTGAGCGGGAGGACGTCGCAACCGTCGCCGCCGTCGAGCCGAGTGCGGTGCTGCTGAGCCGCCAACTCATCGACAGCGCGGCGATGAAACTGCGGTCCAGCGACGTGGTTCTCGGCCCGGCGGAGGGCGGGCGCGTCTACTACGCCGGCTTCGGCGAGCCGATAGATTTCGAGGACAGCTACGCCACCCCGACCGTCGAAACCATCGGCGAACGCGCCGCGGACGCCGGTCTCGATGTCGACTTTCTCCCGTCGACGCCCGTCCTCGAAACGCGAGCGGACCTCAAAACCGTGGTTCCGCTGTTACGCGCCCGGAACCGGGCTGGCCGGGTCGTCCCCCAACGGACGACGGCGTTCCTCAATGACCTCGGAATCCGTGTCATCGACGACGACGGCGATCCGACCGTGATCCGGGAGACCGACAGGTCTTAGAAGGCCCACGCAGTATGCCCGACTGCGGTGGGATGGCAGAGCGGCCTATTGCGCCTGCCTTGAAAGCAGGTATCCTCACGGATTCCTGGGTTCAAATCCCAGTCCCACCGCTTCTCTGCGAACGACAGTGAGCAGTGAGCGGTGCAACTGGATTTGAGCCCTGCAAGTCGCAGCGAACGAACACAGTGAGTGCGACCGTCCTGCTCAGTGCAAATCTCGCCCACAGTAACGTTCTGCCTGGCCCGAGCAACTCCAGAGGGGGATTACAGAATTCGCTGCCTTCTGATTCGTAGGGACAGTTTACCGAATCAAGGCAATCGGGCGGTTTTATGTCGATGGTCCGGATTATATCCGTACAATGGTACGTGAAGAGAGGTCCCCAGGACAGCATCTTCCGGGCCTGCTGATCATCTGTGCCGTTGCCCTCCTCCTCGCAGCCACGGCAGCAGGTCCCGCTGTTGCTGAACCGAGTCTGTTCGTGTCCGGCGCGTCGAAAGACGCCAACGAGATACTGGCCGGTGAATCGGTAAACGTCACGGCGACGGTCCAGAACACCGGTAGCTCGGGTGGTGCGATGACCGTCGAGTACGTCGTCAACGGTACAACCAGAGCGACCGAACGGGTGGTCGTCGACGCTGGCTCGTCGGTCGAGCGGACGCGGGCGCTGGAGTTCGACACCCCCGGGACGTACAGGATAAAGGTCAAGAGCCCGGGGAAGTCAGCCGGGCGGGTCAAAGTCAAGCCGGCGATTGTCGAGACGACGCGTCCGGACGCGAATACGCGACAGCTCAGGATACGCGCCGGGACAGTCCCGACGAACGAGCCCTACGAACTGAACGTATCGGAGCCGACGAACCGGTCCTTCGCCGTCCAGTCCTGGACCGTCAACGCGTCACAGCAGGCGTTCACGCAGGACGTGACCGAGTACACTGACCCCGGCGCGGCAGACATCCCGGTTCCGTCCGGGGACGACGCGTCGGTGTTCGGCGTGGTGACTGCGGGGTCATCGGACGGGGTCGAGCCGTCGTCGATGCGGTTCACGGTAGACCGTGCAGCACTTCAGTCGGCCGGGATCTCCGCGTCGGATGTCCGCGTGTACCATCGCACGAACGGGTCCTGGAGAGCCGCCGAGACGACCGTCGTTGCGGAACAGCCCGACCGCGTGGTCTACGAGGCGGACACCGCGGGTGCGTCGGCCTACGCCATCGGTCGGATCGAGCCGTCGTTTACCGTCACGCGAACGTCGGTCGTTAGCGAACAGGCGTCAGACGGCCATCGGGTAAGCGTCAGGGGAACCGTCGAAAACGCCGGCAGTGCCCCGGGTTCCTACGACGCGCAGATGCTGGTCGACGGCGAGGTCGTCAACGAGACGTCGGTGACTGTGCCGGCGGAGTCCGAACAGACAGTGACGCTGTCGACGGTCATGACGACGCCGGGGCAGTACCAGATCGGCTTCAACGATATCGAGGCCGGCGAAGTGCGGGTGACCGAGAGCCAGCTCCAGACCGACGAGAACGGCGGCGCCGAGCCGGGGACGGAATCCACGGGAACGGAGCCAGCGGTCCGGACCGAACCCGCGGTTGATGGTGACGGCGTCGGACTTGGACCGCTTCCGGCCACGGTCATGGGCATCAGTACGATGCTTGTCATCGGCGGGCTCCTCGGTGCGTTGCTGCTGTTCGGCGTCGTCATCGCCCTCCTCCGGCGGGGTGGCAGCCGAAACGACAGCGGCTTCGAGCTGTAGGCGGGGAGAGAAACCCTTTTTGTGCCAGTGTCCAGAGAACCGCGTATGGATTGGCCACACGATCCGGACGGTGAGGAAGGAAGCGAGGGCCGGCGCAAGTACGGCCACGCTGTGCTGGCGAAGAAAGTCGACGAGGACGAGGACTTCCCGCTGACCGCCGCGGAGTACGTCGATCAGTACGGGGATCATCCGGTTCGGATCGACTACGAGACGGTCGTCAGCGTGGCGGATATCTTCGAATACGTCGACCAGGAGGAGTTCGAGGACTTCCCGGACTTCCACAAGGCACTCGGGCGCGCACTGCGCGAGGCGGACTGGTGGCCGTACAGACTCGAGCACGCGTAATCACGTGGTGTGAGAGCACGACACATACTTGTAGGAGGCCAGCGTAGCCTCGCGTATGGCGACGACATCTTCAAGCGGCGACCACACCGGGCAGGGACTCCCCGAGGAGGTTGTCGACGACCTGTTGTCGGACGACACTCGCCGCCGCGCGCTCTCGATACTGGCAGATCGTGGCGAGCCGGTAGTCGTGACGGAACTGGCAGCAGCGATTCTAGCGGCCGAGCGTGACATCGAGCCAGCGGCAGTCGCCGACGCTGCGAGAGACGAACTCACCGAGGAACTGTTCACCGAACACCTCCCGAAGCTGATGGCAACGGATATCGTAACCTACGACTCCATGGTCGGGACTGTCGAGATACAGCGCCACGACGCGGTGCCGACTGACCGCCGTTGAATCGGCTCGCATATCCGCAATCCGATAGTAGTCGGATCGACCCACAGCCCACGCTGCCGGTAAATTTCGACAGAGCAATACCTGTTGCTTCCAAACTGTCGATGGACAGTGACCAACACCCAGATCACCCACATACAGATCGACAACTACGGGCCGTGGACTGTGACGCCTGAACCCCGCCGCGAAGTCGACCTCCAGACGCTCCAGTCCCGGTTGTACGCCGATCTCGCACAACTGTTCGGGAACCGCGACGGCTACATCTTCTTCTCGCGGTTCGACAACATGATCGCCGTGACGAACGGACTTGACGAGGAGGCACACGCCCTCATCCAGGAGTCCGTCGGCAACCGCTATCCGGTGACCATGAGTCTCTCCGTGGCGACGGGGACGACGCCCGTCTCGGCGCTGGGAACGGCGACGGAACAGCTCCAGGAGGCCGGCAGCGCACAGGACAAGGGCCGGCGTGAAGTGCTACGCGGCCAGACCATCGACGACGAGTTCCGGAAGGCGACGGACGTACAGCTCGCACATTTCGATGTCGACGACGCCACGGAGAAGTACACCGATCAGCTCAACGAGTTCGACACCTTCATCCAGATCGAGCAGGGGTACGCGTCGCTCATGAAGTACATGCGTGAAGCCCACGACTCGCTGTCCTTCTTCGTCGGCGGCGACAACGTCATCGCGGTCTGTCCGGACCTGGACGAAGCGGATTACCACGACGCCATCAGTCACGTCCGCGAAGCGGTCGACGTGGAGCTGAAAGTCGGTGTCGGACGCGGGCGGACGGCCGCTACGGCAGGCATGGACGCCAAGCACGCACTAGAGACCTGCCGGGCGACCGGCGAGGCAGTCACTATCGAAACCGAGACAACCGAGTAACTTGTGAACCAGGCGATATAAACGTAGTGGAGGTATCTTTTAGACCGGTCGTGTGGTAACATTACACATGAACGGAGAGGTCACTGTGCGGGAGGTTATGAACCGAGAGTACGTCGGCGCGAGCGAGTCCGATGACCTCCTCGAAACGACGGAGTTGCTGATCCGCGAGGACCAGCAGCCGATTCTCGTGTTGCGGGGGAACGACCCGGTCGGCGTCGCGACGGACAGGGACGTGCTTGCGTACATCGTCGACGGCGGCGACCCGGAGACTGCCACCGTCGGCGACGTGATGCGTGAATCGGTTCCGACAATCGATCCTGACGCCGGACTCCCGGAGGCACGGGACCGAATGGCGACGCGGTCCGCTGAGTTCCTGCTGATCACGGACGACGGTGAACCGCTCGGGACACTGACCGAGCACGATATCCTCTCGACTGCGAGGTTAGAGAGCGAGTCGACGGACGTCGTCGAACAGACGCCCCAGGTTGCGACGACCGGCCGGGAAGCCACCACCGACGGGATGCAGTCCGCCGCCGAAGATTCGTTCGATGAGCAGGGTATCTGTTCCGCCTGTAGCACGTTTACGCGGGACCTGGCGTCGTTCAACGGACAGCTCCTCTGTGCGGACTGTCGGGACGTCTGATCCGGATCCTTGTAGCGATGTTCGGTGTCCACCGACCACGGAACGGAGTCGGCGTCCTCCGAAATAGTCTCCCGTAATCCGTATGAGCCACCGTAGCCCGTTTCCCGTCCCGCGGTGGACGGATAGCTGAGTAGCCGAACTGTTTTGACCGTACGTCACGGAGTATCACTGTGGAAATCGCCACCGCTTCGATGGAGGACGTCGACACCATCGTCGACCTGTGGGTTCGGCTGGCAGAGAGCCAGCGTGCCCACGGGTCACACCTGTTCGGGGACCGAAACAGGACTGCGGTCCGGGAGACTGTCGTTCAGCGCATTGTCGCCGAGAACGTCCGTATCGCCCGACTCGACCGACAGATCGTCGGATTCGTCATGGTGACCATCGATAGCGGCCGCTACGAGCAAGACGAGACGCGGGGCATCATCGAGAACATCTTCGTTGAACCCGCCCACAGAGACCAGGGGATCGGCAGCGCTCTGCTCGATGCGGCGGAGGAACTACTCCACGAGGCCGGTGCGGATGTCCTCGCGCTGGAAGCGATGGCGGACAACGAGTCCGCCCGACAGTTCTACCGGGCGCACGGCTACACACCCCATCGGATCGAACTCGAAAAGCCGACCGAAAACGATACTCTCTAAACGGTCCCCACACAACCCAGGCATGCAACCGCGCCAGGGGAGCTTGGGTGGTCCAAGCACTCGACTTGTAATCGAGAGTTCGTGGGTTCAAATCCCACCCCTGGCTCTACGTTTTTACCGCTGGGGCACGTACGAGAGGGCATGAGTGAATCCGAAGGGGAACTCCCGGACAACGACGAAGAGTGGCGTGAAATACTCTCCGACGAGGAGTACCGGATCCTCCGTGAATCCGGAACTGAGCCGCGGTTCAGCAGCGACCTCATCGACGTGAAAGACGAGGGCGTGTTCACCTGTGCCGGCTGTGGAACGGAGCTGTTCGACAGCGACAGAAAATTCGAGTCAGAGACCGGCTGGCCGAGCTTCTGGGACGTGTACCAGGAGGGCAACGTCGAGACACGGCCGGACAACAGCCACGGGATGCAGCGAACGGAGGTCGTCTGTGCCGAGTGTGGCGGTCATCTGGGCCACGTGTTCGACGACGGCCCGGAGCCGACCGGGAAGCGGTACTGCATCAACGGCGCGGCGCTCGACTTCGAGTCGGAGTAGCGACCACCGGAACCCTTTTTTCCGTCATTGAAGTTGATACGGCTAGACGTGACTGAACACGGGACCGACGAAGCGGCCGAGGAGGGGGCCGAAGCCGGGACGGTCAGGGAGTCGCTGGTCGACGAACCGCCAACCGCCACCGCCGAGCAACCACAGCCGGAGAGCCACCTGTTAGCCGAGAGCCTCCGAACGTTTCCGTGGCTCAGGGCGGCCGGCGTCGCCGCCGGGACGCTGGCGGTCGAGTATCTGCTCGTCGCCGTGCTGTTTCTCGCCGGCCCGTCGTCGGTCGACCTGCCGGAGCTATCGGACCGACTGATCCAGTACGGATTCGTGCTGTACAACGCCCACCACGTACCGACGCTGGTGACCGCGGCAGATGCAGAGGTGTACGGCTCGGCCGCGCGGAACGTCCTATACGGCGCACAGGGCGCGAGCGTTCCCCCCATCGTCTATTTCCTGATTCCCGTCGTCTCGTTGCTCGTCGTCGGCGCGCTGTTCGAGCGCTACCGCGGCGATGCCCGAACTGACAGTCTACTCGAAGAAGCGGCGCTCGTCGGGACCGGTATCGGCTTTGGCTACGTTGTGACGGGATTCGCAGGGAGCTTCGTGTTCGTCCGGACGGTCGTGTTCGACGGCGGGGGCGAGGGACAGGCCGCACCGGCAGTGCTGTGGCTCCTCATCCTGATGTTCTTCCTGCCGCTGCTATTTGCGAGCCTCGGTGCGGCCGTCCAATATCTCTACGCTGACCGGGCCTCGGGCGCGTAAGTGGTGTCGACAAATTCGAGGATGCGGTCGGATTCGGCCATCGTGACGCCGCGGTCTTCATCGACCAGGACCGGGACACCACGCTGGCCGGAGACCCGTTTGACTTCGTCGCGTTCCGAGTGCAGCGCCTCGACCCAGACGCTGTCGTAGTCGATCCCGAGTTCGTCCAGTCGGTCGGCGACCTTCTCGCAGTACGGACAGCCGTCGAGCTGGTAGAGCATCAAGCTCATACCGGGCAGTACGGACGCCGCCCTCAAGGTGGTTGTGCTCGAAAAAACGCGACAGCCGCTCTGGCGTTACTCGTACAGCCAGGGCGCGTCGATCTGGTCCCAGTCGACGAGTTCGTCGTCGTCGAAGAACAGCGCGATCTCGCGCTCGTTCGCGCCCTCGTCCTCGTGGTCGGAGCCGTGGATAACGTTCCGACCGAGGTCGAGCCCGTAATCCCCGCGGATGGTGCCGGGAGCGGACTCGGCCGGATCAGTTTCGCCCATCATGTTTCGGACCTGCCGGGTCGCATCCTGGCCTTCCCAGACCATCGCGAACACGGGGCCGGAGGTGATGAAGTCGACGAGCCCGTCGAAGAAGGGCTTGTCCTCGTGCTCGCCGTAGTGTTCCTCGGCGAGCTCCTGGTCGATCTGCATGAACTTGCCGCCGACCATCTTCAGGCCGCGGTCCTCGAAGCGGGAGACGATGTCCCCGATGAGGCCGCGCTGGACGCCGTCGGGCTTGACCATCACGAAGGTGCGCTCGGTCTCGGACATTACGCTTCAGCCTCCTCGGCTTCTTCGTCCTCGACGTCTTCGTCGGCGTCGGTTTCGTCAGCTTCGTCCGCGCTGTCCGCGTCAGTCTCGTCAGCGTCGTCGGCTTCAGCGTCGTCCGCAGCCGCTTCCTCGTCGGCGTCTGCGTCTTCGGCTTCAGCCTCGCCAGCGTCTGCTTCCACTTCTTCGGCCTCGTCTTCGACCTCGCCGGCCTCACCGCGGGCGGTGTCGGTCCATTCGAGGTTGCGGGCCTCCCGGCCCAGATCGGCGTTGTTCTCGCACTTCGAGGAACAGAAGTGCGTGGTCGCGCCGTCCTTGTGGACGAACATCGTGCCCGTGCCGGGTTCGATGTCCGTGCCGCAGTAGTCACATTCGCGTGTCCGGGGCATGGTTACTGCCCTCCGATGGTGTCGGCCTCGCGAGCCGTCTCGCGGAGCTGGAGCACGTCACCTTCGCGGACCGGGCCGAGAACGTTGCGCGTGATGATGCGCCCCTGGTTCTCGCCTTCGCGGATGCGGCACTTGACCTGCATGGCCTCGCCGTGCATCCCCGTCCGGCCCACGACTTCGATAACCTCGGCGGGCGTGGAACCGCTGCTTTCGGATTCCTCAGCGCTCATCCGAGGTCACCTCACCGAAGCTCCTCGACCTTGTCTGCGATGTCCTCGACGTCGGCCTCGGCCTCACCGGCGTCGGTGACGGCCGCGGCGGCCGAGCCGACTTCGAGCCCGGCGGCGTGTCCGAGGTCGTCCTGCTGCTCGACGAAGATGAAGGGGACGCCCTTCTCGTCGGCGAGCTCCGGAATGTGCATGACGATCTCCTCGGGCTGGACGTCTTCGGCGACGAAGACGAGCTCGGCGGAGCCGCGCTCGATGGCTTTGGTCGTCTCGTTTGTACCCTTCTTTACTGCGCCTGTGTCCCGGGCGACCTCGAGCGCCTCGAGGGCGTCGTCTTCGAGGTCCGCGGGAACGTCGAAATCTACGTATACTGGCATTTGTATGTTCACCTCCTGCGCGCGAGCTCAGGCTCCCCCGCCGTGTCCGGGCCGCGGGGCCCGTCACACCGTGATGGTGTGTATCCTGAAAAGGCTGGGAGCATCATCAACTCGGCGCAGGCTGTACCCCATTCTGTGCCACCGGCCCTAAAAGCGCTTTCGAAGCCGAAATCGCGTGCCAGGCCGGCACACGGGTGCTGTCGGGGGGTCTGCCTACTCCGCGGACGCCGACGCATCGGCCAGTGCGGCTCGGGCGTCCGCGACGAGCCGTGTCACCACCTCGTCGGCGGGCCGCACGTCCCGTGAAAGCCCGGCGCTCTGGCCGGCGTAGTGGGGCAGGGCCTCAACCTCACCTGTCATTCCGTCCAGCGGGGGCATATCAGCGAGCCGACTTATCGGCTTCCCGCCGGGCATCCGTGCGATTTGTTCGGGGTCACCGGGTTCGGTCACTCCCCCCGAATCGGCCGTCCCCTGTTGCCTGACCTCGTCGGTTTCGAGGACCCGGTGTGGCTGGTCCGGCCAGCCACGGTCGAACAGGTCGGTGAGCCGCGTCGCCGTCTCGGGCGCGTCCAGGATGCGCTGCTGGTATGTCTCGTGTGCACCCGATTCTTCGGTCGCGACGAACCGAGTACCGAACCAGCCGCCGTCGGCCCCCAGCGTCAGCGCCGCCGCGAGGCCGCGCCCGTCGCCGAGACCGCCGGCCGCCACGACAGGCACCTCAACCGCATCTGCGACCCGCGGGACCAGCGCCATTGTCGTCACGTCGCTCTGGACGTGGCCGCCGGCTTCTCGGCCCTGCGCGACTACCACATCGGCCCCGGCGTCGACGGCGGCCCTGGCCTCGGCGGCGCTCGCGACCGTGACCATCGCCGTGCCGCCGGCCTCGTGGACCCGGTCGACGTACGGCCCGGCGTCGCCGAAGGAGAAGGAGACGACCGACGCGCCAGCGTCCAGACAGACATCGAGACATTCCGACGGGGACAGGACGCCCGTGGACTCGTCGAGGACGACGTTGACGCCGACCGCGCCGTCGGTCGCGCTTGCAGCGGCAGCGTACGACTCGCGGATTGCATCGGCGTCGCGCCAGGACATCGCCAGCAATCCGAGACCGCCCGCGTCCGCGACGGCCGCGGCCAGCGCCGGGGTCGAGACGCTCCCGACTGGTGCCTGTACGACTGGGTGATCGATACCGATCTCTGTGCAGAGCGGGGTTTGGAGGGGAGCCATGCTGGCCACTGTGTCCGGCCCGGCAAAAGCGTACCTCGATAGCGCCGTGACCGTCAGGCCCATACTGGCGCGTCCGCCACCTCCGGTATGGACATCGCGCGGTCGCTCCGAGCGGAAGCCCGCCGCGCAAACGAGCGGCGACTGCTCGTTCTGGCGGGCGACCCCGACCGGACGCGGGAGCGAGCGAGGGCAGCGCTCGACGCGGCGGACATCCCCGGCACGGAGACGACCGTCGTCGGCCCGGAGCCGTTCCTCGACTGCGAACACCACGAGCAGTCCCGCGCCGAGGAACTCCTCGGTCGGACCCGAACGGCCGTCGTCCTCGACGCCCACGAGGAACTGCGGCCGGACGCAGTCGGGCGGACCGTCGGCGCGGTCGACGGCGGCGGCCTCTACGTTATTCTCGCACCGCCGCTGGAGACGTGGCCCGAGAAGCGGGACGGCTTCGACGCTTCGCTTGCGGTCCCGCCGTTCGAAGTGGCAGACGTGACCGGTCACTTCCGCCGTCGGTTCGTCGAGACCCTCCGAGCACACCGGGGAATCGCCATCGTCGACGTTGATGCGGACACCGTGGAGCAGGACGGGCTGACGAATCCGCCGCCGAGCCGCCCAGTTCCGGCCCCGACTCCGCCGGCCGACGCACAGTTCCGGCCTGAGACTTACGCCCAGTGTCTCACCGGCGACCAGCGGGACGCGGTCCAGGCGTTCGAGACGCTACTGGCCGACGGGGAGGCGTTCGTGGTTGAGGCCGACCGGGGGCGGGGTAAATCCAGCGCCGCCGGATTGGCCGCCGGAAACCTCGCTCTGGAGGGCAGGGACGTGCTGGTGACAGCGCCGCAGTACCGGAGCGCCGGCGAGGTGTTTACGCGGGCGGCGCACCTGCTGGAGACGCTCGGCGTCGAATGCACGTGCGACCGAGTTTCGGACCCCCAACGACTCGACGTTAGCGGGGCTGGCTGTGTGCGGTACGCACCGCCGGAGGAGGCCGCTACGCTCCCTGATGGCCCCGACGTCGTCATCGTCGACGAGGCCGCGGCCCTGCCGGTCCGACGGCTGGAGCAGTTCCTAAACGCCCCGGCGGTCGCCTTCACCACAACTGTTCACGGGTACGAGGGTGCGGGACGGGGCTTCTCTGTTCGGTTCCGAGATCGGTTAGCGGACAGCGACTTCGCCGTCACCGACGTGTCGATGACGACGCCGATCCGGTACGGCGACGCCGACCCTGTCGAGGTGTGGGCGTTCCGGGCGCTGTTGCTCGACGCCCGCCCGCCGGTCGACCAGCTAATCTCGGAGGCGACGCCGGAGACAGTCGCGTATCAGCAGCTATCGACCGCGGATCTGCGTGCCGACGAGCACCTGCTCCGGGAGGTCTTCGGCCTGCTCGTGCTGGCGCATTACCGGACGGAGCCGTCGGACCTGGCCCGACTGCTCGACGCGCCGAACCTCACCGTCCGGGCGCTGACCCACGAGGGTCACGTCGTCGCGGTCGCGTTGCTGGCGCGGGAGGGTGGCCTCTCGGCAGACACGCGTGCTACGATGTACGAGGGCGGGCGTGTCCGTGGCAACATGATTCCGGACGTGCTGTCGACACAGCTCCGGGACGAATCAGCTGGGATTCCGGTCGGCCAGCGGGTCCTCCGCATCGCGACCCACGCCGCGGTCCGGTCCCGCGGCCTCGGCTCCGAACTCCTCTCTGAGATCAGGGCGGAGTTCGCCGAGCGGGTGGACTGGCTCGGCGTCGGCTACGGCGCGACGCCGGAACTCGTCCGCTTCTGGGCGCACAACGGCTACAGTACCGTACACCTCGCCACCTCGCGGAACGCGACCAGCGGCGAGTACTCTGTCGTCATGCTTGACCCCTGTTCCGACGACGGGGCGGCGCTCGCGACGCGTCACGGTGGTTGGTTCCAGGACCGCATCGCTGCGGTGCTGTCGGACCCGCTCGACGACTGCGATCCCGACGTTGTCAGGGCAGTGCTTCGCGCGACTGACAGCGAACCGTCCCTTCGCCTCTCCGAGTGGGAGTGGCGGCTGATCGCCGGCGTCCCCGGCGGCGCGTCGATTCTCGACACGAATCCCGCTCCGTTCCGTGCCCTCGCCCGACGACACCTTTCGGACCCGACTGACCCGGCCGCGCTCGCCGAGCAAGAGGAACGACTGCTCGTCCGCAAGGTCCTGCAGGCCCGTCCCTGGTCGGCCGTCACCGAGGAACTGGCGTTCGTCTCTGAACGGGAGTGCATGCGCACGCTCGGCGGAGTCGTCGAAAGGTTGACGCGTCTGTACGGCGACTCTTGGGTACAGGAGGAACTCGACAGACACCAATGAGCCTGCTCAGCTTCGAAACGCTGCTGTTTGTACTTGCGTTCGCGCTACTGGTCGGCGGCGTCATCGGCAGTATCACCCCCCAAGTCCCCGGCGCGCTCGTCTCGCTTGCGGGCGTCTACCTCTACTGGATCGCCAGCGGCATGACCGACCCCGGGACGGTGTTGCTGGTCCTGTTGACGCTTGTGGGCCTGCTGACGTGGGCCGTCGACATCGCGGGCGGGGCCGTCGCCGCACGCGTGGGCGGGGCGTCGAACTGGACGGCGGTTCTGGCCGGCGTCGTGGCGCTCGTCCTCTTTTTCGTCACCGGCCCGCTCGGCATCCTGCTTGGCGTCGCCGGCACGGTGTTCGTCGTCGAGTTCTACCGGCAAGAGGACGCCCGCGGCAGCGCGAAGGCGGCGTTCGTGACGACCGTCGGGATGCTGGCCTCCAGCGTCGTCCAGGCCCTCCTGACGGCATCGATACTGGTCACGATGGTCGCTGTTGCGCTCCTATGAACCAGTGCGCCGAGGACGGCTGCGAAAGCGAGGCCGCGGTCGAACTCCACATTCCCTGGGACGCGAACATGGCTGTGTGTCCGGCCCACGCTCGCGTCTGGGCACAGAAAGACGGTGTCGTTCCGGCGCCGTTGGAGGGACACGAAGACGAGTGGCCCTGATCCCTCCAGCTGGTAAAACAGCACTTCCAAGGCCGTTAATAACTCCATACTCAAGTGGTTCGTTGGCCTGCATCCAGTAACGACGCTGTTTCGCTTCCTCTGGATATAGAATGTCTGCACAGCCACTCACCGACTCGGACGACGAGACGAGTACCGCCGACAAGCTAGAGATGATACGGCGGGTGTTGGCCTTCCGGCCGCGGTTTACCCTGGCTATCATCTGCTTCGGGACCATCACTGCGCTGCTCGAAGGAATCGGGTTCGGGTTCCTGATTCCGATAATCGAGATCGCCCAGTCCGGCCAGTCGCCGAGCCAGGCCGATGGACCCCTCGGACTGTTTGTCCGGGCGTACCAGTTCGTCGGCATCCCGATGACGCTCGAAACGATTACCCTCGGCGTGATGGGTGTGATGATGGCGCGGTACACCGCCAGCTTCGTCGTCGCCTGGCTACGGGAGAAACTCCGGCGAAGCTACGCGGGTCACCTCCGTGTCCGAGGGTTCGATGCCGCCATTGATGCACGTGTCGACTACTTCGACAGACACGGCTCGGACGAAATACTGAACGCAGTTATCACCCAGACAGACGCCGCGAGTAAGTCGATCCGAATCCTGGTGAACGCGTTCGAGCGGTTCCTCCTCGTCGTCATGTACGCCGCGGTCGCGCTGTACTTCGCTCCGATGTTGGCGGTGCTTGCGGTTTCCGCACTCGGCGGATCGATCCTCCTCATCCGGTACGGGCTCGAACCGGCATTCGTCGTCGGTGACCGCGTCGCTCAGATAAACGAGGACATACAGACCAGCGCACAGGGCGGGATACAGGGAATCCGTGCGGTGAAGCTGTTCGGGACCGGCGAAACGCTGAAAACAAAGTTCAACGCGCTCATCGACCGCTACATCGATGCAAAGGTCACACTCCGACGGAACGAGGCCGCCGTCTCGGACTTCCAGCAGTTGATGAACGCGGTCGTAATTTTCGGGCTCGTCTACGCGGTCATCAGCTTCACCCCGCTCGCGCTCACTGAAATAGCGGTGTTCCTGTTCGCTATTTTCCGCCTGGGACCGATGGTCAGCTCTATCAGCGGCTCCGTCTACGAGCTGGAAGGGTACCTCCCACACGTGGTTCGAACCGAGCGGTTCATCGAAAAGCTGGAGCGCAGCGCCGAGCCAGCCGGCGGACAGCCGGCCCCGGCGCGCATCGAATCGGTCGAGTTCGACGACGTCTCGTTTACCTACGGTGACGAACAGGTGCTCCGCGACATCTCCTTCGACATCGAACGCGGGGAGTTCGCGGCGTTCGTCGGCCCGTCCGGAGCCGGGAAATCGACGATAATCTCGTTGCTGGCTCGGCTCTACGAACCAGATTCCGGACAGATCACGGCGAACGAGACGCCCATAGACCGATACGAGCTGCAATCCTGGCGGGACCGGCTTGCTGTCGTGCGACAGGACCCGTTCCTGTTCGACGACACGCTCCGTTATAACCTGACGCTCGGGGAGTTAGACATCTCCGAGTCGGAACTGCGCCGCGTCTGTGACCTGGCCGGCGTCACCGAGTTCTTCGACGAACTGCCCGCCGGCTACGACAGCGAACTCGGCGAAAACGGGGTGCAACTGTCCGGCGGACAGAAACAGCGTGTCGTCCTCGCCCGTGCCCTGCTCCGCGAGTTCGAAATCCTTATCCTCGATGAGGCGACGAGCGACCTCGATACGTCTATCGAGGCGGAGGTCCACAATGCCATCAAGACAGCCTCGATAGATGCGACCGTCGTAATGGTTACCCACCGCCTGTCCACAGCCGAGTCAGCCGACCGGATTTACACCGTCGAGGACGGCGAGATAGCCGAAACGGGCGACCACGACGAACTGCTCGACCGCGATGGGACGTACGCGGAACTGTACACTGCGTGAGGCACTGTGGCGGCTTGGAATATTGTTTTGCGTGGTGTAACCGATTCAGAACGAACCGATATCGTAACTGCTGCGCCGTGAGGGACGGCCAAATCTGGCCGTTAACACCCAATTGTCGGCCGTTTTAGCTTTGCAGCAGGGCGTTCAGTCCGGATGCCACACGAAGGCCGGGGGAGCCAAACAACGCCGCGACTGGCAGTGCGTAGTCCGTCAGCCGCCGCTGGTCAGTGTATCGAATTGACGTGGCGAGCGCGCGTACGGCCGATAGTGACCACCCCTGCTCGTGTAACGTGTTCCGTTCCAGTGTCACGTGCGCCTTTCTGAGCGCGGTTCGTCTGATCGAGGGGTCGAAATCAGCGTATAACGACTCGTACTGGTCGATGATGTTCAACAGCTCGTGTCCCACCGCGGATTTCGCCGACCGCTGGCTCCCTGACGTGCCCTTGTAGACGAGCGCCGCCGCGAGCGAATCGAACTCGCATCGCGATGCGAGTTCGATACAGAACCCGATGTCGTCGGCACCGCCCCGGTCCGCTAACGGTATCACGTCACCGAGCACCGACGCCGAGATCAGCATTGTCGAGTTCGTGCAAGCCTTCGGTCCAAACTGGAGCGTCTCGCCGAGTACGGTCCCTTTAATATCCGGGTTCGGCATTCGAATCCCCTCGTCGGACGCATAGCCACAGAACGTGACGCCGGTTTCGGGATCGCGTTCGAGCAGTGGGACCTGCAGGGGGAACTTTTCGGGGTGCAGTCGGTCGTCGTCGTCGAGCAACTGAACATACCGACCCTTGGCAACCTCGATACCGCTCGTTCGGGCCCGGTTCGCACCGTGTTGCGTGTCGTGCTCAACGTACACAGTGTCGTATCTCTCTGCGACCGGGCGTGCGTTCCCGGTTCCGGAATCGTCAACGACGATGATCTCGGTCGGGCTGTAGCGCTGTTGCCGGACGCTCTCGATAGCCGCTGCGAGTTGCTCGTTACGGTAATACGTCGGGATGACTACCGAAACGAGCGGCCCGGTTCGGATTTGCGAACGTTGCGGGTCTCCGCAGCTATCTGACGGTCGCCCAGAAGCTTCTGCCGACTGCTGCAGGAAGCTTCGACCGCCGTCAGTCGCGGAGGCCGGCCGCGGATCGGCGGCAGTAGCGGTGTCGTCGGCCGAAGGAGTCGACTCCGCGGTCGCCGGCTGCGACTCCGTCGGCTTGTCGGTGACAGTCAGCCACGGGACTTTCACGAGGGCGGGCGTTCTGATACCCGGCGGATGGCCGAACAGTCTGACCGGGAAGGGAGCCACGATCTCGCCGACGTGGTTGCCGTGGTCCGAAGTGACGACTGTCGTCCCATCGAACTCTTCGAGCAAGTCCTGAACGTACGGCAACACGAGCCAGAGGTTCTCCTCGTAGGCCTGTCTGACGCGTTCGGCCGGGTAGTCGCCGTCTCGCAGCGCGCCCCAGACCGGTTTCTCATCGGCGTCGGAGCTCTCACCCTCCGCCCGCTGTTTCCCGTTTATCCGGCCGTGGTCGAGCCGCTGACCGAACGGGCCGATAAACGGGTAGTGTGGCTGGACGAAATGCGTGATTAGGCGGCAGTCAGGGTATCGCTCGTGGGCTTCCTTGGTGGCGGCGACCATCGCCGCCGGAGGGAGCGTCCCGAGGTCATCGTCCCACTCGGTCTTCCAGACGTCGATGACGTCGCGAAACACGTCGTCGAGGTCGATTGGACACCAGTCATCGACACGGTGCATGGGGTTCGCAGTGACGTATACGGTGTCCTCGTACGTCTCGTCACCGAACGTCCGTTCCAGGAACGCCGGTGTCTCAGTCGCGACCGAAATCCGGGAAGACAGGTCGCCGTCGAGCCAGTTCTGCCGTTCGAACATGTCGAAGCGACAGCCGTCGAGGATGACTAATTGGTCCCACTCCTCGGCCATGACATCACAGCCGGGAGGCGTTCGCCACGAGAAGTACGCTTCCATCGCTAGCTGGGTCCCGGTCCAGACTTGACGTGGAAGGGAATCGGTACCGAGAAAACGGAGTCGGCGACGGGTCTTCGAGTTCATACGATAGATCTCTGTCGGCGGCCACTGTCTGTGGTTTGAGGCGACACGTCTCGGAGATCAGGGTGGTTTACATCGGGTCGATCACCGGTGGCGACGGCGTAGCGCGTTCGCATCCAGTCGGCGTGGCGAACGAGGAAGGCAACCGGAACCGAATCGAGTCCGAGGATCTTTGCGATGCAGAGCCGATGTTTGCCGCTGACGAGCAGTAGTTCGCCATCCCGTCCGATATCGACAATAATCTCGCGCTCCAAGGCGTCGATGAAGTTCCCATCCCGGTCGTGTGGAGGCGTTCGATCCTGGTAGCTGAGACAGCCCTCGCGGTTCATGCTCCGATAGATCCGCTCTAGATGCTCACAGCGAGTGAGGACGTCATCCCGGGTCTGGCAGTCGTGCCAGACGAAGTCGACGCCCGCGTCGAGGCGGGCCAACACGTCCTGAACGAACTGCGTCTCGGTCCACTGTCGATCGTCGAGAAAGCGGGCGCGGAGTGCTCGGTACAGCGGGCTCTCGGCGATAGTGTCGGCGTGGAAGAGGTCCTCCGGCGGGCCGCCGTAGGTCGGAGCCGCCTCGTGCGGGCGCCTGTCCCAGTCACCGCTTCTAACGCTCCCGAACAACTGGTCACGGTTCCACCACGGCGGGTAACACCGCCGAGTGAACCGGGATATTCTGGACGGGTCGACAGGTTCGAGCTTGAACGGGTCCGGCGACGCCTTGCCCCCGTCGAAATCAGTCGGGTACTGTCGCCGGTAGTAAGACGGAGCGATAGCCCAGTAGAACGCTTTCGTCACGGGTGAAGAGAGCGGACTTCGGAGAAGTACGTACTCTGACCCGAGCCGGACAGTGCCTTCCACCCCCTGCTCGGCGTACACGTCGGAGAGAGCTCCGAGCATTTTCCCGTACGTAACGGTATAGATTATATTGTTATCGCACTCTTAATCGCCCTATCGGCAGTATAATTCGGACTGGTATCGGTGTACCCGGGCTCTAATTTTTCATAAGACGGTTCGGGTGCTGACCACTGACGGCTTCGCTCGAAAGCCACTCACGAAGAAAATATAATAATAATTGGGTTTGAATACGACAAGTGAGGCGTGTTATCATGAAACGCGAGATGCTCACCACCGACTTCATCGACCGTGCAGTGGATATCTACGACGACGTGACCGGTATTGTCGCCCACGACGGCACCGAGTACACGTACGCTGAGGTCAACGAGCGGGTAAATCAGTTGGCCCACGCCCTGTCGGATCGGGGTGTCTCGAAGGGGAGTCGCGTGGCCGTCCTCGCGCCGAACACACACTACTTCATCGAGACGCTGTACGCGGCGAACAAGCTCGGTGCGGTGTTCGTCCCGCTGAACTACCGGCTCGACCCCGCGAAAATCGAATACATCCTGAACGACTGCGAGGCCGCGACAGTAATCGCCGACTACGACTTCGCCGAAAAGGTCCAACCGGTACGGGACGACGTCCCTGCAGAGACGTTCATCGGCTACGAGCCCGACCGTATCGAGGGGGAATGGGAGGCCTACAGCGGTATCCTCGACGGGCAGCCGACAGCCGAACCGGACCGGCCGGACATCACCGAGGACGACGACGCGAGCATCAACTACACGTCCGGAACGACCGGGGACCCGAAGGGCGTGGTCAGAACCCACCGGACCGAGAGCTGGCACGCGCTGGTCCTCAATCAGCACATGGAGATCCGCGACGACGACACGTACCTCTGGACGCTGCCGATGTTCCACTGCAACGGCTGGGGCCACACCTACGCTATCACCGGGACCGGGGGGACCCACGTCTGCCAGCGGACCTTCGACGCCGCGGACACCTTCCGCCGGGTCCGCGAGTACGACGTGTCGTTCCTGTGTGGCGCGCCGACGGTGCTGAACAAACTCATCCAGCACTACCGGGCCAACGACGGCGACGTAATGACACAGGGTGACCGCGACGTACGGATCGCGACCGCTGGAAGCGCCCCGGCGACAGCGACCATCGAGCGCGTCGAAGACGAGTTCGGCTGGCGCATCATCCACATCTACGGCCTGACCGAGACGGCCCCGATCATCACGACCAGCAACTCCCCGCGGCGCATCGCCGAGCGAGGCCGGGAACTCAAGGTCAAGCAGGGTTCGGAGACGCTGTGTACCGACATCAGAATCGTCGACGAGGACGGCAACGACGTGCCACGCGACGGGGCGACCATCGGCGAAGTCGTGGTGCAGGGCAACCAGGTGATGGACCGCTATCTCAACAAGCCCGAGATCACCGAGGAGGCGTTCAACGACCGCGTCGAGGGGTACTTCCACACCGGCGACCTCGCGACGTGGGACGAGGACGGGATGATACAGATCATGGACCGACGGAAGGAC
Organism: Haloarcula sp. HT12; assembly: GCF_055271655.1. Classification (NCBI taxonomy): domain Archaea; kingdom Methanobacteriati; phylum Methanobacteriota; class Halobacteria; order Halobacteriales; family Haloarculaceae; genus Haloarcula; species Haloarcula sp. HT12. The sequence goes on from NZ_JBUXKW010000001.1 coordinate 333,474, forward strand.
ATCATCATCTCCGGCGGTGAGAACATCTCCTCGATAGAACTGGAGGACGAACTGTACGACCACCCCGGTGTTCTGAAGGCCGCGGTCATTCCGGCACCGAGCGAGGACTGGGGCGAGACACCGATGGCGGTCGTCGTTCCGACGGCCGACAGCGACGTCACCGAGCAGGAGATCCTCGATTTCCTCAGAGAGCGCCTCGCGAGCTACAAGGTCCCTGCGGGCGTCGACTTCCGTGACTCGCTCCCGGAAACGGCGACCGGCAAGATCCAGAAATACGAACTCCGAGAGGAGTACTGGAAGGAGCAAGAACGGATGATCGGCCAGGAGTAAACACGCCGAACGTATCGGAGGCGGTCACCCCTGAGGAATTAACACGATTCTTTATTAGGGTGCCGGCAGTCGATCCGACCATGCATCTGGGAGTCGTCGTGCCACGCGTCGAGGACCACAGCACAGTCGACCTGGCTGTCGAGGCCGAGGACTACGGTTACGACTCGGTCTGGCTGAACGAGCTATGGGGGGCAAGCTCCGTCGTCGAACTCACGGACATCGCGACCCGGACCGACGAGGTCGAAATCGGCAGCGCGATATTAAACGTCTTCTCGCGGTCGCCGGCGGTGCTGGCGATGACAGCGACGACCCTCGACAGAGTCTCGGACGGGCGGGCGGTGCTGGGCCTGGGAACGAGTACCGCCCGGTCTATCGAGAACATGCACAGCATGGAGTTCGAGCGGCCGGTCCGTCGCGCCCACGAGACCATCGACATCGTCAAACAGCTCATGACGGGCGACGAGCGGGTGACCTACGACGGCGAGGTGGTGTCAGTCAGCGGGGTCCCGCCGTTAGACCGCGACGTGCCGGTGTACCACGCCGCACTCGGCCCGGCGAACAGGCGAGTCGTCGCCAGACTGGCCGACGGCTGGCTCCCGCACATGATTCCCTTCTCCGAACTGGAATCGGCATTCGAGTACATCGCCGAGATCGCACGCGATGCCGACCGCGATCCGGACGACATAACGGTCGCGCCGTACGTGCCGGCGGTGGTCCACGAGGACGCCGACCGGGCGACAGAAGAGCTCCGACAGCACATCGCCTACTACGTCGGCAGCGGCGAGGGGTATCGTCGGGCGGTCGCACAGACGTATCCGGACCGGGCCGAACGCATCGCCGACGCCTGGCAGGCGGGTGACCGCGGCGAGGCGACAGAGCTCGTCACTGACGAGATGGCGGCCGACCTCGGCATCGCCGGGACGCCGGAACAGGCGCGGGAAAAACGGGACGCGATAGCGGACAGGGATGTCCTCGACCGGCTTCTGTTAACTGTGCCACAGCAGGTCGACGGGGAGCTGGCTCGAGAGACGATTCGGGCACTGGGTCGGTCTTAAAGGGAGATTGCCATCATCACCTCGTCGGCGTACTCGTCGCCGAACTTGTAGTGATCCTCGCGGACGGCTTCGGTACCCCAGCCGTGGGCTTCGAGGAACTCGATCGCGTCCTCGTTCGTCGAGGGCACGGAGTTGTACAGCTTCTCGTAGCCGTTCGTCGCCGCCCACTCGGTGCCCCGGGCGAGCAGCTGGGAGCCGATACCGTGGCCCCGATACCGTTCAAGCACGCCCAGCGTCAGCTCCGCCGTGTGGCTGAGCTTCTCGACTTCGGGGTGTTTGAGGTGGACCCAGCCGACCACGTCGTCGTTGATGCAGGCGACGAAGAAGATGCGCGACTCCAGCTCGTTGTGTCGGAGCAGCACGCCCTCGGAGTCCACCACGTCGGCGACGGTCTCCGCATCGACGTACTCGCCACCGCCGATAGCGGCACGGATGGCCCCGACGAGCCCGGTCAGGTCCTCCTGGCGGGCCTGTCGGATCGAGAACTCGATGTCGTCGGCCTCGAACATTTCCTCGACCGTGTCGTTGTAGGCGATGCGGAGTTCCTCGTCGATCTCCTCCAGTACGCCGTCGCGTTTGAGTATCGCGACGTGGTGGCCGAACGGTCGCGGGTCCATCTGTAGCGCCGACCGGGCGGCTCTCGGCTCGACAGACCCGTGTGACTCGACGTACTCGTAGATGTCCCGTCTGTCCTCGTGGTCGAACTGCAGTGGCTCCGTTAACTCCATGGTATCTGCTACCACGAGACAGTACTTAATCTTTTATCAAAAACCATGTACTTCACAGTAAACGGTCGCTACGACTCCGGAACGCCGGTCAGAAGCACCGCGACGTCGCGAACGTTGTGCGTGTCGACGAGCAACTCTGCGGCCGCTCTGACGGAGTAGGTGCCGGCTAACGACACGCCGTAGCAGGCGGCATAGCAGTCAAGCCAGTCGTTCATCGCCCCCTCCAGTCGCTCGAACTCCGTCTCGGAGAACCTGGCCCACGACTCGCCGGTCCGGCCCTCACAGTACAGGGCCACCGTCGGACCGAACCCCTCCCGGAGAATCTCCATCGCGCGCTGGTCGTCCGGCGGGTCGGGATCTAGCGACTCGCGGACCGTCTCGGCCCGGCGGGAGAGGTCCTGAATCCGGTCCTGGTACTGGTAGCGCATCACCGGCCGGATCAGCCCTCGTTGAACTCGACGCCCTTGCCGCCGGCGGGGTGTTCCCACTCAGTGTCGGCGACGATGGCGCAGGTGCCACACTCGACGCAGGGCTGGGTGTCGAGGCTCACGAGGTGCTCCTTGCTGCCGTTGGTCTGGACCATTTCGTCGCGGTAACAGCCGCCGCCGAAGTCCTCGGCGCTGACCGGGCAGGCCGTGACGGCGGTGCCGGACGCCTCGAAGGACTTGTCGAGGAGTTCGATGTGGGGGTCGCCCACGTCGTAGGTCAGGTCGCCGATGCGGTCAGCCAGGTCCGGTGGCGAGACAGTGTTCTCGTCGGTCACCGGCTCGCCCAGTTCCTCGGCGATGACCGTCGGCAGCGTCACGTAGGGCAGTTTGGTGTCGGGGATCATCGACACCATGCGCGGCGACGAGTAGGCCCGTTCGAGCAGCCCGGCCGCCGCGCGGACCCCGAATCGGCCGACTGCGGAGTCGGCGATAGCGTTCGAGAGGTCGTCGACGGGGCCGACCTCGCCGAGCCGTCCGAACACCTTGTAGCCGGTCGGGCGGAGCTTGTCCATCACGCCTTCGTCGTGGAGCTTCTTCTCGTACAGCTCGCCGGCCTGAAACGGATCTCCGCGGGCCCGAGCATCGGCGAACGCCTCGGCCGCCAGCGCTCCGGCGGTGACAGCGTGGTTCATTCCCTTGATGATAGGCCCCTGGGCCTGCATCTGGCCGGCGGCGTCGCCGACCAGCACCAGCCGGTCCTTGTGCGGCGAGGGATGGGCCGCCTTCTTCGAGTCCGGGACGAGCTTCGCGCTGTACTCGCGCTCATCGTACTCGTCGCCGAGCCACTGGGCCATGAGCGGATGGGTGAGCAGGCTGTCCAGCAGTTCGTGGGGCTCGGCCCGCTCCTCGGCGATGGAGTCGAGGTGGAACACTGTGCCTATAGACAGCGACGATTCGTTGGTGTAGAGGAAGCCACCGCCGCGGACCCCGTCGAACAGGTCCCCTGAGAACAGGTGGGCCGCGCCGTCGTCGGAAGCCACGTCGAAGCGGTCGTTGATGAGTTCGGGCTCCATGTCGACGACCGCCTTGACGCCCTGGAACCACTCCTCTGGCTCTTCCCAGTCCATCAGCCCGGCGTCGCGGGCCAGCTCGGAGTTGACGCCGTCGGCGGCCACCACGAGGTCGGCCTTGATGGGGTCCAGTTCCTCCGTCGTCACGCCGACGATTTCGCCCCGTTCGCGGAGCAGCCCGGTGACGTGTACCTCGGTCAGCAGGCCGCCGCCGGTCTCGCGGGTGCGCTCGTGGACCTGCTGGGCGAGCCAGGAGTCCATCTTCCGGCGCAACACCGCGTCGGCCCACGCCGTGTCGTGGTGGTGCAGGTCGCCGATGTCGAAGGATTTCACCTTGTCGCCGGCGATGTTGTGGATGACGTTCTCCGTCACCGGCCGCTCCGTGGCTTCCTCACGGAAGTCCGGGAACAGCCCGTCGATGGTGTAGGGGGCCGACTCCTCGGCGTAGATGAGCCCGCCCGAGACGTTCTTCGAGCCGGCATCGACGCCACGTTCGAGGACGAGCGTCTCGACGCCGTTGCGGGCGAGGGTCGCCGCCGCGGCCGCTCCGCCCGGCCCACAGCCGACGACGACCGCCTCGTACTCCTCGACGGGGTCAGTCATCGCTTGCCTCCATCATCGCACCCAGTTCGCCTGTTTCGACCGCCTCGGTCAGCTGCGGCAGCACCTCGAAGAGGTCGCCCTCGATGAGGTAGTCCGAGAAGTCCCGGATATCGGCGTCCGGGTTAGTGTTGACGGCGATTATCGTGTCGGACTCGTCACAGCCGACTTTGTGCTGAATCGCGCCGGAGATGCCCGCCGCGATGTACACGTCGGGCTCGACTTCTTGCCCGGACTCGCCGATCTGGCGCTCCTCCGTGACGTACTGCTCGACGTGGCCGTCGAAGGAGTACGAGGAGGTGATGACGCCCCGCGAGAGCCCCAGGTCGGCGTCGTCGAAGGCGTCCACGAGGTCTAAGGCTTGCTCGATGCCCCGCGTCGGGTCGTCGCCGATACCGCGGCCCACGGCGACGATAACGTCGTGGCCGGTGAGGTCGACGCCGCCCGACAGGCGGTCGTACTCCTCGACCTCGACTTGGAACCAGTCCTCGTCGAGATCCATCTCGTAGTCGACGGCCTCGCCCTCGCGCTCGTAGTCGGGCTCTGGTATCTCGAAGCTGCCCGGAATGACTGACGCCCCTTGCGGGTGGAAGTCCCGGTTGGGCTTGTCGATACAGAGGATCGTCGAGTATTCGAACCCGGAGAAGTCCGGGCGCTTCATGTGCAGCACCCGCTCGAACTCCTTCTTGTCGCCGGCGGTACCGACTTTCGCGGGGTTGGATATCATCGCGTTCTCGATGTACAGCCCCGAACAGTCCGACGCTAATCCGGAGTCGAGTTCGCCCTGGACCAGCGCCGAGAGGTCCCGGCCGTTGTTCGTCGCCGGGAAGACGGTGTACCGGGGTTCGTGGTACTCCTTCCACGCCACGTCTTCGCGGCCCGCCGCAGCCAGTTCCCCACCGGCCCGAGCCATGTCACAGAAGATTTCGGTGTATGGCTGGTGGCGGAACCGTTCCAGACGGGGGTCCTCGTGATAGACGACGAGGTCAGCGCCGTAGGCGATGACATCCTCGACGTGGTCGCTGGCGTCGGCTCCGATGAGGACGGCGACGACACGCTCGTCTTCGTCGTACTCCTCGTTGTACGTATCCATCAGTTCGCGAGCCTTCCCGAGCATCTCCTTCGAGACGTCGACGAGTTCGCCGGCCTGGGTCTCGCAGTACACCCACATGTCGCGGTACTCCGCGCCGACGGTGCCCTCGACCCACTGCTTGTCGTTGGTCGGGTGGTCCAGTTCGGGGTACTTCTCCTCCGGCGGGACGTATTCGACTTCAGTCACCGCCTCGCCCTCGGCTTCCTCGGTCCCTTCGACGGACTCGATACGGCTCTCTATCTGTGATTTGGCCGTCTTGCGGTCCTCACCCGCCTTCTCGCGTTCGAGCAGATCCCGGAGCACGTCGGCGTCATCAATGTCCCGGACCATGTTCGCCACGTCGGCGACCGTAAGCTCTGAGAGATCGACGGTTTCCGGGTCGATTTCGCCGTCGTCCTCGCTCTCGACTTTGTCGATGCGGTCCTCGATGAGCGTCTTGACCGGGACCCTGTCCTCGCCGCTTTCCTCCAACTCCAGCATCGCCCGGAGTTCATCGGCGTCCTCAATGTCCTTGATTTTCGGTCCCAGTTCAGCGATCTCGTGTTCCGTGGGGTCGATGTCAGGCATGGTCAGTCACCCGCCGCGTACGGCGTGAGTTCGTCCAGTACCGGTTCCAGCGCCTCGCTCTGATCGGCCTCGATCATCGTCGCCTCCCGCTCGGAGGGGGCCTTTGGAATCGGATCGACGCCGGAGACGATGGTCGGCGAGCCGTCCAGGCCGATGTAGTCCGGATCGAGGTTGAGGTCCTCGTGGTCCCAGACCGTCAGGTGCTCTTCGTACGCCTCGGCCCGCTGCTGGGTCTCCTCGCGGAGGTCCTTGTGTTTCAGCCGGTGGCTGGCCTTTCTGTACGTTGGCTCGAACTCGGGGTCGGCGACGACGAAACACGGCATCGGCGCGCTAACCGTCTCGATCTCGGAGATGTCGCCGTCGACCAGTCGCTTCGCCCGGACGGTGCCGGCGTCCTCGTCGATGTCGAGCGAGAGGACGTGGGTGATTATCGGCCAGTCGAGACACCAGCAGGTCTGTGGGCCGGTGTGGCCGGTCTCGCCGTCGGCCGTCTTGAACCCGGCAAACACCAGGTCGGGCTGGTCGTCCAGTTTCTGCAGGCCGGTGGCGACGGTCATCGCGGTGGCCCAGGTGTCCGCGGCCCCCATCTCGCGGTCCGAGAGGAGATACAGATCGTCGGCGTACACGTCTGCCATCCCCTCCTGCAGGACCTCTTTGTACCCCGGCGGCCCCATGCTCATCAGCGAGACGTGCCCGCCGTTGCGGACTTTCGTCTGGAACGCCGCACGGAGCGCGTGCTTGTCGTTCGGGTTCATCACCGTCGGTGTCTTCCCCCGTTCGAGATGGCCGTCCTCGTCGAACGACACCTGTCCCTCGCGGAAGTCCGGAACGCCTTTCGTCATAACGACTGTGTGCATGGTATCACGACCCTCGTGAGTGTATCTCACACAAGAATCTATAATAAATGTATGTTTACAAATATGGGTGACAGGTATACGTATCCGTCTCAGGGGCGGTAGAATCCGAGCAACACGCTGTATGACGACAGGCTGACAGCTACAGGCCGTTATATTTGGGGTTCAGAATGCTGCAATGCCACGGAAACAGGCGGTCCCGATAGCTCAGATTCGGCCGGCACGACCCGGGTCCACGTCGATGGCGTCAACCGGACACACGTCGACACAGAGCATGCAGTCGATGCACTGGTCCTCGTGAGCGGGGTCGGCCTTGATCTCGCTCTCCGGGTGGTCCGGCGTGTCGACCCACTCGAACACGTCGACGGGACAGTCCTCCAGACACGCGCCGTCGGCGATGCAGATGTCGAAGTCGACGGCGACGTGTGTCCCGTGGATGCCCAGTTCCTCGGGCTCGTCGACCGGCCCCCAGACGTCGTGTCCGTCGTGCTGTTCGACAACGTCGCGGTTCTCCTCGAACTCCGGGTCTATGGCCATTGGTATCTTATCTCACTTTTGGGAGCTACTTAACTTTTCGACCTAACGGTCAGAACCCCGGGCCGTCGCGGCGGTCCGGACCGCTCGGCGGCCTGCCATCGGCCGGTCCCGGGCCGAGGTCGTCGATACGGTCGGTCGGTCCTGGCAGGTCGTTCCCGGGCGAGGGGGTGTCCCCACCTTCGCTGTTCGCGTCGGCGGTGTCCGGGCCGGCGATTCCGACCCGCCGGATGAACTCGACGGTCCGCTCGAACACGTCGTCGTAGTGGGCCCCGTGGAACGGGAACCCGTGACCCGCAGGCACCGTCTCGTGAACCACGTCGGTCATCGGTTCGAGCGCGTCGGCCAGCAGTTCAGACTGGGCCGGCGGCACGACACTGTCCTCAGTGCCATGGAGCAACAGCGTCGGCGGGGCGTCGACATCCACCTGTGCGACCGGCGAGGCGAGGTCGTAGGCCGCGGGTTCGTCGTCGGGCCCGCCGCTGAGGTACGCTCGGTGGGGCGGGTCAGCTTCGTCGTCAGTGGCGTTATCGAGCGCGTGGAAGTCGTAGACGCCGGCGTAGCCGACGGCGGCCGACAGCGCCGAGGACGCGCCGGGATACAGTTCGGGTTCGAACCCGGGCTCGTCGGCCGTCAGCGCTGCCAGCAGGACGAGGTTCGCGCCCGCCGAGTGGCCGACACCGACGATGCGGTTGGTGTCCGCGCCGCGGCTCTCCCCCTCCGTTCGGGCCCATTCGATAGCGGCCTTCACGTCGACCAGCGCCGCCGGGAACGTCCACTCCGGTGCGAGGCGGTACTGGGGTTCGATGACCAGGAAGCCGTCCGCCGCGAGGTCGAGCGCGTGCCGAGCGAACTCCCCCTTGTCGCCGAACCTGAACGCGCCGCCGCGGACGAGCACGGCGACCGGCTTCGGGCCGCTGGTCGCTGGCGAGTCGTACAGGTCGAGCGTCAGCGTCTCGCCGTCCACCTCGTGGAACGGGATATCGCGCCGGACGGTCACCGACTCGGGAGCGCGGTCTGTCACGGGCAACGGTCGGGCCGTCACGGGCTTAAGCCCGACGTTATCCGGTTCCGACACTCCCTGAATCGGGGTCGAACGACGCGTCGATACCGCCGGCATCCAGTGACTTCTCACCCCGCCAGTGTCTTCGCGGTCGCTGGGTCAGACTCTCGTGGGTGGCTGACAGTCACTCGGACACCTCTGGACACGGACGGGACCGCCGCTTCCAGGATCTGATTGAACGCGAAAAAGCGCAGTTATCGGGCGGTACGCCTGCGGCCCGACGGTTAGCCTTCGACCTCGATCTGCTTGCCGCGGGCCGTCGCACCTACCTCAACAGGCAGGCGCACTTCGAGGATACCGTTCGTGTAGTTCGCGGCAATGCCTTCGTCGTCGACGCGCTTCGGGAACCGGAAGCGTCGGTGATAGGTCCGACGCTCGCCGCGCTGTTCGTCCTCGCGTTCCGCGGCGATGTTCAACATGCCGTCGTCCCAGGAGACGTCGATATCCTCGACGTCAAAGCCCGGGAGTTCGACGTTGAGTACGAACTCGTCGTCCTCCTCGTACAGTTCGTAGTCGTCGCTACCGGTTTCTAACAGGCGGGACGGAAGGTCGAGACCGCGCATCCAGGAACTTGGTGTGGTTGTTGGCAGAGCCATTGGCCATCACCTCGCATCCATTTGATACTAGTGGTGCGGTTCGATAAAAATCTTGCCGATCGTGCTATGAGGTAACAAACACCGACTTAACGCCACCCAGGATTCAAAATTCCGACGACTAACAGCTCCCGACTCAAATTAGAACCGCAGGTTCGGGTGCTGGGGAGCCAACGACCGGCAAACGCTCTTTTTACTAACAATACATAGGTACCGATAAAATGAAGTGGGAATACCACTATCGTTACTGAACGATGTATGGCCGCTTCGTGACGGCCCTGTGGGCCCTGACAGGCCTCTCCGCGGTGTTTTTGCTGCTCGCTGGGCGAAAGCGCGAGGACCCGGGCGGGACGCCGATGGTGTTGTTTCACCTCGCGCTATCGGTTGGTGCGGCCAGCTACGCCGTCGACATCACTGCGACGACGCTGTCGACCCAGCTGGTCGCTCGACAGGTCGCGACCGTCGCACAGGGCACAGTCGCTATCGCCTGGCTATACGCCGCGTTACAGTACGCCGGCTTCGGCCGGTCAGTGACGCGCCGAATCGTGGGGCTACTGTCGCTCGATCCGCTTTTGCTGGTGGCTGTGTTCGTGGTCCCGGGTCTCTCGCTGTTCGAACTTCCACCGGGCGGTTCCGCCGGTTCGCTCGTCGTGGCCCCCGGAACCGGTCTCACAGCAGTGTTCATCGCCCACATGGCGACGATTCTGGTTGCGGCGCTCGCCGGGACAATCGTTCTCATCCGCCTGTTCGTCCGCTCGCGACACCTGTACCGGTCACAGGCCGCGGCCGTCCTTATCGCGGCGTTGGCACCCTGGACCATCGCGCTGACCCAACAGTACTTCCTACAGATACCCGAGGACGCCACGATCTTCGCCTGGGGGGTCTCCGGGATCGCGATGACGACTGGCCTTTACACGTTCAAAACGCTGGATCCGGTCCCGGCAGCTCAGGAAACCATCGTCGAGCAGATGGGTGACGGAACGCTCGTCGTGGACGTCGACGGCTGTATCAGCCACGCGAATCCGGCGGCCGAAACTCTCCTGTCTGGGCCCGAGGAAACGCTCGTGGGCCAGCCAGTAGACGCCGTCATTCCGACCTGGGACAGTCTCGCGGTCGGCGACAGCGAACAGTCCGACTGGTCGGAGCTGGCGCTCTCCGTGGACGGCCAGCAGCGGTTCGTCGAACTCGAAGTGACGCCGTTTGCCGACCGGTTCGACACGCTCGTTGGCCATCTCGTCGTCCTTCGGGACGTCACGGAGCGAAAGCGCCGCGAGCAGCGGCTCGCGCAGTACAAGACGATCTTCGAGGGTGTCAGTGAACCCGTCTATGTCCTCGATGAACACGACCGGTTCGTCACGTACAACGACCCGTTCGCCGAACTGGTGGGTGCCGTCGAGGACAGCCTCGTCGGCGAGCGCTTCGAGGCAGTGCTGGGCCAGACGGAAACCGAACCGACGGACGGCGGCTCCGGCGAGTTCCTCATCCGAACTGCGTCGGGCGAACAGGTCCCCTGTGAAGTCGACGCGGCGGACATCGAACTGGCCAGCGGTGAGTCCGGCCGAGTCGGCATCGTCCGTGACATCTCACAGCGAAAGGAGATCGAGTCCGAACTCGCAGTGACGACCGAACGCCTGGAGACGCTCGTCGAGGCTGCGCCGCTCGCGATTATTGCGACGGACACCGACGGGGTCGTCGAGGTCTGGAACCCGGCCGCAACGGAGCTGTTCGGCTGGAATGCCGACGAGGTTCTGGGCGAAACAGTCCCTGTTATCCCGCCCGAGAACCGACGGCGGACCGCCGAACTCCACGCGCAGGTGCTCGAGGGCGAGCGTCTGGCGGGCCACGAAACGGAACTGCAGCGAAAGGACGGGAGCCACGTCGAGGTGAGCCTCGCCGCCGCCCCGATTCGGGGCCTCAGTGGCTCTGTGGTCGGTAGCGTCTCCGTCATCACGGATATCACCGACCAGAAGCGGCGGGAACGCCAGCTCAAACACCAGAACGAGCGGCTGGACGAGTTCGCCAGCCTCGTCTCCCACGACCTCCGGAACCCCCTGCATGTCGCCAGCGGCCACCTGGAGCTGGCGTCACAGGACGCTTCGCCAGACGTGCGCGACTCCATAACGGCCGCAACGGATGCCCTGGCTCAGATGGAGACGCTCATCGACCACACCCTGACGCTTGCCCGCGAGGGGCGTGATATCAGCGAACCCGAGCGGATATCGCTCCGGGACACGTTCGAACAGGCGTGGGACGCCGCGGCCACGAGCGCAGCAACGCGACGGATTCGGGACCCGCCGGAGCGCGTGCTGGCCGACCCTGACCGCCTCGCCGAACTGTTCCAGAACCTCGTCCAAAACGCTGTGGAACACGGCAGAGATGCTGCTACTTCCGAAGCGGGGCCAGCGACCGACGGCGCTGGGGCGGTCACCATTACGCTCGGTGCCACGCGGGACGGCTTCTACGTCGCCGACGACGGGCCGGGGATTCCGCCGGACCAGCGTGACGCCGTCCTCGAATCGGGCTACAGCACGGAGGACGACGGCACCGGCTTTGGCCTGTCGATAGTCGAGACGATTGCCGAGGCCCACGGCTGGGAGGTGACTATCACTGACAGCGAAGACGGCGGCGCCCGCTTCGAGTTCAGCGGTGTCGAGACTGGGAACGGGATCGAAGAACCGGTGGAAGAGTCGTCGTAACGGCGCTTCAGGGATGTGCGAAGTACGCGACGGACTCCGTGTCGGGGTCCTCGGCGATATCGTCGAGGCGGGCGAATCCGATGCGCTCGAACTGCACAACGTCGTCGGTTTCGTAGCCGAGCAGTCCTGGTTCGGCAACGCCTGCCACGTCCCCGTCCATCGTCCGCAGGCGGAGTCGCGGCCCGTCGGCCGGCGCCCAGTGGATCACGTCGACGCCCTCCTCCCGGACGGCGTCGATATCGTCGCCGGTGTACTCGAAGGCGTCGCGGGTGTGGCGCACGCAGCCGTACCCCTTGAGCCAGATCCGTTCGCCGTGGCTCGGTAGGTCGTCTCCCTCGACGACGACACCGCTGGTTACCGGAATCTCGCGGCGGCCACGCTCCTCGAAGTCCGGATGGAGCGGCGGTTCGCCGGCGTCCGGGCCGCCGACGATCTGACGTTCGACAATCCCACCGTGGTCGTCGCTGTCCCGGACGAAGAAGGCCCGGTCAGACTCGTCGTCGATCAGGTCGCGGTTGTTCGAGTAGATCGAGGACATCGCCAGGTCGACGTTCGAGGTGGAGGTCCCCAGCTGAATCATCGCGTCGACGACGGCCTCGCCGCGGATACCGCGCCGTTCGAGGCTGGCGACGGTCGGCGCTCGCGGATCGTCCCAGCCCGCCAGTTCGCCGTCCGCGATGAGTTCGGCGATGCTTGAGGTGGAGAGTGGTACGTCGTAGGCGTCGACCTGGACGTGGCCCCAGTGGATGACCTCGGGGTAGTCCCAGCCGAAATAGTCGTAGACAAATTGCTGGCGTTTTGCGGAGTCCTGCAGGTCGATCCCGCGGATGATGTGCGTGACGCCCAGCAGGTGGTCGTCGAGCCCGCTCTGGAAGTCCAGCATCGGCCAGCAGCGGTACTCCGCCGCTTCCTCTCGGGGGTGGGGGGTGTCGACCATCCGGAACGCGACGAAGTCCCGCAACGCGGGGTTCTTGTGGGTGATGTCAGTCCGGACCCGCAGAACCATCTCGCCGCTGTCGTACTCGCCGTCGACCATCGCCTCGAACTCCGCCCGTGAGGTCTCGGCGTCCTTCTCGCGGTGCGGGCAGGCCTCGCCGCTGTTTTTCAGATCGGAGAACTCACCCTGCGGGCACGAGCAGGTGTAGGCCCCGCCTTTGTCGATGAGTTCGCGGGCGTACTCGTAGTAGGTTTCGACCCGGTCGCTGGCGTTGACCACGTCGTCGGGCTCGAAGCCCAAGTAGTCGATAGCATCCAGAATTGCGTCGTAGGCGTCGAGGTCGGGGCGCTTCGTCTCTGGGTCGGTGTCGTCGAAGCGGCAGATGAACTCCCCGTCGTAGCGCTCCTTGTACGTGCCGACGACGGCCGCCATCCGCGCGTGGCCGATGTGCCACGGGCCGTTAGGGTTGGGCGCGACCCGCATCCGAATAGTGTCGTAGTCGTCGGCGTTGGGCAGGTCCGGCAGCGGGTGGTCCTCGCCCTCGTCCTCGCTCTCCAGTTCTTCGAGCTTCTCCGGCGCTAACTCCGCCAGCCGCTCGCGGCGTTCCTCGGCGTCCATCCCGTTGACCCGCTCGACGACCGGCGCGATGACGCCGGGTATCTCGTCGCCGTACTCGCGGAACTCCGGGTTCTCGCCCATGAGCGGCCCCATTATTGCACCGACCTGTGCCTCGCTGTCGTGTTTGACCGCGTTGAGGAGGGCGTTCGTCTCCGCCGCCTCCGTGATACGGTCTTGAAGCTCATCGTCCATTACCGGGACCTGCGACTGGGAGGGTCAAAACGCCGTCGGACCACCTTTTTCAGCGTCGGGTTCGCGCTGACCGCGCGAACCACTCCTCGAAAAACGTGGGCGAAAAAGGCGCGAATCGCAGAGCGATTCGCGTGAAACCGCGCTCGCTCCGCTCGCGCGGATGCTCGTCTTTACAGGTCACTCCACATCCACAAGAGACTCCGCAACCCTGTCCAGCGCCTCGATTCCAGTCACCTCACCGGACTGGTCTGGAATCGTCCAGATATCCAGTTCTGGCAGCGACTCTCGGAGTTGTGCAATCGCCTCCTCCTGTACCGCCTGCTTGCCCTGACAGCGCTGGCAGTCGCCGGCGTCCTCGATGACCTTGTTCACGACCAGCGTCGTCACCGGCACCTCGAACTCCCGGAGCTTTTCGACCAGCCGCTCAGTCTCGCGGACGGCCATCGTCTCAGGAATCGTCACGACCCGGAACGCCGTCTGCTCTGGGTCCCGAAGGGCTGTTCCGACCCGCTCCATCCGCTCGCGCATTGCAGTGAAGTCGTCCGGGCCGTCGTCGCGCCGGCTGGCCATCGGGCCGAACATCATGGTTCGGGCGGTGTTGACCTTCCGGCGGACCTGATCGCGCAGCTCCATCGCCGTCGCAACGCCGCGGTCCATCACCGAGGGCAGGTCGAGCAGGCGGAGCGTGTGGCCGGTCGGAGCGGTGTCGAACACCACGCGGTCCCAGCGGTCGCTCTCGATGTAGGTCGCCATGCCCTCGATAGCCGCCAGTTCGTCGCTGCCAGGCATCACGCCGGAAGTGAACAGCTCGGCTATTTCGTCCTCGTCCATCCGGATGCCAGCGTCGGAAAACTCCGAGGCCAGCGACTCGAACAGCGACCGGTAGCGGTCGATGCCTGTTTGCGGGTCGACCTCGACGCCCCACAGCCCCGACTGGATTTCTGTCGGCTCGCCGCCGACATCGGTCTCGACGGCATCGGCCAGCGAGTGTGCAGGGTCCGTGGAGACGACCAGCGTCTCGTGGCCCGCTGTTGCGAGGCGGTGGCCGGTCGCCGCTGCCACAGTCGTCTTGCCGACGCCGCCCTTGCCGCCGTAGAGGAGGAACCGGGTCACGTGACAGTGTTAGGACTGGTCGGTCTTAGTTGCTGACCAGCAGCTATCAGGGTCGAAGAGGTGCGGAAAAACGGGCCGGCGGACCGCGCTCAGTAGTCGCGCTCGACCAGGTAGTTCGCGATGCCTTCGAGCAGGTAGCGGGACTCGTTGTCCGGCAGGACTTCGAGGTTCTGCTTGCCGCTCGCGATGAGGTCCTGCCCGGTCTGGCGGGCGTACTCGATGGACCCCACTTCTCGAAGCCGTTCGACGGCCGCGTCGATTTCGGCCTCCGAAACGGCGTCGACGGAGTCCGTGTCGATCAGGTCGCCCACGTCGACGCCCTGCTGGCGGGCGTGCAGCGTCACCAGTGTCTGCTTGTTCTCGACGAGGTCCGAGCCCCGTTGTTTGCCCAGTTTCTCCGAGGGGGTCGTCAGGTCCAGCAGGTCGTCCTGAATCTGGAACGCGCGACCCACGTCGAGCCCGTAGTTGTACAGGGCGTCGACCGTCTCCTCGTCGGCCCCGAGCAGCGTGGCCGGAATCGAGGCGGCCGCGCCGTACAGCACGGCCGTCTTGAGTTCGACCATCTCCAGGTACTCCTCGGGCGTGACGACGTCGCGTTGCTCGAACTCGATGTCCAGCGACTGCCCCTCACAGATGCGGGTACACGTCGTCGCGAGTCGCTTGTTCGCGTCGACAGTCCGCTCGGGGGCCGCACCCGTATCGAGGAGGAACTCGAACGCCTTCGAGTACAGCGTGTCGCCGGCGAGAATCGCCGTCGAGAGGTCGTACTCCTTGTGGACGGCGGGCACCCCGCGACGGAGCGCGTCGTCGTCCATGATGTCGTCGTGGATGAGCGTGAACGTCTGGATGACCTCGATGGCGAGGGCGGCCGACATCACGTCGGCTTGCCCGCCGTCGAGGCTCGGGAACTCGCGGTAGTCTGCCGTCAGCGGGTCGACGTCCAGCAGCGACTCCGCGACCAGCAGCAGGACCGTCGGGCGGAGCCGTTTCCCGCCCGCGTCCAGCAGGTATCGCGACGCCTCGTAGAGGTGGTCCGGCTTCTGGACCGGAAGGTCCTCGGGGAGGGCGTCGTTGACCCGGTCTCGTCGGGCGACAATCGCGTCTTCGACCTGCTGATGGCGTTCGGACATCGATTTACTCGGTGAGCTTGATCATGTTGCCGTTGCGGGTGATGTGGAGGTCCCGTCCGGCTTTGTAGCCCATGTCTTCCGCGAGGTCGACGTACGGTGCGAACCCTTCCAGGCTCTGGTGGGCCGGAATGACGTTCTTGGGCTGGAGCGCGTCGAGCATCTCGTAGTGGCCCTCGCTGCGGAGGTGGCCGGAGACGTGGATGTCGTCGTAGATGCGCGCGCCCTGCATGCCCAGGAGCTTCTCGGACTGGTAGCGCTGACCCTCGTTGGTCGGCTCCGGAATGACCCGGGCCGAGAACAGTACCTTGTCGCCGTCGTCTAGCTCGTAGGGCGTCTCGCCACGGCCCATGCGGGTGAGCATCGCACGCGGCTCGCCCTGGTGACCGGTGACGATGGGGAAGAAGTTCTCCTTGCCCTCGTTCATGATCCGCTTGAACGTCCGGTCGACAGACTTGCGGTGGCCGTACATCCCGAGGTCTTCCGGGAAGTCGACGAAGTCGAGTCGTTCGGCGGTACCGGAGTACTTCTCCATCGAGCGGCCCAGCAGTACCGGCTGGCGGCCGATGTCGTCGGCGAACTCGACGAGGCTCTTGACACGCGCGATGTGTGAGGAGAACGTCGTGGCGACGATGCCGCCGTCGTAGTCCTCGATGCTCGTCATGACGTCCTTGAGGTGCCGGCGGGCGACAGATTCGGAGGGCGTACGGCCCTTCTTGCCCGCGTTCGTACAGTCCTCGATGTAACAGAGGACGCCCTCGCCCTCACGGCCGATCTCGCGGAACCGCTTCATGTCGATGGGGTCGCCGATGACCGGCGTGTGGTCCATCCGCTTGTCGAGCCCGTAGACGACTGCGCCTTCCGGCGTGTGGAGCACGGGGTTGATCGCGTCGATGATGGAGTGTGTGACGTTGACGAACTCCAGTTCGTTGCGCTCGCCGATGGACATCGTCTCCCCGGCGCTCATCTTGACGAGGTCGTTCTGGACGCCGAACTTCTCCTCGCTCTTGATCTGCTGTTTGACGAGTTCGATGGTGAACGGCGACGCGACGATAGGAGCGTCGTAGCGGTGGGCGAGCTTGGATATCGCGCCGATGTGGTCGAGGTGCCCGTGTGTCGGCACGATAGCCTTCACGTCGCCCTCCAGGTCGGACATGACCCGGTCGTCCGGGATGGCACCCATGTCGATGAGGTCCAGCGAGTGCATCCGTTCCGTTTCGACGTTGTCGTGAATCAGTACCTTCGAGAGGTTCAGGCCCATGTCGAAGATGACGACGTCGTCCCCTGCACGGACGGCCGTCATCTGTCGGCCTACAGCCTCGTAACCGCCAATTGTCGCGATTTCGACTTCCATGGTTGTAGCTCCGAGTGGAAAGCCGGCCGCGGGCATCCGGTGGGGCACGGCAACGACGGTATCTGCAATGTAGGCGACATTGTCCGCGTCGGCGCTCCAGGCCAGTCGGGTACGCCCGTAGCCTGTGCAACCGCAGTGGGAGGGACTTCCGTCCCGCAACTTACATCCGCCGTCTGCCGGCCGCCGATCCGCAGTCCGCGGGCGGCCGTGCGCTCGGTTACTCCGGACTACAACGGCGCTTCTTAAAACGGTGTGGGTTCGTCGCTACTCGTCGTCTAAGGGGTCCGAAAGCGGGTCGTCGTCACTGGAGACGTCGAAGCCGGTGATCCCTTCGTCCGCAAGCGTCGAATCCTCGTCGTCAGGGGCGTCGGCGTCCTGGGACTCCGCCTCGTCCTCTACGCTCCCATCAACCTCGGTTTCCTCTTCATCAGCAGCGCTGCCAAACAGGTCGTCCGTCGTCCGCGGGCCACTGGAGGTGTCTGCCCCGCCGGACTCGTCGAATAATCGGGTGTCCTGAGTCACGGTGTCGTGCTGGTCCGCCCCGTCAGCATTCAGGCTGCCGACGCCGGTGGACTCATTGTCGGCTTCAGGTTCGGTGTCCCGGTCGTCGGCTGGGACCTGCTCGTCAGCGCCCCGGTCGTCGGCTGGCACCGGCTCGTCAGTGCCCCAGTCGTCGGCGGCTGCGGGTTCCTCGCTCGCGGTATCGAACTCCGCAGGGTCCGGCGGGGTCCATTCCTGTGGTTCCGTGCTCGGCTCCGGCTCCTCGGCGGGCTCCTCCGCGAGCAGGTCGCGGTCCGACTGCTCGCTGGGTTCGGACTGGGGTTCCGCCGTGTCCGAGTCGACGGAGAGATCCGTCGGAGAGTCCGCTGCAGCGGTGGTGCCGTCCACCGGCGCAGGTTCCGACCCGGCCGCGTTTTCGGCCGCCTGCTGGTTCGATAGCTGTTCCGTCTGATTCGCGGCGGCTCCCGCGGTCACGTCTTCGTCTGTCGCCGGGGTCATCGTGTCGTCGGCCGACGCGGGCTCCGGTGTGCTGTCGGCTCCCAGCGGGTCACCGTCCGTTGCCGGGCCCTCGTCCGCCAACGGGTCGTCTTCCGTCCCTTGATCAGCATCTGCCAACGGATCATCGTCCGCCGCCGTCGCCGGAACGTCGTCACCCGCGGCCGTCGCGGTGTCGGCCGCAGCAGACGGCGCTGCCGAGTCTGACGGTTCGGGCTGTTGTTGTGCAGGCGCACTGATCTCCGGTTCATCGGCGGAGTCAGTGGCCGGTTCGGAGTCCGCGACCGGTTCCGACACGTCGGGTTCGGCCGTCGCCGGCTCGACAGGGGACGGGTCTTCGGCCGGCTCCTGGGAGCTTTCTGGCTCAGGCTCGCCCGTCTCTGCCGTCTGTTCGTCGGCTTCCTCAGCCGGTTCGGATGTGGTCGCAGGGCTATCATCGGCCGTCTCAGTTGCGGTCCCATCGCCCGCCGGGGGACTGGCGGCTGCCAAACCGCTCGCATCGCGCCGTGCCGTCCGAGCCGCGAGCGTGCCAGCCATCGTCGCGTCGGCGATAAGCTTGTGAGTCAGGCCGAGCAGGCCGGAGAGCAACAGGAGTCCCCCGAGCGCACCGACAACGATGCCGAGTACCGCTCGGTAGCCCTCGTTCCCCGAGAGCGAGCCCAGCGAGCCGTTCTGTATCAGTACGTACCCTGCAGCGATGAGGCCGCCACCGACGCCGGCGACGACAAGCAATGTCCCGAGAAACCTCGTTCCGTATCGATAGACGTCGGTCAGACCTACTGCAGACATAGTCGCATAATTGATAACAGAGGACAAATATGTTACGACGGTCGAGGAAGTGATATTTAATTTACTTGTCCACCAGAGTCGGGCAGGAATATCGTTGTATTGGCCGAATTTAGCCCGCTACTGATCGAATTGGGTTCCGGGGCAGGGGTCCGCTGATAACAGTGACAGCAGGTATATCAGTCGCTGTCATCACCAGCGATAGTCGTCCCCGGACTCTCACCGGCGAGAAACGCGGGGAGCGCGTCGGGGCCGAACACGACGGCGGGGGCCGAGAGCCCGAGCAGGGCGCGGACCTTGCCCGCCATCCCGCCCGACACGTCCGTCGCGTCGCTCCCGCCAAGCGCCGATGCGACGGCATCGAACGCCGCGATACGGTCGATGACGGTTCCGTTTTCATCGAGGACGCCGGGAACCGTCGAGCAGACGCCGACCCGGTCGGCGTCGACGGCGGGCGCGAGTTCGACGACCAGTTCGTCGCCGCTGAGGACCGTCACGCCCGCACCGGCGTGGGCGACGAGGTCGCCGTGGAGGACCGGGACGAACCCTTCGCCCAGCAGCGTCGTGACCTGGGCCGTCGGCAACGAGAGGTCGCCGCCAGCGTCGCGTGCGGCCGCCGAGAACGGGTGGACCGGGACGGCCGGGACCCCCTGTTCTGTAAGCGCGTCCACGACGGCGGCGTTGAGCCGGCACATCGCCCCGTGGATGGCCCGCACGCCGTCCACATCGTGGGTCCCCGCGGTCGTGCTGACGCCGTAGTCGGCGGCGTGGTGGTGGCCGAAGCTCCCGCCGCCGTGGACGATGACGATGTCCTCGCCGACTGCCGATTCAGCGATGGCCGACACCGCTGTCGACAGGGCGGCCTGATCGACCGTCTCGGGTTCGTCTTTCTCGGTGATAACGCTCCCGCCGAGTTTGAGGACGACCGTCATTCCCGCCGGACCCCGTCGGTGTCCAGTTCGGCCCGGAAGACGTCCTCACACCCCGGTGTGTACTTCAGCGCCGTGAGCGCATCGTCCGTCTCGTCCAGCGCGACGATACAGCCGCCGCCGCCGGCGCCGGTGAGTTTCGCGCCGTGTGCGGCGGCGTCGCGGGCCGCCCACACCATCGAATCCAGCGACCGCGAGGAGACGCCCAGCGCCGAAAGCAGTCCGTGATTGAAGTCCATCAGTTCCCCCAACGTTTCGTAGTCGCCTGTCCCAAGGACCGCCTCGCCCTCGCGGACGACATCACCGATTGCTGTGACGGTGTCGGCGGCGAAGTCGTACTCCTCACGGAGGTCCCGGACGCCGGCGACCAGTGCCCCGGTATCACCGGCCCCGCCGTCGTAGCCGATGACGAAGGGAAGGGTGTCGATGCCGTCCAGCCGCCGGCAGTCGTCGCCCTCCACGCGGACCGCCCCGCCCATCGCTGAGCAGAACGTGTCCGCCCGTGAGGCCTGCCCGTCCTGCACCTCGTGTTCGACCTGGTAGGCGCGGTCGGCGATCTCGCTCGCCGGCAGTTCGACGCCGAGTTCCCTCGTCGCCGCGTCTATTGCAGCGACGACGAGCGCGGCTGAGGACCCAAGCCCCGCTCCAAGGGGGATGTCTCCCTCGACGGATATCTCGAAGCCCGCTCCCGGCGCATCGGCTGCGTCACGGGCCTGTGCCACCGCCTCGTTGACGTATCCCATACCGGCCTCGACCAGTGATTCGGCGACATCCACGTCCGGGTGACTCTCTCCGTCGCCGGAGTACTCGACGGTAAAGCCGTCCAGTTGTAGGTCGTTCGCGTGGATGCGCAGTCCCTCGTCGATCTCGGTTGCCGTCACGTGTACCCGCCGCTCGATGGCGCAGGGCACCGCCGGCTCGCCGTAGACGACCGCGTGCTCCCCGAACAGGTAGACTTTCCCGGGAGCGCTCGACGTGACCATACCCGCCCGTGTGCACCCAGGGCGTTAGGCGTTTTCGGAGTCGACGGTCGGGGGGGCCGCTGGGAGACTACTCGGAGACAGTGTCGACGCCGGTAAACTCGAAGCGAGCGCCGCCGTCGGTGCCGCTGCCGACGCGGACTGTCCAGCCGTGGGCGTCAGCGACCTGTTTCACGATACTCAGGCCGAACCCGGTCCCTCCGACCGCTGTCGAGTAGCCGGCGTCGAACACGTCTCCGCGGTCGGGTTCGGGGATGCCGGGGCCGTCGTCCGCAACGTAGAACCCGTCGGCCAGCTCGCCCACGGTCACGGTCACGTCGTCGCCGCCGTGTTCGACCGCGTTGCGGACGAGGTTCTCGAACAGTTGTCTGAGGCGGCTCTCGTCGCCACGGATGGGCCGGTCTATGTCAGTGTGCAGCGTCGCGGCTTTCGTATCGACGTTTTGCCAGCACGTCCGGACGAACGGTTCGAGGTCGACCGCGACGAGCGACGCGGGTGATGCACCGTCGCGTGCGAGCGTGAGCAGGTCGTCGATGAGCGTATCCATCCGCTGGTGTGCGCTGTCGATGGCGTCGACGTGCTCGCTGTCGGACTCCTCACGCAGGAGTTCGAGGCGTCCGCGGGCGACGGTCAGCGGGTTCCGCAGGTCGTGGCTGACGACGCTGGCGAACTGTTCGAGCTGTTCGTTTTGCCGTTCGAGTTCCTGCTCGCGCTCCTTGCGCTCCGTGATATCGCGACTGATCGCCAGGAACCGGTCCTTGCCATCGAGGTTGAGCCGGAGCAGATGAACTTCGACCGGCATCGTCGACCCGTCGCGGCGCTCGTACAGGCCTTCGAACTTCCGGCGCTCGTCGACGCTGAACCCCGAAAGCTGTGTCTGCACGTCCTCGGCGTCGAACGTCAGGTCGAACTCCCAGATCGACCGCCCGAGCACCTCGCTTTCGTCGTATCCCAGTTCCGCACAGAACCGCTGGTTCACGTCGCGGATCGTCCCATCGGCGTCGAGCACGTCGATCATGTCCGGCGAGTTCTCGAAGAGAGCTTCGAGGCGCGACGACGTTTCCTCTAACCGTTGCTCGCGGCGTTTCCGCGCCGTGATATCCTGCTGAAACCCGACGTAGTTGACGACTGTTCCGTCGTCGTCGCGGACCGGCGCGATCCGCACCCGGTTCCAGAACTCGGTCCCGTCCTTCCGGTAGTTCCGGAGTTCGACCGTCACGTGCTCCTCTGCATCGATGGCGTTCCGCATCGCGGCGACGGGCTCCGGCTCGGTGTTCTCGCCCTGGAGCATCCGGCAGTTCCTGCCGAGCAACTCCGGGAGCGAGTAGCCGGTCAGGTCGCAGTAGTGGTCGTTAGCGTATATCAGCGGGTTGTCCCTCTGGTCGGGGTCGGTGATAGTGACGCCGACCGGGGCCTCGTCAATCGCGCGTTTGGTCCGGAGGAGTTCCCGTTCGCGCTCTTTCCGGTCGGTAACATCGCGGGCCACACCGACGATGCCGTCTATAGACCCCTCGACGAACAGCGGCGTTAGCTGGTACGCGACCACCGCGTATCCGTGGCCGGGGAACTCCGCTTCGATTTCGCCGCTGAGTTCCTCCCGTGTCCCGTCGAGCAGTTCCTGGTAGCGGTCCGTCTCACCCTGCGCTCGAATACGCGGAACGAGTCGGCTGACCTGGCCTTCGAGCTCGGCACGTGTCGCGTCGTACCACTCCGCCAGCGCCTCGTTGACGGTTTCGAACCGGCCCTCGGCGTCGTAGATGCAGGCCGTCTCCTGCATGGAGTTGACCATCCGCTCGTAGCTCTGGAGCGCTCGGTTCCGCTCACTGACTGCCTGCTGTGAGCGATAGTCCTCGACGGCGTTCGTGATTCGGGACGCCAGCTCGGCGTGCTGTTCGGCGTCTGGCTCTCTCCGGAGGTAGTCCGTGACACCGGCAGCAATCGCCTCGCTGGCGACCGCCTCGCTCCCCCGGCTGGTGTAGAGTATAAACGGGAGAGCCGGATACTCCTCCCGGACTGTTTCCAGCAGTTCGATACCGTTCCCTTCGGGCAGGTCGTAGTCGGAGACGAGACAGTCGATGTCAATATCGGCCAGCCTCACCATAGCTTCGGCGACGGTGCGTACTGTTTCCACCGCGAAGCGGTCGCGTTCGAGAGCCGTCGACAGCGTCCCGGTGTCCTCCGAGTCGGCACCGACGTAGAGGACTCGGATTCTGTCACGTCCATCGACAGCAGTCTCGGCCGTCATTCGGCATCCCGTTCGAACCCGGCTGCCGTGTCGGGGTATGTACCACTCCGCCGGTCAGGGGTAACCAGTGCGATGGGTCTCAGGGGACTGTCTCGGAAGAAGTCGGACCGCAGGACCGCCGCAAACAACGCGGGACGAGTGCCACCTGGGGTGTTCTGCAGCAGTTTCATGATGTGCAAGTTGTGAGCGCGGGCCCGCGATAGCGACCATGGGAAAATCGGTCGCCAGAGAGGCTGCTGACCCGCTGTGCTTGCGCACATACACGGGGTTCTGCAGTAAATAGCTGATGACCAAATCCCTGTCAGGTCACTGCGACAGGCGGCGACGCCGGAGCGGTCATTTCAGGGTGTACGGCTTACCGCTCCAGCACGCGCATCGACATTTCCTGTCGGGGGTGGGCAGTCAGCGACGGCAACAGCTCCAGGGGCGTTTCGCCCTGGAACTCCAGTCGGTACTGGCTGGCCGTGGTCGCGGTGATGAGTTGCGCTTCCAGCATCGCGAGGTGTTTCCCGATGCAGTGGCGCGGGCCGCCACCGAACGGGAAGTAGGCGAACCGCGGGCGCTCCTTGGCTCGTTCGGGCTTCCAGCGCTCCGGGTCGAACGTCTCGGGGTCGTCGTAGAACCGCTCGGACCGGTGGACGCCCCACTGGGGGACCATCAGCGTCGTCCCCGCCTCGACCTCGTAGCCCGACAGGGTCACGTCCGCGGTCGGTTCCCGGAAGATCGTGTACACCGGCGGGTAGAGACGCATCGCCTCCTGAATCACCCATTCAAGATAGTCCAGTTCGCGGACGTGCTCCATCCCCGGTCGGTCGTCGCCGATCACGTCGTCCAGTTCCTCGTGGACCCGCTGTTCGACTTCGGGATGTTCCGACAACAGGAACCAGGTGTAGGTCAGCGTCAGCGCCGTCGTGTCGTGGCCCGCGAGCAGCATCGTCATCATCTCGTCGCGGAGTTGCTCTGGCGACTGGGTTCCCTCGTCGCGAGCGCGCAGGAGCACCGACAGGAAGTCCATCGGGCCGTCCTCGTCCGTCCCAAGCGAGTCCTCGCGGACCGCGATGATATCGTCCAAAACCTCGTCCAGCGTCCGCACGGCGCGGTTGAACTCGGCGTCGTCGGGCATCGGCATCCACTGGGGCATGGCGAAACGGATGGGGTCCGGCTCGAACCGCTGCCCCAGCGGCAGCAGTTGCTCCTCGATGGTCCGGACCCGCTGTTCCGAGAGTTCGACACCCATCATCAGGTCCAGGATCACGTCCAGCGTGACCCTGGTCATCGACTGCTCGGCGTCGATGACGTCGCCGTGGGCCCAGTCGGCGATGCGGTCCTCGGCATGGCCGGTGATGCGGTCGGCCATCCCCGATAGCCGCGCCATCGAGAACGCAGGATTGGCGAGCTTTCGCTGCTGCTCCCACGTCTCGCCCTCGCTCAACAACAGCCCGTCGCCGAGCAGGTCCCCCAGCGCGTCGCCTTGGAAGTCGGGCTTGCGGAACTGGTCTGCTTCCGAGACCAGTACGCGCTCGATGGCCGTCGGGTCACACAGCATCACCGTGTCCATCGGCCCCATGTCGAAGCGAGCGACGTCGCCGTAGGCCCGCTCCAGCGCTGAAATGAACCGGAACGGGTCCCGAGCGTACGTGCGACTGCTGCCGAACAGCGGTTCGCCCTTCGGTCCGGGCGGCGTCTTTGACATCGATTGACGTAAGTGTCGAACACGCTTGAATGGCATGCCAAACTGCCGAGTACGGCGTCGACTGTCGGGGCTCAGAGCCAGCGGCCGGCGTCCAGGTTCCAGTCGGTGTGGGCTGCGATCCAGACCCCGCCGAGGCCGCCGAGCGCGCTCAGGCCGACGGTGTACAGCAGAAAGAAAACGCCAACCAGGCCCAGAAACAGTCCGTACCCCGGTGCTCCGGGCGGAATCCCGAATCCCAGGCGTCCAGCGATGTACAGCGCCGGGACGAAGAAGGCGAGCAAGGGGACCATCGCGCAGACGCCGGCCAGCGTCCCCAGCCAGAGCCCCGCCCGGTAGCCGCCGCCGTGGTTCGCCGCGGCCACGGCACCGCCGGCCACCGACGAGAAGGGGACGAACGACAGGGCAACCGTGACGACCGCCCCGATGCCGGCGCTGGTCAGCGACTCGCGCATGCGTTGCTCGTAGTGGGTTCGCTCCTGATGTAGTTATCGACCGTCTGCCTGCTCGTGCAACACTGATAGCTATCGGCTACCGGTCGCCGATGGTCGTGTCGTATCGGACGTAGTTACCCAGCCAGCCCCCGAGCGCGCTCAGGCCGAGGAAGTACGCGGCCGTCGTGAGCGTGCCTAGGACGAGCACGAACAGGCCCGCCGCGCCGAACAGTCCGAGCGCCTCGGGGACGAACGCCAGAAACGCGGCCAGGAAGACGAACACGACCGCGAACAAGACCAGCGAGACGGCGAGGCCGATGACGCCGGACAGGAACCCGACGCGGACGCCGTCTTCTCGCTCACCGCCTTCGAGGTAGCCGGCGATGCCGCCGCCGAGCAGCGGCGCGAGCGGGACGAACCCGCTCAGCAGGGCGGTCGCGACGGCTCCGATAACGGCGTTGACGAGCGTGTCTCCGTCTCCCATTTCCCGAGGCTTCTCCGGGACCCGTGGTAGGTCTTGTGTTGGCGACACACCGGCGTCGCCACTCGCTTGTCAGCGGGCCGGAAAACGAAACGAAGCAGCAGCGACGTTAGATGTCGGACTCGAAGTCGTCGAGTCCGTACGTCGGCTCGGCACCGCGACGGTCGAGCGTCTCGTTGGCCAGCAGCCAGTAGACGACCGACAGCGCCTTGCGCCCCTTGTTGTTCGTCGGGACGACCAGGTCGACGTTCGACGTGGTGTTGTTGGAGTCACACATCGCGATGACCGGGATGCCGACCGTGATAGCCTCCTTGACAGCCTGGGCGTCACCGATGGGATCGGTGACGACCACGATGTCGGGCTCGATGTAGCCGTCGTAGTCGGGGTTGGTCAGCGTGCCGGGGATGAACCGGCCGGTGCGGACGCGCGCGCCGATCGCTTCGGCGAACTTCTCGGCCGGGAACCGGCCGTACTGGCGCGACGACGCGGCCAGGATCTGTTCGGGCTCGTAGTTGGCCAGGAAGTCCGCGGCGGTGCGGATGCGCTCGTCGGTCATCGAGACGTCCAGCACGTAGAGCCCGTCGGTCCGGACGCGGTGGATGAACCGCTCCATGTCCTGGGTCTTCTGCTGGGTCCCGATGTGGACACCGGCGCCGAGGTAGTCCTCGACGGGGATGAGGAGGTCGGCTTCCGACTGCTCGTCGGGCATGACGTCCTCGTCCAGCTGTGGGCCGGCGGCCTCGTCGGCCTCGGCTTCTTCGTCGGCCTCCGTGTCAGCATCGGTTGGTTCGGCCTCTGTCGCCTCTGCGGCGTCGTCGGCGGGCTGTTCGGCTTCCGTTTCGGTCTCCGCGTCGACCGCTTCGTCGTCCTCGTCGGACGGGTCGAAGTCGGAGTCGGACGCGTCGAGACCTTCTTTTTCGTTGCCGCTCATACTGCGTTGTCCTCGATACGGATTAGTTCGTTCAGCTTGGCTGTGCGCTCGCCGCCGACCGCGCCGGTCTTGATGAACGGTGCGTCAGTGGCGACAGCGAGGTGTGCGATCGTCGTGTCTTCGGTCTCGCCGCTGCGGTGGGAGACCACGGACTCGTAGCCGTTTGCCGTCGCCAGTTCGATGGCGTCGACGGCGTCGGTGAGCGTCCCGATCTGGTTGGGCTTGATCAGGATGGAGTTACCGGCGTCGGCGTTGATGCCGGCCTGCAGACGCTCGACGTTCGTGACGAACAGGTCGTCACCGCAGACGAGCGTCTGGTCCCCGACCTGTGCGGTCAGGTCCGCGAAGGCCTCGTAATCGTTCTCGTCGAGGGGGTCCTCGACGTAGACGAGGTCGTACTCCTCGACCTTCCCGGCGATGTACTCTATCTGCTCTTCGGTGGACTTGACCCCGTCGTCGTAGACGTAGCCGTCCTCGTCGGCGTCGTACAGCTCCGCGCCGGCGACGTCGAGGCCAAAGGAGATCGCGAAGCCGAAGTCGTCGGCCACGGTCTCGACGGCCTCGTCCATGATTTCGAACGCTTCGTCGTCCGAGATAGAGGGCGCCCAGGCTCCTTCGTCGCCCTTGCCCGCTGGCAGGTCGCGGTCGGCCAGGATGTCGTGGACCTCCTGGTGGACCGCGGCGTTGGCGAAGACGGCTTCTTCGACGCTCGGTGCGCCGACGGGGGCCGCGAGGAACTCCTGGATGTTCGTGGCGTCCGCGGCGTGCTCGCCACCGCCGATGATGTTGCCGAGCGGCGTCGGGTACTCGTTGCCCCGGAAGGTGCCGCCCAGGTGCTGGAACAGCGGTGCGCCCAGCACGTCAGCGCCGGCCTTGGCGGCCGCCATCGAGATGGCGACCGCGCTGTTGGCCCCGATGCCGGAGAAGTCGTCCGTGCCGTCGGCGGCGTGGAGTGCCGCGTCGACGTCACGCTGGTTCCCGGCGTGGACCTCACCGATAAGCCGCGGGAGCGCTTCCTCGCGGGCGTTGGCGATGGCTTCGTTAGCGGGGAGCTCGATGGCTTCGTACTCGCCCGTGCTTGCGCCGCTCGGTGCCTTGCCACGACCGAAGCCCCCACTCTCGGTGAGAACGTCGGCCTCGACGGTCGCGTTCCCGCGGGAGTCGAGGACGCGGCGGAGTCGTATGTCAGTGATGAGCGTCATCGTTAGTCACTCCTGTTGACCGTGAACGGTAGGACGCCAGCGTCGTACTCCTCGGCGGCGATGAGTATCGGCTGGGTGTGTTCCGTCTCGATGAGCACGGGAGCACCGTGGGCCAGCTGCAGCGCTCGTGCGCCGAGTTTGCGGGCCTTCTCGTAGCGGCTTTCCTGTGCGTTCATTGGTAGGGTGAGACGATGTCGACGAGGTCTTTATGCGAGACGAGCATCCGGCGACAGCAGTGCCGCTCGACGCCGAGTTCGTCGAGGACCTTCTCCGGATCCTCGGGCTCCTCGGCCTCGCGGGTGCGTGCTTTGAACTCTTCCCAGTGCTCGCCGACGACGTTACCGCACGTGAAACACCGAACCGGTACCATCATACCTGTATCACCTTAGCGGTACGATTTCTGGTAGCGGGCCCGCGCACCGGGGCCGCCCCACTTCTTGGGTTCGGACTGGCGAACGTCGTTGACCAGCAGCGAGCGGTCGAACTCCATGAACGCGTCGCGGAGTTCGGCGTCGTTTGTGTGGTCGACGAGCCCGCGAGCGATGGCGGTTCGGGCGGCGTCTGCCTGCCCCATAACGCCGCCACCCTCGACGGACACTTCAACGTCAACCTCGCCGCGGAGGTCGTCCTCGGCGATGCGGAACGGTTCCAGCATCTTGAGCTGCGCCAGCTCTGGGTCGACGAGTTCGACCGGCTGCGAGTCGATACGCACGCGGCCCTCGCCCTCGCGAACGGTTGCGCGGGCGACGGCGGTCTTCTTCTTGCCAGACGTGTTCGTTACCATGTCTTGTTCGCTCCAAGCGTTTCGCTGATTTCGCCCAGCGTGACGAACTTGATGTTCGACAGTCGGTCAAGCGACGTGCCGTCTAGGACCTCGCCGTCCTCGTCGTACGGGTTGCCGAGGTAGACACGGACGCTCTCGAACGCCTCGCGGCCACGCTGCTTCTTGTGGGGCAGCATGCCGCGGATGGTGCGCTTGAAGATGCCGTCCGGTCGCTTGGGGTAGAAGTACCCGTTGTCGTTACCGATGTCGACACGTTTCTTGTACTTCTCCGTGATCTGCTCCTCTCGGCCGGTGATCACGGCGCGTTCGGCGTTGACGACGGCGACCGTCTCGCCGTCGAGCGCGCGTTCGGCGACCTGTGATGCGACGCGGCCCATGATACAGTCGCGGGCGTCAACGATGACATCCGCGTCGAACTCTGCGACGCTCATCGGATCACCCGGACGTGGGAGCCTTCTGGGTTGTTTTCGATTGCCTGTTCGAGTGATACAGCCTCTCCAACCTGGTCGATCTTCGTCTCGGCGGTTCCGGAGAAGTCGACAGCGGCGACGGTGACGTCCTTCTGCAGGACACCGGAGCCAAGCACCTTGCCGGGCACAACAACGGTCTCGTCTTCCTGGGCGTATCGTTCGATACGGCCGAGGTTGACTTCCGCGTGTGTGCGCCGTGGCTTTTCTAAGCGCTCGGCGACGTCGCCCCAGACAGCACCGCCCGAACTGCGGGCGGCTGACTTCAGGTCGGCGATGAGACTACTGAGTCTCGGGTTCGTCTTACTCATATGATTCCTCCGTTGTGGGAAAAGTGCAGGGAGCAGGATTTGAACCTGCGGACCCCTACGGGACAGCGCCCTGAACGCTGCGCCGTTGGCCAGACTTGGCTATCCCTGCGCGCGATTGTTCGTTTTGCGTGCCCCGTAAAACCCCTTTCGGTCCTCGCGCTCGGGGAGCGGGCGGTCATCGGTAGTGGTGGGGTGTGTCGGGGCATTGTGTCGTTACAGCTGGACTGCGTCTTTCAGTTCGGTCGCGCGGTCACGCAGCGTCTCGACCGCGCGCAGGACCAGTTCCTCGGTGGTGAACGAGCCGTCGGTCTCGACGTGGAACACGAACGCGTTCGGCACGTCCGAGACCTCGACCTCTTTGCCGGGGTAGCGGTTCCGGAGATCATTGTCGAACTCGTCCGTCGCGACCAGTTCACCGTTGGTGGCGTCGCCGGCGGCGTGTTCGGCCGCCTGCTCTTCGATGACGCCACGCAGGATGTTCGGGTCGTCGTCCTCGAACTCGCCGAGGTCGCCGACGACCTCCACCTGCTGGAGGTGTCGGTAGCCGACGGCCACGCCGCCCTGGTGTTTGGCGTGTTCCCGACCGGTGTCGAGGACGGCGTCGGCCTCGACTTCGAGGCGCTGGCCCTCCTTGAGGTCGATGATCGGGATGTTGTCGTCGGCCGCCTCGACCATCGGGTCCGAAGAGACGAGGTCGCTGGAGTAGGCCGTGCTAGGCCCATCGACGGACAGCGACAGCGTCACCTCGTCGCCGATCTCGAAGTCGTCGAGGTCGGTCGTCAGCGGGACCAGTCCCAGTCGGAGACCGATCTGCTCGTTGAACATCACGCTGGTGTTCTCGATGACGCGGACGGTGTCGATACTGAACGTCGGCACGTCCGCGACCATCGCTCGCCGGATGCCGTTGGCGAATGCCGGCGTGATGCCGCGCACGAGGATGCGGGCCTCGCGCTCGCCGCGTTCGACGAACTCAACCTCGTAGTCCTGTGTCATTGGTTAGAATCCGGAGTTCTTGGGTGCACGAGTGCCGTCGTGCGGGGTCGGCGTGACGTCCTCGATGCGACCGATCTCCAGGCCCGCTCGGGCGAGTGCGCGGATCGTCGCCTGCGCACCCGGGCCGGGCGAGGTCTGGAGGTTGCCGCCGGGACCGCGAACCCGAACGTCGACGCCTTCGACGCCGCGGTCGAGGGCCTTCTCCGCAACGACCTCGGCCATCTGCATCGCCGCGTACGGCGATGCCTCGTCGCGGTTCTGCTTGACGACCGTCCCGCCGGAGCTCTTTGCGAGCGTCTCCGCGCCGGTCTGGTCGGTGATGGTGATGATCGTGTTGTTGAACGATGCGTGCACGTGGGCGATGCCCCAGATGTCTTCGGTTTCTTCGCTCATTCTTGGGCCTCCGCGCGCTCAGGATGGAGTTCGTCCGACAGCGAGCTGTGCTCGTCGAAGCCGACCGAGCTCTCGACGGCGGTTTCGACCGTCATGCCGGGTCGGGTGACGCGAGCGTCGTCCAGCACGATGTGTCCGTGGACGATGAACTGGCGGGCCTGCTCGGGCGTGTTCGCGTAGCCCTTGCGGTAGACGACCGTCTGCAGGCGACGCTCAAGCACGTCGGTCACGTCGAGCGACAGCACGTCGTCGAGCTGGTCCTGCTCGTTGAGGATGCCGTAGCGCTTGAGCCGAGCGAGGAACTCCTCGGACTCGGTCTCGTGTTCGCCGGCGCTGCCCAGCAGCTTCCGGGCCTCGCGGCGATAGCCACGGAGCTCGGACTGTGCGCGCCAGAGTTCTTCTTTGTTCTTCAGGCCGTAGCGGCCGATGAGGTTGGCCTCGTCGGCGATTCGCTCGCCCTGGAAGGGGTGGTTCGGCGTCTCGTAGAACTTCGTGTTCGAGCCGAGCGCCATTATTCGTCATCCTCCGCGGCGGCTTCCTCAGCCTGCTCTTCCTTGATCGCCTCGACGTTGACGCCGATGGTCCCCTCCGTCCGGCCGGTGGACTTGGTACGCTGTCCACGGACCTTCTGGCCGCGCTTGTGGCGGACACCGCGGTAGGAGTCGATCATCTTCATGCGGTTGATGTCCTGCCGGCGGGTGAGTTGGAGGTCGTTGCCAGTCTCGTGGGTGGTCTCACCGGTGAAGTAGTCCTTCTGGTGGTTGGCCATCCACTCGGGCACCTCGTCGGCGAAGTTCTCGACGTGGTCGACGACGCGCTCGATGACGTCGTCGTCGAGCTTGCCGAAGACCTCGCGCCGGTCGACGTCCGCCTTCTGGGCGATAATTCGGGCGGCCCGGTGGCCGATACCGTTCAGTTCTGTCAGTGCTCGCTCGACGGATTTCGTCCCGTCGAGGTCTGTCTGTCCGATGCGGACGAAATAGCGGATGTCCTCCTCTTCCTCGGCATCCGCGTCCTCGCCCGCGTCTGGGTCTTCTGCACTCATATGTAGGTACTGATGGGTGAGCGTCGTGGCGGGGATTCGAACCCCGGAGGCTGTACGCCACAGAGTTAGCAACCCTGCGCCTTGGGCCAGGCTTGGCTACCACGACACACGTTCTATGACACTCGCGCCCGCAGCACGCGGACTCGGGGGCGGGTCCCCCTACACGAGTCTATCCGATTCTATTCCGGGGTTGTATTTAAACGCAACGAAGGGGCCCGGCCGCGTGACTCCGAGACATACCCACTGAGCGGTATAATAGCAAGCAACAGCACGGTTGACGCGTGCCAGCACAACACATTCATCGCTGGGAGCCCACGTTGCCGTATGTACCGGCGCGTCACCGACGGCGGCAGCAGCGTCGACCCGACCGACCGAACAGCGGTCCGTGACCATCTGGAGCGGTTCGCGGGACCGGACGCCGTCACAGAAGCAAAGGACGGAACGCTCCGGGCCGATTTCAGCGGCCGAACCCACGTCGCAGTGGCCCCCGACGGCGCGATAGACACCGGCATGCCGCTCCATTCGTTCGCCGGGACGCCTGAACGGCTCGTGTTCGACCACGACAGCGGCGAGCTACGGGCCGAACTGGATGGCGAGAGCGTCTACGTGTTTCGGCGGCCCTGAATCCGGCACGGCCGCGACTACCTACGGATTTGGGTTCCTACCTACGAATTTATCTTTCGTAGATTCCGTGCGCCTGCGTGCGCGACGAGGGAGTGAGTCTCCCCAACCGTGTTCACGGTGTCACAATCCTTATCGCACCTCCGGGACCTACTCCTGTGCATGAATACAGACGACGTACGCGAGCGCCTGCGAACGGTCGAGGACCCGGACCTGGGAGCCGACATCGTGTCGCTCGGGCTGATCAACAGCATCGACGTGACCGACGACGAGGTCAGCATCGACCTGGCGCTCGGTGCGCCGTACTCGCCGACGGAGACGAGCATCGCGAACGAAGTCCGCGAGGCGCTTGCCGACATCGACCGCGAGATCGACCTCTCGGCGAGTGTCGACCGCGGGGTCCCGGAAGCCGAGGACCCGCTCCCGCAGGTCAAGAACGTCATCGCGGTCGCCTCTGGCAAGGGTGGCGTCGGCAAGTCTACTGTTGCAGTGAACCTCGCGGCCGGTCTCTCGCAGCTCGGTGCCCGGGTCGGCCTGTTCGACGCCGACGTGTACGGGCCGAACGTCCCGCGGATGCTCGACGCCGACGAACAGCCGCGCGCGACAGAGGACGAGGAGATCATCCCCGTCGAGAAACACGGGATGAAGCTGATGAGCATGGATTTCCTCGTCGGCAAGGACGACCCGGTCATCTTCCGCGGGCCGATGGTCGACAACGTCCTCACACAACTGTGGGACGACGTGCTCTGGGGCGAACTCGACTACATGGTCGTGGACCTGCCGCCGGGGACCGGCGACACGCAGCTGACGATGCTCCAGCAGGTGCCCGTCTCCGGGGCGGTCATCGTCACGACGCCCGAGGAAGTCGCTCTCGACGACGCCCGAAAAGGACTCCGGATGTTCGGCCGCCACGAAACCCCCGTCCTGGGCATCGTCGAGAACATGTCGTCGTTCATCTGTCCGGACTGTGGCGGGACACACGACATCTTCGGCAGCGGCGGCGGCCGCGAGTTCGCCGACGAGACGGAGATGCCGTTCCTCGGCGAGATTCCGCTCGACCCCGCCGTCCGGAAGGGTGGCGGGACCGGCGAACCGCTCGTTCTGGACGACGATAGCGACGTCGGCGAGTCGTTCCGCGACATCGCCGCCCGCACCGCCAACATGCAGGGCATCATCCACCGGAAGCGACAGAGCGACAGCCAGCGCGCTCAGCCGGAGCAGTAGTACGTTCAGGCTGACCTGTTGAGAGCAGTCGCTCAGTTACCACTGGAGACAGAGAGAAAGAACCGGTCTACGCTTCGACGGGGTTGTTCATCTTCCGGGTGACGTAGCCGGCGATGCGGTTGCGGACACCCTTGGACTCGATGTTGGTCAGTTCCTCGACGACGTCCTTGTTGTGTTCGAAGTCGGCACCGAAGGCGTCGGGGTATCGCTCCATGAGGAGCGTCCCGGTCTTCTTGACGTAGGCGGGTTTGATTGCCATGCGCGCTACTTGCTTGGTCGCACTCAAAAAGGGTTCGGAACGGACCACGCACGCGAACGTTTATCAGGAAGGGCGGAACCAAGCGCTGCCGTGCGCTGACCGTCGTCGTGGCAGGTCCAGCGGGAGTGCGACACAGCCTGTCACGAACTGTCGCGTGTCGCCTGTTCGCCCCTGATTCCGTGTCGAATGGCTACCACTCGGCGTCGACTAACTCACGTACGCGCTCGAACGCCGCTCGCTCGCGCTCGCTGCCGGCCGTCTCGACCACGGACTCGAAATAGGCGAGTCGATCCAGCAGCGTCTCGCGGTCGTAGCTCGGCACGTCCAGCCGCGAAGCCGCGACCGTCGCCTCGACGACGGCGGCGTGGCCGCGGTTCGTCGTCGGCACGACGCGCCGCTCGACGGCACTGTCGACAGGGTGGAGTGCCCACTCGACCCACTGTATGTCCCCTTCTGACCCAGAATCACGCCGTTCAACGTCGACCTCTACCCAGGCGTCCGTGCTGTCGAGGACGGGGTCATCCTCTTCCCGAACCGACAGCGCCGCCTCGGCGAAGTCGACCGGGTCGCGCGTGAACTGGACGTAGCCGCCGCCACGCTCCCGGAAGTTCCGCCAGGTCCGGGTCCGTCCCCACGTCGTTGCCGTGGCTGGTCCGTCACCGTCGGATGCATGGACCCCGAGGGCGGCGACGTTCCAGCGCTCGTTCGGCCCCAACGTGGTGACGACAGTCTCGGTGACGCCGGAAAGAACGACGGGCCACGCCGTCTGTGCGTCAGTTCCGTCTGGCGGCGGCTCCTCGGTCACACTTCGAGCCCCCGTTCCAGCGCAACGAACAGCGCCCCCGCAACGATGTCGGCAGTCGTTCCGGGGTTGATATCCCGGTCGACGAACTCCTCTGCGATGTCAGTGGCGTCCTCTTCACCGTCGAGAACGGCCTGTGCCCGTCGCTGGACCTCCGCGGCGGTTTCGCGGTTCTGTCGTGTGACGATGAAGGTGTCCATCTCGGCCGCCAGGAGTTCGAGGAACACGTCCGACGCGCGGTCTGCAACGGGTCCCGACCCACCCAGTACCGCTTCACTGGCCTCAAAGACGCGCTCGAAGCCGGACACCCACTCGGCCGCCACGCCGTCGACATCGGCGCTTGACTCCATCACGTCGAACAGCGTTAGCTCCCGCGCCCGGAGTTCCGAAATCGCGTCGCTCCCGCGGCGGACGTCGAGCGGTTCCAGCCCGTCCGGCGGGTCGTCGACGGCCACGTCGACGTGTTCGAAGGCACGGTAGAACGCCGCCGCGTCTTCAACGGTCGTCTCACGGACAACGGCGTCCGCACCGGACGGCGACAATCGCCCATCGTTGGCCGCGGCCGCCAGCGGCGTAAGCGTCAGCAAGGCCCCAAATTGGGTGTTGCCGGCCGATTGGCCCGCCATTCCCTCGACGGCAGTCTCGAAGGCGGGACCGAGTGGCTCCCCGGCGGCCGCCCGGTCCAGCCCCGCCCGTGCGCCCACAGCGCCGGCCATGAAATGCTCGAACCGGAGGTCGTCGTACTCCCGCTCACGGTCGACGTTGCCGGGTTTTGGCGTGCCGGTGACTTCCAGCAGCAGCGCCAACTGGGCGTTCTGCCCGACCGACCGGTCGCTCACGGCGACACCTCCGACGCGAACCACTCCGCCGTCGCTTCTCGGACAGCACGGAGCGTCTCGGGATCGTCGCTCGCGCGCCCGACACTGACCGCATCAGCGCCGTACGAGAGGTACTCCTGTGCGGTCTCCATCCCTCGAACGCCGTTGTTCGCGACGACGAACAGGTCGGCGGCATCGGCTACGTCAGCGACGACGGACTCCGAGTCCATCGCGTCAATGTGGAAAATGTCACCACCAGCATCTTCGATGGCTTGGGCAACGTCCGGGAGCGAGATGCCGTCGAGTTCGGCACGCCCTTTCACCGAAACCGTCGCTCCTGTCGACGCTGCAACCTTCACGAATTCGGCCAGCCGGCCCGGCTCCCGGAGCAGCGACTCACCGGCACCCGCGGCGCACATCTCGTCCTGGCGGCAGTGAGCATTGATTTCGATGATGGCGTCGCGGCGCTGACAGACGGTGGCGGCCCGCTCCACGGGGTCGAGTGTCGCGCTCCGGACGTTGAACGCGGAACGGAGCGGAGCGCCTTCGAGCACGCCGAGCTGGGCGTCGATGAAGGCAACCGGGTCGTCGGGCAGGAACTCACAGCGGTCGCGGTCTACCATCGCTCGGGCGGCCGCCCGGGTTCGGTCGTCGAGTGCGATACCGCCGAGGAACGCACACCCGACGTGGGACTCGACCGCGCGTGCCCACGACGCGTCAGCCTCGCCGCTGAGACTCGCGAGGGCGACTCGCGGCTCGAACATCAGGCCACCTCCGAGAGAGCGGCCTCGACGGCGCGAGCCACCCGTTCTGCGTCAGCTTCGTCGTCAAGAGCGGTGTCGGTTCGGACGATCGGTACGTCGAGCGGCGTCGAATCGTCGTTGTCCAGGACGAACGCATCGGCGAAGGGGTAGGCCTCGGCCACGCCAGCAGTGCTTGGTTCCAGGCCAACACCGGCCATCAGGTCCGCCGCCGGCCCCGAAAACACCGTATCCTCGATGAACGGCGAAACGGCAACGACCGTTGTTTCGTGCAGTGCCCGCTCGAACTCATCGATGGCCAGCATCGGCCCGAGCGAGGTCACGGGATTCGACGGACCGATGACGACTGGGTCATCGAGCGCTGTCAGGACCGCATCCGTCGCACTGGCCGCCTCGGAGCTTCGGAACTCCACGTCTTCGACCGGCGGCTCCCCGTTGCGGCCGACCCACCACTCCTGGAAGTGCATCGGGCCGGTCGGCGTGTGAATGATAGATGCTACGGGGTCGTCGCTCATCGGTAACAGCGTCCGGTCCAGTCCGAACGCGTCAGCGAGTGTGCGTGTCACCTCGGTCAGTGACTGGCCCTCGTCCAGCAGCGAGGTCCGCGTGACGTGGACCGCGCGGTCCCGGTCGCCGATGTGCATGAACTCCGCGACGCCTGAGAAGCGCCGCCAGCGGGCGATGTCACGCCCCGCGGTCTGTGCATCGTCGGGGAGGTATCGCGGGCCGCCATCCAGCCCGGCGGCATCTGCGAGCCGAGTCAGTTCGTCGTGTGTCTCCGCGGTGTCGTCGGCGATACCCCACCATGTCTCCCGGTCAAGGGCGTCACCGTCCAGGAACAGCACGGTATCGAGGTCCGGGCACACGAGGTGACCCCCGAGCTCGATATCGTCGCCGGTGTTGGCGACGACAGTCGTCGCCGTGGGCGAAAACACGTCGTCGGCACCGGCGAGGAGCTTCGGCGTTCCCGTCCCGCCGGCAAGAAACGTCACCATGTCTCGACGTAGGGGGAACTGACAGTATAAACGTGGCCA
Organism: Haloarcula sp. HT12; assembly: GCF_055271655.1. Classification (NCBI taxonomy): domain Archaea; kingdom Methanobacteriati; phylum Methanobacteriota; class Halobacteria; order Halobacteriales; family Haloarculaceae; genus Haloarcula; species Haloarcula sp. HT12. The sequence goes on from NZ_JBUXKW010000001.1 coordinate 370,612, forward strand.
CTGAAACTGATCGGATCCGGCGGGCAGCCCGAAAACCCCATTCCTGTTCGGAGAATCACAGCTGAGAACTGGGTGGGTAGAATGAAGGGAGTCCGTAGGATAGGCAGGACAACGGGTGTTATGCCCATCGTGAATCCACACCGCTTCGCGCCTGCAGCCTCCAACGAAGAGTACGTCTACGGGTCCTGTGCACCCGGCTGGCATACGGCCGCCACGCACCAGGACGCTCTCGACGATTGGATCGCACACATGCAGGCACACGACATCGAACGGGTCTGCTGTCTGCTTCCCGGCCAACAGCTCAACGACGCTGGAGCCAACATCCAGCGCTACCGGGACGCCTTCGGCGAGCCATCGGTCCGCCACGTACCGGTCTCCGACCACCACCTCATCCCCCAAGACCGCCTCCACGACGAGATTCTGCCCTTTCTGGTTGACGCCTGTGAGACAGAGGAGCGGGTAGTCGTTCACTGCCTGGCCGGCATCGGCCGCACCGGGCAGGTGCTCGCCGCGTGGCTGGTGTACCATTACGACTACGGCCCCGACCGCGCCATCGAGACGGTACAGGAGATGGGCCGTGACCCCGAAGAGGCAATCAGATCCGGGAACGCGTCGGACGCGGAACTGTCCGACCTGTTATCGTCCGTCGCACGTTTGTAAGGGAAGTCCGTGCAGCGCGCTCAGTCCGTCCGGGGGAGGAGTCGCGCACCGACGGCAAACCCGACGATAGCACAGACGGTGAGAACGGCGAGTGGGACGAGCGCGTCGCCAGTCCCAGTCGTCGCCGCACGGACGCCACGCGAGAAGTACGTCAGCGGCGAGAGCCAGGTCGGCAGCCACGCCGGCAGGAGCGTCTGTGGGACGAACGTCTCCGAGAGGAAGAGCAGCGGGAGCGCCAGGCCGTTGCTCGCCGCGATGACGCCGTCCTGTGAGTCCGCGAGGCTGCCCAGCATCGCGCCGACGGCACAGAACAGCGCGACGCCGAGGCCGACGAATGGGAGCAGGAGGACGGAGGGGCGGATCGTCGCGCCGGTGAGCCACACCATCAGCCCCAGAATCAGGAGGCCGGCGATACCAATTATGACGACGTTGACGAGCGTCTGTGCCAGCAGCCACTCGGTTCGGGTCAGCGGTGTCGTCGCCAGCTTCTCGAACCGGTTGCCGTCCCGGTGTCGGGCCACCTCGCTACCCACGCGCGAGAGCGGCGTGAACAGGACGACGACGGCCAGATACCCCGGCGCGTAGAAGCTCGGCGGCTCCGTGAACAGCCCGCCGCCGCCCGGTTGGGTCTGGACCAGCACGCCGAAGATGACGACGATGATGACCGGGAAGAAGAACGTAAAGAAGACCGCCGTCCGCCGCCGGAGGAAAGCAAGCGACGCCGCGCGCGTCTCCGCTGTGAGGCGTCCGAGCCGACTCATCGGACACCACCTGCCGCTGGTTCGGTCCGGCGCGGTTCACCGCGCTGGCCGACGGCCGTCCCGGTTAGTTCGAGGTACACGTCCTCCAGGTCCGGCTGTTTCCAGGTCAGACTGTCGTACTCGACGCCCGCCTGGCCCAGTTCCTCGGTGATACTGCCGATGGACTCCGGACGGATACCGTAGACGACCAGCCGGCCGTTCCGGAGTGCTGTCTCTGCCGGATAATCGATGGCCGAGACGGCGGCCTCGTCGAAGGTCCCGTCGACGATAAGCTGACTGTCGCCGCCGTGCTCAGCAACGAGTTCGTCCGGCGAATCGAGTGCGATGAGTGTCCCGTCGGCGAGGAGGCCGACGCGGTCCGCGAGGCGCTGGGCTTCCTCCATGTAGTGTGTCGTGACGAGTATCGTCACGCCGCGGTCGGCGAGTCCCTCCAGTAACCGCCAGAGGTCCCGCCGGCCGGCCGGGTCGATGCCGGTGGTCGGTTCGTCCAGCACGAGGAGGTCCGGGTCGTTAATCAGCGCCGTCGCGACGCAGGTCCGTCGCTGCTGGCCGCCCGAGAGGTTCTCGTACGTCGTGCTAGCAGTGTCGGCCAGGCCGACGTCATCGAGGACGGCCTCGACATCGCGGGTGTCGTCGTACAGGCCGGCGTAGTATTCCAGCAGTTCCCGCGCAGTCAGCCGCTCGTGGGGCGAGAACGACTGTGGCAACAGACCGATTCGGTCGCGGGCGACCGTTCTGGGAGACTGGCCGAACAGCCGAACCTCGCCGGTCGCATCCGTCGTTCCGGTCAACGCCCGTACGAGCGTCGTCTTGCCGGCCCCGTTGGGGCCGACCAGCGCGAGCACCTCTCCGGCGGTCGCAGTCAGCGAAACCCCGTCGAGTGCGACCGTCTCGCCGTAGCGCCGCCCGACATCCGACGCGACCAGTACCTCGTCCATGCGCCCTCGTCCGGTCGGGTCGCCGAAAGCAGTTCCGTTCTCGTGCGGTCAGCGGCCTACACGTTGCGGCCACATTGCAGGCAGACGGCGGGGAGCCACGGTTTGTCCGTGACGACTGGCTGGGTGTCTTCGCAGTGGTCACAGAACTCGGTTTTCGTCGCCATTTGTCGAAGCTGTCACGGCAAAACAATAAATAGTTTGTTGTGTGTCACTCCTTTTCACGCACATAACGGTTTCACCACGGGGTCCGCCGACAGCAGCACGATTCCTGCTACCTGACGTGCGAGCGGATCTCACGCACGATGGCGTCCACGTCGAACTCGTCGCTGGCCTCGGCTTTGTCGTAGATCGTCTCGTCATCCACGCTAATCCTGAACACGCCGTGGTCACCCATGACCAGTCGGACGCTGTCGAGTTCCTGCTCAAGTCCGGACAGGATCGCTTGCTGGACGTTTACCGCTCGCTCGCGGAATCCACACGGGACGCAGTATTCGATCTCGACAGTGCTCATACGGGCTCCACGACCGTCAGTCCCAAAGCTCTATGGCCGGTCGACCAGCGCCCGGAGTCGACCGACGAGCGTCACGTCGAACCGGTGGACGCCGTACAGCAGTCCGACGGAGGCGACGAACACCACCGTCGAGAGACCGTACGACTGGGAGAGGGCCGCCTGTGACAGCGTCGCCCCGACGCCGACGAACCCGCCCAGTATCGACGCGATGATCGGAAGGACACAGGAGACACAGGAAAACAGGCCGACGACCCCGCCCACCGCGCCGCCGCTCGCGTCGACAGCGGTCACGAACACCAGATAGGAGAGCGCCAGGTAACCGGCGACTTTCCAGGGGATCAGCACCACGCTGAGGGTCGCGCCGCTGAACACGACCGTCGGCGAGAACCCGGGCGGGGCCTGCGTGACTAGCCGAAGGCCGGTCCCCTGACCGCCTGTCCCGTACAGGCCGCCGACGTATCCCAGCACGAGCAGGTAGCCCAGGGCGACGACCGCACTGCCAAGCGTTCGTCGGCGGGTAGCCAGTTCCGGCCGTACCCGCAGGAACACGAGCCCGGCGATGTTGAGCCAGATGAACGGGAACAGAAGCAGAAAGGGGTCCGTCGCCGGCTGGGCCGTGTTGACGACGTAGCCCAGAACGAGGATGACTTCCGCGTTCAATACGGCTGCCCAGGTCACTAGTGAGCGCGTGCCCGGGATGGCATCTCTCAGCGTCGCTGTCGTGGTGCTCATAGTGCGAGTGCATCGATAACGATGGCGACGAGGACCGCCCCGAGGTAGGCGTTGGACGCGTGAAACGCCCGGAACGCCGCTGCTTCGGTCTGTTCGTGGTGGAGTTGGACGACGGTCCAAAGGAACACTGCGCCCAGCAACACCGACGTGACGGCGTACAGCCAGCCGAGCGACGTGAGCACGCCCAGAACGCCGGAGGCGATGAGCGTCGCGCCGAGGTAGTAGACGATGTGCTTGCGCGTCTCCGTCTCGCCGCGGACGACCGGCATCATCGGGAAGCCGCCCGCCTCGTAGTCGTCCTTGTACGCGAGCGCGAGGTTGTAGAAGTGCGCCGGCGTCCAGAGGAAGATGACGACGGCGAGGACAATGCCCGGGAGGCCGACCGATCCGTCGGCGGCGACCCAGCCGATGAGCGCCGGGAGCGCGCCGGCGGCCCCGCCGATAACGGTGTTCTGGACCGTGTTCGGCTTCAACACGAGCGTGTAGATGACGCTGTAGAACACAATCGCAGTCAGCCCGAGCACCGCCACGAGCGCGTTCACCTGCCAGAACAGCCCCAATGAGGCAAGCGACAGGAGCAGTCCGAAAGCCAGCGCGTTCCGGACCGGTATCTGGTGGGTTGCGATGGGACGATCCGAGGTCCGATCCATCCGCTTGTCGATATCGCGTTCGAGGACGTGGTTGAACGTCCCCGACGCGCCGATAGAGAGAACGCCGCCCCCGAGGGTGAGCAGCACCGTCCGGACGGTGAGCGTCTGCCCGGCGGCGAGAGCCATCCCAGCCGCAGCGACGAGACACAGGAGCCACATCAGCCGGGGCTTCATCAGGCGGAAGTACGCCGATGCGGTTTCGACGACGCGCTCGCGGGCGGAGAGCGTCGGCGACTGTGCCGGGCCGTCGTCGGCCGGCTCCGGCGCGAGCGTGGGGTTCTTTACGGGGCTCTCGTCATCACTGCCCGTCTCAGCTTCGAGGTGCCACGCCAGGGCCAGCACGAACGAGCCGAAGATACCCATCCCCAGCGCGAGATGGGCACCGGGCAGGGCCGCTTCCGTGCTCGTCGCGACGACGGCGCCGAGCGCTATCTGGACCGGATACAGCGCGGCACCGAGAAGGATCGCCGCTTTGACACGGCCACGACAGCCGGATCGGAGACCGACAACGGTCATGGCCACCACGAGGAGCCCGACGGCGGCCGCGACGAGTCGATGGCTCCAGGCGACCAGCAGGGCCGTGTTCGTCACGTCGACCGGTCCGTCACACAGCGGCCAGGTCGTACAGGCTGCCGCCGCGTCCGTGAGCGTCGTCGTCGCGCCAGCGAGGACTAGCAAGTAGACGCCGACAGCGGTCGCGGCGAGCAGTCCGGTGAAGGTCCGGCTCTCTGCCATTATTGTATCCTTCGCTGCTGTCCACTTAGACCCCGCGATTCCGCTGTCTCCGTCCGGAGATGTTCGGGTGCCCTTTGCCCGAAAATCGGGTGCTTGCGGCGAAGACAGCAGTTATTTATCCCCGAAATCCTAACCCGCACCCATGACCCGGAAACGTGCCGGTCTGGTCGCTCTGTTCGGTGCCGCGTTGCTCGCGCTCGCCGCCGAGCCGGCCGCCGCCGCACAGATTCAGGACTCGACGACGGAGAGCCTCATCTGGGGGCTGAACATGAACCTCCTGTACGTCGCGATCCCGATTACGGTTCTCGTCGAAGGGATTCTGATCTACACCGTCTGGCGGTTCCGTAATCAGGAAGAAGCGCTTCCCACGCAGGAGAACCGCCGACTCGAAGTCACCTGGACCATCGCGACGGCGATCATTCTCCTGTTCGTCGGCGTCGCCTCCTACCAGGTGATGGCGAGCCCGTACGTCACCGCCGAAGCCAGTGACCAGGCTGCACAGCAGGCAGAAGAGACTGAACACGTCGTCGCCGAGGCCCAGCGATACGGCTGGACGTTCTACTACAACGGATCGAGCTGGGACGGCGAAGCGGAGGTATCGACCACGACGAATATGAAGATCCCGGCGAACCAGGATGTGTCGATACGCGTCACGTCGGTTGACTGGCTCCACGCGTTCCACGTTCCGGGGCTCGGGCTGAAATCCGACGCGTTCCCCGGTCAGTACAACGAGATCCAGACCAACGTGCACAACACCGGCACCTATCAGCTCTACTGTGCCGAGTACTGTGGCTCGGGTCACTCCCAGATGCTCGGGACCGTCGAAGTCGTCCCCCAAGACGAGTACGAGGACTGGCTGGCAGAGCAGCGAAGCGGCGATGACGGCAGCGACGAGTAGCGCGGACACCGACCCGTCATTTTTCTACGGCTGGCGATTGGCGTCGTGATACCGGTGACTACGGTTTCATTTCTCGCTTTTCACTCACCGATAGTAGCCAGTCGGACAGTCTGTGAGAGGCTATGCTCGGCTCGCAAGCCGGAGTCCGTCACGTTCTCAGTTCGTCTCAGAGTACCACTGGACGCTATCGACAGCAGGTCAGGGAGTCTGTGAGCGGGAGCTAAGCGGGTCACACCACAGTGCGGGTAGCGACGAGCAAGGTTGGCTCCGAGAGGTGCGCAGGTGGCTACCGGATGGGAAAGATCCCAGCGGAGCGAAACGGCGCTCGAAAAGCAAACCAGCCGTTGCGGTGGACCGAGAAACCGTTATCCACAGATGTTGGCGGTCACGTACACGTTGCCGGTGTCGGTTATCTCCACGCCGATACCGACGATGTTAGCGTTGCGGAGCGTGAGCCGCTCCTGATAATCCGGCCACGCCATCCAGTCGTCGACGATCTTCCGTGCGACTTCCTTGTCGGTGGCGTGGAACTGCTCCTCGCCGCCCTCCTCGTAACGTTGGCCGGCAACGGTCTTCTCGACTGCCTCGAACCGGTTCCGGTCGGGCTGCTCGATGTAATCTCCCTCCGAGGATTTGAACGTACACCGGTCGTAGAGGCCGCTGTTCTCATAGCGGTCCTTGCTGGAGACGCCATCGATCTTGTGGATCGCCTTCCCTTCGATAGCCATCTGCTCGCTGTGGTTCTTCGCCATCTCGTTGAGGTCCGCCTCGGTCTGGAGTCCCGACTCGAACGGCGGGACGCCTGCGGCCTCGCGTTCCTCGTTGAGGAACTGCCGGACGTAGTTCGAGACGTTCTGTTCGTTGAACTCCCGGGTCGGGATCGACTCCTGTTGCGGGGTCGCCGTCTCGGTCGGCGTTGCCGTCCCGTTCGCCTCCGGCGTCGGCGTAGTGCTGTTGCCCGCTGTCGCCGTCGCCGTCGCCGTTGCACTACCGCCGCCGTTGTCGCTCTGTGAATCAGCTGTCTGTGTCGGCGTCTCCGCTGTCCCGCCCGCGAACTGCGCTCCGACAAGAACTCCCGTCCCCAGAACCACCAGAAGTACCACGGCAGCGATAGCGAGTAGCCCTTTCTTTACCATACTTGTCACGGGTAGATTACAGAGGTATGTAAGTTTGATTCTTCATATACTTCAACTGGTTTTCACTTCGTCCTTCGTCGGCGGTGACGATAACCCATATATGCCACGGGCGGCCACTCCCAGTATGGTCGAGAACGTTATCTGGCCGGTGGCCCTCGACGCCAACCGTTCGCGCAGCGACGGGCGTCGCGTGTCACTGGATCTGGCCGTCGAAGACCCGACTGTCGACGAGATCGCCAAGGCCGTCCAGCAGGTGGGTTACGACGCTGTTATCGAACGGGACAAGACGTATCCGCGTGAGTACGAAGCGCGTGGGCGGGTCGTTGTCAAGGACGCGGACGACGCGACCAAAAGCGACCTGCTCGGGGCCGTGGCGGCCTACATGCAGGCGCTACGTGAATGAAACGCATCGGCACTGTCTCTCGGGTCGCCCAGGGGATGGCCGTCGTCCGGGCACCCGACGAGGAGTACGCGTCCGTAGGAACCACCGTAGTCGACGAGGAACTCCAGACCGTTGGTTCGGTCGTCGACGTGTTCGGGCCGGTCGAGCGCCCGTATCTCGCCGTGTCCCCGAACGACGGTGTGCACCTCCCGGCGCTGGTCGGCAAGGTCCTGTACGCGCGGTGACTGACGCCCTGAACCGTCGACGCCCGTCGACACCTGCTTCGTAACGCTCAAACGGGTTCCTGCAGGACGTGTGTGCATGGAGCGACGGTGGCGAATCCTCGGCGGCTGTGGCCTTATCGCTGGTATCTTCCTGTTCGTCCAACTCGGCGCGCTGGCGCTGGTCCAGCCCTTCGAGTCGGCTGGCTACCAGGCCGTCGAAGACCCCTCTGACCCGACGAACAGCCTCATGTACGTCGGGGCGATTCTCGTCGCGACTGCCGTCATGTTGCTCGCCTTCCGCTACGACGTTGACCAGCTCATCCGCGGGCTGATCGTCTTTTCGGCGGCCTGGCTCTCCCTGTACGTGTTTCAGGTCCTGATTCCCCCGGTGCTCACGTACGCCGGCCTCAATGTCGTCGCCGTCCTGTTAGCGCTGGGGCTGGGGACGGCGCTGCTGGTCTATCCCGAGTGGTACGTCATCGACGGTGCCGGTGCGGTGATGGGAGCCGCCGCCGCCGGCCTGTTCGGTATCAGCTTCGGGATTCTGCCATCGCTCGTCCTACTGACCGTGCTCGCGGTGTACGATGCGATCAGCGTCTACGGGACCGAACACATGCTCACGCTGGCCTCCGGCGTGATGGACCTCAAGGTCCCTGTCGTCCTCGTGATCCCGATGACGCTGTCGTACTCGTATCTCGACGCGACGACGCCGGATCCGGAGGCGGAGGCCGAAGAAAGCGACGAGTCGACGGCGGACGACCCCGAATCCGACGCCGGTGGCCCGGCAGTCACCGACGGGAGCCAGCCGGCAGACGCAACAACCGATTCGGAAACGGCAAACGACGAGGCGGGCGACGAGGCGGGCGACGACGGTCACGCCGACCCGCTGGAGCGCGACGCGCTGTTTATCGGCCTCGGTGACGCCATCATCCCGTCGATACTCGTCGCCAGCGCCGCCTTCTTCGCCTCGTCGGACGTGCTGTCGGTGTTCGGCGTCCCGCTGCCGGCCCTGACTGCGATGATCGGCTCCTACGTCGGGTTGACGATACTGCTCTGGATGGTTCTGAAGGGGCGCGCACACGCGGGCCTGCCGCTCCTGAACGGCGGGACTATCGCCGGCTACATCGTCGGCGCGCTCGCCGCGGGCATCAGTCTGGTCGATGCGCTCGGTCTCGGTCCGTACCTCTAATTGCCGATCCTGTAACTGCTACCGTCCGGTCAGGGCTTTGCTCGCGGGCGCGAAATCGATTTCCTCGCCGCGGCCCTCGGCCTTCGCCCGCTCGTACAGCATATAGCCCGCAGCGACGGTTTCGATAGCTGTCCCGCCCGAATCGAACACGGTGATCTCCTCGGGTGACTGCCGACCGGGCGCGTTGCCGGCGACGATATCGCCCAGTTCGGCGTGGACGTGGTCCTCGTCAATGACGCCCGCATCGAGGGCGTTGATGAACGAACCGGCGTCCTGTGTCACCCGCTCTCGCAGGTCCGGGACGTACGTGGCGCGCTCGATTGTCGTCGCGTCCAGTTCGTTCTTTTCGGGGTGGTACTGGCCCATCGCAGTCACGTGGGTGCCCGGTTCGAGGAGGTCGCCGTCGAACACCGGCTCACTTGCGTTCGTCGCCGTGATGACGACATCGGCACCCTCGATGGCGGCGGCGGGGGAGGCGACGGCCGCCACTGTCGGGTCCAGGGCGTCGTTCATCTCCGCGGCGAAGGACTCACGGTGGCCTGCCGTCGGGGAGTACACCTCGATGCGGTCGAAATCGCGGACGGTTGCGGTCGCTCGGACCTGGCCGCGGGCCTGCGCGCCGCTGCCGATGACCGCGAGGTCGCTGGCGTCGCGCCGTGCGAGCGCGTCGACGCCGACGGCTCCCGCAGCACCGGTCTTGTGGGGGTTCATGCTCGCGCCGTCGAGGACGGCGAGCGGGTCGCCGCTGTCGGCGTCGAAGATTGGGAGCGTGAAATGGGCGTCTCGGCCGCTGAAGCCGGCCGCGTATGTGTACCCGCCCATCGCGCCGGTGTCGGGGAGAATCGCGAGATAGCCGGTCAACATTCCCGCGGGCTCGTCCGAGAACAGCGTGGTTCTGGGGGTCGCCGGCGCGCCCTCGCCCCGCTGGCGGTACCCCTTCCGGACGGCGTCGACGTACTCGGCGGGATCAGCGAGGTCGGCGACCTCGTCACTCTGTAAGAACAGCGCTGTCGCATCCGTTGGCATACCCCGACGTTCGACCGACCGGCCCTTATACTGTCCGGCGATAGTGGACGCGTTCGACACGCACGGGGTCATCGGCTATCCGAGAAGTACAGGAAAGAAGACGGGTGACAGCGCCTAGTCCGCTGTCTGGAGCGGGTCCGACTGCGCGCTCTGCTGGGCCGGCGTGTCGTTCGGAACCGGGTCGACGGGGGCACGGACGAACATCGCGTGGCCGATGAGACCGACAGTCACGACCGAAGCCATCGGGATCGCCGTCGTCAGTGCGAAGCCGGTAACGAACAGAGTGGCGGTGATGCCGGCCATGGCGAGCGGAATGAGTCCGAGAATGATGTCGTAGTAGCCCGTCATAAGTATGAATTATAGTATGAGAGTGTAGTATATTAATGTTTCCCTAAAACACGGGATAATACACTCAATGGCCCCTGCAAATTTACTTCGTACCCGTTGAGTAGTATCTCCATAAGTTATGGGTTGGATACGGGGAAAAGATTAATATACTACGATTCTTGGTTACCGTTCACAATATAAGGACGGTATCGGCCCGTTGGAGCTGGCCCGCAGACACATTCCGTGGATAAAACTCGGCACGGATGACGGTACACAGTGGCTACTGTTCGGTAAACGATGACTTCGACACCGGCGAGTGAGTTCTCGCTGTACCAATCGTCTACCCCGTATTTTCAGAATTTGAGAACTAGATTATCGAAGACGTGGAGTGGTCATGCAGCCCATTTTTTCCGGTGATAACTGGGTCAGTGTGCTTATTAGGTACGCCGGGATACGTTGAGTCGGAGAAAGACGGTAACGCCGACTACCAAACGAGACAATGAGCACGAACGCAACGGACAACACGACGGACGCCGCGACCGACGACCAAGAACGACGATACGCCGAGCTGAACATCGGCGACGAGGAGTTCGTAATCTACGACCGGGAGAACCACCAGGCGTGGATCCAGTCGACGAAGTCGCTTGAAGTCGCCGATCTGCGATAGTCCGTCACCGATACTGTACCCCCAGCTACAGGCCGCCCTATTTTGCGATTGCGACTGCACCGCGCCAGAGCATCAGCAGCGTCCCCCCGACGAGCACGGAGACGAGCGCGAACGTCACTGCCGCGTTACCGGGGAACATCTCCGTCGACCGGAGTCCCTGGGCAATCCCGACAGCCAGTACCCAGCCTACGATAGCGCGGCTGACTGCCGCTCGAGCCGTCCCGGTTGCAGCGGCAGTGTACAGGCCGCCGATTCCCGCGACGAGGAGCCAGCCGATATAAAACGGCGTCAGCGTCCCAGCGAACCGAGCCGGATTGAGTACCGGATTGATGCCGTGAGTCAGTTCGCCGATACCGACGAACAAAGCAATCGCCAGCAGGTCACCGAGGGCGACCATCGCCGTCCGGGCGGACAGTTCGATACGACCGTTCCCCACCGTCGAGACGCTCATACAGGGAGTTCCGGCTCCGGGCACTTCGCTCTCCCGGATTCGACGACGTCGAGTCATCGGATGGGTCCCAGCCCGGCAACTGACACGCTGGCGATGGAGTACGGACCATCACTGATTACAGGGGGCGGCCCGTTCCGTTCGGGTATGGAGTTCACGCTGCTCGGCTGGCCCGAGGACGGCCACCGGCTCCGGCTGGATCACGAGCAGTTCGCGTACGCGGGCAAGTTCGTGATGACCTCGACAGGGAAGGCTGTCGTCGGGGACGACAGCGTCGTGGCCGCGGCGGCGTTCGACGCCGACCGGACGGACCCCGACACCCTCTGTGTCCGGTATATCACGGTCCGGCAGGACCGCCAGGGCGACCGGCTCGGTTCCCGCCTCCTCCGGTTCGTCCGGGAGCGGGCCACGGAGCGGGGCTTCGAACGGGTCTCCATCGGCGTCAACAACCCCTTTTCCTACCAGGCCGCCTACCGGGCGGGGTTCTGTTTCAGCGGCGCGGAGTCGGGAATGGCCGAACTCGACCTCGTCTGGCCGGGCGACCGTAGTACCGACCGGTATCAGGCCGGACTGGACCTGTTCCGGGAGCGGGACCTCTCACCCGAAGAGGAGTCGTTCCTCGACGCGAAGGCTGACGCCGATCCGCCGTCGGTCCTCGGCGACTGGGCCGAGCAGCCGTCCGGGCGGACAGCCTCATCAGGCTGATCGGGCTGAGAAGTCGACTACCCTGCCGGAATCCCGTGCCATCTCCGAGAGATTCAAACGGCTGTCGGCCGAAGACCTGCCAATGGGAAACGCTGATTTACGGTCGCTCGCGGCGCTTTCGGACGTGTCGTTCGACGACCTCGGCGGGAGTGTCGTCGCCGTGGACGCCCACAACTGGCTCTATCGCTATCTGACGACGACGGTGAAGTTCACCAGCGAGTCGAAATACACCACCAGCGACGGCGAGGAGGTGGCGAACCTCATCGGCGTCGTCCAGGGCTTGCCGAAGTTCTTCGAGCACGACATGACGCCGGTGTTCGTCTTCGACGGTGCGGTCACCGACCTCAAGGACGACGAGGTCGAGAAACGCCGCGAGCAACGCGAGAAGTACGAATCCGAACTGGAGGCGGCCCGCGAAGCGGGTGACGCGACCCGCGTCGCCAGGCTCGACTCCCGGACCCAGCGGCTAACCGAGACCATCGTCGACACGACGAGGGACCTGCTTGAACTACTCGACGTCCCTATCGTCGACGCACCGGCAGAGGGAGAGGGCCAGGCATCGGTGATGGCCCGTCGGGGCGACGTGGACTACGTCGGAACCGAGGACTACGACGCGCTGCTGTTCGGTGCGCCCATGACGCTCCGCCAGATAACCTCGAAGGGCGACCCCGAGTTGATGGACTTCGAGGCCACGCTTTCCCAGCACGATCTTACCTGGGAGCAACTGGTCGACGCCGCCATCCTGATGGGAACGGACTTCAACGAGGGTATTTCCGGCATCGGCCCCAAGACCGCCGTCAAGGAACTCCACGAACACGGCGACCTCTACGCAGTGCTGGAGGCTCGCGACGAACACATCGACCACGCCGACCGTATCCGAGACATGTTTCTCGACCCCGCAGTCACCGACGACTACGAGATCCCGGACAGCATCGACCCGGACATCGACGCCGCCCGCGCGTTCGTCACCGAGCAGTGGGAGGTCGACGCCGACGAAGTCGCTCGTGGGTTCGAGCGCATCGACGAATCTGTCGTCCAGACCGGGCTTGACCGCTGGGCGTGACGGCGAAAACTCACGACTGACCAGCGGCACAATAAAAAAACGACTACAGACGGTCTCAGCTCAGACGACCGATTCGACCGTTTCGATCTCGTCGAGCGTGCGGTTCCGGATGGCCTGGCCGCTCTCCGTATCGAAGAGGTGAATTGCGTTTTCCGGGATGCGAACTTTGACGCGCTGGCCGGCGTCCAGTCGTTTCATGCCGCCGACCGTGGCGATGAACTGGTCGTCCATCGATTCGTCGAACTGTAGGTGGGCCGTGTTCTCGTTCCCACGTGGCTCGACGACGTGGACCGTCGAATCGAACACGTTCGGACCGTCGCCGGTCTGGACGAACTCGATGTCTTCGGGCCTGATGCCCAGCGTGATGTCGGTCGTCCCCTCGACGGCGGCGACCGTTTCGTCGCTGAGCTCGTACTCGAACCACTCGCCGCGAAGCGTCGACCCCTCCAGGGTCATCGGGAAGAAGTTCATCGACGGCTCGCCGATGAAGCCGGCGACGAAGAGGTTGTTCGGCTCGTGGTAACACTCAAGCGGGGTCGCACACTGCTGGAGGACGCCGTCGTTGAGGATGGCGATGCGGTCGGACATGGTCATCGCCTCCGTCTGGTCGTGGGTGACGTAGACGGTGGTGACGTCGAGGTCCTGCTGGAGCTCCTGGAGCTCGGTCCGCATCTCGGCTTTGAGCTTCGCATCCAGGTTCGCCAGCGGCTCGTCCATCAGGAACACTTCGGGGTCCCGGACGATAGCGCGCCCCAGCGCCACACGCTGTTGCTGGCCGCCGGAGAGTTCGCCGGGCTTGCGGTCGATGAGTTCGAAGATGCCCATGTCCTTGCACGCCTTCTCGACGCGCTCGTTGATCTCGTCGTCGGGCATGTCGGTCGACTCCTCAAGCCCGAAGGCCATGTTCTCCCGCACGGTCATGTGGGGGTACAGGGCGTAGGACTGGAACACCATCGCCACGTTCCGGCGGGCCGGCGGCTGGTCATTGATGATCTGGCCGTCCAGCCGGATCTCGCCGCGCGTGATGTCTTCGAGTCCGGCGATCATTCGCAGCGTCGTCGATTTCCCACAGCCCGATGGACCGACGACACAGAGGAACTCGCCGTCCTCGATGTCGATTGAAACCTGATCTACAGCGATGATTTCGCCGTCGTCGTCTTGGAACGTCTTCGTTACCTCGTCCAGAGTGAGTTGTGCCATTGTGAATCCCTCCGTGATTACTCTCCAGCGACGCCTTTCGCGAACTGTTCGCCGAACACGATGTAGACGAGCAGCGTCGGCAGTGCTGCGACGATGGCTCCTGCCATCGTGGTGTTGAACGACTGGACGACCCCGCCAGTGAGCGCCGCGAGGCGCTGGGTCGCCACCTGCGAGGCCGGCTCGTTGATGAGCACCAGCGCGAACAGCAGGTCGTTGTACACCTGCGTGAACTGGTAGATGAGCGTCACCGCGAACATCGGCAGCGATAGCGGGAGGATGATGTTGCGGTAGATGCTGAACGCGCTCGCGCCGTCGAGGCGAGCGGCCTCGATCATCTCGTCGGAGATGCTCTGATAGTACGACCGGAACAGCAGCGTACAGATCGGGATCCCGTAGGCCGCGTGGGTCACCGATAGCTGCAGCAACTGCACGTAGCCGTTGCGGCTTGGGTAGTCCCAGGTGCCGCCCGTAATGAATCCGAAGATAGTGTTGATGAATCCCTCAATCAATCCCGGGAACACCCGGAACCAGAACTGTGCCAGCGGGACCAGCACGGCCTGGTAGGGGATGAAGATGCCCGCGATGATGAGCACGACCACGCCGACCTGGCCGCGCCAGCTAATCGTCGTCAATCCGTACGCGGTCAGACTGCCGAGCAGCGCCGACATGACCGTCGCCGGAATCGCCATCAGCAGCGAGTTCAGCAGGCCCGGCCGGAGCGTGTTCCAGGCGGTGGCGAGCGCGTCGAGCGTGAAGCCGTCAGCGCCCGGCGGCGCGAACGGGAGCGTCTGTGCGAACGCGCTTTCGGTCTTGAACATCGTCATCACGGCTGTCTCCACCGGGAAGAGGTAGAAGACGATGCCGGCCAGCAGCATGGCGTACAGGCCGATGCGGCTGTTCTCTGTACTGCGGAGTTCGTCGATGAAACCGCCGTCTCTGATACTCATAGTTCACCCCGTCGGTATTCGCTGTAGAGGTACGGTCCGATGACCAGCAGCGCGAGGGCAAACAGCACGATGGCGACGGCCGACCCGTACGCCCACTGGAGGCTGTCGAACGCGACCCGATACATCATCGTCGCCAGAATGTCCATGTTCGCCCCCGGCTGTGAGCCACGGAGCGCGTAGATGAAGTCGAACGCTTTCAGCGCAAACACCATCAGCACCACCGACGCCGACACCGCGGAGGCCCGTAGTTGCGGGATGATGACCCGCGCGTACATGCGAACTGTCGACGCGCCGTCGACCCGTGCCGCCTCGTAGTGGTCGGTCGGGATCGCCCGGAGGCCGGCGAGGAAGACGACCATCGCGTAACCGCTGAACTGCCAGATGAGCGCGAAGATGACCGCCGCCAGCGCGGTCGTGTTCCAGGAGAGCCACTGAATGACTTCGGCGTTGACCCCGGCGGGGCGAAGTAACCCCACGATGGCCCCTTCGAGGCCAAACCCTCGGAGGAGCTGATTGAGCACGCCGTTGCGTGCGTTGTACACCCACGCCCACATCGTCGCCGTGACGACGAACGAGAGGCTCATCGGGAGCAGGTATATCGTCCGGAACGTGTTTTCGAAGCGTATCTGCTGGTCGATGAGGATTGCCACGAACAGACCGAGCGCCAGACAGAGAACGGTGAACACGACCAGTAACACCACCGTGTTCTGTGCCGCCTGCCAGAACGCCCCGTCGTTCAGCATGCGGGTGTACATGCTGAAGTCGAACGTCTCGTACTGTGCACCGCCCAGCCCGTTGTAATCGGTCAGCGACAGGAGGAAGTTCCAGGCGATAGCGCCGTAGACGAAAAAGCCCGCAAAGAGGACTGGCGGGAGCCAGAACGGGGCGGATTCGATGAGTTCCCACTCGACCGGCAGCGAGTTCCGGAGCGAGTCGCCCCGGGTCGTCTTCACCGTCGCCCCCCCGTCTGTTGCCAGTTGGTCTCCGTCCGATTCGTCTCTCGATACCGCCGACCGGAGTCTACCCCCGGTGGCGAGGAGTCTGCTGAGTATCTCGCGCATGGTTGTGTCAGTCGTTCGCCGACGTGAGTTCGCCGTCCATCGTCCCGACGGATGTGTCGTCAGTCACACTGACTCGCCGGCCGGCACGCGCGTCAGTCACGCGCCCGGACCGAGCCTGTCGCACCAACACAGGCTGGCGGGCGGCGTGGTCGCGCCGAATGACGGGTGTGCCATCCCGTCGTCGTGCCGAGCGGGCGAGCGGTTGCAACGCGGCGGGTACACCGGCTGCGAGCGTTCGCGATGTGTCACGTCCGTCGGTGTCCCATCGGGCCCCAGGAGCCGACGACGACAGCAACACACCGCCGTCGCGGGGCATTGTGGGGCATCAGTCATGAACGTCTCTGTGGCGTCGAACTCATGGTAAGTGGAGAGAGATTCTACTTAATATTTCCGAATGATAATACACGTTTATCCAGGTCACGGGTTCTGAAACCCCGGTCTCCGTTTCGCGACCGTGGTGTTCAGTGGCAACTGGCCCGGCAACTGCGGGGCTGTGCCGAGTGGTGTCCCGACTCGTACCGGTGGGTTTTACGACCGGGCGGACCACCCCCCGGACGTATGACCGACGAGTACCGGACAGAGCAGGACAGTCTCGGTGAGATGCAGGTGCCAGCCGACGCGTACTGGGGGGCCCAGACGCAGCGAGCCGTCGAGAACTTCCCGATCAGCGACGTGACCTTCGGGCGGCGGTTCATCCGAGCGCTCGGCGTCGTCAAGAAGGCGGCCGCGCAGGCCAACCGCGACCTCGGAACGATTCCCGAAGACAAGGCGGACTGTATCGTCGAGGCCGCCGACGAGGTCATCGCCGGCGAGCACGACGACCAGTTCCCCGTCGACGTGTTCCAGACCGGGTCGGGCACGTCCTCGAACATGAACGCAAACGAGGTCATCTCGAACCGCGCCACCGAACTGTACGGTGGCGAAATCGGGACCCGCGAGATCCACCCGAACGACCACGTCAACTTCGGCCAGTCCAGCAACGACGTGATCCCGACGGCGATGCACGTCGCCTCGCTTGAGGCCGTCGAGAAGGACGTGATTCCCGGCCTGAAGACGTTGCGCGACGAACTCAAAGCCAAGGAAGAGGAGTTCGAGAACGTCGTCAAGACCGGCCGAACCCACCTCCAGGACGCGACCCCGGTGACGCTGGGCCAGGAGTTCTCGGGCTACCGCACGCAGATCGAGAAGGGCATCTCCCGCGTGCAGGACACCCACGGCCGCCTGGCCGAACTCGCGCTCGGCGGAACTGCGGTCGGGACCGGACTCAACACCCATCCCGACTTCCCGGAAAAAGCCGCGGAGTACATCAGCGAGGAAACCGACCTCAACTTCCGCGAGGCCGACAACCACTTCGAGGCCCAGGCCGCCCACGACGCGATGTCCGAGGCCCACGGCGCGCTCCGGACGGTCGCCGGCTCGCTGAACAAGATCGCGAACGACCTCCGCCTGCTCGCCTCCGGCCCCCGAAACGGGCTCGGCGAGATCGACCAGCCGGAGAACCAGCCCGGCTCCTCGATCATGCCCGGGAAGATCAACCCCGTCGTCGCCGAGGCGGTCAATCAGGTCCACAAGCAGGTCGTCGGCAACGACGCCGCCGTCTCAGCCGGCGCGGCGGAGGGCCAGATCGACCTGAACCTCTACAAGCCCGTACTGGCCTCGAACTTCCTGCAGTCGGCCAAGCTCATCGCAAACAGCAGCGAAGTGTTCGGCGAGAAGTTCGTCGCCAAACTCGAAGCCGACGCCGAGCACTGCGCCGAGCGCGTCGAGCAGAGCATGGCGCTGGCGACGGCGCTCAACCCCGCCATCGGCTACGACAAGGCGAGCAAGGTCGCAAAGAAAGCCCTCGCCGAGGAGAAGACCATCCGCGAAGTCGTCCTCGAAGAGGGGTATCTCGACGAGGACGAGGTCGACGACGTGCTCGACCCCGCGAAGATGACCGAGCGCGGGATTTTGGGTGAGGAGTAGCGAGGGGCGCGAACGGAGTGAGTGGCCCTCGGCGATGCGAGCGGGGAGGCACGACCCGCGAGTAGCGAGGAAGCTCCCTCCGGTCGCTTCCTCGAAATTGCGAGCGGGGAACGAAGTGACCCATGAGCAGTGAGGGGGGCGACCGTCACGCGAGAGTCCCGCCCGAGCGCGGCAGCGATTCTGACAGTCGCCCCGCTCTCAGACCCGAGACGCGTCGGCGAGAACATACCGGCTCTCAGGGTAGCGCTCGCCGCCGATCTCGGTTTCGCTCTCGTCGGCGAACTCGAACCCGAACCGCTGGTAGAACTCGCCGCCCGGTTCGTTCGCCGAAAGAACCATCGCGTTGATCCGGTCGGTATCGTGCTCGAATAGCTCCTCGCAGGTCCGTTCTAACAGGGATCGGCCGATGCCCTCGCGCCTGTGGTCGGGATGGACGTACAGTCGGAGAATGTACCCCTCGCGGTCGGTTTCGTGCCACGTCGCGTGAGCGAACCCGACGACGCCCTGCTCGCGCTCGGCGACGAACAGGAGCGTCTGGGATTCGACCAGCTCCGACTCGATCTGCTCGGGCGCGTACCAGTCGCGAACGCCGTCTTCGGCCGTTTCGCGGGTGAGGATGTCCGGGTAATCCGTCTCCCAGGCCGCCGTCGCAACCTGATTGATGGCGGTCACATCGTCCGGGGTTGCCGGTCTGATTGACATATGTGAGCATACGGCGCAATCTGGGATATGTTTTCCCCGCGCAGGCGGGCTGAAATATCAGGTCTTGTCCTGACACCCGAGTGTGATCGGCGGAACCGGCTACTGGACATTCCAAATTCATAATCTTTTTTAATTATGAATCCCCGATGTATGACACAGATGCGTTACTCCGAAACGTTGCAGTTGTTCGATCAGGCCTGTGAGTTCCCCGCCGACCACACTACCGTCGTCCAGCAACTCGGCGACATTGAGCTGGTCGCCCAGAACGGTGACTCGGTCGAGATGCGCGAGGTGTTAGACAGAACCAGCGAAGCGACGTACCAGTCCTCAGAGGGGCTGTACAACTCCCTCGTCGGAAACCTCGATGACGATTTCATCGGCCGGAAGTACTACGACGACCGGGCCGGGAGCACGTCCGGGACTGACGAGGTCCGAACGGATACGGACCGCCTGTAACCGCCGGGTGAGCGGGCCCGCGGGCCGGCCCCGGTCAGTTCTCCGGCGTTGGTTCGTCGAGCCACGCCGGTCGCTCGGCCGTCGTCTCGCCGATATCCTCGTACCAGAAGCTGTATTCGACGCGACGGTCCTCGGTGCGGTACCGGACATCGAACCGACGGACGAGGCCATCCGGTTCGACAAGCAGTTCGACGCGGAACTCCTCCAGCCGTTCTGTCGTCGGAATCTCGCCGCCGGAGCCCCGGATCCGGTAAACGCGGCTGTCGTTGGTGGTGACGACGGTCGTGGCGCTCCGGTTCACCACGGCGTAGCGGTTCAGGTAGAACCGCGTCCGGTAGGCGTACTTGTCGCCGCCAAATTGGACCGTGCCGCGCTGGCGCTCGACGGTCCCGTTGTCGCGGCGTTCGTACCAGCTGGTTCCGTCGGCGTAGGTGGACTGTTCGTACCGCTCGATGGTCCCGTTCGGGTCGGTCCGCAGCCTGACCATCTCGTCGCGGTAGCGCGTCGGGGATTCGACGGCGACAGTCTCGGTGCGGCGGACGGAACTGGTGTCGTTCCCGATTGTGAACTCGTTGTAGCGTTCGTTTAGCGTGTAGCTGGTGCCGTTTATCGCCTGCCGGTGGGCTGCCGACAGGAGCGCGACGTTTTCGAGGCGCTCCGTGGTAACGCCGGGCGGCGGGTCCGGCGTGGCTACCGTGTCCGACTCCGCCGCAGTCGGGACCGGGGCCGGCGTGACGGTGCCCCGGACGGCGGTGTCAGCACCGACGAAGGCACTACAGCCGGCTATCGACAGAAGGACGATCACCGCGGCTGTCGACAGCCAGCGCATACCGACAGTGAGGGAGAGACAGGCAAAAGCACGGCGGCGAGCGCGGGAAGGGTGCGTTTTTTGGCCCCCGGTCCCGGACACCTCGACAATGACCGAGTACGACTACGAGGAGCTGGGGCTCGTCGCCGGCCTGGAGATCCACCAGCAACTCGACACCGCGACGAAGCTGTTCTGTGACTGTCCGACGACGATCCGCGAACCGGAGGAGAGCGAGCGCTCCTTTACTCGCTATCTCCACCCGACCAAGAGCGAACTCGGGGAGATCGACGAGGCGGCACTGGAGGAGAGCATGGTCGACCGGGAGTTCGAGTACCTGGCCTACGACACGACCTGTCTCGTCGAGGAGGACGACGAACCGCCCCACCGCGTCGACCGCGAGGCGATGGAGACGACGCTTGAAATCGCACAACTGCTCGATATGTCTGTCGTCGACCAGGTGAACGTCATGCGCAAGATCGTCGTCGACGGCTCGAACACCACGGGGTTCCAGCGCTCGATGCTGGTCGCCAACGACGGGACCATCGAGACGAGCGCCGGCCCAGTCGGTATCGAGGACATGCTCCTGGAAGAGGAGTCCTGCCAGCGCGTCGAGGAGACCGACGACGGCGTCCGGTTCTCGCTGGATCGCCTCGGCATCCCGCTGGTCGAAATCGGGACGAAGCCGGACATCAGTTCGCCCGAGCAGGCCCGCGAGGCCGCGGAGCGCATCGGCATGTTGCTGCGTTCGACCGGGAAGGTCAAGCGCGGCCTCGGCACCATCCGCCAGGACGTGAACGTCTCCATCGAGGAGGGCGCGCGTATCGAACTGAAGGGCGTCCAGAGCCTCGACGACATCGACGACCTCGTCCGCAACGAGGTCCGGCGGCAGGTCGAACTGCTCGATATCGCCGAGGAGCTCGTCGAGCGTGACGCCTCGGTCGGCGAACCACAGGACGTGACCGAGGTGTTCGAGGATACGGATTCGGGCGTCATCGAGGGCGCACTCTCATCGGGCGGCGACGTGCAGGGACTGCTACTCTCCGGCTTCGACGGCCTCGTCGGCCGCGAGATTCAGCCGGACCGCCGGCTCGGGACGGAACTGTCAGATCACGCCAAGCGCCACGGCGCGGGCGGTATCTTCCACACCGACGAACTCCCGGCCTACGGCGTCACCGAGGCGGAGGTCGAGGCGCTGCGGGACGCCGTCGGTGCGGGTCCCGAGGACGCCGTCGCCATCGTCGCCGACGATCCCGAAACCGCTGAGCTGGCCATCGAGGCCGTCGCCGAGCGGGCCGAAACGGCGCTCGAAGGCGTCCCCGAGGAGACCCGCGATGCGAACGAGGACGCTACCTCCCGATATCTCCGTCCGCTCCCCGGCGCGGCGCGGATGTACCCCGAGACGGACGTGCCCCCCGTCGAACCCGACGTAACCGAGGTCGAGACGCCGGAGTTGCTCACCGAGAAGGTCGACCGGTACCAGAGCGAGTTCGACCTCGGCGCCGGCCTCGCCGAGCAGGTCGCCTACGGCCAGCGATGGCCGCTGTTCGAGGCGCTGGTGGCGGGCGAGGGCGTCGACCCGACACTGGCCGCCGGCACGCTTGAGTCGACGCTAACCGAACTCCGCCGCGACGACGTGCCCGTCGAGAACCTCACCGACGAGCACTTACGGGGAGCGATCCTGCTGGTCGACGGCGGGGACGTGCCTCGGGAGGGGATGGAAGACCTCCTGACGGCGCTCGCGGAGAACCCGTCGTTGACGGCCGAGGAAGCCGTCGAGCAGGAGGGGCTGGGCGGCGTCGACGAGTCGGAGGTCCGGGACGCCGTCGCCGAGGTCGTCGAGCGCCACGAGGACCAGGTCGCGGAGGAAGGCATGGGTGCGTTCTCGGCGCTGATGGGCGAGTGCATGGGCGCGCTCCGTGGCAAAGCCGACGGCGATACGGTGAGCGACGTGTTGCGCTCGGAGATACAGAAGCGGGCCTAGCTGGGCCGCTCGCGGTGCAAGGAGTCGATATCGACGGGGTCACAGAGCGGGCCATCACCGTTCGCGGACAGGTCGTGATCGATTGTCGATTCGAGTACCGGCACGAGCGCCGGTGCGTTCGGCCCGATATCGACCGTGTCGTCCGACTGGTTGTACTCGACGACACCGGCATCGACCAGCCGCGGGAGGTGGTTGTGGTAGAGGGCTGTATAGATCTTGAGCCGCTCGTCGCGGTACTGTTCGGCCGGAGTCCCGTGTTCGATTTCGGTTATCGTGTCCGTGAGTACGGCGAGCGAGACCGGCGTCGTGTACTGCGAGAGCCCGTACAGGAGGTACCGCCGGTAGCGAGACGACAGGAGCGACAGCCGGTCGTCCAGCGGGAGCGAGTCCGGTATCTCGGTTTGTTGCGTGTCCATCGTTACTCAGTGTGTTGCTGAGTGGACGCGGCGAAAGCGCGGGGTTTCGGGCGGTTCGAACTCGACCGCCGGCACCACGTGGCCCGTTCGTTCACGTGCCGCGTGGCGTTCGTGGCGGGAGTGTCTCGGTACCTTCCGCTGCTACTGGACCACAGTGTGCTCATGCTCTACTTCGTCTGTCAGGTGTGCGGTATCCGCAAGGTGGCTGATACGGTCAGTGACGCGACAGACTGTCCCGTCACGCCTACAAGGGGCGACATGCCGGAGGTCGCCGTCGACGTATTCGGCGAGGGCAATCGTCGGCAGCGTGATGACGTTGACCGACTCGTCGGAGATCATGTTCGTCACCGAGTGCTGCCAGTCGAACGCATCCAGTGAAGCATCGGACTCGCGCTCCCACTGCTCGAACATGGACAGTCGCTCCAGCAGGTGTCGACCCTCCGTAGTCCGCTGTGCGATCCGTGGTTCGATCCGGCGGCCCCAGATCAGTATCGACAGCTCCTCGATACGGCCCGCTTTCTCGAGCGCCTGTAACTGGTCGATCACGTAGTTCTGTTGCTGCGTTGCGTCTTCCGGACACAGGGACCGGACGAACAGTTCGACGCGAACCGGAGTGGCAGTAGAATCCATGGTGGAGTGTGAGTATCCTGTGCGTCGCTACAGTGGTAACCGTCCTAAGCACTCTCTCTAGGCCCCTAGAATAAATCGGGGCGAATCGGAGCCAAGGGTGATATATCCGGGCCAAGCAGTAATTGGTTAGTATTTGAATATCTGGTCGTTGGTTTGCCAAGCCGTAGCCCGAGTAAGGCCTTTGGAACCCGGTTTCATCGTTATATTCGTCTCCCCCGCGAGCTCTGACAATATATTACTATACTAACCAAACGCCGGGCGTTAAGTGGCTCGCCGCCACACTGCCCGTATGGTTCCAAGTGTCATGGATGGCCACGATGTCGCAGCCCTCTACGGACCGGCCATCGATACGCTGCCTCTCATGTTTGCTATCGTAGACGAGTCGGGGGTGATTCTCTCGACGAACGAGACGTGGGACGAGTTCGGCCGGGCAAACGGAATGGAACTGACACCGAATACGCTGGGGGTGAACTACCTCGACGTCGCTGACGTGGCAGACGACGCGACCGGTCACCAGGCGGCAGACGGAATCAGGGCCGTCCTCGCCGGCGAGCGAGCCACCTTCGAACTCGAATACCCGTGTCACTCCCCGTCGGCGGACCGATGGTTCCGCCTGTACGTCGCCCCGTTCACCATCGATGGAGCGACGTACGCGTCAATCGCACACATCGATATCACGGCCCGGAAGCAGCGAGAGTCGGCGCTCGAAGCGGCATACGACATCTGTACCGACACCGACCGGACGTTCACTGAGCAACTCGACGCACTGTTAGATCTCGGCCGTCAGACGCTCAGTACGTCGTTTGGGACGCTCTCCCGGGTCCACGGCGACGAGTACGTGTTCGAGGCGGTCGCTGCGCCGGCGACTGCCGATCTTGAAGCCGGCAGAACGGCCAGCATCGAGGAACTCCCGAACTGCGGACACGTCGTCGAACACCGCGAACCGCTCGCCCTCAGCGACGTTGCAGCGGAAGCGCCGGACCTCGCTGACCCGGAGTGGGGGATTGCGAGCTACATCGGCGCGCCCGTCGTCGTCGAGGAGGCCGTGTACGGGACGTTCTGTTTCTACGGGCTAGAGCCACGCGAGACGGCGTTCACGCAGTGGGACCTGACGTTCGTCCGGTTGCTGTCGGACTGGGTGGGGTACGAACTCGAACGACAACGTCGCACGGAACAGCGCAACGCACTGAGCACTGCCCTCCCGGACCCCAGTTTCATCATCGATGCGGAAGGGCGGTTTCTCGACTGTCTGACGGATCCCGAGACGATGGTGAAAGTAGACGAGACGGACACGCTTGTCGGCCAGACGCTACACGAGTTCCTTGCCGACGACACCGCCGATACACTGCTTTCGACCGTTCGTGCGGCCCTGCGGACCGGGTCGTTTCAATCCGTGGAGTACACACTGCAGGTTCCCGGTGGGGAGCGGTGGTTCGAGGCGCGGGTCGCGCCGCTCGAAAGCCGCGTGTACGATCACGACGCCGTCATCTTCGTCGCTCGGGACATCACCGCGCACAAGGACCGCCAGGCCGAACTCGAACGGCAACGCGACGAACTCGAACAGGCACAGCGGCTCAACGTGCTGGGTCGAGAGATCGCCAAGGCGCTCCAGGACACACAGACCCGGGAGGAAATCGAATCCGCGGTGTGTACACATCTCACCGAATCGGACCTGTACCGGGCCGTGTGGACCGGGACCCGCAGGAATACCACGACAGTAACACTGAGTGCAGCCGCCGGGATCCAGACGCCGACGCCGGAACGGGTTTCGCCCGCCGAGCACCGACTGGCAATAGACGCTATCGACACCGGCGAGGTACAGGTCGTGGAAGATATCGCCGTCGTGTCGACACAATCGGACACCGGAACGGACCGCCCACTGATCGCGGATCGCTCTGCCGTCGCGGCAGTTCCCCTGACAACCGGTGAGACTACGTACGGCGTGGTGATGGTGTACGCGCCGACCGAGGCCACGATTGGCTGTCGTGAGTCGAGTATCCTGGCCGATCTGGGGCGACTTATCGCGCTGTCTATTCAGCGCGTCCACAGTCAGCAGTCGCTGCTGGCGGCGACAACCGTCGAACTGGAGTTCCTGACACCGGCCGCCGGTGACATCTTTGCCAGGCTCTCCGCGACGCTCGGCTGTTCGTTCACGCTCGAACGTCGCGTCCCGACCAGTTCCGGGAACTGCCTCCACTACGTTCGCGTCAGCGATGCGGACACCGACCGGGTGTGTCGGGCCCTCACAGAGACGCCGTCGGTCGAGTCCTGTGCCGTCGTCGAGGCGGCGGCGGAGAATCGGTCACCCCTGCTCGAAGTCGCGCTCGACGAGATATCCGCCTCCCCGCTTGAGACAATTACAGACTACGGCGGGGCCGTGCGGCGGGCCGTCGCGGCGGACGGCGACCTCCGGTTCGCAGCGGAGATGGCACCGGATATTAACGTCCGCGCCGTCGTCGAGGCGATCCGGGAGACAGCGCCCGGGACGGAGCTGCGGAGCAAGCAGTACGTCGACCGGCCGGTTTCGACGGCCACGGACTTCCGGACGCGGATACGCGACCGGCTGACGCCGAAACAGGCCGCCGCGCTCAAGACCGCCTACGCACGCGGGTACTACGACTGGCCCCGAAAGAGCTCGGCCGAAGAACTGGCTGAGACGCTCGATATCTCCGCGCCGACGCTTCACTACCGGTTGCGGAAGGCCCACGACGCCGTCATCGGGGCGCTGTTCGACGCAGAAACCGGATTCGATGAGATCGGCTGACTGCTACTCGTCCTCGGCGCGCTCGATGCGCTGGCGGGCCTGCCGGAACAGGCCGCGAAGGGTCTTCGTCTCCCGGCCGGTCGGTCCCGCACGGCCGAGCACCCGGCGGAACAGCCGCCGAGCCTTGTGCTGTTTCTCCTCGGGATGCCCGATAGCCCGCAAGAACCGGTCGAACTCCCCGTGCAGTCCTTCCACTGCCGGTTTCGCGGCGAGCGTGTGCAGCTCCTCGGGGTGCTGGGTCTCCGAGACAGTCAGGTCACGGAGTTCGTAGAGGACGATGGTAGCTGCCTGGCCGAGGTTCAACACCGGGTAGGACGCGCTGGCCGGGATAGAGCAGATCACGTCCAGCCGGGCGAGCTCGTCGTTCGAGAGCCCGACCCGCTCGCGGCCGAAGACGACGCAGATGTCGCCGTCGACGTCCCGGAGCGAGTCGGCCAGGTCGGCCGGCGTCGTCGCCGGATACCGGACGTGGTTGGCCGGGTCCTCGTTCGTCGTCGCCGTACAGGCGACGGTGTGGTAGTTCTCGACGATCTCGTCGAACGTCACCGTCCGGGCGTTGGGCAGGATGTCGTCCCGGGCCTGTCCGGCGAAGCCGTACGCCTCGCCGTCGAGGTCCAGCTCCGGCGGATCGACGAGCAGCAGCTCGGACAAGCCGAAGTTCTTCATCGACCGGGCGATGGTGCCGACGTTGCCCGGCGTCTCCGCGTCGACGACGGCGACCGAGATCATACGTCCAGGTCGCTGAGGTCCATATCGATGGCGTCAAGGTCTTCCTCGTCCATCTGCTCGACTTCTTCCTCAAGTCCCGGAATCGCTTCGTCCCTGTCCGGGGCCTCCGGGAGCGCCGTCGGGTCCTCCTCGACGTGTTCGAGGCCGACATAGTCCTCGGGGGCCCGGTTCCCGTCGAGGAACCATTCGTGGAAGGCCGAAGCCAGCTCGGTATCGCCGGCGTAGGCGTCGCCGCCCGCCTCGCGGAACCAGTAGATGAAGTCCGTCTCGTGGTCCGAACAGAGAACCACTTCGCCCATCGGCTCCCCGTAGATGGCGTCGGCGACGTTGCACTGTTCGATGTCCTCGTCGCCGTGAATTAACCAACAGGCGTCACAGGGGTCGACGACCCGTTCTGCAAGCACCAGTAGCCGCTGGCGGGTCTCCGGCTCCATCGTCTTGAGCGGGCGGACCCGCCCGTCCGGCCCGAGCACGTCCTCGTCGAAGCGCCAGCCCCGTAGCCCGATATTGACCTTGCTCATACGCCAAGGTGGGGGAGTCCCGGACTAAAAGAGCGCGATATGCCGGTCGAGCGGTGCCGGGCCGTCCGCGCTCCGTCGCCGCCTCGGGATGTGAACCGGGGACGACAACCGGTTACACCCACCGGTCGTTCGAAACACAGGTGGTTCTAGCTAAATTTAACATGATTATTCCACCTAGCATTCGCGGCTGGCGTCCAAATCAGGCAAAACTGTCGATCCTGCCCAAACATTTATACGTGATTGGCTTTTCTCCGTAAAAGAACACATGGAACGGCCGACGCGCCAGCGGGATTCTGACCAGGAGGAACGCGAGGAGGAGTCCGAGAGCACGGGCCAGCAGACCTGCCCCGAGTGTGAGTCGGAGTCCATATCCAGCGACGGCGGCGGTGAACTCGTCTGCGAGGACTGTGGCCTCGTCATCGAGGACGAGAACATCGACCGCGGGCCGGAGTGGCGGGCGTTCAATCACTCCGAACGCCAGTCCAAGTCACGCGTCGGAGCCCCCACGACCCAGACGATGCACGACAAGGGGCTGACCACACAGATCGACTGGAAGGACAAGGACGCCTACGGTCGGTCGCTCTCCTCGGAGAAACGAAGCCAGATGCACCGCCTCCGGAAGTGGCAGGAACGCATCCGAACCAAGGACGCCGGCGAACGGAACCTGCAGTTCGCGCTGTCGGAGATCGACCGCATGGCCAGCGCACTGGGCGTGCCCCGCTCAGTTCGTGAGGTCGCCTCGGTCATCTACCGACGGGCGCTCAACGAGGACCTCATCCGCGGTCGCTCCATCGAGGGCGTCGCCACGGCCTGCCTGTACGCGGCCTGTCGACAGGAAGGCATCCCCCGAAGCCTGGAGGAAGTCTCAGACGTGTCACGCGTCGAGCAGAAGGAGATCGGGCGGACGTATCGCTACGTTGCCCAGGAACTCGAACTGAAGATGGAGCCGGTCGATCCCAAGCAGTACGTGCCGCGGTTCGCCTCCGAACTGGAACTCTCCGAGGAGGTCCAGTCCAAGGCCAACGAGATCATCGACACCACCGCCGAGCAGGGGCTGCTCTCGGGGAAATCACCGACCGGCTACGCCGCCGCGGCCATCTACGCCGCCTCGCTGCTGTGCAACGAGAAGAAGACCCAGCGTGAAGTCGCCGACGTGGCCCAGGTGACAGAGGTCACCATCCGGAACCGGTATCAAGAGCAGATCGAAGCGATGGGCATCCACTGACCGGTCGCGCTTCCCTTTTCGTGTGGTCGTGTAGCTGTCCGCCGTTCGTTGTGTGATACTGCCAGCGATAGCACAGGCCCCGGTGTCGTTGCGGGATCGGTGTGCAGAACTATCCGTCTGGACACCGATACTGTAGGTATGCCTGTTTCCCCGTCACAGAAACGGATCGTACTTCTCGTCATCGGACTCGTGATTCTCTTTGCCCCCGCGCTGTTCCTCGTCGCGACGCTCGAGTTTCTCATCCTGTCCGGCGACCTCGCGCTCAACGAGATCTCGCTCCTGGAGTTCGTCGAACTGTATCTCATCGACCTGCTGCTGTTCGTCGTACTCGGGTACGGCGTCTACCGGCTGACGTTCTGGCTGATCAAGAACCAGCTTCCAGACGCACTCGATACCGTCAACGAAACGGAGGTATCCGACGCGACTGACGAATCAGAGACCACCGGGACCCTCGGTGAGGACCGGTCCTGAAAGGCCGCCGCTGTTGTCGTATAAGCGGACAGTGAAACACTCATAAAATCGGCGGCGGCTCGAACTTCAGGGGTCGCTCCCTGCTTACGGGTCACTTCGTTCCCCGCTCGCTCTGCCGAGGGGCGCTCGCATCACCGAGGGCCGCTCACCACTCACGGGTCGTGCCTCCCCGTTCGCATCGCCGAGGGCCGCTCACTCCGTTCGCGCCCCTCGCTTCGTTCGCGCCCCTCGCTAGTCCCCTGCAACTGCCGTCGACTCCTCGGCAGTCTCGCCGACTGATCCGAGGTCCATCATCGCCAGCAATGCGATAACGCCGAAGCCGACCTTCGTGACCACGTCGAGATAGACGATCACGAGCGACGCGGTCTCCACGTCCATCAGTCCCAGCCCCGCCGCACCCAGCAGCCACACGACCGGGTACACCAGCCAGAGGACGACGACGAAGTTCCGGAGCGTGCGGTACAGGCTGATCTCGATGTCGGACAGGGTCGACTTCGCAGCCACCGCGATGTTCCGGTACAGGAGATAGATGACGCCGCCGAACAGCGTCGCGCCGACCGCGAACAGCGCGTAGCTGACTGGCGACGGAGTGATCGCACCAGCGAACCCGAAGACGATAGTCAACGCCTGCAGGACGACAAGTTTCACCGTATCCGACCGGCTCGCACCGGCGAGCAGCGCCAGGAACCAGACGTTGAGCGGCGTTGTCAGCAGCCAGTCGATGTAGCGAATCACGTACACCGCGTGGCCTTCGGTCTGTATCGACCCGAAGCCAAGCGCCATCAGGGCGTAGGCGACGATGGCGATACCGGGAATCGCTATCAACAGCAGGTAGCGCTTCCGCGTCGCTTCGGGGACGAGCGTGTAGCCATAGGCCAGCACGGCCGTCCCGAGCAGTTCGCCCAGTAGTCCCAGCGTGAACCAGGTCGTTATCGTTGCCATTGTTAGTCGTCCCCCACCGCGGCCGTGCTGTCGGCACCAGTGCCGGCCGAGCTTTCGACGGTAAAGCGGTCCAGTAGCGATTCGAGGTCGTCAGCACGCTGCCGGAGTTCCGTCGCCGACTCCGACACCTCGTCGATGGACGCGGACTGGTCCTGTGCCGCGCCGGCCACGGTATCGGCCTCCGTCGCCGTCTGCTGACTGATCGTCGTCAGGTCGTCGATGGTGCCCATCACGTCCTGTGCGGTCCGGGCCTGCTCCTCGGTCGCGCGGTCGATTTCCTGGATGCCGGTGTCGACCTCTTCGGTGTATTCGACGATGGTCTCCAGCGCGTCGACCGTCTCCTCGACCGTCGAGACGCCTTCGGTGATCCGGGTGCTGGTCGATTCCATCGTCTCGACGGTGTCGCCGGCCTGCTCCTGGATGCCTTCGATGCGCTGTTCGATGTCGGCGGCAGCCTCCTTGGTCTCCTCCGCGAGACCCTTGATCTCGTCCGCGACGACGGCGAACCCTTCGCCATCACCGTCGGCGTGTGCCGCTTCGATAGACGCGTTTAGCGCGAGCATGTTCGTCTGCTCGACGATGCTCGTGATGACGCCGACGATCTCGCCGATCTCGTCGAGTTCGTCGTCGAGCGCGTTGATCTCCTCGACGGTCTCGCCGGTCTCGTCCTCGATAGCGTTCATCTCCGCGATAGCCTCCTGGGCGGCCTCGCGGCCGTCCTCGCCGACTTCCGCGGCCGACTGGGAGGTGGTCGCGACCTGCTGGGCCGAGGAGGCGACCTGCTGGGCGGTCGCCGAGAGGTTCTGCATCTCGGCGGCCGCCGATTCGAGCCCCTCGTTTTGCTCGGTCGTCCCCTCGAAGATCTCGTTGATGGACTTCGACACCTGCTTGCTGGCCTGGTCGACCCGTTCCGCGTTGGAGTTGACGCGGTCGCTGGACTGGATGACGTTCGCCGCGAACGCCTTCATGTCGGCGATGGTGTCTTCGAGCGCGTCCAGCGTCGTGTTGATGTCCTCGCCGACCTCGGCCATCGCGTCGTTCATACTGTCCGTGTCCACCCGTGCAGTGAGGTCGCCGTTGGCGGCGGCATCGAGCGCGTCGCTGTACTGCTGGGCCTTGAGTTCGAGGTGGCCGGTCAGCGCCTCCATCTCGTTGCGTTCGGACTCGACTTCCTCGCGGGCGGTCTCAGCCTGTTCTTTCGCCTCCTCGGCTTCCTGCCGGGCGGTTTCGGCCTCGGATATCTGCGTGCGGAGGTTCGTCCGCATGTTGTCGAAAGCCGTGTACAGCGTGCCGAACTCGTCTTCGCGCGACGTATCGAGGTCGACGTCGAGATCGCCCGCTGCCATCGCCTCGGCCTTCACCGACAGCCGCCGGAGCGAGGCGATCGTGTTCCCGCCGATCGTGACCCCGATGAGCCCGAGGTTAACGACGGCCAGCAGGATGAGTCCAATGAGATCGGAGTTGATCTGATCGCTCAGGGCGTAGGCGACCTCCGGGTCGGAGTGGACCATAACGACCCATTCGTGGGATTCGAGGCGGCTCAGTCCCATCAACATACCGTCCGTTTCGTGGAACGCGCTCTGTCCGGGTTCGAGCGTGCCCAATGGGTTCGACTCCATCTGCGAGATCGGTGCGGTCGACCCGATCATCGAGGTGTTGGGGTGGGAAACGAACTCGCCGTCAGTGCTGACGACCGTCGTAAACGACCCCTCGCGCTGATCCGAGATCTGGTCGGCCTTCTCGCGGAGGTCGATCATGTACACGAGCGCTCTGTTCTCGTCACCGGGGACGGGCGAGACGACGGCGATTATCGGGTGATCGACGACCGATACGGAGAACGGGTCCGTCACGTGCGTGCTGTCGGGGCTGTCGAACTGTGGTGGGTTCGTGGCGAACGGTGCCCCCTGGTCGGCAGCGTTGACCCCGATGAAGTCCCGGTTGGAACTGGCCCGGATCTCGTTGGTCTCGGTGTCGAAGTAGTGAACGGCGACGACACCCGGCGGCAATTCCTCGTTTGTCTGTAACTGCTCTAGTCGTTGCTGTTTCTCCGTGGTCGTCCCGTCAGTGAACACGGGGAGTCGTGACGTTGACCGGACATCCCGCCGCGATGTCGTCAGCCAGTCGTCTAACTGTGCAGCATGTGTCTCCGACAGCGCCGTGATGTCGTCCGCGACGTCTTCCTCCAGAGTCGCGGACGCCTGTACGCTTGTCAGGACACCAGCGGCGATAATGACAATTATCGCGAACGAAAGCGCCACCCCGAGTCTGGCGGCGTAACTGCCGGCAATAAAGCTCGGGAGCGGCGAGTCCCTATCTGGTTCCATCATTTAACATTACGAAAACATACTAATAAAGGGTTGTTGCGCAATTTTCACGTATGATAAACGATATTGCCGATTGTGGAAATAGATAACCCAGCGCGGTTGTCGTTGCATATTCATATCAGGTCGAGTATCGTTCCCGCAATAACTGAGGAACACCGGCCACGCCTCGCTCGCTGTCGGTGATGTCGCTTCGCTCACTGCAGTGTCCCTGTCGGCGAATCCGGACCAGACTCGGTTCCGTGGGGAAAGGTTTTCCCGATACCACCTGACCCATACCCCAATGCGTGCTGTAAGATTCCACGAGTACGGCGGGACGGACGTGCTTCGCGTCGACGACATCGAACGGCCGACAGCAGGTCCGGAGGAGGTCCTGCTCGAAGTCGAGGCAGCGGCGGTCAACCCGGTCGATACGTACTTCCGGACCGGCGACTACGAGCCGGGCGAACTGCCCTGGATACCCGGCTCCGACTGTGCCGGGACTGTCGCCGCGACCGGCGAGAACGTCGCGACTGTCGCAGAGGGCGACCGGGTGTTCGCGACCGGCCTGGGCAACTGGCTCCAGGGGACCTGTGCGGAGTACGTCGCCGTTCCGGAATCCCATCTGGCACACCTCCCCGAAGGCGTGTCTGCCGAGGCGGGCGCGGCCGTCGCGCTCGTCGGCGTCACCGCCTGGCAGACGCTCGTCGACGCCGGCTCGCTGGAGCCGGCCGAGCGGGCGCTGATCCACGGCGGGAGCGGCGGTGTCGGCCACATCGCGGTCCAGCTGGCCGCGGCGAACGGGGCGCGGGTGACGACCACGGCATCACCGGCCTACCACACCCAGCTGGCCGACCTCGGCGCGGACGACGTGTTCGACTACAGCCGGGACGACCTCGCCGATGCGGTGATCGACGCCGGCGCGCCGGACGTGATTCTCGACCACCGGCTCGACGACTACCTCGCGTTCGACGCCGAGGTGGCCGCCCAGGGCGCTCGGATCGCCGCCATCGGCAATACCGACCTCGCGGCGACATTCGAGAACGTCCCGCGCTGTCGAGCGAAGGCCCTCAGCGTCCACCACGTCTCGATGTTCAACACGCCCGAGTTCGGCGCGGTGCTCTCCCGACTGGCGACGCTCATGGCCGACGACGACCTGACGCCGGTCGTCGCCCGCCGCTACGACCTCGACGAGGTCCCGTCCGCCCACGACGACGTCCTGAACGACAGCTTCCTCGGCAAACTCGTCGTCACGCCGTAGCCGGCCGGCGTCGGTTGACCGACCCGGCCCGCGCTAGCGGGGACCGGCCTTTATTTTCCTGCTATCCGTTGACACAGGCATGTCAGTCGAATTTAACTTCGACGGCGAGGTAGCACTGGTCACCGGCGTCGGCGGGGCGCTGGGCAGCGCGGTCGCAAACGCCTTCCTCGAAGCGGGGACGACCGTCTGTGGCAGTGACATCATCGAACCGAACACCGAGGACTTCCTGCTGTCCGATCCCGACCGCGTGGACTTCCACCAGGCTGACTTCAGCGACGAGGCCGACGTTGCCGAAACAATCGACGCAGTCGTCGACGAACACGGACGGTTAGACTATCTGCTGAACATCGCCGGGACCTGGCGCGGCGGCACACCGATCCACGAGACGGACGCGGACACGTTCGATTTCCTCTTCGACGTGAACCTGAAGACCATGTTTCTGGCGTCGAAGCACGCGGTTCCACATCTGCGGGAGGGCGAGGGCGCAATCGTCTCCGTCTCCGCACGGTCGTCGCTGGAGGGCGGCGAAGGCGACGGCATCTACCGGGCATCCAAGGCCGGCGTCCGGTTGCTGACCGAGACCATCGCGGCGGAAAACCTCGGGAGCGTGCGAGCCAACGCCGTCATGCCGAGCGTCATCGACACCCCGATGAACCGCGAGATGATGTCCGACTCCGACTTCGAGTCGTGGGTCGACCCGAAAGACATCGCGGACGTGATGCTGTTCCTCTGTTCGGACGCCGCCACCGTGACCAGCGGCGCGGCGGTGCCGGTGTACGGCGAGGCCTGAGACGGACTCCGCGGTCGAGTTAGTCTGCTCTGTCGAGTCGAAGCGTGACCGTCGCGCCGTCGCCGTCGTCCGCGCCGAACTCGAGTGTCCCGCCGTAGGCCTCGACGACCCACTTTGACAGCCACAGCCCGAGCCCGTTGCTGTGGGTCAGCTGGGTCACCGCCTGCTCGCCGCTGACCAGGTCCCGCTCGGTTTCCGGGATACCGGGGCCGTCGTCGCTGATAGACACCGTGACCGCCTGTCGTTCGGCCGCGACGCGGATGTCGACGGTAGCCGGATCGCCGCCGTGGACCAGGGCGTTCTCCAGTAGCTCGCTGACCGCGATTTCGAGCGGGTCGCCGGCCAGCGCGCGGGCGCTGTCGTCAGCGGTGACGCTGACTGTCGCGTCGGGGAACTGCGGGCGAAGCTGTGCAGCGCTCGCTTCGACGAGGGAGTCGACCGTCACCGGTTCGCGCTCGATCTCCTCGGCTTCGATGAGGTCGGTCACTGTCCCGACCTGGCTGTCGATCTCGGCGAGGTCGGACCCGACCGTTCGCACGCGGTCGCCGATGTCGTCCACGTCCGGGTCCGGAGTTCCGGTGAGTACGTCCCCGAGCCCGAGCAACACCTGCGCGCTGTGTTTCAGGTCGTGGCGGATGAGGCGGTTCATCACGGTCGTTTTCTCCCGCTGGCGCGCGAGGTTCCGCGCCCGTATCCGCCGGACGTCGTTCACACCGATGAGGACGTGTGCCGTGGCGCTGACGCCGACGACGATTGCCCCGCTGAAAAGCGGCGCGAGGAGCGTTCCCCCGCTCGACCGCTGGTAGAGCAGTATCAAGAACAGGACAGCCGACGTGGCGACGACCCCGAGAAGGTTCCAGCCGGCTACTCTGAGCACGTGTTTCGTCCGGAGGTCGCTGCGGAGGAGGACGCCGCTTCCGGCGAGAAAACCGAGACCGATGAGCAGGCCGAACACCGCGATAACCGTTTCGACGGCACCGCTCGTCCCGCCGAGCAACTGCCGCGCCGACACCACCGCCAGGCCCCCGCCGGTCAGCGTGAGCGTCCCGCATCCGAGAAGGCGTTTCGTAGTCACGTGTACGCTTCGTCGGAGAAGGGTCGACAAAAAGGTAACAGTGCAATTCTCCCGGTTGATACTGTTCGGCGTCCGAAGAGGGTGTCAGCGCTGGTACCACCGGATGGTACCACAGTCGGGAATCAGGGCAGTTTTATTCGGCAGAGGAATACGCGGCGTCACAATGAGTGACAGAGAAACGTGGGCCTCACGGCTTGGGTTCATTCTCGCAGCGATCGGTAGCGCAGTCGGTCTCGGAAACATCTGGCAGTTCCCCTTCAAGACCGCGACGAACGGCGGCGCAGTGTTCCTCGTGTTCTATCTCGCCGCCGTGTTGCTCATCGGTTTCCCGGCCATGCTGGCGGAGTTCATCATTGGACGGCGAACGAACCGGAACGCCGTCGACGCGTTCACAGACCTCGGACACAAGCAGTGGCGGGTGGTCGGTGCCCTCGGTGTCGTGACGGGCTTCTGGATCCTCTCCTACTACAACGTCGTCGGGGGCTGGGTCATGCGGTACATCCTCGGCAGCGCGACGGGCGCGTACTTCGGCAGCCCGGCGGAGTACTTCGGCGCGATCTCGACCGGTCCGGAAGCCGTCGCCGGGCAGGCGCTGTTCCTGCTCGTCTGTCTCGGCATCGTCGCGCTGGGTATCGAGGACGGTATCGAGAAGGCGACGAAGGTAATGGTCCCCAGTATCGTGATTCTCATGCTCGGGATGGCGGCCTGGGCTACCACACTCAGCGGGGCGGGAGCCGGCTACAGCTACTTCCTCTCGCCGGACTTCTCGACGCTTGCGGCCAACGCCGGCGACCTGATCCCGTTTGCAGTCGGGCAGGCGTTTTTCACCCTCTCGCTGGGGATGGCAGCCATGATCACCTACTCCTCGTACATCGCTGACGACGAGAGCCTCCCGACTGACGGCGGTATCATCGTCGTGACGAACACGCTCATCGGCGTGCTGGCGGGGCTCGTCGTCTTCCCGGTTCTCTTCGCCATCGGCGTCAGTCCCGACACCAGCGGTCCGTCGGCGATCTTCGTCGCCATGGCGTCGGCGTTCTCCCAGCTTCCGGCGGGGCAACTCCTCGGCGTGGTGTTCTTCGGCGTCGTCCTCATCGCCGCGGTGTCCTCCGCCATCAGCCTGCTCGAGGTCGTGGTCTCCTACGGCGTCGACAACACGCCATTCTCGCGAGTGTCGCTGTCGGCAGCGGTCGGGGTTGCCCTGTTCGTCCTCGGCCTCCCGTCGGCCTGGGACCTGGCGTGGTTCGGCTGGTTCGACACGCTCGCGTACAAACTGTTCCTGCCGCTGTCGGTGCTGCTGATCCTGGTATTCGTCGGCTGGGTCCTCTCCGCGGAGGCAGTCGACGAACTCCGGCAGGGGACAGGCGGGCTCCGTGCCTTCGGTCCGGCCTGGCTCTGGATGGTCCGGACAGTGGTGATCCTCGGTGTCATCCTGACGCTGGCTCTCGGGCTAGAGACGCTGTTCCTCGCTGAGGACCCCGCAATCGTCCCGCCGGTATAGACACCGTTCAGACTGTCTCTCCTGCATCTACGGACTGCTGTGCGTCTTTTTGTAGTGACCGCCCAGTGACGGCAGTCATCGCGAGAAACAGTTACAGCAGTCCGTTAGAGATTCATACAATTCTCCACAAGGTTTTGCATTCAGCCAGAGTCGTCTGAATGGACTGCACACTACGTCTGCTCACTCATTGTTTCCATCCGCTGATCTCACCCGAATACAGTAGGTGCATGAGAATATATAGAAAAATTGACGCCATGACTCCACCAACGGCGCTGGTTACAATGTCACTAGGTACGTTAATTTGTCCTCTTATGATCCAGACAACGACGCCAAAAGAAAGAATAGATATGGCCCTGCCGACACCTCCAATTTTCCGGAACCACGTTCCGACCTGTTCTCCAATTGGCGAATTTGCAAGGGGGCCTATCGAAACCAAACCGATAACGAATCCGAAAAGTAACCAGCCCCAATAGATCGTCTGTAGGTATCCTACGTTGAGTGGCACCCAAACCAGAACGAAAAGGCCAACGAGAATATCTGTCCATGTTGGAGGGCGCTCAGGGTACCATCTTCGGAGGACCATCATTTTTGAAATGTGGCAATAGGCTGATAGCATTTCCGGTCAGAGTGATATACAATTTTCCTGTACCGACCGTTCCAAATTCGGAGCGGCAACAGGTCTGTGACACCATAGCAGCCCGTCTCAGTCGGACTCGAACCCGCGCGCCTCGTCCCTGAGTGCGAATCCGTCGGTCGCGGCGTCGGCGTCCTCCGCCTTGTCCGAGAGCAGCGCGCGGATATCGACCGACTCGCTGCCAAGCACCGCGAACCCCGTGAAGATGGTCAGAAAGCCCACCACCGCGGTCGAGGTAATCGTCTCACCGAGCACGGCCCACCCGCCGAGCGTCGACACGACGGGGACCACGTAGAAGATGAGGTTGGCCTGGATCGCACCGGTGACATCGAGCAGGCCGAAGTAGGCGATGTAGGCGATTGCCCCGGCGAAGATACCGACGTACAGCAGGGCCGCTATCGCAGTCGGAGACCAGACTGCCGTGGCCGCCGACTCGCCCATGCCCACACTCAGCGCGTGAGAGAGCGCGGCGGCGACGGGGAGCGCCCACGCGGTCCGGACCGTACTCGACAGGCCGCCGCCGGACCACCGGATGAGGACGCTGCCCAGCGCGGCGCTGGTCGCACCGGCGAACAGAATAAGTTTGCCGATGCCCCCACTCAGGAGCATCGCCGGGTCGGGGCTGACGACGAGACCGACGCCGAGCAGACCGATAACCATGCCGAGGCCGCCGCGGGCCGAGAGTCGCTCGTCGGAGAGCAGGATCGCGGCGAACACCGGCGTTAGTATCGGGTTGAGGCTGAAGATGATGGCGGCGACCGCACTGGTAGCGGACTGCTGGCCCACGAATATCAGCGCGTTCGCGAGGCCGAGCGCGAACAGGCCCGTCGAGAGGATCGCCAGTACGTCCCCACGGGTCCGCGGGAGCAGTTCGTCCCGGGATCGGGTCACGACAACGTAGCCGAGGAGAACGACGGCAGCGATGTCGAACCGCAGAGCGACGAACAGGAGCGGCGGGAGATACGACAGTCCGGCCTTCGCGCCGACGAAGGTCCCGCCGAGCAGGACGCTGGCGACCGCAGCGAGGGCGAGGGTACGGCGCGAAATCACGCGACCACCTCGTATCTGGTATCTGAAATGACTGCACAGCCGACAGAGAGAGCACGTGAAGAGACCTGAGTCATCGTACTCTATGGTAGGGTATCGGGGTTTATAGGCCCGTTTAGAAAATCTTACATAACGCGAAACGGTCGAACACCCGTGGCGGAT
Source organism: Haloarcula sp. HT12 (assembly GCF_055271655.1). Lineage (NCBI taxonomy): Archaea > Methanobacteriati > Methanobacteriota > Halobacteria > Halobacteriales > Haloarculaceae > Haloarcula > Haloarcula sp. HT12. The sequence goes on from NZ_JBUXKW010000001.1 coordinate 409,252, forward strand.
ATTCACGGTGTGAAATTATTTCACGGTGCGAAAGCGCTTTAGGACGGACTCCCCAACGCAGCGGTATGGAATCGGCGCTCGAAGAGATCGAGTTCCTCGCGCTCTCCGCGAATCGGGTCGAGGTGTTACGGCTCCTGGCAGCGGAACCACACACGCGTGGGGAACTCGCGGCCGAAACCGGCGCGTCACAGGCGACGCTCGGGCGGATCATCGCCGACTTCGAAGAGCGATCGTGGATCCGCCGAGCGGGCGGCGGGTACGTCGCGACGGCAACGGGCCGCATCGTCGCTGACGGGTTCACCGACCTGCTCGACAGCCTCGAAACCGAGCGGCGGTTGCGGGACATCGTCCAGTATCTCCCGACCGACGAGATGGACTTCGATCTGCGACACCTGGCCGACGCGACGATCACCGTCCCGAGCCAGACGCGGCCGAACGCGCCCGTCCAGCGGCTGCTCGACCTGCTTCGGGACGCCGAGGAGGTCCGGACGTTCTCGCATGCGTTCAACGACCAGACGATCCGGGTCGTTCAAGAGCGGGTGGCTGCCGGGGAACAGCAGTTCTCGGGCGTGTTCTCGCCCGGCGCGATTGATGCGCTCACAGCGGACGATCGGCTCCGGAACCGGCTCGAATCGCTGCTTGCCGAACCAGACGCGTCGCTCCGGGTACGGAACGACGGTATCCCTCTCGCGGTGATGATCGCCGACGACGTGGTCCACCTGCTGTTGCGGGACGACAACGGCGTCCTGCAGGCCTCTCTCGATACGACCGCGCCGGCCGTCCGCGAGTGGGCCATCGAGACGTTCGACACGTACTGGGAGTCTGCAGAGCCACTTTCGGCTGATCGGTCGCCGTGACGGTCCGCTGTGTCGAGTCGTCGACGCCGCTCCCGCCGTAGAAACCAATCGGAGCGACTACCGAACCAGGTACGGGTCCTCGCCTGGCATGAACCGTCCGAGGTCCGCCTCGCGGCGATAGTCCGTTTCCAACAGTGCCCTCAGCGCGTCGACGAGGCGATCCTCGTCGTCGTCGGTCCACTCCGCAGGCTCTTTGATGGGGTAGACGAGCCAGCCGCTGCCGACGACTTCCGTTGCGTGGCGCGCGGCCATGTCTATCGAGTCGGTCGGCTCGGCCGTCGTGTTCTCGAACACGTGTCTGGTGGCGCGCTCGCCGACTGGCAGGAGCACGTGGGCGGTGATGGCCCGCAGCTCCGTGTCGAACAGCGGTTCCAGGTCGTCGTAATCGGCGTCCGTCGGCGGGTCGCCGCCGCACATGTACAGATACGACAGATACGTCTTCTCGACGGTCGGCGGCGTCCCGGCTTCGGCCAGCAGTCCGGCCGCGACGAGCGCCCGCTGGAGCCGCTCGCCCGCAGCGTTGTCAGTAAACGGGATGCCGGACGTCGCGCCACCGTGGACGCCGGGGTGGTCACCGATGACGTGGAAGTGGGCGTTGGCGTCGCCGTACCCGGGCACGAACGGCTCACACGGCGCGTCGAAGCCGAAGGGGTTGTGCTGGCGGGCCGTGACGTTCTTCACGCCCGGTAGCAACAGGCCGTCGCTCAAAACTCCGCCGGTTTCGGATATCGAATACGAGAAATAATGGTTAAGTTTGATAACGCTTTTCTCGGATGCCCGCAAGGAGTCGGATATGCTCCGGTCCGGGAGAAGTGATATCGCGTGAGCCACGATGACCGTGTCGAGGACCTTCGAGAACGAAAAGCCGAAGCCGAGCGGGGCGGTGGCGAGGAACGGATCCAGGCCCAGCACGACCGCGGGAAGCTCACCGCTCGTGAGCGCATCGACTACTTCCTCGACGACGGCACCTTCGTCGAGATCGACTCGCTCCGGGAACACCGCTCGACGAACTTCGACATGGCCGACAAGAAGGTACCCGGCGACGGCGTCGTCGTCGGCTACGGCAAGGTCGACGGCCGCCAGGTGTACGTCTTCGCCCACGACTTCACCGTCTTCGGCGGGTCGCTGGGCGAGGCCTTCGCACAGAAGGTCTGTAAGGTGATGGACAAGGCCATCGAGACGGGCGCGCCCATCATCGGCCTGAACGACTCCGCCGGCGCGCGAATCCAGGAGGGGATCGACTCGCTGGCGGGCTACGCCGACATCTTCCACCGCAATCAGCAGGCCAGCGGCGTCGTCCCGCAGATCTCGGCGATCATGGGGCCGTGTGCCGGCGGCGCGGTGTACTCCCCCTCGATCACGGACATCATCTACATGGTCGAGGAGACCAGCCACATGTTCATCACCGGCCCAGACGTCATCGAGACGGTGACCGGCGAGGAGGTCGGCTTCGACGAACTCGGCGGTGCGAAGACCCACGCCTCCGAGTCCGGCGTGGCCCACTTCACCGCCGCCGACGAGAAGGAGGCGATGGACGACATCCGCTACCTGCTGTCGTATCTCCCCCAGAACAACGTCGAGGACCCGCCGCGGGTCGAGCCCTGGGACGATCCCGAGCGCCGGGACGAAGCGCTGAAAACGGCGGTACCCGACGCGCCGCAGAAGCCCTACGACATGACGGACGTCGTCGGGCGCATCGTCGACGAGGACTCCTTCTTCGAGGTCGCCGAGGACTTCGCGCGCAACATCGTCATCGGGTTCGCCCGCATGGACGGCCACAGCGTCGGCGTCGTCGGCAACCAGCCGCGGGTCAACGCCGGGACACTGGACATCAACGCCTCGCGGAAGGGCGCGCGCTTCGTCCGCTTCTGTGACGCGTTCAACATCCCGATCCTCACGTTCGTCGACGTGCCCGGGTTCATGCCCGGCAAGGACCAGGAGCGCAACGCCATCATCAACCACGGCGCGAAGCTCCTGTACGCCTACTCAGAGGCCACCGTCCCGCTGGTGACCGTCATCACGCGGAAGGCCTACGGCGGGGCCTACGACGTGATGGCGTCGAAACACATCGGCGCGGACATGAACTACGCCTGGCCCACCGCCGAAATCGCCGTGATGGGGCCACAGGGCGCGGTCAACGTCCTCTACGACGACGAACTGGAAGACGCCGACGACGTGGAGGCCCGCCGCCAGCAGCTCATCGACGAGTACCGCGACGCCTTCGCCAACCCCTACACGGCGGCCGAGCGCGGCTTCGTCGACGACGTCATCGAACCCCAGGAGACCCGGCCGCGGCTCATCGACGACCTGGACCTCCTCCGGGGGAAACGCAAGGACCAGCCCGACCGCAAGCACGGCAACATCCCACTGTAACGATGGCTGCTGACACTGACTCGGCTGTCGACGCCGAACTGGTCGCGGAGATCGCCGCACAGCTAGACGACGCCTCGACGGACGAGGCGGCCGCCATCGCCGTCGCTGTCGGTGCGCACCTCACCGACCGCCAGCGCGCGGCGGCAGCGGCCGCGGCCGCTGCGGCGGCGGACGACGGGGACTCCTGGGACGGCAAACAGTGGTCCTTCTCCGGTCGCGTCGAAGCCACGCAGAAGCGGTCCGTTCGGGTCCGCTCGGACGCACCGACCGACCCCTGGAGCGCCGCCGGCCGAACAGAACGGTTCTAACCGCCGACAGGTTCTTCTGTCAGTTGAGCAGCGACGCCCTGTCTGGATTTGCGGGCATGCCCCATACTAACATGATTATATATGTAAGATTGGCCGCTATCTGCGCATAGTTTTATGGGCCGACTCTCAGTATGAGGGCACATGTTCGATAAGGTGCTCGTCGCTAATCGCGGGGAGATAGCGGTGCGCGTGATGCGCGCATGCGAGGAGTTGGGCATCGGCACAGTGGCCGTCTACTCTGACGCCGACAAGCACGCCGGCCACGTCCGGTACGCGGACGAGGCGTACAACGTCGGCCCGGCCCGTGCCGCCGACTCCTATCTCGATCAGGAAGCGATTATCGACGCGGCCAAGCAGGCTGACGCGGACGCCATCCACCCGGGGTACGGCTTCCTCGCGGAGAACGCCGACTTCGCGGAGCGCGTGCAGGAAGCGGAGGGCATCAAATGGGTCGGGCCCGAGAGCGAATCGATGGAGGCACTGGGCGAGAAGACGAAGGCCCGCAAGATCATGCAGTCGGCCGACGTACCCATCGTTCCGGGGACGACCGACCCGGTCGAGGACCCCGAGGAAGTCGTCGAGTTCGGCGAGGAGAACGGCTTCCCGATCGCCATCAAGGCCGAAGGTGGCGGCGGCGGCCGCGGGATGAAAATCGTCCACGACCCCGAGGAAGCCGAGGAGCAACTGGAAAGCGCAAAGCGGGAGGGTGAGGCGTACTTCTCGAACGATTCGGTGTATCTCGAACGCTACCTGGAGAACCCCCGCCACATCGAGGTCCAGATCATCGCCGACCACCATGGCAACGTCCGGCACCTGGGCGAGCGTGACTGCTCGCTCCAGCGCCGCCACCAGAAGGTCATCGAGGAAGGGCCGTCGCCGGCCCTGAACGACGACCTCCGCGAGAAGATCGGCGACGCCGCCCGACGTGGCGTCCGCGAATCGGGCTACTACAACGCCGGGACCGTCGAGTTCCTCGTCGAGGAGGACACCGACCGCGAACCGGGCGAACTGCTGGGCGAGGAGGCGAATTTCTACTTCCTCGAAGTGAACACCCGTATTCAGGTCGAGCACTGCGTCACCGAGGAGATCACCGACATCGACATCGTCAAGTGGCAACTGCGGGTGGCGATGGACGAGGAGATCACCTTCGCACAGGACGACGTGGAGATCGAGGGCCACGCGATGGAGTTCCGGATCAACGCCGAGAACGCCGCCAACGACTTCGCGCCCGCGACCGGCGGCAGCCTCGACACGTACGACCCGCCGGGCGGTATCGGCGTCCGACTCGACGACGCGCTCCGGCAGGGCGACGACCTCGTCACCGACTACGACTCGATGATCGCGAAACTCATCACCTACGGCGGGGACCGCGAGGAGTGTATCGAGCGCGGGAAGCGGGCGCTCAAGGACTTCGACATCGAGGGCATCCCGACGGTCATCCCGTTCCACCGCCTGATGCTCACCGACGAGAAGTTCGTCGGCGGCACGCACACCACGAAGTACCTCGACGAGCAACTCGACCGCACGCGCGTCGAGGAAGCTCAGGAGAAGTGGGGGACCGTCACCGAATCCGACGGCGACGATGACGAGGAAGTCGTCGAGCGCGAATTCACGGTGGAGGTCAACGGCAAGCGCTTCCAGGTCGACCTCGAAGAGCGCGGCGCACCGCCCATCAACGTCGGCGATGTGGACGCCGGTGGCGGGAACCAGCCACAGCGGCCACAGGGCGGTGGCGGCTCCGACGGCGGGGGCGGCAGTGCTACCGCCGCCGAGGGCCAGGAAGTCACCGCGGAGATGCAAGGGACGATTCTGGAGGTCAACGTCGGCGACGGCGACGAGGTGGAGGCCGGCGACGTCCTCTGCGTGCTCGAAGCCATGAAGATGGAGAACGACATCGTCGCCGAGCGCGGCGGAACGATCAACGAAGTGGCTATCAGTGAGGGCGAATCCGTCGACATGGGCGACTTGCTCTTCGTGATCGGGTGATCGCGGGAGCGACCCCCGCGTCGCCTCGTTTTGCACTGCTTCTACAGACGTCTTTTATCCCGGCCCGCCGAAGCCCCGTATATGAACGAGACGCGCCACCGGGTGCTCGACGCACTGGCGGACGGCCCCGTCTCCGGGCCGACGCTCGCTGACGAACTGGATATCTCTCGCTCCGCGGTCTGGAAGCACGTGGAAACCCTCCGGGACGAGGGGTTCGAGATCCGTAGCGACGACGCGGGCTACGTTCTCGATTCGGTGCCGGAGTTCGGGGCGAGCGCGGTCGAGTACGGCCTCGATGCGCCCTTCTCCGTCGAGTACCACGACAGCATCCCGAGTACGAACGCACGTGCCCGGGACCTGGCGGGGGAGGGCGCGTCGGACGTCGTGGTGCTGGCCGACGAACAGACCGGGGGCCGGGGACGGCTCGACCGCGAGTGGAACTCGCCGAGCGGCGGCGTCTGGCTCTCGGTGCTGTTCCGGCCCGACGTGCCGATGGCCCACGCGCCGGTGTTCACGCTCGCGGCGGCCGTCGCGGTGACGCGGGCGGCCCGCGAGGCCGGCGTCGACGCCAGCATCAAGTGGCCCAACGACGTGCTGGTCCGCCACGGCGACGCGGAGCGGAAACTGGTCGGCATCCTCACCGAGATGGAGGGCGAGGCCGACCGCGTCTCGTGGGTCGTCGTCGGCATCGGCGTCAACGCGAACGTCGACCCCGCGGATCTCCCCGAAGAGGCGAATCCGACGAGTCTCTCGGCCGAGCGGGGCGAACCGGTCGACCGACGGCTGTTCACCCAGCGACTGCTGGAGGAGTTCGACGCGCTGCGACAGGACACGGGTCACGTCGTCGAGGCGTGGCGGCAGTACGCGACGACGCTGGGACAGCGGGTCCGCGTCGAGACGCCGGGAGGGACTATCGAGGGCGAAGCCGTGGATATACAGTTCCCGGGCGCGCTCGTTATCGAAACAGAATCTGGGACAGAAGTCGTTTCAGTGGGGGACTGCGAGCATCTCCGGCCGCTACAGGAGTGAGCGCGCTCGAAGCGGGGTTGATCACTGCGGAACCCCGGCAGGCCGTTCGTCCTCCGAGACATCCTGCAGCGTCGTCTCTACCGGGACGGTAACGACCGGAACGTGGGCCGACCGGACGACCCGCTCGGCGACGCTCCCCAGCAACAGCCGGTCGATACCGCCGCGGCCGTGGGTGCCCATCACGATGAGGTCACAGCCGTGCTGGCTCGCGTAGTCGATGATTTCACGGCTCGGGCTCCCCTCGGCCGTGGCTCGCGTAACAGTCACGTCGTCGGTAACGAGGCGCTCCACCGTGTCCAGCGCCATCTCGCCCTCGCGGTGGAGCGAGTCGGTGACGCTCTCCCACGTCGGCTCGTTCGGGAGCGTCGAGAACCGACCGGTATCGACGACGTACAGTGCGTGTATCTCGCTGTCGTGGGTCGTCGCAAGTGTTTCAGCGTGTGTGAGTACAGCCTGCGAGCCCGGCGAGCCGTCCGTCGGCACCAGTATTCTGTCGTACATGCTGTACTATTGATTGGCTGAAGGGATATAGTTTGGTAGAAGGTATCATATGACAGTCGGCCAAGAGCCCGGCTCAGTTCAGCTCTCGGTCCCGTTCGAACTCTGTTACACCGGTCCCCTCCAGGGACGGTTCGTCGAGGGCCTGTTCGAGGCGTCGCTCCAGTTCGGCTTCGGTTAGCTCGCCGTTGGCATAGCGCTCAGAGAGTCGTTCGACAGGATCTGTCTCGTCGGCGCTGGTCACACCTGTCGTGTCGGTCGCCCGCGTCTGTGACACGCCAGTGGTCGACGCCGCCGTCTCCGCATCATCCCCGCCGACGAGTCTCGACACGAGCCAGTACACGGCGTAGCCAATAGCCGCCAGGACTCCGATGGTAGCGGCCAGGGAGACGATACCGAACAAGAGGCCGAGAAGGCCCCACAGCAGTTCGAACACGAAACTCACGACTGTGAGAACGACAAGTAGCGAGACGAGCCCTAACAGGCCGTACAACAGTACCTTCAGTGGCGTACTCAGAGCGCGGTCGGTCGTGGAGGGCATCGTCCGCGCATACTATTCCCGCAGTGATAAGAATTATTCCGCCCCTGGGTGGACGACCCGCCGAACGTCGGCCGTCCCCGCTCGGCGAACGACGGCCCGAACCGGGTTTCGCGCCCCTGAGAGGTTATCCGAGTCCCCGTCGAGGACCTGCAGGCGTGCCGGCTGGCCGGTCTTGATGAGCCCGCCGCCGAGCCCCGCGATTTCGGCCCCGTTGACGGTCGCCATCCGTAACACCTCGCGGGCGGAGATGTCGTACAGCTTCGCGGTGAACTCCATCTCGCGGAACATCGAGGGGCTGTTGAGCATGACGTTGTCCGTTCCGAGCGCGACCGTCGTTCGCTCGGCCAGTGCCTCGACCGGTGGGCGACCCACGTCGGTGACGATATTCGACCGGGGACAGACGACGACCGGAATTTCGCTGTCAGCGACCCGCTGGAGATGCAGCGACTCCGCGTGAACCATGTGAACGAGGAAATCAGGGTCCAGATCGAGCGCGGGGTTGATGTCGGAGCTGTCGACCTCGCCCGCGTGGATGCCGAACAGTTTCCCGGCGTCTCGGGTGGCGCGTCGCTCCGCCCCGAACTCGCTATCGTTGGCCCCGCTCGCGCCGAACCCGTCGGATAGCTCCATCGCGTCCGTCGTCTCGCGCCCGAGGATCACGCTTTCGAGGTCCGAACCCGCCAGCGCCTCCCGTATCGCGCGGACACCCTCGACACCGCCCTCCCGGAACTCGATGAACGCGCCGGTCCCGGACTGCTGCATGAACGACAGGGACCGTTCCATCGCGGCCACCAGGTCGTCCCGGCTGGCATCGCGGAGCAACCGGTGTTTCAGGCCGTCCGGCGGTGCGACCAGTTCTTCCAGCGAGAGCCCCTCACCGGCCTCCTTGGCGATCGAATCGCCGATGTGGGTGTGGGCGTTGACAAAGGACGGAGCCACGATGTCGTCGCTGTCGACCGCAGTCTCCTCGACGGCCGCTATCTGTCCGTTCTCGACGACGACGCGGCCCTCGATGGCCTCGAACGACCTCCCCGTCAGAATCGTCCCTTCGAGAATCATACTCCCTGTTCGCCCGTTCTCTCAGTTAAATTCATCGAGGGTCGCATGGAGGCCCGGCCGCACGTCCCGGACTCTGGCCCCGTCGAGGTCGAGTCCCAGTTCGCGGATCGCCGCCGCGCCGACCCGCTCGCTCTCGGCTTCCGGCGCGTAGACGCCGAGCCGCCACTGGTCGCGCTGGGCGGCACGGATGGCGTTGACCAGCGTCGACTGCTCGCCGAGCCGGCGGACCTCGCCGTTGACGAGGACGCGGCTGCTCGATTCAGTCATCGACGGTTCTGGCGGAATGTCGAGGACAACGGCGTCGCTGTCGACGTTCGCTTCGTCAGCGATGGCCCGCTCCATCGCGCCGACCGCTTCGTGGTCGGCCGCCAGCACCTCGTCGGGCACGGCCTGCCACTCCGCCCAGACAGCGCGCTTGTACAGGTCCCGCTGGCTCAGCCGCCGCGCGTACGCCGCCGTCGCATCGCACTGTCGGAGCGCCACGAGCAGGTCGCTGTCGTCCCACCGACGCAACGTCTCGGCCGTCGTGTCCGTCGCGGCGAGCAGTTCCTCCGTCCCGCGCCTGAGCATCGACTTGGCGATGCGGGCGACGTGGTGCTGGTAGACGGTGGGGTTCATCAGCGCCCGCGCCAGCAGGAGCGATTCGGCCGTCTGGACGTTCCCCTCGTCCAGGACGAGTTCACCGTCCACGAAGCACAGCTCCCGGACCAGCCGCTCGTGGTCGATAGTCCCGTATGGGACGCCCGTGTGGTGGGCGTCACGGACCAGGTAGTCCATCCGGTCGACGTCCAGTTCGCCGGAGACAAGCTGGCCGAGTTCCCCCTCGCCGGCGACGAGGCCCGCCACGCGGTCGGGATTGAGCCCGTGCTCCGAGAGAACACGCGCGACGGGGCCATTACCGAGCAGTTCGTCCACGTCGTCGTGGTACTTGCCCGTCCGGCGGTGGATGAGCGCCTCGACGTTGTGGCTGTACGGCGAGTGGCCCACGTCGTGGAGCAGCGCCGCAGCGCGGACCCGTTCGGCCTGCTGGCCCTCGATTCCGAGATGGGACAGCGCCCGGTCTGCGAGGTGGTAGACCCCAAGCGAGTGCTCGAATCTGGTGTGGTTCGCCGAGGGGTAGACGAGCGTGACCGTGCCGAGCTGTGAGATGTTCCGGAGCCGCTGGACCGGCGGCGTATCGAGCAACGCCGCCGCGACGCCCTGGACCTCGATGTGGTCGTGGACGCTATCCTTGATTGTGGTCATTGCCTGGGGCTACGACGGCGGCCGGCAAAATCGTTCGCCACCGAACACGTACAAACGGATGCTACCGGGGAACCCAGCCGTAGATGTGGTTCAGCATGACGTACGTGACGAGCCCGAGAAACAGGCTCAGCCCCCAGGCGGAGACGGCGATGCGGCCCACGCGGGCGTGGACTGTCTCCCTGAGCTCCGCGGGGGAGTGTGTCAACCCGAGGACGACGGCGTGCACGACGACGGGCACGGACACCGCGGACAGCAGGATGTGGACGGCGAGCATCACGATGTACGCGGTCCAGACGAACCCCTCGGCGACGATCTCCTTCTCGAAGCCGCCGCCGACCTTGAGGATGTACAGGACCAGAAACGCCATGATGAGCGTGAACGCGGAGAGCATCGCCGCGCGGTGTTTCCCCACCTGATCGGTCTTGATGAAGTAGACGCCGGCGACGATTGCCAGCAGCGCGATGCTGTTGACGACGGCGATTGCGTCACCCAGCAGGATGACGACCTCCCGCGAGAGTTCGGGCAGCGGTAACACGCCGCCGAACGCGCCGAACACGAGCGCGTAGCCAACGACCGAGACGACGGCGGTGACGAGCCGCGGGCGAGCGCGGGCACGCGACTGGAGAGTGTCTGCGACGGCCATAGCAACTGTTCAGGACCGGAGTGGTAACTGTGTTCTGAAACGGGCGAGAGCGACAGTGGATTTCCAGGGAGTGCGGTGGCTCTCGATTTGGAGAATAGAAAAAGGCAGAGTAGAACCGCCGAACGCAGATCAGGCGAAGGTCCGCGAGACCTCTTCGTCGTCGGTCTCCTCCTGCTGGATCTTCTCCCAGGCGTTGTGGAAGTCCGCCATCGTGACCTCGGTGCGGTCGTCGCGGATGGCGAACATTCCGGCCTCGGTACAGATGGCTTTCACGTCAGCACCGGAGGCGTCCGTTATTTCCTCGGCCAGCGCCTCGAAGTCCACGTCGTCGGCGACGTTCATGCTGCGGGTATGGATCTTGAAGATCTGCTCGCGGCCCTCGACGTCGGGGTTCGGGACCTCGATGAGGCGGTCGAAGCGGCCGGGGCGGAGGATAGCGCGGTCGAGCATGTCGAAGCGGTTCGTCGCCGCGATGATGCGGATGTCGCCGCGGTCGTCGAAGCCGTCCATCTCGGAGAGCAGCTGCATCATCGTCCGCTGGACCTCGGCGTCGCCGGAGGTCTTCGACTCGGTGCGTTTGGCCGCGATAGCGTCGATCTCGTCGATGAAGACGACGGCGGGCTCCTCCTGGCGGGCCAGTTCGAACAGGTCCCGGACGAGCTTCGCGCCCTCGCCGATGAACTTGTGGACGAGCTCGGAGCCGGCCATCTTGATGAAGGTCGCGTCAGTCTCGTTGGCGACGGCCTTCGCGAGCATCGTCTTCCCGGTGCCGGGCGGCCCGTGCAGCAGGACGCCGCTCGGCGGGTCGATGCCGACGTCCTCGAACATCTCTGGGCTTTTCAGCGGCATCTCGACGGTCTCGCGGACTTCTTCCATTTGCTCTTCGATGCCACCGATGTCGGCGAAAGTGACGTCCGGCGACTGGTCGACCTGCATCACGCGGGCGCGAACGTCGGTCTCGTCGTCGAGCTGTTTGACGATAGAGAGGGAGTTGTTGACGGCGACGCGGTCGTCGGGTTCGAGGTCCTCGCGCATCTCGTCGGTGACCTCCGTCAGGGCCTCCTGGTTGTTGCCGTGCTGTTTGATGATCACGCCGTCGCTGGACAGTTCCTGGACAGTCGCGACGAACAGCGGTGACTGTTTGAGCTTCTTGTTCTCGTGCGTGAGCCGTTCGAGCTTCTGCTGGTACTTGTTGTTCTCAGCGTTGGCGTCCAGCAGCTTGTCGCGCATCTCCTCGTTCTGGGCTTCGAGCACCTCCAGCCGCTCCTGCAGCGCCTCGATCTTCTGTTGCTGAGACGCGTCGTCGTCGTACGGCATGTCGACCTCGTCGACGGTGTCGGTCATTACGACGCCTTTAGTGGGTGTACCGTTATGAGGCTTCGGGTAGTCCCAGAACATGTATCGCCCGACATGAGCCCTGAAGTCGCCGTTACTGGCGACTCCCCGTCCGTAGGTCTCGAACCGGCACGTTTCTTGGCCCCCACCGGGAACACCTGCCCATGCCAAGCGAACGCGAAGAAGTCATTATCGTGGGCGGCGGCGTCGCCGGGCTCTCGGCGGCGATCTACACCGCTCGTGCCGACCTGTCGACACGGATCATCTCGACCGGCGAGTCGATACTGAACCGCAACGCCCACCTGGAGAACTACCCCGGGTTCCCCGCCGGAATCAATCCGCGGCTCCTGCTCGAACTCATGCGGGCACAGGCGCGGCGCGCCGGCGTCTGGTTCATCGATGGCGAGGCCGAACAGGTCGAACAGACCGACGGCCGCTTCGAGGTGACCTGCGCCGACGGCGAGTCATACGACGCGACGTATCTCATCGCCGCGTCCTGGTCGGACCCGTCGTATCTGGAGGGACTGGATATCTCACTCGTCGACCGCGGGTCGAAGCAGTTCATCTCGACCGACGACCAGGGTCGCACTGACGTCGATGGGCTGTACGCGGCCGGCCGGCTGGCCGAGCAGCACCACCAGACCATCGTCGCCGCGGGCCACGGCGCGCAGGTCGGGCTCACGCTGCTTGAGGACTCCGACGTCGACTTCTATCACGACTGGACCGCACCGGAAGGGTACTTCACCGGCCGCGACCGTCCGGTTCCGCCGGGCTGTGAAGAAATCGACGAGGCCGAGCGTAAGGAGCGCGAACAGGAGTCCCTTGAGGTCATGCGGCGGTACTTCGAGGAGCCGATGCCGGGCGAGCCGACGATGCATCCGAGCGTCGACGAAGACGAGATTTCGGACTGATACTCACTATGACGCCGTTTCGAGCGAGCGTGCGACGGACTGCAGCCGTTCGATCCGCTCGGCCGTCGGCGGGTGGGACCGCGTTTCGACGGACAGCGCGTCGCTCGATGTCTCGGTATCGAACCCGTACGGCAGGAGACACAGTCCACGGACGCCCGCGTACGCCGCTCGCTTGTCGGTCCCCGGGCGGTCGTTTCCGTTACCATCGAGTGTTTCTAACGCCGCGACGAGCGCCGAAGGGTCCCCGGTCAACCGCGCGGCGCTCCGGTCAGCAGCGAACTCCCGAGCGCGCGAGAGCGACCGCCCGAGGACGACCACGGGCGCGGTGAACACGCCCAGTGCGACGCCGCCGAACAGAACCGTCACCGCGAACAGGAACAGGAACCCCAGCGTGAACGACAGGCTCCCGAAGGGAGCGTCAAGCACCCGGGCGCTGAACACGTACGCAAGACCGAGCGCGACCAGCCCGAGTCCGTAGCGGCTCCCGCCCGGGAGCAGGTCCGCGAGCGGGTCGTACTCGCCGTTGGTCAGCGACGGGAGGAAGCTGGCTAGCGTCATGACGGTCGCGTCGCGGTTGGCGATATGCATGAGTTCGTGGGCCAGCACCGCATCGAGTTCGTCGCCGTCGAGCGTCGACAGCAGCCCCTCGCTGACGACCACTGTCGCGCCGCCGAGGGTGCCGATGGCGAAGCTGTTCGGCACGTCGGCGTCCGCGACGGCGATTCGCGGCGGGGTGAGATCGGCCAGTTGTGCGAGCCGGTGGACCCGCTCGTGGAGGTCGGGGTACTCCTCGGGGCCGACCATGCGGGCGTCGACCTCGGCCATCGTCTGGGCGCTGGTGTAGCGAAGCTGTGCCCAGACGAACGCCACGAGTGCCGGGACGAGGATCGCCACCCACCAGGCGATCCGCGCCGACGCGCCACCGAACGGCAGGCTGGCCGCGACGGCGTCCCGCACCGGGACGAGCCAGGGCGTCAGGAGCACCGCGGCGGTGGCGACCACGGCAACGTCAATGGCGAGGAGGAGCAGGAGGGTCCGCAGCATCCGGCGGGTCAGTGTCCGCATGGGTTAGTGCTGGTATACCCACAGCGAATGAAAGGTTTTCTGCTCCGACGGATCGGTGGTGAGGGAAAATATTTACTCTGCCGCCGGAAACCGTCCCGTAGTGTCAACGAAGCTGGTACGTGCCGCCCTCGCCCTCCTCTGTGCAGTCGCGGTCCTGTTCGGCACGGCGCTGTTTCCCGGCGCACTCGGCGTCGAGTTCGGCTCGGACGGGCCACTCGGCAGCGGGTCAGACGGGCCGGCCACGCCCGACGGGACAGCGCCCGACGACGTCGACGGTGAGCCGACGCCGGTGGTGACGAGCGACGGGGCGGACGCGACATCGACGCCAGGCGACGAGACGGAGTCGGACGAGACGGCTACGCCGACGGACACAGCGACGGCGACAGACACGCCCGGGGGCGACGCCAATGGCGGGACGCCCCTGCTCGTGAAGCTGTTCGGGCTGGCGCTTGTCGGCGGGTTCGGTCTCGTCGCGGTCGGTGTCATTCGAGCGGCGTCGGACGGGGACCGCGACGGGTCGACGGCCGCCGGAGCACTCCTCCCGGTCGTCGAAAAACTGGTCGGGACAGTCGTCTCAGCGGTCTCTGACGGCGCGGTCGGGCGGACTGTCGGCCGAATTCCGCAGGTGACGACCGCCGCGCTGCTCTCGGGATCGTCGGCCCTCGCACGGGTCGGGGCCGGTATCAGTACCGTTTCCGGTAGTGTCCTGACCGGAGTGACGACGGGCGTCGGAGCAGTCGGTGCGATGTCGCTTCGGGGGATCGCCGGTCTGCCGAGTGCCCTCGGGTCGCTCTCCGTCGCCCCGTTCGAGGCCCTCGGCGGTCTCGGCGGGAACGGCGGCTTCCTCGCCTCGGTTCGAGATGGCGTCGACAGCCCGTCGCTGTTTAGCTCGTCGGACTCGAAGTCCGAGCAGTCGACGACCACCGACGCGACAGAGACAGACGACGGGCCGGATATCGATTCGCTGTCGATCCAGGAGGCCTGGGCGCTGCTGGCTGACCACGTGTCCGTGCCGGACCACGAGACGGCGACGCCCGGCGAGTACGCCCGCCGGGCCATCGACAGCGGGCTCCCGGCCGAGCCCGTGCGCCGGCTGACCGTCCGCTTTCGGGAGGTTACATACGGCGGGAAAACGCCCACCGGGGAGCGAACCGAGTCGGCCCGTGACGCACTCAGACAGCTCCTCGGGAGAGGTGACGACTGATGAGCGACGCGGAGTCCGAGCAGGCAGAAGGGGAAACCGCCCGAGCAACCATCGGAGTCAGCGTCGAACGCCCGACGCCGGGGCGCAGGTTCGTCCAGTACACCATGCTTGGTCTCGCTTCGCTTGCCGGGGCGGTGCTCGTCGTCACCGTTCCCTCGGTCCTCCCGGCTGTCGGCAGCGGGACGACCGAGAACATCCGGGTCGTCGCCAGCATCAGCGCCGCCGCGATTGGCCTCTTTGGCCTGTACACCGTCGTTCGGACGGAGGATTCGAATCTGCCGCCGGTGAAAGGGAGCCAGCCGCGCGAGCCGTATCAGGTCGGCGGCTCAGACGACGAGTCGACGGAACTGCTCGACGAACTGCTGGAACCGAAAGGGACACGGGCGGCCCCCGTCGATATGGTCGGCGACGATATCGATGAGTTGCTCGCGAGGATCGACGGGCGGGTCGACCCCTACGACGGACTCGAAGCCAGCTACGCGGCCGAAATCAGGGACAGGCTCCGCGAGGCCGCCCGACAGGTGCTGGTCGAGACGACAGACGTGTCGCCGGAGGCGGCGGCCCGAGCGGTCAAAGCGGGGTCGTGGACGGACGACCGCCGGGCGGCTGCCTTCCTCGGCGGCCCGGACGCGCCCGACCCGCCCATCGAGCTGCAGCTCCGGGACTGGGCCAGCGGCGAGGGGTTCGACCGGAAGGTCGAGTCCACGACGGCCGAGATACGACGGGTCCAGCGGGGTGAGCGCACGTGAACACGCGCGAAACGACCCAGCGCAACGTCGGCGTCTCGGCCGCGCTGGTCGCTGGCGGAGCCGGTATCGTCACCGGGAACCCGGCGGTTTTCATGGTCGCGGCGGTGGCGCTGGTGTACGCAGCCTACCAGGCGGCCATCGGTGATCCCGAGCCGACGCTCACGATAGAGCGTCACGTCGAACCGGCTGATCCGCTCCCGGGGTCAGAGGTAGGGGTCACGCTGACGCTCACGAACGACGGGGACACGACCCTGCCCGACGTTCGCGTCCTTGACGGCGTTCCGGAGCGGCTTGAAGTGGTCGAGGGGTCCCCGCGCTTTGGCACCCACCTCGAAGCTGGGGCGTCGGATTCGGTCACCTACACCGTCGAAGCCCGGCGCGGCGACCACGCCTTCACCGACGTGGCGGTGGTCTGTCGGAACCTGACCGGGACCGTCGAGTTCGCCGAGCAGGTCGCCATCGAGACGACGCTTTCCTGCAGCGCGGACGTGGACACCGTTTCGCTCTCGGGCCAGACGCTCGCACAGTCCGGGCGCGTCCCGACGGACACCGGCGGGAACGGGCTCGCCTTCTACGCCATCCGCGAGCACCAGTCCGCGGACCCGATGAGCCGCGTCGATTGGAACCGCCTCGCGAAGACGAACGAACTGGCGACAGTCGAGTTCAAAGAGACCAGAGCGGCCACCGTCGTCACGCTCGTCGACTCACGACATCCAGTGGCGAGCGAGGCGAACGCGCCCACCGCCGTGCAGTTCTGTGCCTACGCGGCCCAGCAGGTCGGCTCGGCGCTCCTGGACATGGACAACCGCGTCGGGGTCGCCGTCTACGACAGTTGCGAGACGCTCCAGCCGTCGGCCAATCGAGCACAGGAACAGCGGTTGGAGAGCTTCCTCGGTGCGGTTGTGAGTGGGGCGACTGATGGATCGTCGGGGGGCCGCGCTTTGTGGCTGTTCGACACCGCCCGAAACTGGCGAACACAGTCCCCGACCGAAAGGGCGGACCGATACGGCATCCCCGACGGAGGCGACGCGGTGGCGACGCTCGACCGGTCGATTCCGAGCGAATCACAGGTCGTGTTCTGCACCCCGCTGCTCGACGACCGGGCGGCCGACGCGGCGAAGCGACTCGCCGCGTACGGACACGCGGTCACGGTCGTCAGCCCGGACATGACGACGGGCGACAGTCCGGGAAGTACCGTCGAACGGATCGACCGGACGGCCCGCCTCGACGACCTCCGGGGGACGGTTCGGGTCGTCGACTGGCCGCCCGCGGAACCGCTCGCCAAAGCCCTCATCCGCGCAACGGAGCGGTGGGCATGACGGAGCTCGACAGCAGACCGGCGGCGTCGAGCGCGGCGCTGGCCGGGGCGGTCGCGGTGATCGCCGCGCTCGGCCTCGGCATCGCTGTCGGAAACCCGACACCGGTTCTGACCGGCCTCGTCGGCGGCCTCTGTATCGCCGCCGGGGCGTGGGCGCTCCGCAGCGACGCTCACACGCGCATCGCCGGCGGCAGCGTCGCCGTCATCGTCGGCGCGGCCGTGTTCTGTGGGACCGCGTTTCTGGCCTCCGACTACTGGTCGCTCGTCGTGGCGCTCGGGTTCCCGCTGGCCGCGACGCTCGTCGTCATCGACGCGAGTAGCGGGCTGGTGCCGCCGACCGACGAAACAGACGAACTCTCGAAGACGCTCGAAGAGAGCTTCGTGGTGTTGCTGGTCGGCATCGGCATCACAATCGTCTGTGCCGTCGCCGCCGCCGTCAGGCTGCCCTGGGTACTCGTCCGGGTCGTCACCGGCTTCTCGATCCACCCGCTCGTGGGCTTCGTGACGCTACAGGCCGCGGTTCTTCTCACCCTCCTGTTGCTGGACCGGGCCACAGAGATACTGGAATCGTGGGTTCCGGCCCCGACGGCGACGACCGAGCGGGCGCTCGGGCGGCTAAACCTGCTGGGAACATCCTGGTTGGACATCGATCCCTACGTCAAAGCCGCCGTTGGCCTGCAGTTCCTCGTCGCGTTCGTCCCGACGGCCCAGAGGCTGTTCGAACGCTTCCTCGACACCCTCCCGGTGCTCGGGCCGGCCCTGCGGGTCGCTCTCAGTGGTCCGCTCCATCTCCCCCTCGTGGTCGGCCTCCTGGCGTTGCTGGGTATCCTCATCGTCGAACAGCTCCGGCAGTGGCTGCTACAGTGGCTCGGGGACGACCCCGGACGGTCGCTGGCGCGGCAGACCGGCAGTATCGTGGCCCCTGTGGTACTGCTGTTTGGCGCGTTAGTCCTTACAGCCGCCGGCGTGACTCGGCGGGTAGCGCCCACGTATGCCGGGGGCGGACACTACGGCTCAGCGACCGTCCTCCTCCTCGGCGTCCTGGTTTCGGTCGTCGTTCTCTGGACTCTCGGCAGACTGCTGACCGGGCTGGTCAACGCGGAGTTGCTCTCGCGGCGGGTGACCGGGTTCGCGGCCGGGAGCGCGCTGCTGTTCGTCATGACGCTGCTTGCGGCCGAGCGCGGACTTGCACCGCTGTTCGTGCTCCTCGGGTGCGCGGCGGCGCTGCTGGTCTGGGACGCCGGCGTCCACGCCAGCAGTATCGGCCACCAGCTGGGCCGGGACGCCGAGACGACGGACAGCGAGTTCGTCCACGTCACCGGCACCGCGGCCGTCCTCGTCGGTGCAGTCCTGCTCGTACTGCTCGTCAGATACGTGCTTATCCCGGTCGCGGTGCCGACCACGCCGACCGGGCGCTCGCTCAGTTCGGTGGTCGCACTGGGACTGGTTCTGCTGTCGATAGCCGCATTCACCCTTGCGCTGAACGCACACGACGACGGGCCACGCGTGAGCAGGGACGGCCGGCAGGGCGACCCACCCGCCAGCGATGGCGATTAGCCCCCGCCGGAGAGACAGGGGCTTTTACCCCCGCACCGCGAACCGACGGGTATGCTGACCGGAGTCAACGTCGTCCTGGGGGTGTCGGGCTCTATCGCGGCCGTCAAGACGGTGGAACTCGCACACGAACTCCGACGACAGGGGGCGTCCGTCCGGGCGGTGATGACCGACAGCGCGACGGGGATCATCCATCCGTGGGCACTTGCGTTCGCGACGGACAACGACGTGGTTACCGAAATCACGGGCAGCGTCGAACACGTCGAACTTTGTGGGCGCTCGGGCTGGGGGGACGTCCTCTTGCTCGCGCCGGCAACGGCAAACACCGTCGGGAAGATCGCCGCCGCGATCGACGACACGCCAGTGACGACGTGTGCGACGACGGCGCTGGGCGCGGACGTGCCGGTCGTCGTCGCGCCGGCGATGCACGAACCGATGTACGACCACCCCGGCGTGCTGGAGGCAATCGACCGCGTCGAGTCCTGGGGCGTCGAGTTCGTGGACCCGCGCATCGAGGAGGAGAAGGCCAAGATCGCGACCGAGGAGGCCATCGTCACGGCGACCGCACGGGCCACGGGCGACCGGCGGCTTTCGGGCGAGCACGTCGTCGTGACCGCGGGCGCGACCACGGAATCGGTCGACCCCGTGCGAACGCTCTCGAATCGCTCCTCGGGGCGGACCGGCCGCGCAGTCGCGCGGGCCTGCTACGCTCGCGGGGCCGACGTGACGCTCGTCCACGACGGGCCGAACGTTCCCTACGCCGCCGTCGAGCAGGTCGAATCCGCCGCGGAGATGACCGAGACCACCCGTCGGGTCGCCGACTCGGCCGACGCGCTGGTCTCGGCGGCCGCCATCTCGGATTACACTGTCGAGCAGGCTCCCGAGAAGATCAAGAGCGGGCAGGCGGAACTGACGCTGACACTTGAACCGACGCCGAAGCTCATCGACACCGTCCGGTCTGACCATCCGGAGCTCCCTATCGTCGGCTTCAAAGTCGAAACCGAGGGCGACGACGAGACGCTGATCGAGCGCGCCCGCGAGATACGCGAGCGGGCCGGGTTGGCCTTCGTGGTCGCCAACGACGCGAACGTGATGGGCGACGAGGAGACGCGCGCCCTGCTCGTGGACGGAGACACGGCCACGGAGTACGTCGGGGACAAGGCGGGACTCGGTGCCAGCGTCGCGGACGAACTCGGTGCCCATCTGTCCAGTCGCGACTGAGCGCGTAACCGATTACGAAATAGTTTTGCGTGTTCCGTGGTTCCGGTCCGATAACGACAGTACTGCCCGACGAACCGCCTATTCGGAGTTTCTAAACAGAGACTGTGACTGTACCACCACCCCGTCGCCTGCTCGTGCCAGTAGCCGATTCGGTGACGGTCCGTAACACCGTTGCCTACGCCGTTGAACAGGCCGAATCGGCGGCCAGAGAAGGACAGCAACCGGTGTCGCTGCACCTCGTCGCCGTCGCAAGTACGCGCGCCGTCGACCCCGACGCGCAAACAGAACTCGGCGAGGCCAAGGACCTGCTCGACCGTATCGAGGTCTGGCTCGACGAAGATCTGGGCGCTGACCCGCCGTCGAATCTCGACGTGGAACTGGGCGTCATCGGCGCCGACCGATACCTGTTCAGTCCCGGCGATTACGCCGACGCGATATTGGCCTACGTCGACGAACACGGCATCGAGCGGGTCGTTCTCGATCCGGAGTTCAACCCGGGCGGGACGACGCCGATGCTCCGGCCGCTGGAAGTAGAACTCGTTCGGGGGGATATCGACGTCGAGACCGCACCCGTCGAGCGACCGGCGCGGTCGACCGCGCTCGCTCGCGCCGCGACGCTCCCGAAGTACCTCACTATTTTCGGGGCGTCGTACCTGTTTTATCTGCTGTTGAGTTCGTACAAGCCGCTGGATTTCCTCACCGGTGCGATCACGGCGGCCATCGTCACCGCACTGCTCGCGCCAATCGCGTTCAGTCGCCAGCCGTCGCTGACGCGGATTCCCCGCCAGTTCGCCCGGATGGCGATTTACATCCCGTACCTCCTCAAGGAGATCGCCGTCGCGAACCTCCAGATCGCCTACGTCGTCTTGCACCCGTCGCTGCCCATCGACCCGGAGATGGTCGAACTGGAGGCGGCCATCTGGGGAGACGCGCCGGTGACGACACTGGCAAACAGCATCACGCTGACGCCCGGGACGCTTACCGTCAGCGTCTCGGAGCAGGCGTTCGACATCCACTCGCTCACCGGCAGTGCGCGCGAGGACCTGTTCGACGGCGGTCTCGAACGGGCCGTCCGGTTTGTCTTCTACGGCCGAGAGGCGGCAGCGATTCCCTCGCCGCGCGAGCGCGGGCAAGGGGGCGACGAGCCAATCGAGAGTGACATCGGCGACCCGGAGGTGGCCGACGATGATTGAGTTCGAAGCGGCGTTGCTGGCGATCGCCGGCGCGTTCGTCCTGTTTGCCATCGTGTCCCTCTACCGCGTGATTGCGGGACCGACGGACCACGACAGAGTCATCGCGGTCAACGTGATGGGGACGAACACCGTCATCGCTATCGCGCTCGTCTCCGGTGCGCTCGATAAGCCGCTGTTCCTCGATATCGCGCTCGTGTACGCCCTGCTGAACTTCCTGCTGTCGATAGCGTTCTCGAAGTTCAACGTCGAACACGGGGGTGTGCTATGACGCCGACGGAGTGGGCGATCGTCGCGCTCGCGCTGCTCGGCGCGTTCTTCGGTGGTGTCGCCGCAATCGGTATCGTCCGGCTTCCGGACGTGTACACTCGCACGCACGCGGCATCGAAAAGTGATACGCTGGGAGCCGTCCTCGCTATCGGGGCCGCCGCGCTCGCGATACAGACCGACCTCGCGACGATCAAGGCCGTCTTCCTGCTGGTGTTCATGTTCCTGACGAACCCGACCGCCGCCCACGCCATCGCCCGGGCGGCACAGGACCAGGGTATCGAGCCGTGGACAGCCGGCGACGAGGAGGGCGAATCATGACGCTCTCGCTCATCGAAGGAGTGTTGCTGGTGTTCGTGCTGGGCTGTGCTATCGGCGCGGCCGTGCTCCGGGACGTGCTGGCTTCGCTGATGGCGTTTGCCGCCTACAGCCTCGGCATCTCCATCATCTGGGTGATGCTGGAAGCCCCCGACGTGGGACTGACCGAAGCGGCTGTCGGGGCCGGCATCATGACGATCCTGTTCATTCTGGCGCTGGCAAACACCGTCCGGCCACAGGAGGACGGCCTGTTCGAGTCACTCAGCGTCCGGACCGTCGCCCTGGTCGGCGCGTTCGTCGTCGTCATGATCGCGACGGTACCGTCGCTGCCCGCCGTTGGGGCAGACGGAGCGGCAAACCCCGTCGTCAGCGGCGAGGTGACACAGTACTACATCGAGAACGCGTACGCGGACACGGAGGTCCACAACGCGGTGACGGCCGTGCTCGCGGCCTACCGCGGGTTCGACACGCTGGGCGAGGCGGTCGTGGTCTTCTCGGCCGGTGTCGCGGCGCTGACCGTCCTCAGGCAGGAGGTGTTCGCATGAGCGCCGATGAGCGAACCGGACTGTACGTCGAGAGCACCATCATCATGACCACGGTCCGCGTCGTGGCGCCGTTCGTCCTCACCTTCGCCCTGTTCGTGATGTTCCACGGCGCGGACTCCCCCGGTGGCGGATTCCAGGGCGGGGTCATCGCCGGATCGGTCGTGATGATGCTCGCCTTCGCTTACGGTATCGACGCAGCCCGGGAGTGGCTCGACGTTCGTGTCGTCGCCGCGCTCGCATCCGGCGGCGTGTTCACGTTCGCGGCAATCGGGCTGGGGACGATGCTGCTTGGCGGGAACTTCCTCGAATACCACCTGTACGAACAGTTCATCTCACACGCGACCGCCTACGGTATCGAACTCGTCGAACTGGGCATCGGTGGCATCGTCGCCAGCGTCGCCATCGGCCTCTTTTTCCTGCTCGCGGCCGGGTTCGGCCACGCCGTCGACTCCCCGGAGGGTGAAAGCTAATGCTGGAACTGCTGAACTCACACTACAACTACTACGCGGTAATGCTCCTGCTGGGTATCGGCCTCTACATGCTCATCGAGTCCCGGAACCTCGTGAAGAAGGTCATCGGAATGAACATCTTCCAGACGGGCATCTTCCTGTTTTTCATCACGCTGTCGTTCCGAGCGGGCGGGAACCCGCCGATAATCAAGGAGGGCGGTGGACCCTACGTCAGCCCGCTACCGCACGTCCTCATCCTGACCGCTATCGTCGTCGGGGTGAGCCTGACTGCCGTGGCGCTGGCGCTCATCATCCGCATCTACACCGAGTACGGCACACTGGACGAAGACAAACTCAAACAGCTCTACTATGATTGAACAGATCCCTGTGTTGCTGGTCGTCCTGCCGATCATCGGCGGCGCGGTACCGCTGGTCGCCAGCCTCGTCAGCGACCGGGCCGGCTGGCCCGTCGCGACGCTGACGCTCGTCGGCCAGGTCGGCCTGGCCGGACTGCTCGCGTGGAGCGTCAGCACGAGCGGCACGGTTTCCTACGCGGTCGGCGGTTTCGCCGCCCCGTACGGCATCGAGCTCGTCGTCGACGGGCTCTCCGGGGCCGTCGCCCTGCTCGTGGCCATTGTGTCCCTGGGCGTGCTCGCGTACGCCCGCCAGGCCGGTCCGCATTCGAGCGCCTTCTATGGCCTGTACCTGCTGCTGGTCGCCGGCCTGACCGGAATGACCGTCACCGGCGACGTGTTCAACCTCTACGTGTTCCTCGAAATCACGGGGCTTGCGGCCTACGGGCTCGTGGCGAGCGGCCGGAACGCGAGCGCCGCCGTCGCGGCGCTGAAGTACCTCATCATCGGGACCGTCGGGGCCTCGCTGTACCTGCTCGGCGTGGGCTACCTGCTCGCGGCGACGGGGACGCTCAACATGGCCGACCTGGCGACCAAGCTCGGGGAGATGGCGGCCTACGACTCGACGCTCGTCCTGACCGCGTTCGGGCTAATGGTCGGGGGATTGACGGTGAAAGTCGCCCTGTTCCCCCTGCACACCTGGCAGCCCGACGCCTACGCGAACGCGCCGGACACGGTGAGCGCGTTCATCTCGGCGCTCGTCTCGACGGTTTCCGCCTACGCGCTCGCCCGACTGCTGTTTTCGGTGTTCACCGTGGAGTTCCTGACGGCCGTGCCCGTGGCTCGCTGGGCGCTGGTCGGCCTGGCCTGCGTGAGCATCATCGCGGGGAGCGCGCTCGCCGTCTCGCAGGACAGCGTCCAGCGGATGCTCGCGTATTCCTCAGTGTCGCAGTTCGGCCTGGTCGTCGCTGGGTTCGCCATCGCGACTCCGCTGGCCGTCGTCGGCGCGACCGTCCACCTGCTCGGCCACGCGGTGATGAAAGGCGGGCTGTTCGCCGCGACGGGAATCATCGAGCGGGAGACGGGCGCGACGACGGTGAACGGCTACGCCGGAATGGGGAGTCGCGTCCCGCTCCCGGCGTTTTCCTTCGCCGTCCTCGCGCTGGCGATGGTCGGCGTCCCGCCGGCAATCGGCTTCGTCGGCAAGTGGTACATCGTCCTCGGCGCGGTCAACGCCGAGAACTGGGCCGTCGTGGCCGTTCTGCTGGCGAGTACGCTGCTGACGCTCGCGTACTTCGCCCGCCTCGTCGAGCGACTCTACTTCGCCGAGGCGACGATCCACTCGGAGGAGCCCGTGCCTGAGGACGCGCCCGTCACAGACGGGAGCGGGCAGGCGGTTTCGTTCGGGATGATCGCCGTTGTCGTCCTCGCGGCCGTTCTCGCGGTCACGCTGACCGCAGCCGTACCGGCGTTCGAACAGGTACTTCGAGACACGCTTCCACAACTTCTAACCCAATGACTGAATCGCTACGCCCAATCCTGGCAATCCTCGTCTCGGCAGTGGCCATCCCCGCTATTCTCTCGCTCAAGGGCCGGCCGAACGTGCGGGAGGGGGTGACCCTACTCGTCGCGTTCGCGAAGTTCGCGATCATTGCGAGCATGGTCCCCGGCGTCCTGAACGGGACAGAGTACGAGTTCGTCATCGGACAGTTCGCTACCGGTATCGAACTGGCGTTCAACGTCGACCCGCTCGGGCTCTTGTTTGGCTTACTCGCGAGCCTGCTGTGGATCGTCACGAGCTTCTACAGCATCGGCTACATGCGCGGGCTGGACGAACACGCACAGACGCGCTATTTCGCCTCCTTCGCCGCAAGCCTCGCGTCGGCCATCGGCGTCGCGTTCGCGTCGAACCTGCTGACGCTGTTTGTCTGCTACGAACTGCTGACGGTGTCGACGTACCCGCTGGTTACCCACGATGAAACCGACGAGGCCCGCGCCGCCGGCCGGAAGTACCTCGCGTACACCTTCGGCGGCGGCGTCGCTGTGCTGGGCGGGACCGTACTAGTGTTCGTCCTCGCCGGGACGACCGCGTTCACACCGGGCGGCCTCGAAGCGCTCGCGACGGCGGACCCGACGCTGGCGAGAGCCGCGTTCGCCCTGCTTGCGGCCGGCTTCGGCGTCAAGGCCGCACTCATGCCGATGCACTCCTGGCTGCCGGACGCGATGGTCGCGCCGACGCCGGTGTCGGGCCTGCTCCACGCTGTCGCAGTCGTCAAGAGCGGCGTGTTCGGCATCGCTCGGGTCGTCCTCGACGTGTTCGGTACCGAGACGATGGCGGAACTCGGCGTCGGCCTCCCGCTCGCCGCGATTGCGGCCTTCACCCTCCTGACGGCGAGTATTATCGCGCTCAGACAGGACAACCTCAAGCGGCGGCTGGCGTACTCGACCATCAGCCAACTGTCCTACATCGTGCTCGGACTGGGACTGCTGCACGGGCAAGCGCTGACCGGCGGACTGCTCCACATCCCCGCGCATGCGTTCATGAAACTCACGCTGTTCTTCTGTGCTGGCGCGATCCACGTCGAAACGCATACTGACGACATCAGCGACATGGCCGCCATCGGGAAGCGGATGCCGCTGACGATGGCCGCCTTCGCCGTCGCCGCGGCGGGGATGGCCGGCATCCCGCTCGTTGCCGGGTTCGTCAGCAAGTGGTATCTCGTCATCGGTGCGCTGAGCCTGGATGGCGGGCTGGTCTTCGCCGCGGTTCTACTGGTCTCCGGCGTGCTCAACATCGCGTACTTCTGGCCCATCGTCTACCAGGCGTACTTCGAGTCGCCGGAGGGCCACGACGAAAAGCCCCTTCTGGAGGGGCCATTCGGCGGCCGGAGCGAGCTGCGGGCCGATGGCGGTGACGTGGGTGAGTCGGACGACACCGATGGAGACGACACGCCGAAGCCCGAACACGTCGACCACCTCGGCAAACACCACGAGGAGCACGAACACCACGGCGGCCCGCCCGAAGGCGGCTGGGACGACCGCGGCTGGCGCGGCGGCGAGAGCACGTGGTTCATGCTCGGGCCGATACTGACTGCGGCGACGCTGTCGCTCCTGCTGGGGA
This sequence comes from Haloarcula sp. HT12, assembly GCF_055271655.1. Classification (NCBI taxonomy): domain Archaea; kingdom Methanobacteriati; phylum Methanobacteriota; class Halobacteria; order Halobacteriales; family Haloarculaceae; genus Haloarcula; species Haloarcula sp. HT12. The sequence goes on from NZ_JBUXKW010000001.1 coordinate 435,391, forward strand.
CGGTGCCGTACACGGCTGTCTTCCTGCGGATCGTCGACGCTATCGTCGGGAATCTCCCGGGGGTGGTGGCCTGATGTCGACGCTGACGACGGTCCCGCCGGTCGTCGTACTGCTCGTACTGGCAGTCGTCGTCTCCCGGCTTCCGCGGCGGGCCGGACACGCCGTCGGTGCGCTTGTGCCCGCACTGGCGGTGCCGTGGGCCGTCATGGTGCCCGAGGGCGCACACCTCCGGACCCAGTTCCTCGGGTTCGACGCCGTGCTACTGAACGTCGACCCGTTCTCGCGGCTGATGGGGATTATCTTCGGGCTCATCGCCGCAGTCGCCGTGCTCTACTCCTACGCCAGCGAGGCCGACACCACACAGACCGGTTTCGCCCTCTCGTATGTCGCGACCAGCTTCGGGGCCGTGTTCGCCGGCGACTGGCTGACGCTCATCTTCTTCTGGGAGCTGATGGCTATCACCAGCACGCTGCTGGTGTGGCACTACGGCGGCAAGGCGGTCCGGGCCGGCTTCCGGTACGCCCTGCTGCACGGACTGGGCGGCACGCTGTTGATGGCCGCCATCCTCCGCCACTACGTCGAGGTGGAGACGTTCCTGTTCGCGTCGGTACCGGGCGGGCCGGAGGCCGCGGGTATGACGAGTGGGTTGGCCGCCGCGCTGGCCGCTATCGGCATCGGCGTCAACGTCGGCTTCATCGGCCTGCACGCGTGGCTGCCCGACACCTATCCGCGCCCGCACATCGCCGCCAGCGTCTTCCTCTGTGTGTTCACGACCAAGACCGGCGTCTACGGGATGTACCGCGCGTTCCCCAACGGCCACGAAGCTATCGCCTACATGGGCGGCGGAATGGCTATCTTCGGCGCGCTGTTCGCGCTGTTCCAGAACGACATGCGGCGACTGCTCTCCTATCACATCCAGTCCCAGGTCGGATACATGGTCGCCGGCGTCGGTATCGGAACCTCGCTCGCACAGGCCGGGGCGTTCGCCCACGTGTTCAACCACATCCTCTACAAGGGCCTGCTGTTCATGACCGCCGGCGCTGTCATCTACCGGACCGGCGAGGAGAGTCTGAAGAAGCTCGGCGGGCTCGCCCGTGAGATGCCGATCACCGCAGCCGCGTTCTCCATCGCTGCGCTCTCTATCGCCGGGTTCCCGGGATTCAACGGGTTCGTCAGTAAGGGAATCATCATCTCCGGGAGCCACTACGAGTTCGTCGAGGGACCGCTGTACTTCGATCACCGAACGACCCTCGAGTGGATGCTGCTCATCGGTGGCGTCGGAACGTTCATGTCGTTCATCAAGTTCGGCTACTACGCGTTCTTCCACGGCACGTACGACGGCAGCGTCCCGGACGCGAACCGCGGCCAGAGCATTGCGATGGTGTCCGTCGCCGCGCTCTGTGTCATCTACGGTGTGTACGACACTGCACTGTTCGCCATCCTTCCGTTCGATGTGACGAGTGACGCCGCCGTCGATCACGTCTATACGACCTACACTGTCGATCACATCGTCGAAGGGGTCGCCCTCGCCGCCGCCGGACTGATCGGCTTCGCGGTGACGAAGAAGCCCCTCTCGAAACTCGGCCGCGTCCCGGACATCGACTCGCTGTACAACCCTGCCGTCTTCTACGGCTCCCGCGGGCTCGTCGTCGGTGTTACCGAACTATACGCCGCTGTGGATCGCATGGTGGTGCAGGCCACCGGCGTCGTCACGCGGACGGTGACGGCACCCAACGACGTGATTGCGCGACTCAGCGACGACGACGGGCTCGTACATCCAATGCGGGCCGGCATCGGACTCAGTATCCTCATCCTCGCGGTCTTCGTGACGGTGACGCTGCTGGCACTTTCCTGAAGTTCCAAAACCATATTCTGTGATAATTACAGAATGAATCGGCCATATCAGTAGCTATGCACCTTCAGGATAGCTGTCAGCAGATGAGGTGATTACAGTCTCTGATAATCCAGATGTAGACTTATATACCTCGGTAGCCACGTTCCGATAAGCACTGCATAACAGGGCGGCCTGTTGATGCGTGCGGACATAACCATGGAACTCAAACGATTCTTCAACGACGACGATGCTGTGTCGCCGGTCATCGGGGTCATCCTGATGGTCGCAATCACGGTCATCCTCGCGGCCGTCATCGCGACGTTCGTCCTCGGTCTGGGCGATCAGGTCAGCAACACGGCTCCGCAGGCTAGCTTTAGTACGGACTATGATTCTGGAGCCAACGAAGTCGACGTGACCCACGACGGTGGTGACTCGATTACAGCAAGTAACCTCTATTTCCGAGGGAGTGGGTTCGCAAGTACTGCCAATAGCAATATTGACGGTAATAATCAAAACTGGCCAGATAGCGAAACGAGTGGCAGTAACAGCAAGGTTGTCGCAGGTGACCGTGTGATTGTTGGCGTAAGTGGTAACGACTACGACTTCCGAGTTGTCTACGAATCATCCACTGGCGACAACTCCGCGACGCTAGCCACTGCGTCTGGTCCGAACGCGTAAATCCACGCACTACTCGTTTCTTCCGTCTCTAAAACCCGTGAGTTTATAACTGATGAATACCCTGATTGTCTCTATATTCCCTTCGAGGGGTGGTGGGTATTGGAGGCTAGTAAATGAGTAAGCAGATCGAGCGGTCAGACTCCGCTGATTCGGATGACGACCTTTCAAAGGGTGAAATATTCGACGTGTTGCAGAACGAGCGGCGTCGGTACACCCTGCAGTATCTCCGGGAACACGACGGGCCGGTACAGCTCGGTGACCTCGCCTCGCACGTCGCAGCCCAGGAGTACGATTGTCCGAATACAGAAGTTACGAGCGCGCAGCGAAAGCGCGTCTACACCACGTTACAGCAGTCCCATCTCCCGCGGATGCACGACACGGGTATCATCGACTATGACGACGAGAACGGGACAGTCTCCCGAACCGCACAAACAGAAGACCTTACCGTATATCTCGAAATCGTGCCCGGAAGCGAGTTCCCCTGGCGCGAGTACTACCTCTCACTCGGCGCAGTCAGTCTGGCAATCGTTACGATCCTCTGGGTCGGCGTCTATCCGTTCACTGTAATTTCACCGCTGGTCTGGGCGACGCTGATCGCGGTCGTACTCAGTATCTCCGCGGGCTATCACACCTACGCCGGTCGCGAGATGACACTCACCGAGTTCGCGGAGCAGGAATCGGAGTCCAACGACTGAAACAGGCTGTTCTTCGCACCCGCTGCGTTGGTTTCGCCTGTCTCCGGCCAGCTAAATTATCCGAACATCGTTATAGCGAATTCCGGCAGTACAGCGGGCCTTGAAGGGTTTCAAGACAGCGTTGAACAGCTAAAACGTGTTATGAGTATAAGTGGGCACATCCCATGTGGTTGAGTCAGCACACCTCCGCGAGCCAGTAAGGACACCCTTCAACGCGTAGGGTCGTACTACTCGGGTCACGCTCGCGGTGTGCGCCGCACAAACCATGGATATCAAACAACTCATCCACGACGACGACGCTGTTTCGCCGGTCATCGGGGTCATCCTGATGGTCGCAATCACGGTCATCCTGGCGGCCGTTATCGCCTCCTTCGTGCTTGGTCTCGGCGACCAGGCACAGCAGGCGACGCCGCAGGCTAGCTTCTCGTGGGATTACGACGCCTCTGCAAGTAGTGAGAATCTAACCGTTACTCACGATGGCGGTGACTCAATTGAGGCACAAGAACTATACATTCGTGGAGATTTCGACCACTCTACTTCAGGAGCCACTTGGGGTAATTGGAGCACAAAGGGCCCTTCATCCGAAGTTACGGCCGGTAATACTGCCAAAATGTTTGTCGGTCCCTCTTATGATCTCCGAGTCGTCTACGAAACTCAAGAAGGCGACTCCTCTGCAACGCTCGCGCAAGACTCCGGCCCCGAAACGTAATCCGACCTCATTTTTTGTTTTTTCGACCAGTGAGCAACAGCCCTACGCCACGATACTTTTATTCCCAGCTGTCCAGTGACCGGTAACGATGGAGAGAACGCGGGCAGTTATCACTAGTGTGACAGCCATTATACTCGGCGTCACACTCCTATCCGGCCCGCTCGTCCCCGGCGTAACACTGGCAACGGAGCCCGAGCCGGTGGTGCTCGAAACAGGCAATGTCACGGTTTCAGCGGTCGAAATGTCGGGCGACGTAACGCTCGAAGAGGGGGCCTACGGTGCAGCAAGCTACTATCTCGACGCGCCGCCGGTCCGCGTACACTTCTCGAATCTTACCGGACGGCCGACACTCGTCTACGAACTCACAATCGAGGAACTGGGTTACTCGCGGACAACGAATCATTTCCTGGACGAATCGACCGGTGACGCATACGAACTGACGCTGGCGTCGGACACGTTCACCGACGGGGAGATCGAACGCGAACAGTACACCGGCACAGTAACAATCAGCAAGCGCGACAGCGCGGGCCACGGCGTGGTAGCGACGCGAAACGTCACAATATCGGTGGTCCAATGACAGCGACGGAGTTCTTTGGGGGCCTGCGCCGGCGGACCGATACGCTGTCGAACACCCGCCAAACGGTATATTCCGTACTCTTCGGCGACCGACTGGGCTTAACTGTGTTTCTCAGCACGGTCGTGCTGTTCGGGCTGCTGTGGCGGACAGCGTTCCTGATCAACGATTCCTACACGCTGGCGAACGGCTTGTACAGCCTCTCCAACGGACAGTTAGCGATGACCGAGGCAGCCTATGGTCCCGGGCTGGACACGCCGGGGGCGAGCAACTACGGCGGGCAGTGGTACGCGCGCAACTACGGCGTCATCGTGCTCTCCCTGCCGCTCGTGTTTGCGCTCGATCTGCTCAGCGCCGTCGTCGAACTCCGCATCGCGCTGGTCGCGCTCTGGTCGCTGGCGCTGGTGGCGCTGATGGTCCAGTGTAGTCACTACGCCGATAGCGACTGGCTCCTCTATGGCGGGAGTATCGCCGTCCTCGGGTTGTTCGGAGCGAACGTCGCGCTGGCACAGCCGCTCGACGCCGGTCGAACGCATCTGTATGCGCTGCAACTGACGCATCTCCTCATCGCGGCGTTTACGCCGGTGGTTCTGTATCGGCTCTCCAGCCGGATGCAGACGCGTCGGCTGGGGCTCCTGAGCGCCGTCGTACTCACAGCCGGGACGCCGCTGGCGTTCTGGGCGTCCGTGCCGAAGCGCCACGTCGTGACCGGAACAGTGGTCGTCTGTATCGCGTACTGCCTCTATCGGAGCCGCGGCCCTGCTGATGGGGCAGTTGTCACACAGCAACGGACGTTCCGCGCGCTATCTTACGCGCTGGCGGGACTGTACGCCTGGATACACGCTCCGGAGGCACTCCTGCTCTGTGTCGCCCTGGCGTTGGTCGACATCCCGACAGCCCCGGACAACAGTCCTCGAACGCTCGCTGGTATCGGCGTCGTCTTCGCGCTCTCCCTGTTGCCGTTCTTTATAACTAATATCGCCGTCACCGGCTCCCCGATCAAACCACCGAGGTTGATTTCCGGTGGCGGCTCTCTCGGCGGAGATGTGGCGAGCGGCGCCAGCGGTGGGGAAAGCGGTGCTGGCGGCGGTGGCAGTTCGAGTGGATTGCTCGCGCCGCTGGCCCCGCTGTTCAGCGTCGCCGAAAGCGGACTGCGGCCACTACTGTTGCTGGCCGGCGAACTCGTTTCGGGACTCAAAACACTCCAGCACCAGCCAGTCGACGCGTATCACGCGTTCATCCGGTCCGGGAGCGCGAGCGGCGCGCTGGATAACGCTGGCGAGGAGTCTGTCAATCTCTCACTGCTCGAATCCGCACCCGTACTTACCGCTATGATCGGGTCGCTCCCACTCGTCCGACGACTGCGTTTGCCGTCGTCGATGGCTGACCGGACACTCAGCGGCGACCGCGTCGTCGACGCGTTTGCACTCACCACCTTCGTGGGCGTCGTCCTGCTGTACACCAGCCGCTTACCATTGCACGCACAGGTGACTGCCCGATATCTGTTCCCGCTCTACCCACTCGGCGTGTATCTGTTCATGCGGCTCCCAGCGGTACGCAAGAGCCTTACGGATCACTGGCACGTGTTCCTCTGGACAGCTGCGGGGACAGTGTTGCTTGGCGGACAGGTGACCGTGGTTTTCGTCGCGCTGACAGTGAACGGTATCGGCGAGGCGTTCCAATTACACGCGCTACTCGCACTTGGGATCGCTGTCCCGCTCTGTCTGTGGTCGGTGCGTGGTCGATCCGAGGGGCTGGCTGGGAAGGCCGGTGCAGTGCTTCTCGGCGCTGCAACGGGCGTGACAGCTGTGTTCCTACTGCTGACCAGTGTCGAGTACTACGCATTGGGTGATGCGCATCTCCTGCCGATGATGCGAGCGCTCGGTGAGTTGCTGTCGCTCTACTGAGTTAGTGACGGAGAATTTTAGTACGGGCTTGTAGTACCGACGGCATGGACCGACTCAAGCAGTCTCTGCTCGACGCGCCGATCATCGAGAAGGAAGGCTACCACTATTTCGTCCACCCCATCAGCGACGGGGTCCCGATGCTTCGACCGGAGCTCCTGCGCGAGATCGTCATCAAAATCATCCGGAAGGCGGAACTCGACGACGTCGACAAGATCGTCACACCGGCGGCGATGGGCATCCATATCTCGACAGCCGTCTCGCTGATGACAGACATCCCGCTGGTCGTCGTCCGCAAGCGCCAGTATGGCCTCGACGGCGAGGTTTCGCTGTCCCAGGTGACCGGCTATTCCGAGAGCGAGATGTACGTCAACGACGTGTACGAGGGCGACCGCGTGCTGGTGCTCGACGACGTGCTCTCGACCGGCGGGACGCTGGCCGGGCTCACGGGCGCGCTCGAAGACATCGGCGCGGATATCCGCGATATCGTCTGTGTCATCAAGAAAGCCGATGGGACGAACAAGCTCGACGAAGCGGGCTACGACGCCAAGACGCTCATCAACGTCCAGGTCGTCGAGGGCGAGGTCACTATCGTCGACGAACACGGCGACGATTAGGTCAGCCGGTAGCACAAGTGTTGTAGGACGCCAAAATCACACCGTCGATAACCACCAGCAGACTTACAAAAACCTGGGTCGACACTGGCTGCTGTGTCTCCCTCCATCCGATCCCTCGCAGGTGACTTCGCCGCGCTGTTCAGTTCGCTTATTCTGTTAGGATCGCTGACGCTCGGATTCCTTGTCGGCGCAGGCAGAATTATCCTCGGAGTAGCGGGAGTTGCGGTTCCGAACCCCGTTGGTATCGTCGGCTTCGGCGTCGCCGTGGTGCTGGCACTCGGGATGGCGCTCGAAGGAGCGATGGTCCAGCGGCACGGACTCGCCACCATTGACCGCGGCGGCCCGTTGCAACGCGGTGGCCGATATCTATTGGTCGCTATCACCACCGTGGCTGGATTCGTCGTGTCCGTTCGGGTTCTTGTGCTGGCGCTCCCGTGGGCAATCGAGACGCGAAACACGCCCGCACAGGTACTCGGTGTCCTGCTCGTCGCTGCGTTGGTGGCCACACTGTACCGGACGCTCACAGCGGCCAGAGACGGGTATCGGGGTAGCGGTGAACGACAAGGGTAAGCCCGCCGAGAGCTGTCGCCCTGGGCGTTAGGTATGCCACTTCCGATTCGTTCGCAGCAAAAAAGCGGGCGGTAGATTCGAGCTACGCCCACGTCACTCCCGCTGGTCGCTCGTGTTCTACTTCAAATCTACTCGACGAAATTCATCGTTCACGAATTTGTGAGCGACAGAATATAGCGGGAGGTAGATTTGAACTACCGATCTGCGGGTTATGAGCCCGCCGGAATCTCCTGGCTATCCCATCCCGCTACCTTCTGGTAGTCCGGTCCCCTCATTAAGGGTTGTGATTCGAGTGCCGTCCGTGAGTTAGTAACGCGCCATGCTCAGTCGTCCGCGTGGACCTGCCACGTGAAGATGCTCTCGGCGACGTAGTTGACCAGCATCGCCACACCAATCGCGAGCGGGCTCGCAGCGATGAACCACAGGTCCGTCCCGGCGACGACGAGTTCGACTGCCAACCACTGCGTGAGCAGCCAGTAGACGGCGAGCTGTACCGCGACGCCACCGGACCGTACCAGATGCGATTTCCCGAGCCGCTTGGCGAACGACCGGCGGCCAGCGTCGCCCTGGCCGGCGAACGTCCAGTGTTCGTTGACCAGAAACATCACGAGAATCGCCGTTTCGACGCCGGCGGCTTTGGCCCACATGTCGCTGACGCCGAAGGCCAGCCCGAGCACGGCGAGGACGGTGTTGTCGCTGATCGCGCCGACGACGCCGACCGAGACGAACTGGCCGAACCGAACGCCGGAGACCAGCGACTCGAACCGGTCGGGAACGACGCGTCGGACCTGCTGTTCGAGATCCATCATCGGTCCTTCTCGATGAGGGCGGTGGGTTCGTCGAGATGTTCGGCCAGTGCCGTGTGGAACCCGTCGTCCCGTAGTTGCTTCGAACGGTGTCGAGCCGTCAGCAGCGCCTGCAGCAGGTCAATCGACGTTCGGATCGGCGACACCGTCGAGCCGGGCTTGTCTTCCCACTCGATTGGAACCTCTTCGATACGTAGGTCAAGCGCCGCGGTGATGGCAATCAGCTCGACATCCCACGCGAAGCCGGGTTCGTACAGGTGGTCGCGCACGCGCTCCCAGGCGGCCACGTCGATGGCTTTCGCACCGCACTGGTAGTCGTACAGCCGCGCGTCGAGCAACTGGCCGGCGAGCCACGCGAAGCCGTCGCCGAGGAACCGGCGAGCGAACGTCTGGTGGGTGGCGACCGTGGCGTCCGGGTGGCGGCGAGAGCCCACGGCGAGGTCCGTTCGGCCGTCGATGACCGGGTCGAGTATTCGTTCGAGCGAGGCGACCGGTGTCGACCCGTCAGCGTCGACGAACGCCAGCACGTCGGTCTCCAATCGCTCGAACCCGGCGGTGATCGCTGCGCCCTTTCCGCGGCGATACGGGACGGTATGGACATCGACCGGCAGTGAGCGGAGCTGTGTGGGGACACCGTCTCGTGGCGCATCTAATTCGACAACGATAGTCTCCGGAGCGAGGGCGTCGTCGATGGCAGCGATATACGACCCGAGCTGGTCCATGTCGGGACGGTAGGCTGGGAGGACAACCCCGACGGTCGGCGACATTGTCGAGTAGTCGGACAGGCGGAAGTAAAAACAGTTCGAAGCTACCGGTCACTAATCAGTTGATAAGCCCGAGAGCAACGAAAAAGCGTATAGGCCAGCGAACCGGTCCCTTCACTGATGGAATACGGGCTCCTCGCTACCTGGCTCGCCCTCTACCTCCTGCTACTGTACGCTGGCGGGGCCGTCGCGGGGCTGCTGTTCCCCCGCTTTGCCGACCGCGGACTCGCGTTCGGTGTCCCGGTCGCCGTCTCGATACTGTGGCTGGTCACCTATTTCGTCGGCCGCCTCTCGCTGACGGTGGGTGTCTGGCTCGGCGTCGTCGTTCTCGCAGCGAGCACGCTGGCTGTCTGGCGGATTGACGGCGGACCGAACGCCCGAACCTATGCCGAGACGGCCGGCGTGTTCACAGTCGCGTTCCTGTTCGTCGTCGGTATCCGGGCACTTGACCCGGCAATCGTCCCCATCGGCGGCGAGAAGTTCCTCGATTTCGGTCTGTTGCAATCGCTCATCCGCGCTGACAGCCTCCCGCTAGAGGACATGTGGTTCGCTGGCGAACCGGTCGCGTACTACTACGGCGGGCACCTCATCGCGGCGATTCTCACCAGAATCACGGGGACCGCGGGTCAGTTCGCGTACAATCTGGCCCTGGCGGGCTTTTACGCCACGCTGGTCACGGCGGCGTACGGACTGGCCGGCGCTGTCGCGAGCGAACGCGGCCTCCCGCGACGGCTGGCCGCCGGTCTCACCGCGTTCTGTATCGGCTTTGCCAGTAACCTCTCGACGCCCGCCAAGTTCGTCGTCTGGCTCCTGCCCGGCGAACTGAGTCAGACGGTTGCTGAGCGGGCCGGATACGAACTGGACGGGCTCGCGGCGGGCCCGGACGCGTTCAGCTACTGGGACGCGAGCCGCGTCATCGAGGACAGCGCGGCCGATTTCGGCACGTACGAACCCGGCGCCGCGCTGGTCATCGACGAGTTCCCGCTGTTCGCCTGGCTCAACGGCGACCTGCACGCTCACATGATGAGCACGGGCTTCCTGTTGCTGGCCGCCGCGCTCTGTTTCAGCTACTACCAGACGCCGGCCGCCGAACGCCGGCGGCGGCTCGCGCTGCTGTTCGGTGCGCTCCCGGCCGTCGCCGGCATCATGGCCGTCACGAACACGTGGTCGTTCCCGTCGATGGGCGGGCTGGCCCTGCTGACGGTCACCGTCGCCCCGGCCGACCCGACGACGCTCCTCCCGAAGAACGTCGGACAGCGGCTCCGGCTGAACGGACCGGGCCAGGAGGCTGTCAGGGTCGGAATGGGGGTGGCCGTCGCTGGCGGCGTCCTCGCGCTGGGCCTGCTCTGGTCGCTCCCCTTCTGGCTCGGTCCGGCGAGCGGGCGGGAGATCGCAGTGTTGCCCGACCGGACCTCGCTGCTTGAGCTGCTGGCCGTCCACGGTCTGTTCGTCGCCCCGTTCTGGCTGTACCTGTACGCCCAGACCGGGCGTGCCGTCGGGCAGCGGACAGCCCGCATCGTCGGCCTCATTGCCGTCGGAACGGCGGCGCTTGCGGCCACAGTTGATATCGCGGCGGTCGGCCTGCTCGTCCCCCTACTGTTCGGCGCGTGGCTGTTCGGGCGCTCGCCGACGCTTGACCACGCCGTCGATGCGGTTCCGGCGCTCGCTGACGGCGGCGACCGGCCGGTGGGCTTCGAAGCCGTGCTGATTCTCGCTGGCGCGGGACTCGTGCTCCTCGTCGAGTTCGTCTTCGTCAGGGAGAACATCGGCCGGATGAACACCGTTTTCAAGACGTACATGCAGGTGTGGGTGCTCTGGGGGGGTGCCGTCGGCCCCGTGCTGGCGTGGCTGCTGACCCGCTGGCGGCCGGCCAGCGGTCGCGCGCGAGCGTGGACCGGCATCGGCGTCCGCGGGTTCCTCGCCCTGCTGGTCTGTTCGGCGTCGCTGTACGGCGCGTTCGCGCTCTCGAACCACGTCGACGCCGCGGACGATCCAACGCTGGACGGGCTGGCATACCTCGACGACGACCACCCCGAGGAAGCCGAGGCGATACGGTGGCTCGGCGAGACGACGGAAGGCCGGCCGACTATCGTCACGGCCGCACCCGCGGGCTACCAGTGGAACGCCGGTGACGGCGAGGGCGCGAGTGCGCCGTCGAGCCTGACCGGGCTGCCGACCGTCGCGGGCTGGACCCACGAGGCCCAGTACCGCAACGACACGGTGTACAACAGCCGCGTGGATGACGTGGAGACTATCTACACCGGAGAGGCACCCGAACAGCGCCGGCTTCTCGAAGCGTACGGCGTGCGCTACGTCTACGTCGGCCCTGCCGAGCGGGCCCGCTATGACGAGGTGACTATCGACCAGCTACAGGGCGTGACCGTGGCAAAGCAGACCGACGGCGTCACGATCTATCGAGTGCGGCCAGCGCAGTTCTGAAAGCAAAGCAGACCGCATGAAAACGAGATTTTTCAGAGGCCGGTACGGGCCGATCAGGACTCGGCATTCGGCGGCGCGCGCTCGCGGAGGACGGTGACGGCCTCGGCCTCAATGTCGTCCGTGTCCAGGTGCATCGGGATGTACTCCTGGGTTTTGAACGTCTCCTCCTCGTCCTCCGAGCCGATGGTACACCAGAGCTGTGGCCGGTCCGGACCGTGCCAGTCGCCCTGCCGCGAGACCGAGAACACCTCGTATTCTTCGTCCTCGTACTCGATGCGGCCGCCCTTGCGCAGCCCCGGGTCGCCGTGGATAATGAGCTTCTTCATGGCCGTTCCTTTGCCAACAGCGTACTTAGTGACTTCGAAGGCGATTGCGCCACGGCACACCGACCGACAGGGGCGACGAGCGGTTCACCTGTAACTAGAATGTCCTTATATTATTTCGGATAGTGTTTAGATGCTTAACATCCTGATAGCAGAGATTTATATATTCGGAACGGAGACAGTCATGTATGTTGAAACAACAGCAGCGGTCGTGCGAGCGGGCCTCGGTCGTGGTCAGTCCGATGGGCGATGACGGGCGGATGGAACTCCGGGACGTCGACGCCGACGAAACCTACGAGGTCGTTGATTACATCGACGACGAACTAGCGACGAAACTGGGCGCGCTCTCGAAAGGCGAGGCTGTCGAACTCCAACTGCTTTCCGGTGCAGAAACGGGCGTGTTCGGTGCAGTCCGAATCGCGTCCAGCGGGCCGTCCGCTCGGTTCCAGTAGTCGGGGCTGCAGGCAGCGGATGCGGTAGACGGATACAGCAGGGGGAGTCCCAGGGAAACGGGGAGACTGGTCGCGTGAGGGGACGTGATTCGGCGGCACACGGCAGGTCCGAACCAAACGGGTTTTAAGCGGGCACGTCAAATCGCTCGGTAAGGCTGATATCTATGGAGATGCCACGACGCTTCAATACGTACTGTCCGCACTGCAACGAGCACCAGGAACACGAGGTCGAGAAAGTCCGCAGCGGCCGCCAGACCGGCATGAAGTGGATCGACCGCCAGCGCGAGCGCAATTCCGGTATCGGGAACGACGGCAAGTTCTCGAAGGTCCCGGGTGGCGACAAGCCCACCAAGAAGACGGACCTCAAGTACCGCTGTGGCGAGTGTGGGAAGGCCCACCTCCGCGAGGGATGGCGCGCCGGCCGACTGGAGTTCCAGGAGTAACGATGGCAGGAAGCTTCATCACCGTCGAATGCCCCGACTGCGAGAACGAACAGACCCTCTTCGAGAAGGCCGCGAGCGAGGTCTCGTGTGCCGTCTGTGGCCACACTATCGCCCGCCCGACGGGCGGGAAGGCCGACATCGAAGGCGAAGTGACCGCCGTCGTCGAGGCTCGATAGGATGAAATACAGCGGCTGGCCCGAACCGGGCGAACTCGTCGTCGGCAAGATCGACGAGATCGAGGACTTCGGCGTGTTCGTCGACTTAGACGAGTACGAGGGCAAGCGCGGCCTCTGTCACATCTCCGAGGTCGCCAGCGGATGGATCAAGAACGTCCGCGACCACGTCAACGAAGGGCAGACAGTCGTTGCCAAAGTGCTTGACGTCGACCAGAGCGCCCAGCAGATCGACCTCTCGATCAAGGACGTCAACGACCACCAGCGAAAGGAAAAGATCCAGGAGTGGAAAAACGAGCAGAAGGCCGACAACTGGATGGAACTGGCCTTCGGCGAGGACCTAGACGACGAGAGCTACGCCGCCATCGCCAACGAACTGCTGGCGGAGTTCGGCTCGATGTACGACGGGTTCGAGTCGGCGGCGATCCACGGCATGGACGCCCTCGAAGACGTCGACCTCTCCGAGGAGGAGATCGAGGCCATCGTCCAGACGGCCCGGAACAACGTCTCCGTGCCGTACGTGCAGGTCACCGGCTACGTCGACCTGTCCTGTCCCGAGAGCGACGGCGTCGACGTCATCAAGGAAGCGCTCCAGGCCGCGGAGGGCAACGGCGAGGTCCCCGAGGAGATCGAACTCGAAGTGACCTACGTCGGCTCGCCGGAGTACCGAATTCAGGTGCAAGCGCCCGACTACAAGACCGCCGAGGACGCGCTCGAAGAGAGCGCGGACCGCGCTGCGAAGGTCGTCGAGCAACACGGCGGAACCGGACAGTTCCACCGCGAGCGTAGCGAAGACGACGAGTAAGTCGGTCGTTGGCCGGGCGATCCACCACCAATGAAATCAGATATTCGCGTCTGTGCCGCCTGGGAGTCCGAACACGACCGGCCGGTGTACACGCTGGGTGAGGTCTGTCCGGACTGTGGGACGGAGGCGGTCAACAGCGCACCCGCACCGTTCTCGCCAGACGACAGCTACGGCGAGTATCGACGTTCTCTTAAGCGCCGCCGCCGCGAATAAGCCGTATGGACGAATTCGACATCGAGCGCGTAGCGGACCCCGACCTTGACGACCCGGTACTGGTCGAGGGGCTACCCGGCGTCGGCCACGTCGGTAAACTCGCCGCGGAGCACCTGCTGGAGGAACTCGAAAGCGAGCTCGTTCGCCGCGTCTACTCGACGCATTTCCCGCCCCAGGTCAGCATCGACGAGGGCCAGGCACAGCTCGCCTGCGCCGAGTTCCACGCCGTCACGCCGGAGGAGGGCCAGGACCTGCTCGTACTCTCCGGGGACCACCAGGCTCAGGATAACGAAGGCCACTACGGCTTGACTGACACGTTCTTAGACGTCGCCGACGACTTCGGCGTCCAGCGGGTGTTCGCCCTCGGCGGCGTCCCGACCGGCGAACTCATCGAGGAGTACGACGTGCTCGGTGCGACGACGACCGAGGAGTTCAAACAGACGCTGGAGGACGCGGGCGTTGCTTTCCGCGAGGACGAGCCCGCGGGCGGCATCGTCGGCGTCTCCGGCCTGCTGCTGGGTCTGAGCAAGCGACGAGACGTGCCGGCCAGTTGCCTCATGGGTGAGACCTCGGGCTATCTGGTCGACCCCAAGAGCGCACAGGCCGTCCTCGAAATCCTGCAAGCGGTCATTGGCTTCGAGGTCGACTACAGCTCGCTCGAGGACCGCGCCGACGAGATGGAGGAGGTCGTCCGGAAGATCCAGGAGATGGAACAGCAGAACTCCCCGTCGCCCGCCGACGAAGACCTCAGATACATCGGCTGAAGCAGCCAACAGTTGCCGGAGAGCGGGAATTTCTTTACCACTGACCCCTAACGGAGGGTCGTGCAGACACAACCGGGCATGCTGCCGGAGTGGCTGGTCCTCGGGCTCGTCTTGGGTGTCGCCGGGAGCCTCGTCGTCGCCGGGCTGTTCGTCCTCGCCAATCGCGTGTTTCCCGCCAAACGACCCAACCGACAGGCGACCGACGGCGGCGAGATGCGACGCCGGGCGGAGCTCCGCGAGTACCTCACAGCCATCGACGAGCAGTTCGCCGAGAACCACTTCGTCGAGGGCCAACACGTCGCCTTCTACCTCCCCAAGCGGGACGTAGCCATCACGTTCGACGCCCGGGCGTACTACCGCATCGAGCGATCCCGGACCGTCCCGGTCCTGGTCGAACACGAGATGCCGGGCGTCTATCTCGGCGCACGGCTCCCCTTCGAGACGCCGGAGGTCGACCTCGGCCCGGACCCGGAAGACGAACCACATCCGACGGTGCAGGCGTTCGGCGAACTGGGACTCACACAGGGCGCGTCGCTGGACGAAGTGAAATCGGCCTACCGAGAACGCGTCAAGGAGGTCCACCCCGACCACGGCGGCAACGAGGACGAGTTCAAGCGCGTCCGAGAGGCGTACACGACTGCGAAACAGCACGCGTCCGGGCCGTCGAAACAGCGGGCGTCGTAAACCGCTCAATCGGACTCAGTGTAACAACGCGCCTTCTATCGAGTCGTGTGACTGACTACGGCGTCACGACGAGCTTGCCGACGCTGTCACGGTCCTGCATCGCCGCAAACGCCGTACTGGTCTCCTCAAGCGGGTACGTCCCGTCGATTTCCGGGGTCAGTTCGCCGTCGGCGAGGAGTCCGACGAGCCGTTCCAGATCGCCCTGCGTCCCCATCGTACTCCCGATGACGCGCTTGTGGCCGAGGAACAGGTCGGGAATGTCGATCTCGGATGTGCCACCGGCTGTCCGTCCACAGACCGCCATCCGGCCGCCGCGCCGGAGAGTGTCTAGCCCGACTTGCGTGTACTCGCCGCCGAGGTGATTGAGCACGCCGTCGACCGGTCCGATATCGGTGACTGCCGCCCGAATCTCGTCCGGGTCGGTGCTCTGGATCGTGTGGTCCAGGCCGAGCGATTCGACGCGGTCCAGTTTCTCCCGAGAAGAGGAGGTGCCGACGGTGTGAGCGCCGAACGCGTCGGCGAGTTGCACGCCCGCGACGCCGACGCCGCCGGTCACACCCGGGATGAACACCAAGTCGCCCGGGCCGGCTTCGACCCGGCGGAGCATGTGCCAGGCGGTCATGTAGGCCGTCGGCAGCGCGGCCGCCTCAACCACGTCCACGCCGTCGGGGAGCGTGACGAGGCGGTCGGCCTGAACGCGGGCCGCCTCGGCGAGGCCACCGTGGTACAGCGAGAAGTTCTCACAGAGGTTCTCCGGCCCCTCACGGCAGTAGCGACAGGTCCCGCAGGTCTCGTTCGGACAGAGCACCACGCGGTCCCCGGATTCGACGGCCGTGACGCCCTCGCCGACGGCGTCGACGGTCCCGGCGACGTCGAGGCCGCTGACGAACGGCAGGTCGTCCGTGTCGACCATCGCGGAATCGCCTTCGAGGATCCAGAGGTCGTGCCGGTTGATGGCACAGGCCTCCACGGAGACCACTGCCTCGCCGCGTTCGGGTTCAGGGGTCGATTGGTTGATAATCGAGACGCCGTCGGGGCCAGTGAGATCGCTGAACGCTGCGGCGCGCATCACGTCGATGGTTGGTCCAGAAGCGTATAAACAACACCGGAGTGGTCGATGTCTGCCTACTCGACAGCGGTCTCGGTTCTCGCCCCGGCTCTGACGACCGGCCGCTCAGATCAGATACCCTGGCTCATGAGGTGACTGCGAAGCAGGTCGGCCTCCTTGCTCCCGGCAACGGGGTTCACGAGGACCACAACGTCGTCATCGTCGAAGGCTCCCTCGTCGGCCAGTGCTCGCGCGCCGGCGATTGCCGTCCCGCCGGTCGCGCCGGTTTCCGGTCCCATCTCGCAGCCGTCGACCGCGCCGGCCAGGATATCCTTGTCCGAAACAGCGACACCGCCGCCGCCAGAGCGCGCAAGGGAGTCCAGCGCCGCTGTGCCGGCGGCGGGGTCGGGAACCTCCAGCGGGCCGACGATAGTGTCTGGATGCTCGATGGCCGTCGGCTCGTCGTCGCCAGCGGCCGCTGCGTCGGCGATGGCGGCCGTCGAGTCCGGCTGTGCGGCGTAGAGTCGCGGGACCGAGTCCGTGAGTCCGCTGCCGGCCGCTGCTCGGAAGCCGCGTTCGAGGCCGACGAGCGTCTCGCCGTGGCCGGTGGGGTGGACGACAGCGTCGGGGGCCGTCCAGTCGAGGTCGTCAGCGGTCTCGAAGGCGACGGATTTGGCCCCTTCGATGCGGAGTGGGTGGCCGGGTGCGACCGAGATCCAGCCGTCGGATGCCTCGGCCAGTTCGTCGTCGAAGGCCGAGACAGCGTCGTCGTACCGCCCCTCGACGACGCGCATGTCACCGCCGTGGACGTTCACCATCGCCTTGTTGAGGAACGGACACCGCGAGGGGACGAAGCCCTTCGATTCGATGCCCGCGCGGGCCGCATAGGCGGCGTTGGCCTGTGCGCCGTTGCCGGTCGAGGGCGTCACGACGCGCTCGGCCCCGCGCTGGATGGCGGCGGTGACCGATAGCGAGAGCTTGCGGTCGCCCAGCGAGGCTGTCGGATTGCGCCCCTCGTCCTTGACGTACACCGAGTCGACGCCGAGTTCGTCGGCCAGGTCCGGAACCGGGACCAGCGGCGTCGCTCCCTCGCCGAGCGTCACCGTCGCAGCTTGCGGGAACGGCCGCAGCGGCTCGTAGCGGCCGGGTCCGGTCGTGTCGGCCAGTGCTGCCGGCGTCAGGTCCGGAACGTCGTAACCGCCGACGAGAACCCCGCCGCAGTCGGGACAGCGGTCGGCCGCGCTGTCGGTTTCCGCGCCACACGCCGTACAGATGAGGCCGCGAAACGCCGCAGTCGTCTCCATGTCTCCCCCTGCGGACGGGACGACCAAGTGTGGTCCGGTCCCGCTTCAGCACGCTCTTGTCCCGGGCGGCCAAAGGAGCGGGTATGACAGATGTCGTCGTCGCCGGCGGGGGACTCGCCGGGCTGGTCGCCGCCCGCCACCTGGCGGCGTCGGGCCGTGACGTGACCGTCTTCGAACAGGCGTCCGAGGTCGGCGGGCGCGTCCGGACAGCCCACGAGGACGGTTACACCTTCGACCGCGGGTTCCAGGTCATGTTCTCTGCCTACCCCGCGGCGAAGCGCGAACTCGACATCGAGGCGCTGTCCCCGCGGACGTTCACGCCGGGAGCGACAATCGCCAGTCCGAACCACCGCTCGGTGCTGTCGGATCCGCTCCGGAACCCGACGGCCGCGCCACAGACGCTGCTGAACACCGACGTTCGCACGGCAGACAAGCTCCGGCTGTTCCGGCTCCAGCGCGAACTGGCCGACATCGAACCGGTCAAACTGCTCTCTCGGGGCGGGCGGACCATCCGTGAGTACCTCGCCGACTACGGGTTCTCACAGAAGTTCGTCGAGCGGTTCGCCGCGCCGTTCTACGGCGGCATCACGCTCGACCGCTCGCTGGGAACGGACAGCAGCATCTTCGAGTACACCTACAAGATGCTGAGCGAGGGCGAGATATTCGTTCCCGCCGACGGGATGCAGGCGATGCCCAGACAGCTCGCCGACCGCGCTCGCTCCGCGGGAGCGACCATCGAAACCGACGCCGCCGTGACAGACTTAGAAATCCACGACAGCGAGGTTACTGCCGAGGTGGGCACGGAGACGGTGTCGGCCGAGAGCGCCGTCGTCGCGACGGACCCACGGACTGCGGCGGAGTTGACAGACATCGACGCCATCCCGACCGAGCCCGTCGGCTGTGTCACCCAGTACTTCGCGCTCCCGACGAACCGCGCCCCGACCACCGGGCAGCGCATCATCCTCAACGCGGCGGACGACCGGCCCAACACCGTCGCGCCGCTGTCGGCCGTTGCCAGCGAGTACGCGCCTGCCGGGATGGAGCTGTACAGCGCCACGTTCCTCGGGACGCCCGACGCAAGTGACGAAGAGCTGGCCGCCGAAGTCGGGGACGCGCTTCGGTCGTGGTATCCGAACGCGAGTTTCGAGGCGCTGGAACTCCGCCGGACCGACCGCGTCCCGTTCTCGCAGTTCGCCCAGCCGCCGGGGTATCGGGACGCGCTCCCGGACCCGACAGCACCGGACGGCAACGCCGTCCTGGCCGGCGATTACACCCGCTGGTCGTCGATACAGGGCGCACTGGAAAGCGGCAAAGTGGCTGCCGATCTGCTTCAGTAAGGGTAAAAACGGACGGCCACGCGGTTCTGCGACGGTCTAGGCGGCCGGACCGCCGCTATTCGTGTTTCCCTCGTGGTCGTGCCCCTCCCCTTCGAGGACTTCCGAGACGTACTTTATCGTCGCGAAGTACACCAGCACCAGCGAGAGCAGCGTAATCGCGATGAGACCCAGCGCGATTTCTGTCTGAACCATGTTCCAGCGTCTACCGTCGTGGGTCAAATACTTACCGCTATAGCATACGACGGAACTCGCCCAGCGGGGGAAACGACAGGGTTTCCCGCCCGCTCTCGTCCCAGACGACCGGCTCCAGTCGGTCGGCGTCGGTGACCAGCGGCGACTGGAAGTCGCCGGCGCGCATCTCGTTGACCTCGACCCCGGCGTTCAACCTATTGAACGACGGGAGCATCACTACGTCGGCCCCGCGGTACTGACCGCTCCCGATGAGGTAGCAGGGTCGACGCTGCCCCTCGATGGAGATGGTGGGGTGGTCGTGGCCGACGACGTAGCGGTCGGCGTCGGCTTCGGGTGCCTCGTGGCCGTGGCAGACGACCGTCTCGCCGATCCGGTGCTCCGGCTCGGCCGGCCCGTTCCACACGCTATCGAGCATCGTGTCGTGGTTGCCCGGCGTCACGAGCAGGCGCGCACCGGTCTGCTGGCAGGCCTTCCTGATGCCGGCCACGGTGCTCTCGACCGACCGGGGGACGGTCTGGAACGAGTGGAGCAGATCGCCGGCGACGACGACCTCGTCGGGGTCGTGGCGCTCGACGAGCGACTGGAACCGCTGGACCATGTCGGAGCCGGAGCCGACCGGCAGTTCGAGGCTCCCGCCGGTGCCCCGGCCGACGTGGAGGTCCGCGACGACGAGCGTCTCCCCGAGCAGGAGCGCCCGGTCGTCGTAGCTGGCTGTCATCGCCGTGGGGTCGGCGCTGGCGACGCTTATATTATCGGTCACGGCGACGCCCGTCTCGTGGGTGTCCGGGCCACGGTCGAATATCCGGGCCTGACAGTGTCGGTGGTATTTTTACCTGCGACTCCCGTGACTCCTGTATGGTCGACGTCCTGGAGAACAAGCGGGCCGCGACGCGGTTTCGGGTCCTCGTGGAGATCGCCGAGCGCCAGCCCGCGGTGAGTCAGGGCGAAATCGCCGAGGCCGTCGGCGTGACGAGCCAGGCCGTCAGCGAGTACATCCGGGAGCTCGTCGACGACGGCCTCGTCGAGAAGGAAGGGCGGTCGCGCTACCGCGTCACCAAGGAGGGCGTCGACTGGGTGTTCCAGTCCGCGACCGACGTGCGCCGGTTCGCCGACCACGTCACCGACGACGTACTCGGCAGCGTCCAGGAGGACGCCGCCATCGCCACGGCGGACCTGGCGGAAGGCGAGACGGTGACGCTCTCGCTATCGGACGGCCTGTTACACGCCGACCCCGGCGGCGGCGACGCGACGGGCGTGACGACGACCAGCGCCGCGGAGGGCGAGGTCGTCGGCGTCACGGGCTTCGAGGGCGTCATTGATCTTGACCCCGGTCACGTCAGCGTGATACAGGTCCCACCGGTCCGGTCTGGCCCGGTCGAGAACGTCGACGAGATCGCCGCGGCCTGTGCGGACGTGCCCATCGTCACCGCCGCGGGCGTCGAGGCCGTCGTCGCCCTCCGGGACGCCGACATCGAGCCGACGACGCACTTCGCGGCGGGCGAGGTGGCCGCCGCCGCCGCGTCCCGGGGCCTGGACGCCGTCGTCGTCGCCACGCAGGACACCGTCGGGCGCGTGACCGACGCGCTCCGTGACGCGAGCGTCGACTACGACGTGACTCAATAGTCTGGAGTGACGGGACTTTTCCGGTCGGCTGCCGTCAGTACAGCCATGAGCGACCACGACGTTCACAACGCCATCGAGGAATTTCTGCGCGAAGCCGACGACGCCTACGGCGAGTACGAGCAAGGCTACACCGACGCTGACGCGACGCTACGGCGGCTGGAGACGGCAATCGATGAACTGCGGACGGCGACCGAGAAGTAGCGACCTGTCCGTCGCCGGGCGAACAGTATTGTAGGATCGGATTCATGTAGCCCGTATGACCGATGTGGTTCTGGTCGACGGCGCACGCACCGCACACGGCGAACTGCTCGGGGGCCTCTCGGGGCGAACCGCTGTGGAACTGGGCGGGGCGACCGTCGAGGGGCTTCTCAACCGGACCAGCGTCGACGAGGGGAGCGTCGACTGGGTCGGCCTCGGGAACGCGGTGCAGGCGGGCGTCGGCCAGGTCCCGGCCAGACAGGTCGTCGTCGACTCGCCGCTGCCGAACGAGGTCGCCGCGACGACGCTGAACGAGGCCTCGGGGTCGGGACTGCGGGCGATCACGACCGCCGCCGACCGCATCGAGGCCGGGCGGGCGTCGGTGTGTCTCGCCGGCGGCATGGAATCGATGTCGAACGCGCCGTATCTCGTGCCCGATCTGCGCGGCGGCCGCCGGCACGGCAACAGCGAACTCGTCGACGCGATGATCTGGGACTCGCTGTGGGACAAACACTACGACGCCCACATGGGCTCGCTGACGGAGGAAATCGCCGCCGAGCACGACATCAGCCGCGAGGCCCAGGACGAGTACGCTCGGCGGAGCAACCACCGAGCAGGCGAGGCCATCCAGTCCGGGACGTTCACGGAGGAGCTGGTTCCCGTCGAAACCGCGGACGGGCTCGTGACCGAGGACGAGGGGCCGCGGCCGGACACGACGCTGGATCGGCTGGCGTCGCTCCAGCCGGCCTTCGAAGAGGGGGGCACCATCACCGCCGGGAACGCCTCGAAGCTCTCCGACGGCGCGGGCGCGGTAGTGCTCGCCGACGCCGAGACGGTCGAGCGCGAGGGCCTGGGGCCGATGGCCCATATCGAGGACTACGCCGTGTCCTACCGCGACCCCGCGGAGTTCTCGCTGGCCGTCGCCGACGTGGTCGAGAAACTGCTCGACCGGAACGACCTCGTGGTCGCCGACGTGGACCAATTCGAACTCAACGAGGCCTTCGCCGCCCAGATGGTGTACGTCGCCGACGAACTCGACATCCCCGCCGAGAAGCACAACCCGCTGGGCGGCGCGGTGGCGCTCGGCCATCCCATCGGGGCCAGCGGCGGCATCCTCACGACGACGCTGCTGTACGCGATGGAGCGGGAAGACCATCACCGCGGCATCGTGGGGATGAGCGTCGGCGGTGGCGGCGCGATTGCGATGTCCGTGGTCCGGTAGCCCCCGCCAGCGCCGAGGCGAGTGAGCGTCAGCGGTGGCGGCGCGATTGCGATGTCCGTGGTCCGGTAGTCCGCTACCAAGGGCAGTACGGACCGCGGATGGCGCGCGCTCTCGCTCGCTCCGTCGAGCGAAACTGCCGTGCGAGGGACGAGTCGCGCAGGCGAACAGCGTGAGCCGAGCAACGCAGTCGGTTGGGGAGGGTGTGGCTGTCGTTTCTCGGGTGGGACTGAAAGGGGCCGCCCGCTCGCTGCGCGAGAGGACGAAAGGACCGCAGGAACGACCGCCGGGAGTGACGAGGACCGCAGCGAGTCACAGCCAGCGAGCGGGCGGGGGCTTTCGAGGCCGACATACAAAGCGAGTCACAACGACGTAAGTGTCTTACAGAGAACGGCGGGAATCGGGAAGAATTATCGGGCCGGCCGCCTCCAGAGAGAGTATGACTGGGTTCTCCCGACGGGTGGAGCAGGTATCGATTTCGGGTATCCGCGAAGTGTTCGAGGCGGCGGGCGAGGACGCCATCAACCTCGGGCTGGGCCAACCGGACTTCCCGACGCCGGAGCACGCCCGGCAAGCGGCCGTCGAGGCGATTCAGGCCGGAAAGGTCGACGCCTACACGTCGAACAAAGGCACTGAAGAACTCCGGGAGGCCATCGCCGAAAAGCACGCTCGGGACAACGACCTCGACGTGGACCCCGGAGACATCATCGCCACGTCGGGCGGGAGCGAGGCGCTGCACATCGCGCTGGAGGCCCACGTCGACGAGGGCCAGGAGGTCATCTTCCCGGACCCGGGGTTCGTCTCCTACGATGCGCTGACCCACCTCGCTGGCGGGACGCCACGGCCGGTCCCGCTGCGGGAGGACCTCACGATGGCCCCCGAAACCGTCGAGGAGGCCATCACCGAGGATACGGCGGCGTTCGTCGTGAACTCGCCGGCGAACCCCACCGGCGCAGTGCAGTCCCCCGAGGACATGCGTGAGTTCGCCCGCATCGCCGACGAGCACGACCTGCTGTGTATCTCCGACGAGGTGTACGAGCACCAGGTGTTCGAGGGAGAACACCGCTCGCCGGCGGAGTTCAGCGACACGGGCAACGTCGTCGTCGTCAACGCCTGCTCGAAGGCGTACTCGATGACCGGCTGGCGGCTGGGCTGGGTCACCGGCGCGACCGACCGCATCGAGCGGATGCTGCGCGTCCACCAGTACACACAGGCCTGTGCGTCCGCGCCGGCCCAGTACGCCGCCGAAGCGGCGCTGACCGGCCCACAGGACCAGGTGACGGAGATGCGGGAAGCCTTCCAGGAGCGCCGGGACGTGCTGCTGGACGGCCTTGACGAGATGGGGCTTGACTGCCCGACGCCCAAGGGCGCGTTCTACGCGATGCCGAAGGTCCCCGACGGCTGGGTGGACGAGGTCATCGACCGCGGAGTCGTGGTCGTTCCCGGCGACGCCTTCGGCGAACACGGCGCGGGCTACGCCCGCATCTCCTACGCGACCGACATGGAGACGCTGAAAGAGGCCATCGAGATCATGGCCGACGCGACGGCGGCGATCCGCTGAGTGCTCACGGGCGAAGTCGGCATCGCGCCGGACAGTCGCACCGAAATTGGAACAGTCTCGGAAGAGAGTGCGAAGAAACGCTTTATCCGTCGGCTGTCTTGACTCCCGTATCCCATCGTGGTACATGCATCCGAGTCCAGCACGCTGTTCGACGGGGAGAGACAGGACTATACGACCGGCAGACGCAGGTCCCGGGAGGACAGTGGGATGGAGAAAGCGCTCTGGTATCTGCTGACGGCGACGCGTGGCGGCGCCAACCGGGCGCGCATCATCGACGCTCTCTCGGACCGACCGATGAACGCCAACGAACTCGCCGACGAACTCGACGTGGGCTACAAGACGATCAGACACCACATGGAACAGCTAGAGGACCACGACGTAGTCGAGTCCGGCGACGAGGAGTACGCCAAGCTGTACTTCCTGACCGACCGATTCGATAACTACCGCGACACCTTCGAGGAAATCGTGGAGAAGATGGACGAATGACGGGGGGAATTAGCAGTCAGGCTGTGACAAGCAAGCGGGAGGGACGGCGCTGATGGCGATGGGACCGCTCATCACTGCCGCGGCAGCGCTCGCGGGGCTCAACGTCCTATTGCTGCTCCCGCTGCTGGGTGTCTGGGTCCGTAACTACGCGACGTTCCGGACGGGACTCGTCGCCGGCCTCATCGCCTTCGCCGTCGCGATGCTCGCCGAGAACGCCATCGCCGTCTACTTCTTTTTCTCGATGCAGAGCTTCTACGCCGGCGACCCGCACGTCCAGCAGGCCGTGCTAGTCCTGCGCTCGCTGCAATTCGTCGCGATTGCCGGGCTGAGCTACACCACGCTTCGGTAACAGCCGTCGTGAGTGTGGGTTCTTTATCGGCTGGGGCAGCCGAAACAGCGACTCAGTAAGTTACGGGGCTTAGTCCCAGAGATATCACTAACTGAGTCCATTCGGGACCCAAATCAATAAATTGAGGTAGCATATTTAAACCCAAAATAGTAAATTTGAGTCTATATTCTCACGTTACGACCATATATTTCGATAAGTATCTAATATGGTCTCATCAGTGGCTAATTTAATGACTGTGGTCGAAAATGTATAATAGTATTGCAGATCAGTCTCCAGTTCCAGATTTTTGTCGGTATTTCACCTCTAAAAAGACAAAGGTGTTCCCAACAGGCGATGTGTGAGGTCCGCTTTGCGACGATGAAGCGCACGCTCGGCGATGTCGTGGAGCCACCGACGTGGTGCGACGAGTTTCGAGAACGCATTCTGCCGTGTGCAGTTCACAACACCAATCAGGCTCTGTAGCGGTGAGATCAGGCTATCTTTGCCGATCCACCACAGCCGTCTGCTTCCGCTGTTGAAAGACATCGTTGCCGCACAGAATCCTGAAACAGTCTCCTGTCGCAAGCATCGCGGTTGCATGACCACTGTTCCCGAATCACCATGGTTTATTATTATTGTGGCTCAGTCACTTAGACACGATGCCGTCGTTCACCCTCGGTAGCGAGTGGAATCACTTGTACATCGGCGGGGAGCGAAAGTCCCCCGATGGCGAAACGATCACCGTTGAAAATCCAGCAACGCGAGAACCCATAGCAGAGGTTCCTGCTGGCGACCCGGCTGATATCGACGCCGCGTTCGAGGCTGCCGTAGCCAGCCAGGCCGAGTGGGCGGCAACCCCCCCACAGGAGCGCGCCGGCGTCATTCAATCCGCCTTGCACATATTGGAGGAATACAAAGACGAGCTTGCCGACTTGCTCGTCACGGAGTCGGGCAGCACCAGAATGAAGGCGGGACTTGAACTCGGAGAGCTAGCCCAAGGGATCATGGCTGAGTCGGCAAGCTTCCCGACGCGGATGACCGGCAGGAACTACGAATCCGTCATCCCGGGCAAAGAGAACGAAGTACTCCGTGAACCGGTGGGTGTTGTCGGTATCATTACTCCCTGGAACGTGCCGTTTCACCTTTCGATGCGGGCCGTCGCGCCCGCACTGGCACTCGGTAACGCCGTCGTTCTAAAACCAGCCGAAGATACACCGATCACGGGTGGCCTGGCCATTGCAGAACTGTTCGAGGCCGCCGGTCTCCCTCCCGGCGTAATGAACGTGGTCCCCGGCGACGGGCCGAACGCCGGCGCACCCCTGGCTGAACATCCAGATGCGGACGTCGTCTCGTTTACCGGCTCGACGGCCGTTGGAAAGGAAGTTGCGAAGGCTGCGGTCGACAACCTCGCGTTCCCCGCGCTGGAACTCGGCGGAAACAACGCTCACGTCGTCCTGGAGGACGCCGACCTCGACCGTGCGGTCGACGCAGGCTTCTTCGGTTCGTACATGCACCAGGGCCAGATCTGTATCTCGATCAACAGACATCTCGTCCACGAGTCCCACTACGAGGAGTACGTCCAGCGCATGGCCGACCGCTCGGCCGAACTTGTGGTCGGCGACCCGGCTGACCCTGAAACCGATATCGGGCCAGTAATCAACGAATCACAGCGTGACAAGATCCTCACTCTCATCGATCAGAGCGTTGAGCACGGTGCAACCATCGAAACGGGCGGCGATAACGACGAACTGTTCGTCGAACCGACCGTCCTTTCGGGGACCGATCCCGAGATGCCGGCCGTCTGTAACGAACATTTCGGGCCGGTCGTACCGGTAGTACCCTTCGAAACGACCGACGAGGCCGTGGCTATCGCGAACGAGACGAATATGGGACTCTCTGGATCGGTTCACGGTGAGCCGGCGTCTGCTCGGTCAGTGGCAAAACGGATCGACACCGGCATGATCCACGTCAACGACCAGCCGATCAACGACGAACCCCACGTTCCCTTCGGCGGGACAAAGTGGTCGGGAATGGGGCGGTACAACGGCGACGAGATATTGGCGGAGTTCACGGAACAGAAGTGGATCTCCGTCCAGCGCAAACCGCGCGAGTACCCGTTATAAACCAGCAAAGCGTACCGTTGGGTCCTAGTAAAGCCGGGTGCCACCACTGGCCGGTCCGTTGAGGAAACCGCAACGCTGCCCTACTCGTCGGGATAGGCGAGCCCTTCCCAGCCGGGTCCCTCGCCGATCCACTGGTGAGATGTCTCGCCACCGATCTCGTCTTCAGTCCACTCGATGGGCTCCCAGTCGGGTTCGAAGTTCAGATAACCTGGCCCGGCGAACAGTTCAATCGTGACGCCACTGGCCGGATCCGAGACGTAGAGAAAGTCAGCGCGGGTAATCGCGTGTTTCCCTGGGCCACCGTCGGGTGCGAGACCGTGCTCCGCGAGGATGTCAGCAGCGGTCCAGAGGTCTTGGAGGCTGTCGACGTGGTAGGAGACGTGGTCGAACATCGGTGGTTCGCCCTCCGCCAAGCGGTGTATCGCGAAGTCATGGGGGAGTGGCGTTACCGAGAGCCACCAGCCCCACAGCCTGTCGTCGTTCGTTCGGTACTGTTCGTTGATCTGGAAGCCGAGGTCCTCCTGCAGCCAGGCGGCGTGTTCGGGAGACACACAGTCCTGAACGTGTGCGTGATCGATCCGCCGGGGGGCGATCCGGTTGCCGTGTTGCTCGCCGTACACTCTGTTTTTGAGCTTCGACCGCTTGCCCTCCGGCGCGTCGGGCTTTACGACGTCGTAGTAGAACTCGTACGGGTGCCCGAACTTCTCGACGCGGATCGCCTCCCCTTGGCCGGTTTCCTCTCCGGCGGGAACCCGGGTCACATCGTCGCCGTCGGCCTTGAGGGAGGTGGCGATTTCTTCGAGCGCCTCGGGGCTTACCGTCCGGAACGCGATATGATCGACGCCAGTCGAGCCGGTCTCGGTGATCGACAGGGTGTGGTGCTCCCAATCCCGCATCCCGCGGAAATAGGCTGTGTGATCCTCGCGTTCGGTAAGCTGAAACCCCATGACGTCGCGGAAGAACCAGATGGACTCGTCGAGATCCGGTGTCTGTGCCGCGACGTGCCCGAGTTTCGCGATCGGTGCCTGTGGTGCGGTCACACTGCATCACCCTCCGAGCGGATGACACGTTGCCGGCGGTTGTAATTCCATGCAATTCTTGCTTCTAGTTGTCGCTTCATGGACAGTCAGTTGTGAGTGGATTCTACATGATAATATATGTTTGGAAAGCCTTGGTTTTCGGTTCCCGAACGAACAGCACCAGAGTGGTCGGATGGGGTGGAACAGCCGGTCTACCTGACGGTCCGTTCAGGACAAGAGCGAACCGTTGCAAGTACCGGGGGCCAGTGGGCATTACGAGGGTGCATGCTGTAGTGCGTGACTCCTTTCAACTGGTCCACCTCGCTGAGGCAGTGGCATACACCCGGGGTTTCTCTCGCATGTATCCGTTCGCCGCGTCGTTCCCCGTCTACTCTCTCTGCGCAGTATCCCGACAGTAATCGATGGGTAACGCCCGACACAGTCGAGACAATGACACCGTCAAGCACTACCTGACGTATTTGCTTCCGTCCCATGTCGGGCCGCCGCCGTGCCACTGGTGGTTCGTCGCGCCGCCGATCTCGTCTTCGGTCCACTCGATAGGCTCCCAGTCGGGCTCGAAGTTCAGGTAGCCCGGACCGGCGAACAACTCCAGCCTCACCCCGCTGGCCGGATCTTTGACGTACATACAGTTCGCTCGCGTGATAGCGTGCATGGCCGGGCCGTTGCTCCGGTTGTTGATTTCGAGCCCGTGCTCGCTACAGATGTCGCCGGCGGTCCAGAGGTCCTGGAGGCTGTCCAGATGGAACGCGACGTGGTGGAACTCGGTGGGTTCTTCTGGCGGCTCACGGTGGATGGCGATGTCGTGAGGGAGTGCGGTGACGGCGTACCACCAGCCCCAGTACTCACCCTCACTCGTCTGGTATCGCTCGTTGAGTTGAAAATCGAGCGTCCCACGGAGCCACTCGTCGTGGTTTTCCGCGTTCTCGCCGGGATCGTTCACGTGAACGTGGTCGATACGGCGTGGGGCGATGCGGTTGGCGGTCGTCTCGTCGTAGACGCGGTTCTTGAGGCGGGAGCGTTTCCCCTCCGGCGGTGTGGGCTTTTCGACGTCGTAGTAGAACTCGTAGTTGTGTCCGAACTTCTCAACGCGGATCGCCTCGCCCAGGCCGGTTTCCTCCCCGGGATCGAGACGCCGTACTGTTTCACCTTCGGCCTTGAGTTGGCGTTCGATCTCGGTGAGCGCCTCCGGACTCGTCGTCCGGAACGCCATGTGCCCGACGCCCGTCTCACCGGACTCGGTGAGACTCAAGGTGTGATGTTCCCAGTCCCGCATCCCGCGAAGATAGGCGGTATCACCTTCCCGTTCGGTTACCTGTAACCCCATCAGGTCACTGAAAAACCACAACGATTCCTCAAGGTCTGGCGTATGGATCGCGACGTGTCCGAGCTTCGCGATCGGTGTGTGTCTGCGAGTCATGGCTGTTGCAATACGCTGTCGCTCGGGTGCGATGGCAGTCTCCCGTCCGACCGACAGGCATTGGAGGGATCGGCTCAAGCTGGGATATAGACGGGCCCAAAAAATAGGGCCAATTTAAGTAGTGATCGGTCTGCCCCCGGCTCCGCAGGCCGGGTGTTCGAACGGGTGAACGGAAGAAGTGGGCCGACTTCACCGTCGGCCGCCGGGGAGAACTGTTGTATTCGCGCCGCGATTACTGTTCTATCGGATAAATCAGATCGCGATACGCCTCGCCGTCGGTTTCGGGGTAGACGAGATGCTGATTCCCGTCTATCCACTGTCCCATCGGACATTCGAGCCCTTCCGGCCGACCTACATCGTCGAAGCTGAACTCTCCGGTGACGGTCTGATAGTCCGTACTCCTGAGTGCCTCCCGGACATCGTCTTTCGCGTTGGACCCGGCGGCGGTAATGGCCTGCTCGGCGACCTGTGTCAGGTTGTAGGCCGCGCCGGTCATCACGGCCGGCAGGTCGTCTTCGGGGACATCGTAGTTCTCGTAGTAGGTCTCAGTCATCTCCTCGTTACCGTTGCCGGTCAGTCCGGGCACCCAGCCGGGCGCCATGACGACGTGCTGGCCAGCTTCGCCCAGTGCGCTCCACCAGCCAGACGTGTCCGCTGCGCGCGTGAACTGGATGAATTCAGGCGTGAAGTTCGACTCGTTGAGCTGTTTCATCGCCGTGATCCCGCCATCAGGAGCCGGTGTTCCCAGCAAGATCTCGACGCCGGCATCCTCCGACTGGGAGATCAGCGAACTGAAGTCACTGGCGTGGAGCTGGTGGGTCTCACGGAACACTGTCTCGAACCCGGCGTCCTGAAGCGTCTCGTCCCACATATCTGCCATCTCGATGCTCCAGTCAGTGTTCGGTACCCACTGACCGACGTTGGTCGGTCGCTCGGCCTCGGGAATCTGTTCGAGGAGATTTCTCGTCCCTTCGACGTGATCGCTACTCTTTGGGAATGGAACGTTCGTCCACTCGTAGCCACGCTTCTCGTGGAGCTTGTCGTCCGAGAAGGCGATGCCAAGCATCGGGATCTTCTCCTGCTCGGCGATTGCGGCCGTCGCGGTACCGAGTACGCCCGCGAAGCTCCCCCAGATCATGTCGACATCGTTGTCGCTGAGGATCTGGGTGAGGTTCTCCCGGAGAACCTGTGGATCGCTCTCGTCGTCTTCGACGACGAGTTCGACTGTCTGTCCGTTCAGCCCGCCGGCCTCGTTCATCCGGTTTACGCCCATCTCGTATCCGCGCCGGAGGTCGGGAGCGATAGCCGAGAAGGCACCCGTCTCGGGCAACGTGGCCGCGATCGTGTATGGTCCGGATCCGCCGCCGGTCGTGCCGCCATCGCCGCTACCGCTGTCGTCGTTGTTCTCGTTCCCGTCCCCGCTACAGCCAGCGAGTCCGGCAAGACCGACGACGGTTGCAGTACTACTCGTTCGGATGAATTGCCGCCTATTTATATTTGTCATTGTCCGACTACAGTTTATGTAGTGTAATCTGTAATAATAAATATGTGGGGTAGGAAGACCGGCGGTCGTTCCCACACACCACCGGAGATATCACTAATCCAGGTCAGTCGTCGACTCAGTCGGTTGGGACGGGTCGGCCCTCCCATCACCGGATGAGCCGTCCGTTTCGCCCGCCGGGGCCGAGAGACGGTTCTGAACGAAGCCCCAGAACCCCATGGGGATGAAAATGACGAACAGGACGATAAGGAGCCCCTCAAGGGTCGTCGCCAGCGCTCCGGCGAGGTCCGCCAGGATTTCGTCGATCAGCATGAAGATCACCGTCCCCACGAGGGGGCCGAGCATGGTCCCCATTCCCCCGAGAATGACGATAACGAGGGAGTCGATCGTCCAGCCGACCCCGAGCGTTGAGGAGGGGTTGAGATACAGCGCGTATTGCGCGTACAAACCGCCGGCTACACCGGCGAAGAACGATGAGACGATGAACGCCCACATCTTGTACCGCAGTGGGTTTGCGCCGAGGGTGTTGGCCGCATCCTCGTCGTCCCTGACTGCCTGCATCCCCAGCCCGAGGCGTCCGTTTTTCATGTAATAGGTAGCGACGAAGATAGCGACGACGGCCACGATAGCGACATAGTACACGCCGGTAGCCCCGAAGTCATTCTGGACGTAGTAGCCTGTCGCTCCGCCGCTGATCGTCCGCGAGTTGTTCAGGATGATCTGGATAATCGTCCCGAGGGCGAGCGTCCCGATCGCGAAGTAATGCCCGCGGAGTCGGAACATCGGCAGCCCGACGATCGCCGCGAGGAGGGCAGCAGCAAGGCCACCAACCACGATGGCAACGATGGGATGCGTTGCGAGCCACCCGGGAAGCCCTGCCTCTCCTGGGGTGGTCAGCCACGCGCTGCCGTACGCGCCGATCCCGAAGAACGCGGCGTGCCCGAGCGAGATCTGCCCGGCATATCCGGCCAGCAGGTTCCAGGATATCGCGAGGATCGCGAACACGAGCGTCCGCAGCAGTAGATCCTCTAGCGCGTTCGACCCAAACCTTGGAACGAGCGCAAGTGCGGCGACAGTAACGATTCCGATGGCGGTTGCTTCACGGCGGCCGAGTGTCGGCAAACGGTCACTGACTCCCATCATCGTATCACTCACCCCCGTCCGTCTGTCCGAATAGTCCCTGGGGTCGGAAGATCAACACCAGCAGGAAGATCATGAGACTCACAACGTCCCGGTAGCTGCCACCGATAAGCACTGCGCCGACGTTTTCCGAGACGCCGATCACAGCGCCGCCGACCAGCGTTCCGAGGACACTACCGACGCCGCCGAGCACTACCACTGCAAAGGCCTTCAACAGGTACGCCCAGCCGACATACGGGTCGAACGGGAACAGCATCGACAGGAGCGCCCCGGCCGCCCCAGCCACCCCGGCACCGATGGCCATGGTGACCCGGTACACGTGGTCTGTGTCGATCCCCATGTACCGTGCGGCGGTCGGGTTCTGTGCCGTCGCGCGGATGGAGCGTCCCGTTGCGGTGTACTGCAGGAAAGCCCATGTCAGTGCGACAAGCAAGACGGCGACGACGAATGTGACCGTCCGCGAGGAGGACAGCGAAATGCCCCCGAGCAGGAAGCTCCCGGAGACGATGCCGAGATCCGTCGTCTGGGCTTCGCTCCCGAACAGGTAGTTGTCGAGAACGAACTGCCACGAGTTCTGGATAATGAGCGCGACACCGAACAGGAGCAAGATCGGTTGTTCAATCCCTTCGCCGAGAACGTACTTGAGAATTTCTTGGAGAAGTACGCCGATCAGCATGAGCACCACGATAGCTACAACCATGCCCACGATCGGGGACAGACCCATTGTCATCGCTAGGATCACAGCGACGTAGCCACCGATCATGAGCAGGTGGCCGTGTGCCAAATTTACGATATCCATGATCCCGAACACGAGGGTGAGGCCGAGGGCGGCCAGCGCGTAGATGCCGCCGAGTAACACTCCGTTCACGGCCGCCTCAGCGATGACATCGAAGGAAATCATCGTCCCTCCGTCATCGGTCCCGGGACCGGGGCCGTCGACGACCCCTCGGTAGTTTTCGCTCGGTTTGTACCGTCTATCGTTCGCGTGTTGATTGGGTTTTCCATGTGTCTACAGTAGTGATCGGATTGCGTGGGTCGTTGTCTCACAGGTGGTGCTCGTCCGCGGTGGTGTTGCGCCCGGCTTGGGACGGGGACTGCAGCTCAGAACAGGAGAGCAGACCTCGCCGCCGAGCGCAAAGGAGCGGTGCGTGCAGTGGTTTGATCTAGAGTGGTGTGTCATAAGTGGCACTGTCTCACCGTGGTCAGTTATGGCGTTTAACCGGGATGTGAGGGCGACACGTCGCGACGGGAAATCCATACGTGTTCTCACCCACCCAGATACGACGCCTCAACGCGTTCATCGGTAGAGAGTTCGTTGGCATCCCCAGAGAGGGACACGCGTCCGCTCTCAAGAACGTACCCGCGATCAGCCACCCTGAACGCGTTGTGCAGGTCCTGTTCAACGAGCAACACCGTCACCCCGCGAGCAGTGATATCTTCGATGGCGTCGAAGACGTCTTCGACGAGGACTGGCGCGAGGCCGAGACTGGCCTCGTCAAGCAGCAGTAAATCCGGGTCGCTCATCAGCCCGCGGCCGATAGCGAGCATCTGTTGTTCCCCGCCGCTCAACGTCCCAGCCGACTGGTCGCTTCGTTCCTCCAGGCGCGGGAAGATATCGAACACCCACTCACGGCGCTCGGCCACGCTTCCATCAAGCGCGTGGGCGCCGAGGGTAAGGTTCTCCGCAACGGTGCTATGAGAGAATATCTCTCGACCTTCGGGCACGTGTGCGATCCCGCGCTGGACGACCTCTTCGGGCGGAAGGGTGTCGATCCGCTCACCCTGATACACTATCGATCCCGACAGCAGCGTCAAATCGCCACAGATCGTCTTCAGAACCGTGGACTTCCCGGCACCGTTCGCGCCGAGCAAAGCGACCGTTTCGCCGGTATCGACGGACAGAGAGACGTCCCAGAGGACCTGGACATCACCGTAGGCCACGTCGATGTTTTCGACCGACAGCAGCGTCACGCGATCTCACCTTCCGTGTTGGCGCGGTCACCAGCCGTTCCCTCGCCGAGGTACGCCTCGATGACTGCTGGGTCGGACTGGATCTCCGCGGGCGTCCCGCGAGCTAGCAACTTCCCGTTGTTCAGGACCATCACCCGGTCGCTGACAGACATTAACGCACGCATCACGTGGTCGATGAGAAACACGGTCGTGCCGCCGTCGCTGATCTCCTCGATGAGTGCGACGATCGACTCGGTCTCCTCGTGGTCGAGCCCGCCGGCTACCTCGTCGAACAACACGAGATCCGGATCCGTCGCGAGGACGCGGGCAATCTCCAGGCGTTTGAGGGCACCGACGCTCAGTTCGTCAGGTTCCCGGTCCCGGAGATCGGAGAGCCCGACGAACTGAAGCACCTCGTGGGCGCGTTCGTGGGCGTCGTCGGCGTCCCCGCCGAATTCGGCTCCCACAGCGACGTTCTCCACCAGGGTGAGGCCCTCGAACGGGCGAACAATCTGGTGGGTCTTCGCGAGACCGAACTCACAGAGTTTGTACGGGGACCAGCCGGTTACGTCCGTGCCTTTGAACGTCACCGTGCCATCGCTGGGTGCGTACGTCCCGGACATCATGTTGAACAGCGTTGACTTGCCCGCGCCGTTCGGACCGATGAGTCCAACGGTCTCACCCCGTTCGATCTCGAAGGAGACCTCGTTGACGGCTACTAAGCCACCGAACCGTTTGGTAAGGCTGTCGCCGGTTAGTAATGGCATTCGTAGTGCAGTGTTCTGTATGACCTCAATTAAAGTTATGGTATAATACCCGAGCAGCCGACCCCAGGCGAACGAGGCTTCGGCCGGTCACTCGAGGAGGTTGCGAATGTTACCGGACCTGATACCCTCCCGCGCCGCTTGACTGATGTCCGCCGTCTCGATGGCAGCCAGCCCGGTCTCGATGCCGGCACGGCCTCGATCGGGGCCGAACGGGTAGTCCGTGCCGAAAACCATCGTGTCGCCGAAGAAGTCGTGGGCGCACTCTTGGGCGGCGACCGAACCGCCCAGGGCCGTGTCAGCGTAGAACTCCGCGAAGTGGTCGCTAACTGGTCGGTCGAGGGCCGGCAGATCGGTGGCGGCGTAGTTTTCCGGGTACTGCATTCGCGTCTCGTAGAACGTATCGATACGGCCGCTGAAGAAGGGAATCATGCCCCCACCGTGGTGGGAGACGAGGTCGAAGTCGTACTTCTGTGTGACCCCACCGAACACGAGGCGGGACAGCGCCAGCGTGGTGTCGAACGGCCAGCCGAAGAGGCGGTGGTCCATGTACTCGCTCGCCCAGCCGTACCACTCGTGGAGCTGTGGATGGAGCCACAGGGGTGTGTCCGTGCGCTCGGCCGTCTCGAAGAGGGGTTCAAACTGCGGCCGGTCGAGGGGCTCGCCGTCGATGTTCGAGAAGATCTGGACACCGGCCATGTCGAGGTCGTCGCTACACCGCTCGAACTCGTCCATCAGATCGTCAGTCACCTTTGGAACGGTGCCGACGGGGATGATCGCGTCGGGATACTCGTCGGCCAGACGCCGGATTTCGTCGTTCGCGAGACGGGTGATTTCGAGCGCCGCTTCGTCGGAGAGTCCCTTCCAGAACGGCAACGGTGCCATCGAGACGACGTGTTTGTCGACGCCATACGCCTCCATGTCAGCGAGACGCTGCTCCATGTCCCAGAGGAACGCTGGCCGCCCACTCAGTCCCGAAAACTCGTATTCGGAAACCAGGGTGTCGAAAAAGCGTTCCGTCAGTGCGTGGGTAAAGCCATCTATCGTCATGCTCGTCCGATGATTGTGGCCTGCCCGATGATAGTTGCTGGGATTCGACGGGCGAGCAGATGCTCGGTGTGAGCGATTGCGATGGTCGGACCGCTACGAGGGCCGAAACTAGTCGCCCCAGCGGATAACGCGGGTCGTCTGCACGACGTTCAGCGAGTGGTGTCTCAGTCGAACTCTTCGACGAGTTCGATCCCATAGCCTGCGGGGTCTTCGATGAAGGCAACGCGTGCACTGGCCCCTGTAGAATCGAGCGGGCCTCGGACGAGGGTAGCGCTCCCGTTCTCGACGAGTCGCTCGAGTTCAGCGTCCACGTCGTCAACCGCGATGGCTACGTGGTCGAAGGGCCCGTCCGCATCCGGGTCGATGTCTCGATCTGGCTCGTGTTTGAACTGGATCTCGATATCGCTCTCGCCAGCGACGTAGACGTTGCGTGCACCGTCTCCGCTGACGAACTCGTTTGTCTGCTCCAGCCCGAGTTCATCGACGTAGAAGGCCAGCGTCTCTTCCATGTCCGATACCCAGACTGCGTGGTGGATGACGTCCATACTGGAGGCAGTTCACAGCGGCGCATAAAATTCCCGGATCGGTGCGAGTACGGGACCGCTTCTGTCGGTTGTTTCCCCGGCTGTGATAGTCCGGGTTCATCGGCCCGGCCAGCTCTATCGATGAGGCAAGCCGGGAAAACGAACGGGGCCGTTTCTAAACGCCTCAGTCGTCGGACGCTGTCGACGTGTCGTGTTCGTCGGCAAGGCTGGAAGCGACATCGGTGATCAGGTCCTCTTGGCCGCCGACGACTTCCATCTCGCCAAGCTTGATGAGGATTTCACGCGGGTCAACGTCGTACTTGTCGCCGGCGCGGCGCGTGTGCCGAAGGAACGACGAGTAGACCCCGGCGTATCCAAGCAGCAACGAGTCGTTGTCGAGTTTTGGCATCTCGTCGTCGGAGATCATCGGTACGAGGATGTCTTCGGCGGCATCCATGACGCCGAAGAAGTCAGGGGCGACATCGTATCCAGCCTTCTCCAGAGCGCCGGTGAGGACCTCGATCTGAGCGTTACCCGAGCCAGCCCCGAGGCCGCGGAGGCACCCGTCTACGGTGACAGCACCTTCCTCCAGTGCCGCGAGCGTGTTTCCGATGCCCAGCCCGAGATTGTTGTGCGCGTGAAAGCCGACGTCGATCGAGAGCTCGTCGACAAGCAGACTCACGCGCTCGCGGACGTCAGCGGGGAGCATCGCGCCGGCAGAGTCCATCACGTAGACGGCATCGGCGCCGTACTCCTCCATGAGCTTGGCCTGCTCCAGAACGGTCTCGGGCGGCGCCATGTGGGAGAGCATCAGCAGACCATTGGCCTCCAGACCCCGGTCCTTGGCGTATTCGAAGTGCTCCTGAGAGACATCGGCCTCGGTGACGTGGGTTGCAAGCCGGCAGATGTCGGCCCCTCGGTCGGCAGCCATGTCCAGTTCCTCGACAGTCCCGATTCCCGGCAGGAGGAGCACAGAGAGCTCCGAATTGGAGAGTTTCGGCACGACGGCGTCGAGGTACTCCTCGGTGTCGGCCGCGGAGAACCCGTAGTTGATCGAAGAGCCGCCCATGCCGTCCCCGTGGGACACCTCGATCACGTCCATGTTCGCGTCGTCGAGCGCGCTGGCCACCACAGCCATCTGCTCAGGCGTAAAGGAGTGGTCGACGGCGTGCATACCGTCACGGAGCGTCATATCGACCATGCGGACATCGCGGTCAGTCATGGGCAACCTCCTCAACGCTACCTGCGTCCAGCCGTTTCGCCGCGACACGCTCCCCGGCACCCAGCGCGGCGCTCGTCATGATGTCGAGGTTGCCAGCGTACGGCGGGAGGTGTTGGCCCTCCCCCTCGACTTCGAGCATCGTCGTGAGAATGACTGTGTCCTCGAGATCGAAAGCAACGTCGTCGTTGCTTTTGACCTCCGGTTCCATCGTGACTTCGTAGCCGGGGACGTACGTCTGGATCTCGGATTCCATGCGGTGGATCGACTCTCGTACCGCGTCGACATCGGTATCCTCGTCGACCTGTGTGTGGATCGTGTTCCGCATCATGATCGGCGGTTCGGCCGGGTTGAGGGTGATGATGGCCTTTCCTTCCTCGGCACCGCCGACCTCCTCGAGGCCAGCGGATGTCGTCGTCGTGAAGGAGTCGATGTTCTTGCGCGTCCCCGGTCCGGCGCTCTTCGAGGCGATGTGTGAGATCATCTCGGCGTAGTCGACGGGAGCCACACGGTCGACAGCGTGGACAATCGGAATTGTCGCCTGCCCACCACAGGTTACCATGTTGATATTGTTCGTCCGGCCGACAACGTCGTCGAGGTTAACGACCGGAACAGTGTATGGCCCGACCGCCGCTGGCGTCAAGTCGATAGCGAACAGACCGAGTTCATCGTAGACGGGGGCGTTGTCCTCGTGGACGTGGGAGCTTGTCGCCTCGAAAACGATATCGAACTCGTCCGCGTGTTCCCGGACGCTGTCGATACCGTCAGTGCCGACGTCGATGCCCTCCTCGACGGCCGCTTGGAGGCCTTCAGACTCCTCAACAGGGAAGATACCGATCATACGCTCCAAGTCGATCGACTCCCCTCGATCAAGTATCTTGTACATCAGGTCGGTCCCGATGTTACCTGGACCTACGATTGCAGCTTTGACCGCCATGAAAGTATGAATCCAGCGGCGATATTTAAGCGTATTGGTGAGACATTCCTCAACGCATCGTATACGGGTAGCTACCGGCGTCGACAGCTGCCGAACCGTAGTCTGAGCGAGGAATAGGATGGGGCTGGAACCCCCCTGCCTCAGAAGGGGTAACCGCGCGATTCGCGCTGGACCGAGGTCCACTTCGACTCGGTGAACTCGTTGATGATCCAGTCGCCGTTGTACCGCCCCATGCCGGAGTCCTTCATACCGCCGAAGGGAACGTGGGGTTCCGCGTTGACCGGCTGGTCGTTGACGTGCATCATGCCGACATCGATGCGGTCTGCCACGTCACGGGCCCGCCCACGGTCCGCCGAGTGAACCGACCCGGCGAGGCCGTACTCGGTGGCGTTTGCCAGTCGGACAGCCTCGTCGTCATCAGCGAACGGGATAATTGGGGCGACGGGGCCGAAATGCTCGTTGCAGGCCGCAGACATATCGTTCGTAACGTCGGTGAGGACGGTTGGGGCGACGTACAGGGAGTCCGCCACGCCATCGACGGTAACTGTCTCTCCGCCGGTCTCGAGGGTTGCCCCTTGTTCAACGGTTTGCTCGACGTATTCGATGATCTCGTCGCGCTGAGACTCG
This sequence comes from Haloarcula sp. HT12, assembly GCF_055271655.1. Taxonomy (NCBI): domain Archaea; kingdom Methanobacteriati; phylum Methanobacteriota; class Halobacteria; order Halobacteriales; family Haloarculaceae; genus Haloarcula; species Haloarcula sp. HT12. The sequence continues at coordinate 474,426 of NZ_JBUXKW010000001.1, forward strand.
TTGATGATCGGTCCGATGATCGAGTCGGATTCTCGGGGGTCCGCGATATTGAGTTCGGACGCCCGCTGGGTGAACTTCTCGGCGTACTCGTCGTAGATCGATTCGTGGACCAGATGGCGGTTGATTGAGATACAGACCTGCCCCTGGTTCCAGAAACTGCCGAAGATTCCGGCGTCGACTGCGGTGTCGAGGTCGGCATCCTCCAGGACGACGTGTGGGTTGTTCCCGCCCAGTTCCAGGGCCGGCAGCGCGAAGTGATCGACTGCGTTGTTGCCGACCATCTTCCCGACTTCCGTCGAGCCGGTGAAGGCGACGACGTCGTTGTCCAGGTGAGCCGCTGTCCGATCGCCGGCGGTCGAGCCGGGTCCCGTGACGACGTTGAGGACGCCGTCCGGGAGCCCGGCCATGTCGAACAGTCGCGCGAGCAGTAGGCCACCGGTGATCGGTGTTTCGCCCGCGGGTTTCAGGACGACGCTGTTCCCGGTCGCGATGGCCGGTGCGACCGCGCGGATTGACAGCTTCAGCGGGACGTTCCACGGAGATATCACGGCGACGACGCCCGCGGGCTGGCGCTGGATGATGTTCTCCTTGCCGGGGATCTTCGACTGATTGTGCTTGCCGTCCATGCGGAAGGCGTAGGAGGCCGCGTCGTGCACGAACGTAACCGACCCGCCGTGTTCGATCGCCTGCTTCGGGGGCGTACTGCCACCCTCTACGGCGAGCAACTCCTTTATTTCCTCCTCGTGGTCGTCGATCAACTGGGCGACTTTCCGGACGACTTCGGCACGGCGGTCAGGTGTCGTCTTCTCCCAGTCTGGCTGGGCAGCCACCGCGGCCTCGTAGGCGTCGTCGACGTCCTCAGCGGTTCCGGAGGGGACCTGAGTAACGACCTCGCGAGTCGCTGGGTTCTCGACATCAATACGGTCACGTGCGGGTACTGATCGCCACTCCCCATCGATGTAGAGTGCATCCCAGTCGGCGTTAAGCGACAGGTCGGTCGCTTGTTCTGATGGTACTTGTTCGGACATGGTTGACAGCGGAAAGTTATGCGAGTGGATATAAAAACTTGGCGCCCTTGGTAGGGTTTGTCTTGTAGGGCCGTTCGCTCAATGTGGGTGAAGACACCGAGACGTTGTAGGTAAGATTAAGTGAGGACTCCCACATGACAGTTGTATGAGTCTGAACGACTCGGAGAAGACGGATTACGCGAACCGACTGTACGACGCCTACGAGACCAAGGAGCCGGTCGAACCGATTACAGAGGATGAGGGGGAACTGACGACCGAGGAAGCCTACGAGATTCAGGCGAAAGTTGTCGAGCGGATCCGAGCGGACACTGCAGGTATCGGGCACAAACTCGGACTCGTCAGCGAGGCAAAACAGGAACAACTCGGTATCCAAGAGCCCATCTTCGGCTACATCTCGGAGGAGAACGTCCTCGACAGGGAGCCGATCCCGGCCTCAGACATGATCAACCCACGGCTCGAAGCCGAGATCGGGTTCATCCTGGACGAGGACGTAGAACCGCCAGTCACGACAGCGGACGTGCTATCGGCGACGCGGGCTGTCGTGCCAGTTGTCGAACTCATCGAGAGTCGATTCAAGGGCTGGACGATCCCCACCGCACAAGATGTCATCGCCGACAATACCTCAACGGCGAAGCTAGCCATCGGGGAACAGTTCTCCGACGTCCGGGACCTAGATCTGGTCCACGAGGGCGTGACTGTCTCGGTAAACGGTGAAATCGAGGCGACAGGCGTTGGTGCTGACATCATGGGACACCCCGCTCGCTCCGTGGCGTGGCTTGGAAACAGGCTCGCGGACCTCGACGAACAGCTGGTAGCCGGCGAGCTCGTGATGAGCGGCGGTATATCGGCAGCTATCGACATCGAAGCGGGCGATGTCTTCCATGTCACGTTTGGCGAAATGGGCTCAGTGGAACTTCGAGCGGAGTAACCGGGTTTGAGTCGGGCAGTAGAACGAACGTCCGGGACCGGCGTTCGGACGATCTGAACTCACCGTCTACGTGTATTTGATTTCGAGGGAGATCTCGTTTGCAGTACTCTGAACCTCGCCGATGATATCGTCGTCAAACCCTTCCTTCCCGAGCCGCCGAGTCGGCGCCGAGATGCTGATCGCGCCGAGGAGGTCATCGTTCACGCGGATTGGAGCGGCAATACAGGCTAGCCCCTCGGTACGCTCTTCGTGTTCGGTCGCGTACCCCTGATCGCGGAAGCGTTCGAGTTGGTCGTGGAGTTCGTCTCGGTCGGTGATCGTGTTCTCGGTCATCTTCGGAAGCCCCCAGTGATCGATAATTTCGTCTACGCGCTCGCGAGACAGGGACGCAAGGATCGCCTTCCCGATGGCGATGTTGTGCAGGCGGATACGAAACCCCACGTGCGTGTCGAGGCTGACGGCGTAATCGCCGCGGGACTGATACAGATACACGCCCTTGCCGTTTTCCTCGGTCATGAGGTTGACCAGCATTCCGGTATCGTCGGCCAACTGATCTGCCTTCGACCGACCCACGTCGTACATCTCGTGATCACTACGGACATACCCCCCGAGAGTCAAAAACCGGAAAGAGAGGTGATACACGTCGTCGTCTTTCGTTACAAACCCATGTTCCCGCAGGGTACTCAGATGGTTGTGAATGGCTCCCTTCGTCATGTCGACGCGCTCTTCCAATTCGTGGATTCGAGCGCCATCGAGGTCTCGGAGCTCCGAAATGAGCCTGAGTGTCTTTTCTGTCGTCCGGACCGGATGGTTTGCCACGTGATCCATATCCTGTATCACTCACCAAGCGTCAAAGCGTTTTCGATGTCAAAACAGGCAGTCGGTTTCTGAAACCGCTCCACCGGAGATTCCTGGGTCCGGTGCGGCTTAGTCAGCGTGGTGAGCGTAGCTTATTCATCGCCAATACGGGCAGTGATTGTGCCAATCGAAGTGAATTCCGCCGTCAGCGCGTCGCCGGGTTCCACGTCGACGGCTGGGGTCAGAGAGCCGCTCAAGACGAGGTGACCCGCCGAGAGGTGCTGGTCGAGGTCGTCGAGGGTGTTCGCTAGCCACGCGACCGAGCGGGCCGGATGGTCGAGGACGGCTGCGCCCACACCCGAGACGGCGAGGGTTCCGTTGCGGTAGAGTTTGACGCCCTCAAGGGAGAGATCTAGGCCGTCAGGGGAGGTCGTCGCCTCGCCGGCCAGGTACATCGATGACGAGGCGTTGTCCGCGATAGTGTCCTGGATCTGGATGTCCCAGTCCCGTACACGACTATCTATGACTTCCAAGACCGGAACGACAGCGCGTGTCGCTTCGAGGACATCGAGGTATGTTACCGGCGCTGTCAGTTCCTCGCCCAGAAGGAAGCCGACTTCTGGTTCGACCCGCGGGGCGATCAGTCGCTCGGCCGGGACGGTACGGCCGCCGACGAACATCGTGTCCAGGAGACGCCCGAAATCCGGTTCATCGACGCCGAGCTGGTCCTGAATAGCGTCGCTCGTGAGTCCAACTTTGTGGCCCGTGACCGTCGCACCGTCCTCGATGCGACGGTCGACGAATGCGGATTGGATATCGTACGCGTCGGAGACGCCGAGATCGTGAGCATCAATCAGTGGCTCAATCGGCTCTCCAGTCTCATGGGCCTCGTAGAGATTCTCTGCGAGTTTCTCTCTGGTGGCGTCATCTATCGGCATATCCATACGTCAGCGTGCAATTACAAATACATTCGGGAATCCCACGCTCCCGTCTCCGCATTGACACCGTGCCAGAGAGTGTTTTTACATTGAAAACGTATTGCTGCCACCGCTTGGATCGGATAAATACGCAGATGTAGACATTTACACGGCCTGTAAAGTGGAATCACTGCTGGGCGAGGGGGTAAAGTCGAAACGATAGCCGAGGAGCGCCGGTGAACGGCCACTGAATTGTGGACAATTCCGTTTAGGTAATCAAAACATGCGTGGTGGCAAGTCGCCATGTCACTCAATGGAGGCCAATACACAGTCCAGTGGATCACACGCTCTGATCAGTCCGCGACCCTCTGCCGAGTTGGATAACAACTGTACAACCGTTATTGTTCCTCATCAGATCGTGGCACTTGAGTATTCGACGATATACTGACAGTCCAACAAGGTTTTCAAATACAAAATACTGTCACAGGCCTTCACCTCTGGCGGCCGGTGAACGAACCCGTGGTGCACCCAATCTCAGCCCGGCCCCGATTACCCGAAAACCAGGCTGTAAAGACGCCTCAGCTTTGAGGGTGAGTAATCTCCGATGCTTGGGAGCCGATCAGGCATCGGACGGAGGGCAGTCGCGCTCGTGATCCCGCTCGTACCGCGCACGGTGTTCGTCGAGAACCGCCTGCCGACGTCGTTTCGCGGCGTCGGTCATCATCGATTCGGTCCACTCGAACCCGTCGTCACTCGTTACCGCGACAGTCTCGATGCCGTCGAGATCGCCGACACGCTCTTCGATCTCTTTCATAAAGTACGATACCTGGTGGCACATCGGCGACGTGAGTCTGATATCAACGCGAACCTGACCGTCAGTGGCATCAATCGACTTCACGAGTCCCATCTCGACGATGTCCAAGTTCGATCCGGTCGCGGCGCTACATGGGTCCACAATGTCCCGTAGCGCCGTCCGGATTCGATCGATGTCAGTCATTGTGCAACTATCTCGAAGTCCGTTGTCGACCACGGCTCGTCGGCAGGATCGACCTCAGAGTACTCGTCGTCGGCCATACTTGCCTTCAGTTCCTCGATGTCGAAGCCGTGTGCCTCCGCGAAGTTCTCTCCCAGGATCTTCCGTTTGTCCGCCTGTGTGAGCTGGAACGGACCGCTGAAGCTCTCCATCTCCGGGAAGTCATACTCCCAGAACCGTTCGAGGAGTAGCTGTGGGTGGAAGTGAGGTGCGCCAGTACCCCAGAGCAGTTTGTCCACAGCAGCTTTTCCACCGCCGTACAGGAGTTCCTCCAGCGTGTCGGCGAAGGAGGCCTGCGACGTTGCAATTTCGGCGAGTGTCAGTTCCAGGTTCACGTACACGTTGGGGTGACGGGCGATCTGCCACCCCGTCTCCTCTGCGAAGGAGATGCCGCCATGGACGATCTCGAAGGTGAGATCTGGGAAACTAGCGGCGGCTTCCTCGACGTCGCCGACCTTGTAGGACTCCATCGGGACGGCACCGAAGGGAAACGCCTTGTGTACGGCGACGACATCGAGGCCGAGGTCGGCGACATGCTCCCAGAGGGGGAACGCAACTTCCGGATCGTCCATCCGAAACCCGTGATGGGTCCCGTCGGCTTCCCAGTACGAGGGGTAGACTTTCACGCCGTGAGGATCGAACTCCTCGACTTGTCGGGTCAGGTCCGCCTTCGGATCGTCGAGCCCGATTGGGTCGATACTCGCTAAGGCTGCAGTCCGGGTCGGGTTGCGTTCAACGAACCGCTTCGCCTTGGCTTCAGCCGTCAAGCCATCGTGAAAGACGGTGATGGACTGAGGATGAAAGACGGCGAAGTCGGTCTGACTCTCCCGGAAAAGCGTGCTCGTCGTGTCCGCCACCGGCCAGTCGCTGAGAAACGTCTCCTGGGTCCGCCGGTAGCTCCCGGGCATCTTTTCCTCCAGGGCGACACCGATATCCGCTACCTGCTCGGCGTACCGCGGAACGCGGAAGTTCGATTCGGCCTGGTTGTACGCGTGGGTAACTGCGTCCGCGACGAAGACATCGTTAAGGGATGTCATAGAGAGAAAGAGCACCATGATCGGTAAAAAAATTGTGCCCTCGTCAAAACAAATCATGATAACAGAGGCAGGGGTTTTATTATCGATGATGATTCTCTCCAAGAATAGTGACACGATCTAACACAGCGACATCGGATGCTTCCACCCTGTACGTCCCCCCGGAAGGCATTTCGGAGAAGGAACAGCTCCGCGACGAGCGTGACTTCTGGAAGCATCTCTTCGACGACCTGGTGGAAAACTTCCCGATCCCTGTCCTGACCGTCAACGACGACGGTCGGCTCACGCACTGGAACAGGGCCCACGAAGAACACATCGGCCTCGACCGAGAACAGGTCCTTGGGAAGGAGGCAAACGATGTCATCGCAAACGAAGAGACCGACGAGGTTCTCGCCGAAGAGATAGTCCGCACCGGCCGCGTCGTTCGCGAGGACGACGTCCGGTCGACCAAACAGTCCGACGGTGGGACCCAGCACGTCCGTGTTGCCGGCCAACCGCTCCGTGCCCCCGATGGATCTGTTGTGGGTGCGTTCGAGTACGTAAACCCCGTGACGGATCTCGTCGAACAGCGCCGGACGGTCGAACGTGCTCAGTCCCAGATCAATGAGGAGGTGGGCGAAACTGTCACTACCCTCTTGAAACGGTCCGAAAACGTGGCAGAAAGCAGTCGATTCATCGAAGAGACGGCGTCAGAACAGGTCGACAGCCTTCGAGAGGTGAGCGAAGAGATCGCGGACTTGAGCGCGACCGTCGAAGAGGTCGCCTCGAACGCGAATGAGGTCAACAGCGAGAGTCAGCGGATGAAAGAGCTCACTGACGAATCCAAGGCGGAGGTGGAGACGACCCTGGAACGGGTCGGTGAGGTCACGGATGCCGTTGCTATGCTTAATCAAAACGCACAGACGCTGGAATCCCGGGCCACTGATGTCGAAGACGTGGTTTCGGTGATCAATGACATTGCCCAGCAGATCAACATGCTCGCCCTCAATGCGAACATCGAGGCCGCTCGGAGTGATGCCGGCGGATCGGGGTTCGCCGTGGTCGCCGACGAGATCAAGCAACTCGCTGAACGGACGGAACGCGAAGTCGCAACCATCGAAGCGGCGGTCGAGGAAATGACCGCAGTCGCACGCGAAACCACCGACAGCGTCGCAACGACGAAAGAACACGTCGCGGAGGTCGACGAACGTATTCAACACGTCGATGAGAAGCAGGACCGCATTCGTGTCGCTGTCGATGAGTCCGTCCGCGGGATCGAACAGATCGCTGATGCCACAGACGTTCAGGCCGTCTCCGCCTCAGAGATCTCCGCTATGGTCGATACCGCTGTCGACGAACTCAAAGAAATCGTCGGCGAGATCGGTGACCTGGCGGCCGCTAACAAAGCACACACCAAAGAGGTCCGAACGGTGCAGGACCGTATCCAGGAGGTTGAGGAAGAGCTCAAATCCGAATCCGGCTGACTGAGCCTCACCTCGGACAGTACGTCCGAACGCTACTCGCTCACCCCGATTCCTGCCGACGGGTGGGGTTCGGCTATATTTGCGGATAGATCGAGGTATCGACCGGCATAGCGGTAGTCACTGATAGACCTGAACAAATAACATCGGTTCTCTAGTGTGTTGAGTACAGATCTGGTTCAGTAGCGCATTAGATGCTCCGAGAGAACATCAATTAATAAGATAATACAGCAGATAGAATAATTATACGCTGATATTGCCAATATATAAAAACATATGGATAAAATATACAACTAAGATAGATTATCTGTGTGCGAATGGTAATTCGATATCTAAATATCTGTATATAGTGGATCTTTCATATCTATGTCTGTATATTCGAGGAATGTAGGTGCATAAACCGACCTTACTATTGGTTCGGGACAGAGGAGCAGTGGCATGAAGATCGTCGAGTGTGCCGTGCGGACGGTTACAAAACCCTTGGTTGGGTTGGGACTGTCGTGCTTGAGCGGACGGATAGGGTGCCGAACCGCTAGTCGAACACGTTCGGGACAAGCGCCTGACTGGCGGGGACCGTCATCCGACGTATGAGCACAGATCAGCAGGAGTCGGTACGGGAACTCGACGTTCGGGAGGTCGACGGAGAGCCGTTCGGCCACATCATGGACGCCCTCGACTCTGTCGACGATAGCGAGGCGCTCCGGCTGGTGAACAGCTTCGAGCCGGTGCCGCTGTACGACGTTCTCTCGAAGAAGGGATACCGGTACGAGGCGGAGCAGGTCGCCGACGAGGAGTGGCACGTCACGATCCGGCCGGAGTGAAATGCGGGCCGAGCGCGCCTCGCGGTGGTTCGTCACCGCCAGCGCGCTGTTTTTCGTCGGCTTTCACGTCGCGATAGCGGTCGGCGCGCCCCGCCGCGCCGTCGTCACGCTCGGGCTCTACGGGTTCGTTCTGCACGTCCTGTTCGGGAAGGCCTACGCGCTCGTTCCGTCGTACTTCGACCGGGACCTCGCGTGGGAATCGGGGCCGGCAGTTCAATTCCCGCTGTCCGTCCTCGGCACAACAGGGCTGGCGCTCGTACCGTTCGGGCCGCCGTGGCTCCGATCAGTTGGAACCGCGCTCTGGGTCGGCGGCGTCGCGGTGTTTCAGGGCACGCTGGGGTGGACGATTCGTGACAACATCACCGGCGCGGCGACGGGGACCGGTGGTCCGAACGCCCATCGGAAGCCGGTCGACAGAACCGCCAACGTCGCGGTCCCGATAGCGCTCGGCTACCTCACACTCGCTGCAGGCGGCGCGCTCGCCGCTACCGCCGGCTTCGGGTCGGTTCTCCCCCAACAACTGTCGCACCTCCTCGCCGCGGGGACGGCGGCGGTGTTCGTCTTCGGCGTCGGCTTCCGGCTGTTTCCACGGTTCCTGGTCGCTGACGCGCCGCGGTCGGTCGTTAGGGTCGTCGTCGCCGCCGGCGCTGTCGGTCCCGCGTTACTCGGCTTTGGCCTGTTCGACCGCCGGCTCCTCCTCGTCGGCGGCGTCGTCGAAGCTGTCGCGGTCGTGGGCTTTGCGCTGTCGTATATCGGTCTCTTCTGGCGGTCGGAGCGCCGTCGCGTCGGGTTCTACGCGGTGCTGTTGGCGGTCGTGGCCGGCGTCGTCGGTATCGGCCTCGGACTGACCATCGCCGTCACCGGACGGGAGCCTGCGCTGGTCAGCGCACACTACCGGGCGATGCTGGCGGGCTTTCTCGGACTCACCGTCGTCGGAGCGGCCTTCCAGTTCTACCCGCCGGCGGTCGGCGTCTGGCCCTACGCGGACGACCGGACGGCGCTGGTGTCGATTGGACTGCTCGGCGGTGGACTCGGCATGCAGATACTCGGTCTCGTCGGCCGGTTCGACTGGATGCTAGCAGCCGGTACAGCGGCTGGAGTCCTTGGCGCACTCCTCTATGTATATCTCCTGCTGGCGGCGTTCGCTCGCCGGTGGCGTTTGTAGCGACGCGTTACGGGCCTACTCCGCGACGATGCTGTCGAGCAGTTTCGTCTGGGCGGCGGCGAGGTGTTCCGCGAACGTCGAAACGGAGATGTCCAGCTCCGTCGCCACGTCGCCGGCGTTGGCCCCCTTTGGATACTCGAAATAGCCCATTTCGACGGCCGTTTCGAGCACTTCCTGTTGCCGGTCGGTGAGCTGGCTCCGGTCGACCAGAATCGAATCAACCGGGTCCACGTCGCCGTTCCGTCGCATCGACCGGAGCGAGACGCCGTCGTACAGGTCCTTCAGCCGCGTCACGATGGCACGCACCCGGTCGACATCGGGAGCATGGAACGTCAGGTAGAGCTGTCCGCTCTCGGCGCGGATGTCCGCGACCGGACAGTCATACGTTTCGACCGCCTCACAGACACAGTCGGTCCGCGTCCGGGAGAACTGATAGCGGTCCCCATTGCCCGTGGCGAACACTTTGTCCATATCGCCCCGTGCCTCGATTGCGGCCTCGTCCGTGCCAGTCGCGGTGAACTCTTCGATGACCTGGCCGTCCTCGTCCGGGCTGCTTCGGGCAACGTCGGTCACGACCGCGCCCGCCTCGTCCGAGACGCTCGCCACCGGACAGGCCCCAGGGGCGTCGACCGACAGTTCCACTCTGATGCCGGAGTCACTCATACCTGTAACTGTGCCACCGTATTACAAAACGGGCTATGGGCGTTCCCACGGAGTGAAAAACCCCCTCAATCTGCCGGGTGCTGGTCGGGTACCGGCCCCTCGAACCCCTCGGGCTGGTAGTCACACAGCGGGTCCGCCGCCAGCGGGTCCCCCGTCGTCGCGTACGCCCGCGACCGGCTCCCACCACAGACCGTCCGATATCGACAGGCCCCGCATTTGCCTGTCAGCGCGTCATCGTCCCGCAGTTGCCGGAACAGCGACGACTCCCGGTAGATATCGACGACGCTCTCCTCCCGAACGCTGCCCGCCGATTTCGGCAGGAATCCGGAGGGGAACACCTCACCGGTGTGGCTCACGAAGGCGAACCCCTTGCCGGCGCGGATACCCATGCGGCGTTTGAGACCGCCCGCACCCTCGTCCTGGTTCTGGATCGCGACGCGCCGGTAGTGGGGCGCTTCGGTCGTCTTGAGGCCGAACGGTGCCTCCTCGCTGACCTCGTGGAGCCACGACAGCACGCGCTCCGCGCGCTCGGGGGGGATCGGCGTCAGCACCCGCCCGCGGCCGACCGGGACGAGGAAGAACACCGACCACAGCACGGCATCGAGGTCCGCGACGAGCTCCCGGATCGCCGGTAGCTGTTCGACCGTCTCCGCGCAGACGGTGGTGTTAATCTGCAAGGGAATGTCGAGGTCGCGGGCCGCCTCGGCCGCGCGCATGGTCGCCTCGAAACTGCCGGATTCGCCCCGGAAACTGTCGTGTGACTCGCTGTCGCCGCCGTCGATGGACAGGGCCAGCCGCCGGAGTCCGGCCTCGTCGAGTTCGGCCAGTCGGTCCCGCGTGATCGAGTTCGTCCCGCTGGGCGTCAGCGTCATCCGCAGACCCTGCTCGGTCCCGTAATCGACGAGCTCCGGGAGGTCCTCGCGGGCGAGCGGGTCCCCGCCCGAGAGGACGACCAGCTGGCCGTCGCCGAACTCGCGGGCCTGGTCCAGCAGTTCCTTCCCCTCCGCCGTCGATAGCTCGTCGGGATGGCGGCGGGGCTGGGCGTCGGCCCGACAGTGTTTACACGCCAGTTCGCAGGCCTGGGTCACCTCCCAGATCAGCACCAGCGGCTGCTCGTCGAGGTCGAGTTTCCCGCGCATCTATGCCTCCCGGTGGACGCGGGTGACGTGGCCGCCACAGCCACACTGCTGGACGTACTCAGTCGTGATCGTGTCGCCGAACGCCTCCGCCAGCGCGTCGAACAGGTAGGTTTCCGGGTGGCCGTGGTCGGCGTGGCTCACCAGATTGACGTGGTTCCCAGCCGTCGTCATCTCGACGGCGTCGATGGCCTGTTCGACGACCACGTCGGGGTCCTCGGCGTGCGCGGGCGTCTCCAGGTTCGCCGACCAGGAGTTGTCGTGCACCTCGGTCGTTACCGGCGGCACGTCCTCGTGGGGATGGCTCATACGTGCGGATTGGCGGTGCGTGCCCCTCGGTCCTCCGCCGCATATGTTCGGCTTTTTTATACCGATCGGAGTGGATAGAGAGTCAGGCGGTCGAACCGCCGCCGTGTCGTGGGATACTACGAGACCTGTTCGACGAGCCAGTCGAACTGCTTGTTCAGTTCCTTCTTGCGCTGTCGCGAGATGACGGTCGAATCGATCATCTCGCCGAGTACCGGGAGGTCGAGTGCGCTGTACTCCGTCGTGGCTGTGACGTCGGTCCCACCGTCGACAGCCTCAACAGTGTATTCTGTCATCATCGATTCGAAGATGCCTTTTCGCTGTTCGTACCGCAGCACTGCGTCGGTCTCGACGATTTCGAGGTCCAGTTCGATCTCGAAGAGGCCGACGCGGTTCATGATGCCGAGGTCGTCCCCGTCGAGCGTCACCTCGTCGAACCCCGCCGCCAGCATAAACGGTTTTACGTCGGTTATCAGATCGGTCACTGTCTCCGGGTCGGCCGGGACCGTCCGAGTCAGCGAGACGCGCTCCATAACAGACGGCGAGTGGCCGACGGAATAAGCGTTCGCCACACCCGGAGATGTTCGGCGTTGTAGTTTTACACGAACCCGTCGCGTGCCGACACCATGTGACAGTACACCCCAAGTTTCTTTTCAGTCCCGGAACTATACGAACATGTTCGGGAACACGGACGCGGGGGTCGGGCGAATATATTCGGATACACCAATGCCACACGCTGAACTCACGCTCACGATTCCGGAGGAGATCTGGATCGGCGACGTGTCGCGAGCGTACGACGACGCCACGTTTCGGATACTGTCCGCGCTCCCCGGCGAGGACTCCGGCGTCGGACTCGCGGAGATCACGTCGGACGACCTTCCGGCGGTTCTCCGCGATATCGAGGACCGGGAGTCCGTCACCACGCTGGAAATTCTCTCCCACCGGGACGACAGCGCGCTGGTGCAGTTCGAGACGTCGATGCCGCTCCTGCTCTTCCCGGTTCAGGGCTCGGGCGTCCCGCTGGAGATGCCCTTTACGCTGTCTAACGGCCAGGCCGTCTGGGAGATATCCGCGCCACAGGAGCGACTCTCCGAACTCGGCGAGCAACTGGAGGAGTTCGGCATCTCCTTCAGCGTCGACCGCATCCAGCAACACCTCGAAACCGAGCAGGTGCTGACCGAGAGCCAGCTCGAACTGGTCCAGGAAGCCATCGAGGCGGGCTACTACGACACGCCGCGGGAGTGCTCGCTGACCGAACTGGCGGACCGCGTCGGCATCGCGAAGTCGACCTGCAGTGAAACCCTCCACCGTGCGGAAGAGCAGATCCTCAAGCAGTTCGTTTCGGACCTCCCGGCGCGGTGAGGGGAAGTCGAAGCGCGTAATACGCGCCTCTGTGAGAGATACGACATATGAGTTCCGACGCGGTCGACGAGACGCACGAAAACGCCAGACAGGAGGTCATCGCGGTGGACGCCAACGACAACGAGGAGGGGCTGGTCAATCGGCTCGACGCCCACACCGGCGACGGGGTTCGCCACCGCGCCTTTACCGCCCTGCTGTTCGACGAGAACGACCGAATCCTGCTCGCCCAGCGCGCGGCGAACAAGCGTCTCTGGGACACCCACTGGGACGGTACCGTCGCCTCTCATCCCGTTCAGGGCCAGACACAGGTCGAAGCCACCGAGGAGCGACTCGAAGAGGAACTGGGTATCGACCCCTCCCAGTACCAGAACCTCCGCGTGACAGATCGGTTCGAGTACAAGCGCTACTACGAGAACGCCGGTCTCGAATGGGAAGTGTGTGCGGTGCTGCAGGCCACGCTCCACGACACCTCACTCGAACCCAACCCCGAGGAGGTCGACGGCCTCATGTGGGTCCCCTACGAGCGACTGCGCGAGCACCCCGAGTACTACCGCCAGCTCCGCCTCTGTCCCTGGTTCGAGATCGCGATGCGCCGGGACGAAGAGCGGTAACGGCGGCAGTTCCTCTCAGCGCGGGCGGCAGGCACCGCAGTAATGCCACCCCGATCCGTTTCCTTTTCGGCCCGGCCGCCTAACCCCGGGTATGGACGTTCCGCTGTACGACTCTCTCGACGGGCAGGTCGTGCTCGTCACCGGCGCGACGCGGGGCATCGGGAAGGCAATCGCCGATGGGCTGGTCGACCTCGACGCGACGGTGTACGCCGGCGCTCGTGATACTGATGACATCGACGCTACAGACCGCCAGGCTATCGAACTCGACGTGACCGACGACGAGGGGATGGTCGCCGCGGTCGACCGCATCGAGCGCGAGCAGGGCCGACTCGACGTGCTGGTCAACAACGCCGGCGTGATGGATTCGCGGGAGCCACTCGACGAGATGCCGACCGACGTCATCGATCACACCCTCGACACGAACCTCCGTGGCGCGGTCCTCACGACGAAGTACGCCCTCCCGCTGTTGCTGGGCGACGACGGCGGCCGCGTCGTCACTATGTCCTCCGGACTGGGGGCGATCACCGAGAGCCAGTCGGGCGGCACGCCGGCCTACCGCATCTCGAAGACGGGCGTCAACGGGCTGACGAAGTACCTCGACGGCGAGTACGCGGCCGACGGGCTCGTCGCCAACTCGGTGTGCCCGGGCTACGTCCAGACGGACATGACCGAGGGGAGTGCCCCGCGGACGCCCGAACAGGGGGCTGAGACGCCGGTCTGGCTCGCACGCTTCCGACCCGAGGCCCCGAGCGGGCGGTTCTGGCGCGACAAGGCCGAAATCGAGTGGTAGCGGCCCCGTTCACTCGGTGTTTTCGCCGTAAGTCGTGGCCGCCGGCTCGTCTGTCGTACGGGCGGGCTCGGCCGCCGGCAGTTGCAGTTCCACGGTCGTCCCCTGCTCGTCCGTCTCGGGGAACGACATCCGGCCGCCGAGGTTCCGAACGATCCAGTTGACGAGCCAGAGCCCGACGCCGGAGCCGTGTTTGAGCGGCGTTTCGGTTCCCGAACGGATGACCTCGCGTTCATGCTCGGCGATACCGGGGCCGTTGTCGTGAACGGCCACGCGGACGCCCGGCGTCCCGTCGGTCCGGGTCGCGATGATCTCGACCTTGACGGGGCCGTCGTCGGCCGCTCGGTGTTCGACGGCATTCTCGACCAGTTCCGCCAGGGCGATACGAACCGACGGGCCGCCCTGTATCCAGATGGTCTCCTCACAGGAGAGCGTGATCGTCGCATCGGGGTTGCGCTCACGGGCGTCACGCACGACCGATTCCAGCAGTTCGTGAAGCGGCGTCGGGGTGTGCTGTTCGGTCTCCAGGGCTTCGGTAACCCGGCCGATCTTGTTACTGCGGTCGACGATGTCGTCGACCGTGCTGATAATGCGGCCGAGTCGCTCGCGTTCGTCGGCATCGGCCGTGTCCCGGAGCAGGTCCGCGTTCCCTTTGACGACGTTCATCTCGTTTCGGATGTCGTGTCGGAGCAGGCGGTTGAGTACGTCCAACCGCTGCTCGCGTTGTCGCCGCTTCGTGATATCCCGGAGGCTGATGAGATGGCCCGAGACGACGCCGTACGCGCGGTACAGCGGTATCACGCGCACGTCGTAGTACCGGACGCCGCCGCCGTGTTCGAGCGCCGTCTCGGTCTGGGTTCGCTCGCCGGGACCGGGAACCGTCTCGGCGAGTGCTGGTAACGCACGCGGGAGCGAACGGCCCAGCAGCGTGTCCTGGTCGCCGTCGAACAGCGCCGTGGCGGCTTCGTTGACATCGACGATGCGACGCTCGTCGTCGACGATGATGACCTGGTCGTCCATTTCGGTGAAGATCGCTTCCCGACCCAGTTCCCGGGTCACCGGTGCCACGTCGAGCAGTTGCCCACGGAGGATAGCGACCGAGAGGACGGCCCCCGACGCGACGTACGCGAGGCTCGTCGGGTCGAAGGCGGTCGGCAACGGGCCGAGCACGAACAGCGTCTGGACGACCGTGGGGACGGCGATAGCGAGCAACAGCGCGAGACTCTGGCCCCGGAAGACCTGGTTCGACCGGAACAGGGTCCGCAGGAGGAGGACGCCACCGGCCAGAATTAACAGCAGTATGTAGGACAGGTGGCCCCAGTACAGGACCTCGTATGCGGGCACGAGCGTCACTGCCGACGCCGAGACGTACTGCGTCCCGCGACCGGACCAGATGAGTTCGTGGGCGTGGTTCGACCACACGAGCGTGACAAACACTGCTGGTTCGATGAGTAACACCGCTATCCGGCGTTTGGTGAGCCAGTATGGCTGTCCCACGTACTCGATAACGGTCACGAGCCACGCGAGGGGGATGATTACCGAGAGCGTCAACTGTAGCTGGACGAGTCGCTCCATGTTGGCCAGTCCCGGCGATGCGAGCTCGATACCGTACGCGACGGCCCAGAGGCTCGCCGCGACCACAAACACTGCCAGCGGTCCCGCGCCCGGCCGGTCGCGGTGGAGCCACACCAGAAAGGCGACGCCCATACCGACGACACCTGACAATAGAACGACAGCAAGCGGCGACAGGACCATTCAGTAGCGTACCAATTGCGTTCCAGATATAACTAGTCTCGGTCACTCCGACTGCGAGCGGACCGCGGACCACACGGCGAGGGCACCGAGCACGAACGCCGGAACGAGCGGGAGCGTGAGATAGGCGTCCCGGAGCGTGAGCCCGAAGCTACTGATGACGCCTTGGGCTGACGGCAAGAGCAGGATCGCGCCGGGAACGAGCAGGAACGCCACACCGAGCATCCCGACGAGAACCCAGCCGCTCGTCCCGAACTCGGGACCGTCGGCGGTGTCCGTGCCCGTCTCACTGTCCGCGCGCGGGGTGTCTGCGGACTGTGGCTCCGTGTCGGGACGGTGGACGTAGCCGGTCTCGTCGTCAGCCATCGTGACACACCCCGTCGCGCCCGCTCGAACGGTGCGTCACAATGGGACCTCCCCCCGTTATACCGACGGAACAACGTGGCTGCATGTCTCGGAGTCAGGCAAGCGAGCGCAAAACGCTAACGGTCCCGCTACTGCGACAGAGCCGGGGCTTCCTGGTTCGAGATGTCACGCAGGCTCATCCGATGCCCGCTGGCGGACGCGTGTGCGTCCCGCTGGCCCTCCGCGACCGACGGGTCCTCGTACAGTCCCTCGAACGCACACTCATGGCAGACAACGTGATATTTCCCGGCCATACATTTTGTTTGATACTATTATATTTTAAGCCTATCGTTTCCAGATATTATACGTGTTGCCGCGAAGAAAACGGTCGTCAGGGTATTTATCCACCGCGACCGATGGAGTAGTATGGTGGATTTCCAGTCCCGTGACACGCGCCGGGGTCCGACTGACGGGGAAGACGACGAGACGGAGGAGGGCGAGACGGGGGACGACGAGGAATCCAGAGCGACCGATACTGACGCCGAGGCCACCACTGCAGAGCCCACTGAATCAGAGGATACAGCGTCAAGTGACGACGAGATTGCGAGTGAGGGCGACAGCACAGAGACCGCTGTGACGGACGATACGACGGGGGACAGTGACGAGTCCGTATCGGCGGCCGAAAGCGACGGCTCTGTGGCGGAAAGAATCGACGAGGCGGCGAACCGAGGCACGGACAGCGAGTCAGCAGCCGAAACACAGGACGCCGATGGGACTGACGAGGTAACGCAGGGACGCGACGAGGAACCCCTCCCTGAGACGGAGGCAGCCACCCGACCGGCGGACACACCACAGGCCGAGACGGTGCCGACAGCGGATGAGTCACCAGCGCGGACGGCCACCCAGGCCGACGCGTCCCAGGAGCAGCAGGTGGCCGCCGCCGTCGTCACGGTCGGGACGGCAACGGAGGAGGGCGACCCGACGGGCGAGGCGGCGGAGACAGCACTCGAAGCGGCCGGGCAGGCGGTCACAGCCCGCGAACGCCTGCGAGGGGACTACGACGGCGTTCAAGCGGCCGTCGACCGGCTGGTCGGGCGCGACGACGTGGAGGTCGTCGTCACCGCCGGCGGCCTCGGTGTTGCGCCGACTGAGCACACCCTCGAAGCGGTCCACCCGCTGTTCGAAAAGGCGCTGCCGGGGTTCGAGGAAGTGTACCGGAGCCTCCTCTTCGAACACCAAGGGACCGGTGTCATCGCTGTCCGCGCGACCGCCGGGATCGCCGACGAGACGCCAGTGTTCTGTCTGCCCGCGGACCCAGCGGCAGTCCGTATTGCTATCGACGAGATCATCGCGACGGAAGCCCCGCGCCTCGTCGCTGAACTGTCCTGAACCGATCGGACGGACTCGCGGTATCAGTCTTGTGTCCGTTTAGCCGACTTAACGTGATATTTGCCGGTTCGATCCGGGTTGCCCGTTTTTCCGATGTCAACGGGCTGTTCTCCCGAATATCGACCGTTTAAACGCTTAAAACACCGTGAAAGGTCGTTAACTTCGCCCCCCATTGAAGTGGAGACAGTCCACAGGCTCGGATGTCATGTCCGATCGCAACGCGACACGACGTGGCGTGCTCACGGGTATCGGCGCGACAGCTGCAGCCGCACTGGGCGGGGCGGCCCTCTCCGGGACGGTTGCGGCGGCCGGTCCCTGGGAGTCCGTCGAGTCCCCGACCGGGAACACCCTCCACGACGTCGAATACACGGCCACCGGCGCGTACGCGGTGGCGGGTGGCGGTATCGTCCTCGAACGGACCAGCACGGGCTGGCAGAAGGTCATCGGCGGCGGCCCGACCGGCAACGGCAACAGCCTCTACGGGGCCGACGTGACCGACGACGGCAAGGCCCTCTGGTTCGTTGGTTCCTCGGGCGCTATCGGCGAGTACGACGTTGAATCGGGCGTCCTCACCGACCACAGCGCCCCGATGGACGTCACCAACAATTTCAACGACGTGTCCGTGACCGGCGACGCCGGCGAGGCGAACGTCTACGTCGCCGGCGACTCCGGCAAGATGTACTACAGCTTCGAGAACGGCGCGAGCGAGACCTGGGACTACACCACGCCCGGGTCCGGGTCGGCCATCAACGCCGTCGACTTCCACGGCGTGCGCTCGGGCCACATCGTCGACGGGAACAAGAGCGTCTTCGTCACCGACGACGGCTCGACGTGGGACAAGATCGGTCTCGCTGACGCCAACGTCAACTTCTACGGCGTCGACTCCGACGGTCCGGACGACGTGTGGGTCTCCGGCGGCGGTGGGATGATCTTCCACTGGAACGGCTCGGAGTGGACGCCGACCGACACCGGCGACGCCGGCCTGCGCGACATCGAGGTCACCGACGACGACAGCACCGGCTACACGGTCGGTGGCGGCGGCAAGGTGTATGCGCTGGGCGATGGCGACTGGACCCAGGAGGAGACGCCCGCCGGCGAGAGCCTGAAGGCCGTCGTCCGCGGCGGCACCGACATCGCTGTCGGCTCGGGCGGGATTATCCTCGAAAAGTGACGACGACACAGTAGTGCTGGCCGGTTCGAGACAGCGGCGTGCCGTAGCCACTGACTTTTCACCGACCCCCTCCAACACCCTGCATGGACGACATTCAGGTCCAGGGAACGTCGGTCCCCGCACTCGGCCTCGGAACGTGGCAGCTCACCGGCCAGACCTGCCGTGAGACCGTCGAAACGGCCCTGGAGATGGGCTATCGCCACATCGACACCGCGCAGGCGTACGGCAACGAACGGCAGGTCGGCTTGGGGATGGAGGCCGCCGCAGTCGACCGCGAGGACGTGTTTCTGACGACGAAGCTCGACGGCTCGAACCGCGACGAGCGGAGCGTCCGCCGGTCGACGCGGGAGAGTCTGAACAAACTGGGCACGGACTATCTGGACCTGCTGCTCATCCACTGGCCGAACACGCCGTGGATGGCCCCGCTGTCGGAGACGCTGGGCGCGATGAACGACCTCGTCGAGGAGGGGCTGGTCCGTCATATCGGCGTCAGCAACTTCTCACCATCGCTGCTGGACAAGGCGCGGACCACCTCGTCGACCCCCATCTTCACCGACCAGGTGCAGTACCACCCCTACTGGGATCAGCGCAAGCTGCTCGACTACTGTCGCATCCACGACGTGCTCCTGACCGCCTACAGCCCCCTCGCCCGCGGTGGCGTCCTCGACGACCCGGCGCTCGTCCAGATCGGCAACAAGTACGGGAAATCTTCGGCACAAGTCGCGCTCCGGTGGCTGGTTCAGCAGGAGGGCGTCGCCACGATTCCGAAAGCGTCCAGCCGGGAGCATCTGGAAGCGAACATGGCCGTCTTCGATTTCGAACTCACTGACGCGGAGATGGAGCGCATCCGGGACCCGTCGAAGGTCAAGACCGGGATGCAGTTCGTCCGGTCGCAGTTACCGTTCTAAGCGGGAGCAGCGCCGTTCGATATCGACTTAAAGTTTCTGTATATGGATTGATACCGGATTCTATGGAACGCACGCCCGGTTCGACAGTATCTATAACTGGGACTGTAATCTTATCCGCCGCAAATATTACGAATCACACAACTATCATAAGCCATCTGGCCGCAGTTTTCGTGTGGTGTGTTACCAATAAATTCCGGTGCGGGAACACACCGCTGAATCCACAGCGAGGCCACTGTGTCAGTACACGAATCCGAACCGATACGACGGAGCATCGAAGTGGAGTACTGGGTCATCGACGACGCGGGCCGGCTGGTCGAACCGGGCGCGCTCGTCGACGCGGCTCCGGGGGCGGAGCGGGAGTTCGTCGAGCCCCTGCTGGAAGTCAAGACGACGCCATGTGAGACAGCGACAGAACTGCGCGAGGAACTCCTTGACCGGCTCGGAGCCGTGTTGCGGCGGGCCGACGACATCGGGAAACGCCTCGTACCGCTTTCGACCCCTGTTAACGCTGACGAGATTCAGGAGATTCCGTGCGACCGGACCCGGATCCAAAACTGTGTCGTCGGCGACGATTTCGAGTACGTTCGCCACTGTGCCGGCACGCACATCCACGTCGAACAGCAGTCGGGGCGGGAAATCGATCAGTTGAACACGCTGATCGCCATTGACCCCGCGCTAGCGCTCGTCTCGTCCTCGCCGTACTTCCGCGGCCGGCGGCTGGCCGACAGTGCGCGCTCGAAACTGTACCGCTGGATGGCGTACAACTCGGTGCCACACCAGGGCTGGCTGTGGTCGTATCTCGACGACACCGAGGAGTGGGACCGCCGGCTCGAACGGCGCTACGACGAGTTCGTGACCGCGGCTATCGACGCCGGTATAGACCGTCGAACCGTTGCGGCGAACTTCGAGCCCGAAAGCGCTATCTGGACACCGGTCCAGCTCCGGGCCGAGTTCGGCACCGTCGAGTGGCGGTCGCCGGACGCTGCGCTCCCGAGTCAGATCCTGCAACTCGCCGACTCGGTGGCATCGCTCATGGACCACCTCAGGGAAACTGAGGTACGTATCGAAGGGGAGACGGGCCGTGTTACCGACGACGAGATCGTGCTCCCCGAGTTCGACGCCGTGCTCGCGTACGCGAACGACGCTATCCGGGACGGAGTCACCGCTGACAGCGTTCGGTCGTATCTCGACCGGATGGGATTCGACGTGGACGCGTACGAGCCGGTCGCACCGACCTTCGACAGACCGGAACCGATCACGGCTCGCGCGGCCCGAGAGATTCGACTGGAACATGCCGACCGCCTTCAGGACGACGTGCGACAGGCTGCGCCGGTCGCACTCGACTAAGATCGGAGCCAGCCCGCCGAAACGGAACGGTGACCAAGGGTTTAGGAATCGTCGCTCCAACCCCGCGCTATGGTAACGGCGCTCGCCGACGATATCTGGTGGTACGATCTCACGGGCGTCAACGTAACGCTCGTCGACGACAGCGGAACGCTAACGCTCGTAGACGCGGGGCTGCCCTGGCACGGGAACAAACTGATCGCCGGCCTGAGCGACGCCGGCTACGAACTCCGAGATCTGGACCGGATTCTGCTGACCCACTTCGACCTCGACCACGTCGGCGGCCTGTCGGCCTTCGACGGCCTCGACGTGACCATCTACGTCGGTGAACGCGACGCGCCGCTGGTCACCGGCGAGGAGGCCCCGCCGCTGGGGAATCACAAGGGCGCGTTCCAGCGCCTCGTCTCCCCGCTACGAAACGTGCCGGACAACGACGTCGTCCCCCTGGCCGACGGCGACACCGTCGGCAGCTTCACCGTCTACCATACCCCCGGCCACACGCCGGGCCACGTCTGCTACGTCAGCGAAACCCTGTCGCTGGGGCTGCTGGGGGACCTCGTTCGGGAGGACGGCGGCCGCTTCGAGCCCTCGCCGTGGCTACTGAGCTACGACACAGACGCCGTCACCCGGAGTATCAGTGACTTCGTCGAGCGCGCACCAGGGTTTGAGATCGCTGTCCCGGGCCACGGCGTTCCGTTTCAGAAAAACGGCGGGGAGCGACTGGATCGGCTTGCGGCGACGCTGTGAGTGAACCCCGGAAACGTGGGAGTGCGCTACAGTTCCTCGGCGACCGCGTCGATGTCAAGCAAGTCCGGGTCGACGACGAGGTCGGTCTGTCGGCTGGCGAAATCCGGCAACGACCCCTCGGCGTAGACGACGACGCGGAGGTCGGGGTTGAGGTCCTTGGCGACGGCGATGGAGGTGGCCTGTGACATCTCGGTCAGCAGGTACACGTCGCCCTCGTGGATGCCGGCTTCCTCCAGGCCAGGTCGGTTGCCCACGTCGGCGACCGTCACCGTGTGGCCTTCGGCCTCCAGCGCATCCGTGAGTCCGTTCGGGTCCGAGCCGACGAGAACGACCTTCATTCGTACTCGATGGTCGCCGGCGGTTTGTGGGTCACGTCGTAGACGACGCGGGCGACGTTCTCGTGGGCTCCGGTGATGCGCGACTGGATGCGCTGGAGCGTGTCCCAGTCGAGTTCCTGTGCGCGGGCGGTCATCCCGTCCCGGCTCTCGACGGAGCGGACGGCGACGACCCAGCCGTGGACGCGGTTGTCACCTTTGACCCCGGTGGCCTTGCCGATGACGGCGGCAAGCGCCTGCCACGGCTCGTACTCCTCCAGCTCCTCTTCGACGACGTGGTTGGCCTCGCGGGCGACTTCGAGTTTCTCCTCGGTGACCGCGCCGATGATGCGGACGGCGAGGCCGGGGCCGGGGAACGGCATCCGCTCTGAGATGATCTCTTCGAGGTCGAGCGCGCGGGCGACCTCCCGGACCTCGTCCTTGTAGAGGTCCCGCATCGGCTCGACAATGCCCTCGAAGTCCACGACTTCGGGGAGGCCGCCGACGTTGTGGTGGGACTTGATGGTCCCCTCGCTCTCGATGCGGTCCGGGTAGATGGTTCCCTGGACGAGGTAGTCAGCGTCGACGTCCTTCGCAACGGTCTCGAACTCCCGGATGAACTGCTCGCCGATGATGTGGCGCTTCTCCTCGGGGTCGGTCTCGTCGCCGAGCGCGTCGAGGAAGCGGTCCTGGGCGTCGACGATCCGCAGCGAGTCCATATAGCTGAACGTCTCGCGGATCTGGTCGGTCTCGCCTTTCCGCATCAGCCCGGTGTCGACGTAGACGGGAGTGAGCTGGTCGCCGATGGCCTCGTAGGCCAGCGCAGCGGCCGTCGAGGAGTCGACGCCGCCCGACAGCGCGATGACGGCGTTCTTGTCGCCGATCTCGTCGGCGATCTCGTCTTTGGCGTCGGTGATGAACTCGTCGACGTTCACCATCAGTGGCTCACCTCCTCGGTCGTCACAGCGTGCGGGTCGTCGCCGAGTACGGCCTCGAGCAGGCCGACGAAGGGCGGGCTGGCACGCGTCGGTCGGGAGCGGAACTCCGGATGGAACTGCGTCCCGATGAAGTAGGGGTGCTCTTCGGGCGCGAGTTCGAGTATCTCCATACGGTTCCCGGCGCGGCCGGAGAACTTCAGCCCGGCGGCTTCGAGGTCGTCGATGTACTCGG
This sequence comes from Haloarcula sp. HT12, assembly GCF_055271655.1. Classification (NCBI taxonomy): domain Archaea; kingdom Methanobacteriati; phylum Methanobacteriota; class Halobacteria; order Halobacteriales; family Haloarculaceae; genus Haloarcula; species Haloarcula sp. HT12. The sequence goes on from NZ_JBUXKW010000001.1 coordinate 497,615, forward strand.
GGTTGACCTCGTAGCGGTGGCGGTGTCGCTCCGTGCAGGACTCGCCGCCGTACAGCGTCGCGGCGAGGGTGTTCGCGTCGATTTCGGTCTCGTGGGCACCCAGCCGCATCGTCCCGCCCATGTCCTCGATCTCGTACTGCTCGGGGAGGATGTCGATGACGGGGTATGGCGTGTCCTCGTCCAGTTCCGCCGAGTGAGCGTCTTGGAGGTCCAGCACGTTGCGGGCGTACTCGACGACGGCCATCTGGAAGCCGAGACACAGCCCGAGGAACGGGACGTCGTTCTCGCGGGCGTAGCGGATCGCCTCGATCTTGCCCTCCGTGCCCCGTGCGCCGAAGCCGCCCGGCACGACGATGGCGTCGGCCTCTCGCATCCGGTCGGCGTGGTGGTCGCTCATCTTCTCGGAGTTGACCCACCGGACGTTCACGTCGACGTTTTTCTCCAGGCCGGCGTGTTTCAGCGCCTCGTGGACGGACATGTAGGCGTCTTCGAGGTCGTACTTGCCGACGAGAGCGACCTCGACCTCGCCCTCGGTCTGCTGGGTGACGAGGTCGCGCCAGCGGTTCTCCCGCTCGTCCTCGGGCAGGGCCTCCGACGCGATGTCGAGTTCCTCCATCACGTACTCGTCGAGGCCTTCCTCCTCGACCATCAGCGGGACGTGGTAGATGTCGTCGACGTCCGGGTTCGAGAAGACGGCCTCCGTCGGCACGTCACAGAACAGCGCGATCTTCTCTTTCGTGTCGATGTCGAGCTTGTCCGAACAGCGGCCGACGAGAATGTCGGGCTGCAGGCCGATAGAGCGCAGTTCCTTCACGGAGTGCTGGGTCGGCTTGGTCTTCTGCTCGCCGTTTTTCGAGTAGGGGACGAGCGTGACGTGGGTAAAGAGAATATCGTCCTCGTCTTCCTCGTGGGCGAACTGCCGGAGCGCTTCGAGATACGGCATCCCCTCGATGTCGCCGACGGTGCCGCCGACTTCGATGATACAGACGTCGTTGCCCTCGGCGGCCTCGCGGATGCGGCGCTTGATGTCGTCAGTGATATGCGGGATGATCTGGACCGTGCGACCGAGGTAGTCGCCGGACCGCTCCTTCTCGATGACGTGCTGGTAGGTCTTCCCCGTGGTGACGTTGTGGTCGAAGGTCATGTCGATGTCGAGGAACCGCTCGTAGTTCCCCAGGTCGAGGTCGACCTCCCCGCCGTCTTTGAGCACGTACACCTCGCCGTGCTGGAAGGGGTTCATCGTCCCGGCGTCGACGTTCAGATACGGGTCAATCTTGACCGCTGTAACGTCGAACCCGGCGTTTTTGAGTAACCGTCCTGTGCTGGCGGCGGTGATGCCTTTCCCCAGGCCAGACATCACGCCACCGGTGACGAAGATGAACTTCCGACCCAGCTCCGGGTCGTAGTCCGTTTCGGGTTCGGTCGGCATACCGACGGTGAACCCCGCGTAGTCTAAACGGTTTCGGAGCGCGCACTGTTCGCCACCCCGTCGCAGTGTCAACGCGCTTACAGTGACGGCCGCGTGAGGACGCGCCACGCAGCCACGAGAACGGCGAGAGAAAGCGCCGAGAACACCGCGTCACTGGGACTGGAGCCGATAGCGATAAACAGCAGGTAGCCGGCGACGAACCCACCCAGCAGCGAGACGACGCCGTGTCGTGTCGAGTGAGACACCGCCGCCCTGGTTCGAGTTGACATACTACACTATTTATCAGTATATAGTATAAATGTAACTTCGGCCGACAATCAGGACTTGAGCACGCCGGATCTGATCGCGACGTACGTTCCCAGCCCACCCATCGAAGCGAGAACGAACGCCCGGGCCGGCCCGCCCGCGACGAGCGCCGTCTGCATCAGTATTAGCAGCGTCACCAGGGTTGCAACGAACGAAACGGCGGCGAACGAAAGCGCGCGATTCATATCCGAAGGATGGGCCGACAGCGCCTCTGTCTTTCGATACCGCCCCACCGACGAATCGGACAGCAGCCAGCGCACGGGCGGTGAGGGGTGCCCCTGTACCGCTGAGCGGGCGGTTCCCAGCGGCTACAGGCGGTTGCGGAGAAACGGACCGACAGTCTCGCCGATACGACCCTGCTGGCCGACGAAGTGGTGGTCTGCAGGCAGTCGTTCGACGGTGTGGCCCAGCGTTTCGGCGCGGTCGGCGACCGGTTCCCAGTCGACAGTGTCGTCGCGCTCCCCGACCACGACCTGTACCGGGCAGTCGATGGCGTCTAGCGCGGCGATAGCGTCGAGATGGTCGGTCAGTCCGGCCGGCGGCGCAAGCACTGACAGGACCGCTGGCTCGGCCGCGGCGTCGAGTTCGGCGGCCGCGCGGAGCGCGACGGCTGCGCCGAAACTGTAGCCAACCAAGCCGACGGAATCGACCCGCTCGCCGGCCCACGCCAGTGCGTTCTCGGCATCGACCCGCTCGCCGCGGCCCTCGTCCCACGCGCCGTAGTCGAAGCGGAGACAGCCGACCTCGGGCGCGAGCGCGTCGCTGACCGCTTGCAGCCGCGTGTCCGACCGCGACCCCCCATGCTGTGGATGTGGCGGGCACGCGACGACGACGGTATCCGACTCGGGGCGGTCGAGTGTCGCAGTGACGGCCCGGCCACCTGGTATCCGAACGGTGTCACCCATGCGTGTTCACTCGTCATACCTCTGTAAGAAATTTAAGGTTGGAGAGACCAATGCGCATACATGGGAATCCTCTCGCGCGCGTCGTACGTCATCCGCTCGAAGCTCAACGCCGTCCTGAACCGAGCGGAGGACCCGACAGAGACCCTCGACTACAGCTACGAGCAGTTGCGTGACGAACTGCAGGACGTCAAGCAGGGCATCGCGGACCTGACGACCCAGAAGAAGCGACTGGAGATACAGAAACGCCGCCTCGAAGAGAACGTCGAGAAGCACAACGAACAGGCGCGCCAGGCCGTCGAGCAGGACCGCGAAGACCTCGCGCGCCAGGCCCTAGAGAAAAAAAAGCAGAAGATGAGCCAGATCGAGGAGCTGGAAGGTCAGATACAGGACCTGCAGGCCCAGCAGGACCAGCTGGTCGAGCAGAAAGACGAACTCCAGAAACAGATCGAGCAGTTCCGGACGAAAAAGGAGACGATGAAGGCCCGTCACGAGGCCGCAAAGGCCTCCGCCCGTGTGAACGAGGCGATGACCGGCGCTGGCGACGAGATGCAGGACATCAACCAGGCCATCGAGCGGGCCGAGGAACGGACCGAAGACATGGAGGCCCGCTCGCAGGCGATGGACGAACTCCGCGAGGACGGCGTCCTCGAAAACCAGCTCTCGGATAAGAGCTCGCTGGAACAGGAACTGGAGGAAGTCCAGCAGAAGGGGTCGGTCGACGCCGAACTCGACACCCTGAAAGCCGAGATGGGGAAAACCGAGGACGGCGACAGCGGGTCGGCAGACGTCGATGTCTCCGAGGCCGAACTGGAACAGGAACTCACAGACGAGACCACGCAGGTCGATGTCGACGAGAGCGAGGTCGAGTCGGAGCTGGACGAACTGAAAGAGGACGAGCAGTAGCGCCGCCAGGGCGTGGTTTTACAGCGGCCAGACGACAGACACCGAGAGAGTCGTGACGCCGCACAGAAGGAGTTGCAGCGGGCCGCCGACGCGCAGGAAGTCGGTAAAGCGGTATCCGCCGGGGCCGTACACCATCAGGTTCGTCTGGTACCCGATTGGCGTCAGGAACGCCGTCGCGACTGCGAACGTCACGACGACGAGGAACGGGAACCCGGCGACGCCGATTTCGGCGGCGGTGGCGACGGCGATCGGGATCATCAGTACGACGGTCGCGGCCGGGGTGATGACACTGGCGAGGACGGCCGTCAAAAGGTACACCAGCGCCAGCAGCGCGAGCGGCGGGAGGACGCCGGCAGCGTCGACGAGGAGCGCGCCGACGAACGCGGCCCCGCCGGTCGCTTGCATCGCCTGCCCCAGCGGGAGCAGTCCGGCGAGCAGGAACACGATGTTCCAGCTCACAGCATCGTAGGCCTGGGACGCGCTCAGCGTGCCAGTCGCGACCGTAGCGACGACGCCGCCCAGCGCGGCGATGTAGATGGGGAGCAGGTCCAGCGCCGCGAGCGCGATGACTGCGAGCAGGGTCGCAAGTGGGACTGCCGCCGAGGCATCGAGCGACGGCGGCCCGCCGTCGAGCGCGTCGAACAGCTCCGGCGGCCCCTCGGTCAGGACCAGGTACCCCTCGTCCTGGAGGTGCCCCACCTCGTCGAGGGGCGTCTGGACGAGGAGTAGGTCCCCGGCGGACAGTTCGACCGCCGCGAGGTTCTCGTGGATGACCTCGTCGCCGCGCCGGACGGCGAGGACCGTCACGTCGAAGCGGCTGCGCAGTTGCACGTCCGCGAGCGTCCGGCCCTGAAGCCGAGACTCGCGGTGGATGACGGCCTCCGCGAGCACGCCCGGATGGCCGCTCTCTGCCAGGAGATCCGCCGTCACGGACTCGCGGGCGAGATCCCGCAGGTCGAGCGTCTGCGCGAACTGATTGACGGCCTGGCGGTTCCCCCGGACTGTCAGCACGTCGCCGAGTTCGAACGGTCGATCTGTGGCCGTCGCGAAGAACGACTTGCCGTTGCGGTCGATCTGGAGCACGTCGATGTCGAGCGCGCTGCTCGCGGCGATGACCTGTTCGACGGTGGCTTCGGTCGGCAGCGACTCCCCCACACTGACCGTTTCGGAGACTTCGGCCGCCGTTTCGGCCGAGACGCTGCCTTCCAGCGCCTCCTGCACCGTCAGGCCGACCAGCGGCGACGATTCGCGCACCCGTAACTGCGACAGGTGTCGGTCCATGTCGAATTCCTCCGTGAAATCGGCCGCGGGGTGGACCCGTTCGGGGACGAGCGCCCGACCGACCGTCAGCAGGTAGGCCACGCCGACAGCGAGAATGACGACGCCGACAGGCGTCAGCGTGAACATCGAGAACGACCGGTCGAGCAACTGCGCCGAGAGGTCGCTGGCGAGGAGGTTCGTCGAGGTTCCCACCAGCGTGAGCGTCCCGCCAAGCATCGCAGCGAAGGACAGCGGCAACAGGAGATTCGACGGCGAGATGCCGTAGCGCTCGGAGAGGCCGGTGACGAGTGGAATAAAAACGGCGACGACTGGCGTGTTGTTGACGAACCCGGCACTGACGCCCGTCGTGCCCACGATGGCGGTCAGCAGGCGCTGCTCGTCGCCGCCGGTCAGCGACGCCAGTTTGCCGGCCAGCCAGTCGACGACGCCGGCAGACTCGACGCCGGCGCTGAGGATGTACATCGCGACGATGGTTATCACCGCCGGGCTGGCGAATCCCTCGATGGACGTCCGTGCCGGGACGCCGGTGTACGGTTCCAGCACGACCAGCGCGACGAGGACGGCGACGGCCGTCATGTCCGGCGGCAGCCACTCGGTGACGAACAGCGTCAGCGCGGCGGCGACGAGCGCGAAGACCACGAGCGCGCCCGTCGTGAGCGGGGGCATACTATTTCCCTCGACGGACGGGGGCAAAAGCGTCGGGGGGCCGACCGGTCACTCCGCCAGCGGATGGCTGTGACAGGCGACCGGTCTCACTCCGGGTCCTGCTCGTAGCCCGCTCCGACGCGAAGCGTCAGGGCGCGCTCGCGCACCGAGAGCGACAGCGTCTCGTGCGTGCTGAGTTCGCCGTCCCGGCTGAACGTGAGTGGGTCGTCGTGGCCGGCGACGGTGACCTCGTCCGCCCGGACGTGGGTCACGCCGTCGGTGTCGAGCGCCAGCAGTCGCTGGCCGATGGCCTCCGCGACGAGGTTGCCCGTGGGCATCTGTTCGACGATAGCCACGTCCAGCAGGCCGTCTTCCGTGTTTGCCTGTCCGCCCTCGGCGACGAACTTCCGGGCGTTGCCCACCAGTAGGCAGGCGGCCTCGCCCGACCACGTAAACGGGCCGTCCTCGCCGACGGCCGCGACAGTGATGTCGAGCCCGTCGAAACGAAGCGCCTCCTGCGTCCCGGTGATGAGAAACGCCAGCGTGCCGAACCGCTCTTTGAGGTCGCTCGGTGTCGAGACGCTGGCGTCGGCGGGGAGCCCGGCGATACAGGAGACGAGAAACGGTTCGTCGTCAGCGACGCCGATGTCAACTGATCGCGTCTCTCCGGTGTCGGCGATCTCGACAGCATGTTCGATGTCCGTGACGCCGATGTTCCCGGCCAGGAGGTTGGCCGTCCCGGCGGGGATGACGCTCAGCGTCACCGAGTCGAGGTGGCCGGCGTCGCTGAGCCCGCGGACGACCTCGTTTATCGTCCCGTCGCCGCCGCAGACGGCGACCTCCGAGGCCTCGGCCCGGCCGGCCTCACGGCCGAGTTCGAACGCGTCGCCCGCTTCCTCGGTCTCGAACACCTCGAACCCGCGTGCTTCCATCAGCCGTGGGACGTAGTCGGCGTGCTCGCCGTCGCCGCTGACGGGATTGAGGACGCACCGACGCGAGCCAATCTGCATAGTAGTAGCGAGTCCGGTCCGGTACTTATACCGTGGTGGTGTGGCGGCGTCACTCCCAGTCGACGTCGACGCTCCGGTCCGTCTCGCGGAGGATGAACGGTCCGATGGCGAGCGTTCGCTTGGTTATCGTGACGATGCGGAGGACGTACGAGATCAGGACCGTGAACGGAAGCACCGATGCCGTCGTCGTCACCGCGAGCAGCCACAACACGTCGGGTACACCGGCCGTGACGCCGACGAAGTCCTGCGCATCGAGAAACAGCAACGAGGTGATTGCGACCGTAAGCGCCGGAATCGCGACGTTCAGCATCGTCCGGGAGAGGTCGGACAGCTCCCACTGGAAGTACAGCGTCTTGAAGTGCTCCCGGGCCGGGCCAAACAGTTCGAGTGTCTCGACGAGCTCCGCGAGCGAGTCGTCGATCTCGTCGGTGAGTTGCTCGGCGTAGACTTCGCGGATGCGCCGACCGGCGTACAGCTTCCAGGAGTAGTTGTAGTTCAACGCGGCCTTGACGACCTCGAACTCCCCGAAGGTCCCGCCTTCGAGCTGGTCGGTGACCCCGTCGGCGTTGGTTATCACGTCCTCCAGATAGTTCGAAAGCAACGCCGCCAGATCATCATCGAGCGCCGTCCGGTCGGCGGCGTCCTGGGCGTTCTCGGCCCGTTCGGCGGTCCCGCGGACCAGCGACCGGAGAAACGCCGATGGTTCGGCGGGGCTGACTGGTGTGTCGACGGCGTCGGCGACGTCGGCCCGGAACTGCATCGACCCCGTCATCCGCTCGCGCTGGTCGCCCACCGCACCGAGTTCCTGCGACAGGACGAGCTGATTCAGTGTCAGGACCAGGGTAACGGCGGTTATGCTCCCCGTAATCAGCGCCTGGAACAGGGTTTCGACCGGGTCGCCGCGGGTCAACAGCGTCAGGACCGGTGTGGGATGCAAGAGGCCGACCGCGAGAATACCACAGAACGGGACAGCCGAGAGGAGGGCGGTGACGAGCCAGCGGTCCGCACCGAGGAGGAGCCAGAGCAGTCGCGTGTCCCCGGCGGCGCGCTCCCGCATGGTGTCGCTCGACTCGCCGCTGTCAGTTGGCATACAGGTCGGCTCGCCCGCCGGGGATAAAAGGACGGGCCCGGCACGCGCTGGGTAGCCGATGGACAATCAGCGAGAATCAGTCGGGCAGCGACTACCGGCCGGCGAGGAACGTCACGGCGGTCCGCTGTTGCTCGATTTCGGTTTCGAGGTGGTCGCGGAACGCGGCGATGTCGATGTCCTTCTCCTCGCGTTCCTTGCGGTCCCTGACCGAGATGGTCCCGGCTTCCGCCTCGTTGTCGCCGATGACACACATGTAGGGCACACGGTCGTCGTGGGCCTGTTGGATTTTCTTGCCGACGGTCCAGGAGCGGTCCTCGATGGTGACCCGGAAGTCGTCGAGTTCGTCCTGAATCTCCTCGCAGTAGGCGATGTTGTCGTCGCTGACCGGCAGCAGGCGGATCTGCTCGGGGGCGAGCCACGGCGGGAACTTCCCGTTGTAGTGCTCGGTCAGCACCATAAAAAAGCGCTCGTAGGAGCCATACAGCGCGCGGTGGATCATCACCGGGCGGTGCTCCTCGTTATCCTCGCCGGTGTAGGAGAGGTCGAACCGCTCGGGCATGTTGAAATCCAGCTGGACGGTCGGGCCATCCCAGTGGCGACCGAGCGCGTCCTCGAAGGCGAAGTCGATCTTCGGGCCGTAGAACGCGCCGTCACCTTCCTCGACGACGTAGTCGATGTCCTGCTCGTCGAGGACGGCTTCGAGCTGGGACTCGGCTTTCTCCCAGATCTCGTCGCCGCCGACGGACTTCTCCGGTCGGGTAGCGAACTGGACGGTGTAGTCGAGGTTGAACGTGTCGAGCGTATCGAGGATGATGTCGACCGTCGCCAGCACCTCCTCCTCGATCTGGTCGGGGCGGACGAACAGGTGGCCGTCGTCGATGGTGAAGGCCCACGTCCGGGAGAGCCCGGAGAGTTCGCCCCGTTGCTCTTTGCGGTAGACCTTCCCGTCCTCGAAGTACCGCACCGGCAGGTCCCGGTAGCTCCAGGAGTTCTGCTCGAAGATAGTCGCGTGGCCAGGGCAGTTCATCGGCTTCAGGCCGTACTCCTCGTCGTTGACGTCCAGCAGGAACATGTCGTCGACGTAGTTCTCGTAGTGGCCCGACTTCTTCCACAGTTCGGTGCGGAACACGTGGGGCGTCTCGACCTCGTCGTAGCCCGCGTCGCGGTTGAGGCCGGCGACGTAGTCCGAGAGTTCGTTGAGGATCTTCTTGCCGTTGGGTTCATACAACGGCAGGCCCGGCCCGGTCGTCTCGTCGATAGAGAACAGGTCCATCTCCTGGCCGATCTTGCGGTGGTCGCGCTCCTCGGCCTTGCGGCGCTGTTCGAGGAACTCGTCGAGCGCGTCCTGCGTCGGGAAGGCGGTGCCGTAGACGCGGGTCAGGGTCTCGTTGTCCTCCTCGCCGCGCCAGAACGCAGCGGAGATTTCGAGCAGGGCAAAGCCGCCGATCTCACCGGTCGATTCGACGTGGGGGCCCTGACAGAGGTCCTCGAACTCGCCCTGGCTGTAGAAGGAGACCGCCTCCTGGTCCGCGGCCTCGGTTTCGAGGATGTCCTGTTTGAACGGGTTGTCCTCGTAGCGCTCGAAGGCGTCCTCCCGGTCGACGAGTTCGCGCTCGATGTCGAGGTCCTCCTCGATAATCTCGTCGGCTTCGGCCTCGATATCTTCGAGGTCGTCCTCGTCGATGTCGACGCCGGTGATGTCGTAGTAGAACCCGTTGTCGGTCCACGGCCCGATAGTGAGCTTCGCGTCGGGGTAGAGTCGCTGCAGCGCCTGGGCGAAGACGTGGGCGGCAGAGTGACGCAGCACATCGAGGTACTCGTCACTGCTCTCGGTGACGATTTCGAGCTCGACATCGGCTGTCAGCGGCGCGTGCTTGTCGACAAGCTCGCCGTCGACGACGCCGGCGACCGTGTCGTCACCCAGCCCTGGCCCGATTTCGTAGGCGACATCCTCGACCGTGCTGCCACGCTCGACCTCTAGGGGGGTCCCGTCGGGCAGCGTGACCGTGACCGTACTCATATCCGAGGATACGACGGCGGCCGGGGATAAGTGTATTGAGACGCGGGCGACGCTCTGTTACTCTGGCAACAACGGGTCCGAATCCTCGTCGACGGTGTCGACTGCCGGCAGGTCAGACTGCGCCGACGGGCGCGGTGCGCTCGCCCGTTCCAGCGATGTGAACGTCGGTTCTTCCTCCCCTTCGAGCATTGTGAGCCGGTCCCTGACGGTGACCGTCTTCCCGTCGGCCGTATGCGGCGTCACGCACGTGAGTTCCGACCCGGTGTACTCCGCCAGGAGTTGGACCGGAAACACGAGCGCCCGGTACTGCTCCCCAGTTATTTCCGAGTCCACCGACCGGACCTGAAACGCGGGGTCGAGTGAACAGTCGTTGCGTTTCGCCCATTCCTGAAAGACGCTCACCCGGTTGAGGGCGAACAGACCGAGTTCAGTCCGCGCTTCCGCTGGTGTCGACGGAATTTGCCGACCGATAACCTGAACCGTGACATCTGACAGAGTGCCAGCGTCCGACAGCCCCTGAAGCCGGTCGATAACCGCAGCCTGTTGCTGCGTGTGCCCGTCGGGCAGCAATGAACGAACGTACAGTTCTGCCCGTGTGTCGTCTGGCTGCGTGCTCCCCTGCATCGTATAGAAATCAATGGACAGCAACTGGCAAAAGTATTCCTGTTGACAAATAATGGTTAGAACGGGTATACACTGAACAGCAGATGTCGAAGCGAGCAGTTTCACACCGGTTTGGAAGCCACGGACCGTGTCGGCGTGATAGGGAGTACTATGTGGGCACAGTTCGCATGAGAAGCCGCATATGTACGATTCGGTGCTCGTAGCCACAGACGGCAGTTCGGGAACGACGGAGACGCTCGCACATGCCACCTCGATTGCGCGCGACAACGACGCGACTCTCCACGGCCTGTACGTCGTGGACAAGCGGCTGTACCTCGCGGCCGACAAGTCCAAACAGGACGAAGTTCGCCAGTCACTGGAAGAGGAGGGAGAAGTGGCACTCGACGACATCGTCGTCGGCGGCGAGGAGTCCGGCGTCGAGGTCGTCACGACTATGCAGGAGGGGATTCCCCACAAGACGATCACCGACTACGCCGAGCAGGAGGACATCGACCTCATCGTGATGGGAACCCACGGTCGAACCGGGCGGGACCGGGTCGCCAATCTCGGCAGCGTCACCGAGCGCGTCGTCCAGAGCGCGCCCGTTCCCGTCCTCGTGGTCCACATCGAGTAGTGCTGCTGTGTGGCCACCGAGAGCAGACAAAACTAACAGGAGACACTGCCAGTACTACCCTGATCTGACCGGTATCTTTTCGGCCCGCCGACACGCTGTAGACAGTATGGACAGCCGAGAGTACGCGTTTGAAGGTGCCACACCGAACATCCACGGCTACGCGCACGTCAGCCGCGAGGCGACGCTGGTCGGCGATGTTACCGTCGGCCCGAACGCGAACGTCTGGCCCGGCGTCGTGTTGCGCGGCGACGTGGCACCCGTCGAAGTGGGCCGCGAATCGGCGATCGGCGATGGGGCCATCGTCCACGCCTCGACAGTCGGCGAGAAGGTGATGGTCGGCCACGGAGCCGTTCTCAACGATGCAGCAGTCCACGACGGCGCGCTCGTCGGCTTCAATTCGACGGTCAGCGACGCCACCATCGGCGAGGGATCCATCGTCGCGATGGGAACGGTCGTCCCACCGGGCTACGAGGTGCCCGCGGAATCGTTCGTCCGCGGGAGCCCGGCCACGGTGACGCCGCTGTCCGAGACCACCATCGACCCCAACGAGGTGTTCGAGGCGTTCAGCTCCGGCGATTACGCCAACCTCGCGGCCCGCCACGAGGACCTCTTCGAGTAACGCCCGGTATCAGTGCTGCAAACGAACGACGGGTCACTTATAGTGGAAGAGCCCACACAGTACCGAGCATGGACGATATCGTCGACCTGGTGACCCGGTCGCTCGCCGACGAGACTGCCGCGGCGTTCACTGAACGGGTCGACGAACAGGCGATGCAGCTCCGGAGAGCCATCGAGGCCGGGGAGTTCGACAACGACGCGTTCTCTGTCGGCCTGGAGATCGAACTGTACGCGATCAACGCCGAACCGGACCCGCCCGAACCAGATGAGGAGGAAGACAGCGAGGAAGTCGCCGAAGAAGACCTCGACGACGTCCTGAGCGGGTCGGGCGGGGCGGCCTGGAGCGGATCGCTCGATGCACCGGCGGAGCCCGAAGACGGGGGCGGGGCGTCGCTGGAACCGAGCGGCGACGGGGCGTCGCTGGACCCGGACGAAGGCGAGCCGCTGGAACCCACCGGAGACGAGTCGGCGGATCAGGAGGCCACCGACGGCTCGGACGATTCGTTCGGCCCCGGAGAAGGGCCGTCACTCGATATCGATCCGGACAGTCCGCTGGCCGAGGACGAACCGGAGACGCCCGAGGAGGAGACCGAACCGGCCGTCGAGTCGACCGTCGAAGACGGGGCGGACGACGAACCGTACATGGACCCCGAGGACTGGGAAGGGCGGCTGACCCGCCTGCCCGACGTGGTGTTCGAGGGCGAGGCCAACAAGGAACTGGGGCTGCACAATGCCGAGGTCAACACCGAGCCGAACAGCTTCGACGAGACGGGGATGGAGGTCCAGACGACGGCGGTGGAGATGCAGACGAAACAGGCCCGCCAGCAGGCGAGCAAGCACAACTGCGAACTCGTCCTCGACGCGATGTGGACGATCCCGCCAGCGGAGGGCAGCGAGGCGTACCTCTCGGCCCACGAGACAAGCGACGGGGTCGTCCTCGCGGACAACATGCGGCAGGCCCCCAGATACGTCGCGCTGGACAACGAGGCGCTCGACCGCGCCGGCGGCAGCATCGACTTCGACGTGCCGGGCTACAGCGGCTCGTTCCCGACGATCCTGTTCGAGTCGCTGGCCACGTCGATCCAGCCACATCTCCAGATTCCGGACGCCGAGGCGTTCCCCGAGTACTACAACGCCGCGATACGGACGCTCGGGCCGCTGCTCGCGCTAGCAGTCAATTCGCCGTTCCTCCCCGCCGATATGTACGATGACACCGACGGCGAGTGGCTCTGTGCGAACACGCACCACGAACTCCGCATCGCGGCCTTCGAGCAGTCGGTCAACACCAGCGAGAACCCGAAGGTACGGGTCCCGCGGGACCTCGACAGCACGACGGACGTGGTCGGCCGCGTCGTCGACGACGACCTGTTCGCGCCGTTCCTCCGGGAGTTCCTGTACGACGACGAGCGAACGGAATTCGCCGAGGAGTTCTGGGAGTTCGACCACAAGCGCGGAACCTACTGGCGCTGGCTCCGGTGTGTCATCGGCGGGGCTGCCGTCGACGGGGCAAGCACAGAGAAGTCGCTGCGCATCGAGTATCGCCCGCTCCCGACCCAGCCCCACGTCAAGGACATGATCGGGCTGCAGGCGCTGACGGTCGGCCTCATCCGCGGCCTCGTCGTCGCGGACCACCCCGCCGCGGAACTCCCATGGCAGGAGGCTCGCCGGAGCTTCTACAACGCCGCGGAAGACGGCTCCGACGCCGACCTGTCGTGGGTGACAGCCGAGGGCGAGCGGACGGCCGACCACGACGAGATCTACGGCGAGGTCTTCGAGTACGCTCGCCTCGGACTGGCTGAGCAAGACGTGCCGGAAGCCCGCATCGAGGAGTACCTCGGGCCTATCGAAGCCCGATACGAGGCCGGTATGACCCCGAGCGACTGGAAGGTGGGCCGCGTCCGCGAGTACCTCGACGATGGCAACGACCTCTCGACAGCCATCCAGTCGATGCAACGGGACTACATCGAGGCGAGCCGCGAGTACCACTCCTTCGACGAGTGGCTGTAGATGGCTAGTCCCACGGCAGCGTGGAGTCGGAGTAGCTCTGTCAGATGGTAGGCCTTTATTCGGCTGACGCCGTTAGTGTCAACTGATGGTATCTACTGGAGACACAGCGCCGGACATCTCGGCGACAATCGCGAACGGTGAGGTAGAGGCCTTCGAACTGAGCGACCACCTGGGCGACGGGCCGGTCGTGCTCGCCTTCTTCCCGGGCGCGTTCACGCCGCCCTGTTCCAACGAGATGGTGGCCCTGCAGGAGCACCTCGGGGACTTCCACGACGCCGGCGCGACGATCCTCGGCGTCAGTGCGGACTCGGCGTTCTCACAGAACGCGTTCCGCGAGGAGCACGGCCTGGAGTTCGACCTGGTCAGCGACATGGGCCGGTCGACGATTCAGGACTACGACCTCGAAATCGACATCGAGGACCTCGGGCTGCTCGGCGTCGCGAACCGCGCCGTGTTCGTCGTCGACGACGACGGCGAGATCACCTATAACTGGGTCGCCGACGACCCGACCAACGAGCCGGACTACGACGAACTGCTGGACGCCGTCCAGTCGGCGTAAACGGGCCACATCACACTCCGAACCAGATTTTTTATCGGCACTGTCCCGCAGCTACGCGTCTGGTGTGGGCCGTGCGCCGGTGCCGGCCGACACCGAAGCGAGGTCGAACACGTCGCCGTCGAGCGGCACGCCGGCGTAGGGGTCCGATGCCAGCAGGAGCGCCCCGTCGAGGTCGACGTAGTCGACGAGCGGCGCGAGGTGGACCGCAGCGGCGATGCTGGCGTTTGACTCGACCATGCAGCCGAGCATCGAGTCGAGGCCGTGGGCGTCGGCGGCGTAGAGGAGTCCCATTGCGGGTCGAAGGCCGCCGCATTTGACCAGTTTGGCGTTGACGATGTCGCAGGCGTCGGCGACTCGGGGTACATCCGACGCGGTGACGCAGGACTCGTCGGCCGCGACGGGGATCCCGGTCGCCTCGGTCACGCGGCGGAGGCCGTCGATGTCGTCGGCTTCGACCGGCTGTTCCAGCATCGTGACGCCCGCGTCGGCGAGCCAGTCCGCCTTGTCGATAGCCTCCTGGGCGGTCCAGGCGGCGTTGGCGTCGACGCGTAGCTCGGCGTCGGGGGCCGCTTCTCGGACCGCGTCCAGTCGCGCCCGGTCGTCGTCGGTCCCGAGCTTGACCTTCAGGTGGCCGAAGCCGCTGGCGATCGCCTCGCTGGCTTTCTCGGCCATCCGTTCGGGCGAGTCGATGCCGACCGTGTAGGTCGTCGGCGGGACGGCGTCGGGGTCGAGCCCCCACTGACGGTACAGCGGCAGGTCGATGTTCCGAGCGGCGAGGTCGTGGACGGCGACGGAGAGGGCCATCCGGGCCGCAGGCTGGTCCGGCGCTTGCTCGCCGAGTTCCCGCTCGATGCGCTGCTGGGCGTGTGGGTCGCCGATTCGGTCGACAACCTCACAGAGGGCGGGCAGCGTTTCGGCCACCGACGCCGCGCTCTCGCCGTAGTACGCCGACGGCGTGACGGCTCCGATACCGGTGGTTCCCTCGTGGGTGAGCTCAACGACGACCGTCTCGCTGGTCTCGCTGGTCTCCCGCGAGATGCCGAACGGGTTCGACAGCGGCAGCTCGTAGCGGTCGATGGCCCAGTTCATAGAATAGCGTCCAGCACCTCGTCGGGAACGCCGTTGCGGACGGGGTCGGTCGCCGGCGTATCAAGGGCCTCGCTGTACTCCGCCACGGCGTCTGCGGCCGCGTCGTCGTCGAGGTGGCGCGTGTTCAGCATCCCCGCGACGACGGACGCGTCCGAGATGGGGGCGGCGAGGCGCTCGTAGATGTCGACGTACTCGGAGAGCGGCGGAACGGCGAACGACTCGTAGCCGTGGATGGCCTCGCGGCCGGCCTCGTGACACATGACGAGCGCGTCGGGGGCCGACCCGTGGAGGATGCTCGTCGTCACACCGGAGTAGGCCGGATGGGCCAGCGCGCCCTGGCCCTCGACCACGAGGAGGTCCGCCGCCTCCGCTTCTTCGATCAGTCGCTCGACCGCCCCGGCGGCGTAGTCGGCGATGACGCGGTCGATGACGATCCCCCAGCCGGTGATGGCGATGCCCGTCTGGCCCGTCGGGACGACGGCGGCGTCGAGACCGCGCTCCCGCGCCGCGTCGCGGATTTCGAACGATGCGGTCATTTTCCCGGTCGAGCAGTCGGTGCCGACAGTGGTGACGACTGTCGCGTCCACGTCACCGGCGGTCCCCGCTGCCACGGTCAGGTCTTCGGGCGGCTTGCGGAGGTCGTGCAGTTCGGCGTCGTGTTCCGCGGCGAGGCGGGCGAACTCCTCGTCGTCGGCCAGGAAATCATGCAGTCCGGAATACACGTCACAGCCGCGTTCGAGCGCCGTGCGTACGTCCGCGCGCCAGGACTCGTCGAACTCCCCGCCGATTGGCGAGATGCCGATGACGAGCGCGTCGACGTCGGGTGCGTCGGCTATCGACGCGACGATTGGGGCGTCCTGCACGTCCGGCAGCGAGTCATGGACGCGCTGGCCGGCCCGCTCGCGGTCGACAAGTGCTCGTACTTCTCGGTCACCGTACCGCAACAACCCGACGGCCGTCTTGGCCCGGTCGGGGAAGGCGTCGTGTGTCAAAATGGCTACGGCCATAGCCGGACAGAATCGCCGCCCCGCGAAAAAGCTACGGAACCGGCACCGACGGAGCTGGGATGAACGGGTTCCGAACTACGGTACGCGAAGCCGAACTGTCCACAACGACCGGACGGCGTCGTCGAGCGCTTCGTCCGGCTCACCGGTCGCATCGACCGGCTTCGTCGCCGTCGCGAGGCCCTCAAACTCGTGGATGACCGACCCCTCGCCGACGACGTACAGCCGGCCGGGCGACACCTCCTCGATGGCGGCCCGGCAGCGGTCGAGATGGGTGTCGATCTGCTGGTCCCGGAGCCGCTCGAACCGACCCTGCGAGAAGCCGCCCTTCGAGTGCTGGCTCTTCAGTTCCGAGTCGAACCCGTGGAACGCGGTCCGCTCGCGGCCGTCGTACTCGCCCAGGGCGAACAGGTCTGACCGGACCAGCGCGACGACGTGCTCCCCGGTCGGTTCGAACCACGACCGGTCCAGTTGCACGGCGTCGCTCCACTCGGTGAACGCCGACGGCGGTGCGGGAACGGACAGGCACGCCGACAGGAGGCCGGCGTCATCCGTCACAGCCAGGCACGGCGCGGCGCTGGCGACCAGCGACGCGCGGTCGCCGAAGGCGTCCCGGACCGGGCCGGGCAGGGAGCGCTCCGCCTCGACGTAGGCCGTGAACACGCCCTCTGGCTCCGTCTGGAAGGATTCCAGCCGGTCGAGGACTGCCCCGAGCCGCGCCCGACTGAGCGTCTCCTCGGCCCGAAACGTCGATTCGCCCTCCTCGTCCTGCAGGCGCTCGACGCGGTCCTGTAGTTCGGCGACGCGGTCCTCCAGCCGATTGACCTCCGCCTCGGCCCGCTGGCGTTCGGTCGCTGCGTCGGCGCGGCGCTCCGTCTCGGCATCGAGCTGTCGTTCGAGGTGGTGGTTCTCCTCTTCGAGTTCGGCCACCCGCTCTTTCAGCGACGCTCGGCCCAGCAACCGGTCAAGCATCGACTGGATGGCGGACGGGGACGGGCTTAAAAGTGACTTCCCGGGCCGTCACTGCATCGAAGAACCGCCGGTCAGTCTGGCGTGTCACCGTCATCCAGCAGGGAGGAGATGACGAGTCGCTTGATGCCACGTCGGAGGAGCCCGCTGGCTGCGGGCTGAGAGATATCCAGATCGGCGGCAACCTCACTGAGGGTTGCGTTCCGCGGTTCTTCGAAATACCCCGTTTCGAGCGCGACGAGGAGCGCGTCTCGTTGGCTGTCGGTCAACCCAGCGTCCGTCTTGCCTAAACTGGCGTATTCGTTCACGCGCAGTAGATCGATGTCGATGCCATTCTCCTGTGCATACTCCCAGAGGTGACCCAGGTCCGTTCGGTCAGGCATCCATACTGTTAGAATCCAGGCGCTCCCGTCGTTCTCCATGTCGAGGATGACGCCGTTCGCGGTCGAAATTACCGGGGAGAGGATCTTCGCTTCGTCCGTGTACTCGAAGCTGTAGATCGCTTCCCCGTCTCTGGTTTCGATGACTCGTTCGAACCCACCGATAGTGCGGTCATTCCGTAATCCGTCTTCGAACTGCTGGAAGTCAGACGATTCGATATGATAGAAGAACTTCCCCGACGTCGGGTCTGTCCCTGCCTCTGACACCGACCTGACTTTCGAGCTTCGGTCGTGAGTGACGGTCTCTGTGAGCACTATGTCAGGATGTTCGGCCCGGACGACCGCCTTGATATCGGTCATGTTCTGTGATGTAGTGCGCTGAAACGTACGATTGACCCTATGTTCGAGATACCTGGTAAAAACCAGTCCTGTAATTCTTGCTCCCGGGGTTGTAACGATAGCTGTGCGGTAGCTTAACTGAGTCGGTTGGACGGTATCTGAACACAGTGACGCTGTCTGTCTTCTTACGTCCGGACTATATCGCTAATCCTGAGGGGGTCACCCTGAGATGGATGTTCGGAATGGACACCGCCGGGGCGACGTTTTCCCACACAGCGATACTGTCAGTTCAGACGCGGTGGTTGAACAGCGTGGCCCAGAGACGGCCGAACCAACTGGTTTCGGACGACAGGGTGACTCCGGCGGGGAGGTAGAATTTGGATTCCGTTGCGCGATTCCGGTCGTCGTCGTGGTTTCGCTGTGACATACGGATGCGTAGAAGCTCCCAGACCGCATTGGTCTGTAGCTTAAGCGTATAACCTACTTATACCGGCCCTCGAGGAGTGCATCGATTTCTGCCCGCTCGGTGGCAGCGGCGACCGCTACCGGAGCGGAGATTCTACGCCATCAAACGGCGGTGTCCGGGAGTGTCGGCGTCCCCTCTGAGATAGAGAGCAGCTGTGCGGCGTGGTCCGCCTTCGCCAGGAACACCTCTTCGAGGCTGGGCGGGTTCCGGACGTTGGCGTTCTCAAGCATCGTTTCGGGGACGACAAGCGTGTCCGCCGGGACCTGTTCGTCCCCGTGGACGGCGAAGTGCTGGGAACCGAGTTTCATTACGAGCGGATAATCTGTGCGCTCGACCCCCTCGCCGGAGGCGTACAACTGCTCGTTCACTCGTTTGTGCTGCTCGCGACACATCGCAGCCGCCGCGTCGTCTCTCGGTTCGACGTAGAGGCGGCCGAGGTAGTATCCGCGCGAAAACTGTTCGAACATCGGTACACCCGAATGTGTGTCATTGACATACATAAGTGTTCGCCGGCACGCTTTTGCCGTCGTGCAAACAGCGCGGATTGGGTTCCGACTCCCGTCCGACAGGGCTTTGCCGCGAGCGACCCCGAATCGACCCATGAGCGAGCAGCGGGGGCCGTTGCCACGTCGCTACGCACGGTACTACCTTGAGCAGACGCCGAGTCTCGTGTGGCTACTGGTCGTCAACGCCGTCGCGATGCTCGTCGGCGTCCGGTACTACGTCGAGACGATGCCCGAGGTCTCGACGTTTCTCTGGCCGTTGTACGCCGACTCGCCGGCCGCGCTGTTCCTGATGACGCTGTCGCTGGCCACCCTTCTTCCTTTCCTCGGCAGATCGCTCGACGAGGTCCCGCTGACGGTGCCGCTCGCGTACCTCCACACTATTGCGCTGGTCTGGCTGGTCAAGATGGGGCTGTGGACCGTCGTGGCGTTAAACATCGGCTTCGACGCCTACTTTCCGGCCCCGTGGGCGTATTTCGGCATCATCGTCACCCACCTCGGCTTCGTCGCCGAGGGGCTGTTAGTCCCTCACTACGCGCGGACGACGAAGGGAGCACTCGTGACTGCGCTGGTGTTGGCCCTCGGCAACGACGTGCTCGATTACGGCTTCGGATATCACCCGCCGCTGCGGTACGATCCGGGCCTCGTGTTGCCGCTTGCCACTGTCGCACTCTCGGTACTGTCGGTGGGAATCGCCTGGCGACTCCTGCCATCGGAAAAGCCGACTCAGAGAACAGTTTAAACACTCTTGGACTATCTGTGGTTGTTTCAGGTATCTGTGAACGACACGAACGAAGGCGTTTCTTTTTGATGTGGGAGGGCAGAGGTAGATGTACGAATGAGCCCACGCCAGGCCACGCTCCTCACAGTGCTGGTCATCGTCGGGACTGTCGCTGTCGGCCTCCCGGCCGTGACAGCGCAGGAAACCACGACGGAGACAGTGGCCACGCAGAACGACTCTGCTAGCGGAATGGGAACACAGCTCACAGCGTTCCTCCAGTCGAACTCCGCCGCCGCGAACGACACGGTCGAGAACGGGATGTGGCAGTCGGCCTACAACCAATCGAACGGGACCGAACGAGCCGAGCTAGTCACGGATCGAACCGGCTCGCTCGAACGACGGCTCGAACGGCTACAGGAGCGCAACGCCACGCTCGAGCAGCGATACGAGAACGGCTCGCTCTCAGAGCAGGCCTACGTGGCCCAGCGAAGCCGGCTCGTCGCGGAGATCGAGGGGCTGCAAACCGCGATCAACGACACCGACGCGGCTGCCGAACAAACCGGCGTGGACGACACCGCGCTGGAGCGCCTGAAGCAGAACGCCAGCAAGCTTTCCGGCCAGCAGGTCTCGTCGATTGCGCGCGGAATCGCCGGACCGCCGGATAGCGCCGGCCCAGGTGAGCAGGGCCCACCGGACGACGCCCCAGTCAATCGAAGTGACGAGGGACCGCCCGACGACGTTGGGGTCAATCAGAGCGAACGAGGACCACCAGCGAATACGCCCGAACGGGGTGCGAACGAGAGCGAACGGGGACCGCCCGACGATGCCCCCGGGCAACAGGGAAACGAGAGCGACCGAGAGCCACCGGATGACGCGCCCGACGACAGCGAAAACGAAACCGGCGAGTCCGACGGCGGGAACCAGGGAGCGGGGAACGGGCCTGAGCAGGGTGTAGAACGAGGTACCGACAACACGGACCGCGACGAATCCGGTACTGAGAGCGGTGACAGCGAGGGAAACGGGGACGAGAGCGATAGCAGTGACGATACCGCCGGAGACGACACTGGTTCAGATGACGCTTCTGACAACGACGACACCGGGGACTCAGCCGACACGACGGATTCTGACGGCACCGCTGACGGCAGCGATGGTTCTAACGACGCTTCTGGCAGTGACGGGGATTCTGACGATACTTCTGACAGTAGCGATGGTTCTGACGACGCTTCTGGCAGTGACGATGGGTCCGACGACACTTCCGATGGAGACAACGATAACGCGGATGACGGAGGAAACCAGGGAAATGATAACGGGCAGGGAACCGGTGGTAATGGCGGAAGCGGCCAGGGGAACGGGAACAGCGGCTCACAGAGCGCGTCGTGGATCTACCAACTAGCGTAGCCGGGTGACGCGTCAGCAAACCACCCGACGAGAGTCATGCTTTTGAACCGTGACCCGCTACCTACGTATCGATGGACTCCGCCGAGTTACTCAATCTCCTTGGAAACGCCAACCGCCGGCGGATTCTCAAACTACTCGCACACAAACCCTGCTACGTCACGGAAATCAGCGAATACATCGGCGTCAGCCCGAAAGCTGTCATCGACCACCTCCAGAAGCTCGAAGACGCCGGGCTCATCGAGTCCCGCACCGACGACCAGCGCCGGAAATACTTCTCTATCGCCCGGAACCTCCGTCTTGAGGTCCGCGTCTCCCCCTACGAGTTCGGTACCAAGAGCGCGTATCCGGCAAATCCCGAGTTCGAAATGCCCTCGTGTCGTCATCTCTCGATCGACGTGGGTGCCGCGTCCGACGGGGACTTTCACGACCTGGCACAGGAGTTAGCGCATCTCCAGCAGTTAGAGAACGAGCTGTCGCTGGCCCAGCGATGGGTACAGGCCCGGATGACCGACGTGCGGGACCGGATCGACGCCGGCTTCGAAAACGGCGACGGACGACTGTACGCGGAACTCGTCAGCGGACTCGCGAACGGCATCGACACCGTCCCGGCACTGGCCCGGGAGATCGAAGCCCCGCCGGAAATCGTCGAGGAAGCACTCACTCGCCTTGCGGACGACGACGTGGTCGAACGGACCGACGACGGCTGGGAAATCGTCTAGATATCTTTCGTCAGCCCGTCACGGAGGTCACGACCGAAGTAGTGCCCGACCAGCGCGAGAACGAGACCGACGCCGCCGGCGATAGCGAACAGCTTGGTCCCGTTCAACCCCGCAGCGAGCTGCGGCAGGAGGGACAGGACGGCCGTGGCTCCGCCGCTGATGCCACCAGCGATCCCCATTTCGAGATATCGGCGTTCGCTGGCGAGGAGCCCGTAGACGAACCCACCCAGCAAAACGCCAAGCAGTTCGGTGAAGGGTACGAGCGGTATCAGCCCGCCGAGCACCATTCCGCCGCCGACCGCACCGAAGGCGAACAGCAGCGCCCGGAGTGAAAAGTAGCTGCCGCCTTCTTTTGTATCGGAGTCAGCCACAGGGGGCTCTGTCGTGTGCGATTCCCCGACAGCAACGTCAGTCTCCGTCGACTCCGTCTCACCGATGTCGAGACCGAGGTCACTGCCCGACGTCTCTGCGTCGCGGGTCCGTTCCTCGGTTCGTTCGGCCATATCGAGTGTGGGACCGCGAGTGGTATGGTCCTTGTGGGGTCCGCCGGCAGTCAGGGTAGTGGTGCTGATGGTGCTCAGATACCGAGCCACTCGTCGTTGCGCACCGAGTAGTCGTTCGACCGGCAGAACTTCGCCGCCTGTCGGCGGACGTCGCGGGACCCCGGGAGCTTCTCTTTCTCGTGGATACGCTCGATAATCCAGTCAGCGATGACCCGGATGCCCTCGTCGTCGTCATCCGCGTCGATAGCCCGCAGTTCCCGGAACGTCCGCTCGTAGCCGTCACGCTGTGAGGCGCCAAATGACGCGCTTTGGTATTCGTCGGCGGCCTCCACGACGCGTTTCATCGCACTGGCCACCGTCGGCCGCTGGACCCGGGTCCGGACCTCGGCTGGCGATTCGAAGGACTCGACCTCCGCATCGGGCAGCAGGTCCGCAACAGTGTACGTCCCTTCAGTGGACTCGATTTCCTTATCGCCGACCGCAGCGACCACGTCAGCCGCTGTCGCCGGGAACTCGATCGTTTCGAGTTCCGTCTCGAAGTACGCGAGTTCCGTCGGATCGACCGGCGGCTCGGGTTCGTCCGCGCGCTCAAGCTCCTCGGCGATAGCGCGCTCCCGCTGGCGGCGCTCCTCGTTTCGAGCCTGGGCTTCGCGGCCGTTCTTGTTGTCTGCCATACTTGTTAGGTGAGTGTCGAGTGGGATAACGCTGTGGGACGACACTGTCCGTGGGCTGCAGTCACAACGCTGCTCTCTCAGGGTCGCCGGATAGGAGGTAAGTGTCACAGGGAGGGCAGTCGCGGTGAGACACGCCGACAGTACGGGCCAAGACTCACCGCGAAGCACACCGAAACGAGTGGGTTCAAGTCCCACCGGCGGAAAGTGCCGCGCATGAACGCAGGCGACCGGGTCCGCGTCGAGCGCGCGGCCCAGACCTACGAGGGCGTGTTGCTCCCGTCGAGTACGCCCGACCACCTCGTCGTCAAGCTCGACGGCGGGTACAACGTCGGTATCGACCGCGAGGACGCGTCCGTCGACGTGCTAGAGTCGGACGTCTACGACGTCGAGAGCGCACAGGGCGAACAGGGGACCTCTGAAATCGAGTTCGACGACGATCTCCCGACAGTGTCGCTCATCTCGACCGGTGGGACCATCGCCTCGACGGTCGACTACCGCACCGGCGCGGTGACCGCCCAGTTCGACGCCGAGGACGTGCTTCGGGCGGTGCCGGATCTGGCAGGGATGGCGAACTACCGCGGCCGCGTCGTCGCCAACATCCTCTCTGAGAACATGACCCCGGCGGTCTGGCAGGACCTCGCGCAGGCGGTCCACGAGGAGATCGAGGCTGGCGCGGACGGCATCGTCGTCATGCACGGCACCGACACGATGCAGTACTCCGCGTCGGCGCTGTCGTTCATGCTCGATACGCCGGTCCCCATCGTCTTCACCGGCAGCCAGCGCTCGGCGGATCGCCCGTCCTCGGACAACGTGATGAACGCCGTTTCGGCGGTGGAAGCCGCCACGAGCGACTGCGCGGAGGTGCTGGTCTGTATGCACGCCGACGAGTCCGACGACCGCTGTGCGCTGCATCGCGGGACCCGCGTCCGGAAGAACCACACCTCGCGCCGGGACGCCTTCGAGACGGTCGGGGCGAAGCCGCTGGGCGAGGTCGACTACGACATCGACGGCGAGAGTACGGTCACGTTCCGCCGGGAGTACACCGAACGGGACGCCGTCGACCTGGCGCTGCACGACGACATCGAAACCGACGTGGAACTACTGAAGTTCTCGCCGGGGATGGACACCGCGCTGCTCGAAGCGGCCGCCGAGAGTAGTGACGGAATCGTCATCGAAGGGACCGGGCTGGGCCACGTCAACACCGACTGGATCGGGACTATCGAGGAGCTGGATATCCCAGTGGTCATGACCAGCCAGTGTCTCGAAGGGCGGGTCTGTGACCGCGTCTACGACACCGGCCGAGACCTGCTCGACGCCGGCGTCATCGAGGGCGAAGACATGCTCCCCGGCACGGCGAAGGTCAAGCTCATGTGGGCGCTGGCAAACAGCGACGACGTGGCAGACACCATCCAGGAGCCGCTGGCCGGCGAGATTCAACAGCGGTCGACGCCCTGGCTGTAGCGCCGAACCGGGCACAGTAGCCCGAGTGGGGGCGAAAGAGCCCGCACAGGGCCACCGAAGCGACCCTTTTTCACCATCGCGGGAGAGTCTGCCCGCATGTCGCCGACTGTTCGGACCGCGCGTCACGACGATTACGACGACGTTGTCGAACTGACCAGCGATGTCTGGCCCGAGCGCGGGCTGTCCGACTACATCCCGGACGTGTTCGACGACTGGGTCGACGCCGACGGCCCGGACCGGAAAACCCTCGTCGTCGACGTCGACGGCCAGGCCGTCGCCCTCTGTCAGGCCGTCGTGCTCACCGACACCGAGGCGTGGTTCCAGGGCATGCGCGTCGACCCGGCCCACCGGGGGAAGGGGTTCGGGACGAAGCTGACCGAGCGCCTCATCGACTGGGCGGCCGACGCCGGCGCGTCAGTCGGCCGAAACATGGTGTTCTCCTGGAACGAGGCCGGCCTCGGGCAGTCGCTGGCCGCCGGCTTCGAACCGGTCACGTCGTTCCGCTTTGCACACCCCGATCCGCAAGACGTGACACCGAGGATGACTGTCGGGAGCGACCCGGCGGCAGCGTGGGGCTTCTGGCGGGAAAGCGACGGGCGGGACGTACTGTCCGGCCTCGCGCTCGACAGCGGTGAAAGCTGGGCGCTGTCGACGCTGACGCGGGAGCGGCTCGACCGTCTGGCGACGGAACAGACGGTCCTGACCGTTGGTGAGGACGTGACGCGGGGGATAGCCGCTCGCGTCCGGACGACCGAAGCCGACGGCGAACAGCTCGCGGAGTACGCGGTCGGGGTGTGGAGCGACGTCGACGCTGCGCGGGCGTTATTCGCTGCGATAGCTACCGACGCAGCCGCTCTCGGCGTTGACGCGACGCGCGTCCTCATCCCCGAATCACCACGCCACGTGGCCCAGGCCGCGTACGCCGGCGGGAACATCGACGAGTGCCCGGACTTCGTGTTCGAGATCGACGGCCTCGAAGAGTTATCATGAGCGATAACGCGGACACAACACTCATTCAAATACCAGCCATACCGCTACTAGATGGATCTGGTTGGGAGTTCTCCGGCATTTCTCACGTACGTCGCGGTGTATGCTCTCGCAGCAGTCGGATGCGGTGTCGGACTCCACAGGGCGACCCGCATCGAGGACCCCGACACGCGCCGTGGGATGGTCGGGCTGCTCCTCTGCAGCGGGGGCTGGGCAGCGCTGGAACTCGGCTTCCTGCTCACGCCGGGGACACTGGGGTACGCGTTCTACCTCGGCAGCCTCATTGTCGGCCTCGCCACGGTCGGCGCGTGGCTGTACTTCTGCTCGGCGTACACCGGCCGGGCTTTCCACCGGAACCGGCTGTACCGTGTGGTCGCCGTGGGCCTCTATCTCGCTATCGTTACGGTAAAGCTGACCAATCCGCTTCACGGGCTCTACTTCGCCACGCAGTTCGTCGTCGACCCGTTCCCGCACTTGGCAATCACACACGGCGTGTTTCACTGGGTCGTGACGGGGCTCTCCTACGCGCTCGTCACCGTCGGCTTCTTCATGCTGTTCGAACTGTTCCTCGAAGCCGACTACGACACCCGTCCGCTCGGTGTTCTCGTCGGCATCACGGCGATTCCAGCAGTGCTCGACATCGTCGGGTTCGTCAGCGATATCCTGCTCGACATCAATCACGAACCGCTGGGCGTCGCGCTGTTTGCAGTCGGTGTTCTCTACGTCTACGACGGGGCGTTTCTCGCCGTGCAGTTGACCGACGGCGTCGACGATCCCGTCGTGTACCTCGACGACGACGGCCGGATCAAGGAGTCCAACGGCGAGGCACAGCGACTCTTCCCGGCACTGGCCGGTAGCCGCGGCCAGCAGCTTGAGACGGTGTTGCCGGCCGTTTCAGAGATACTGCAAACGGACGAGCAGATTCTCGAACGGAACCGTGGCGGTGGTGCGGAGTACTACCTCGTCAGCGACACCTCGTTTTCGCTGGGACAGGTCGACATCGGCCGGATGCTCGTGTTCACCGACGTGACCGAAAGCGAACGGCGTCGCCGCGAACTGGACCGACAGAACGAGCAGCTAGAGGGGTTCGCTACCGCGATCAGGCACGAGCTTCTGAACACGCTCCAGATAATCACCGGCCGCGTTTCCGTCGCCGGAGACGCCCTGGACCGCGGCAAGGTCGATCTGGCGAAGGAATCGCTCCAGTCGACGTCCGAGACGGCCGACCGGATGTCGGAGATCGTCGACGGACTCGCGACGCTGGCTCGACACGGGCAGACAATCGACGAGACGACGGCTGTCGACCTCCAGTCGGTCGTCGACGGAGCCTGGAGGCGTACCGACACCGACGGGCTCAGGATGGCGGCCGACGTGGAGGGGCAGGTCATCGCCGATCCGACCCGCCTGCGTGATCTCTTCGAGAGCGGGTTCACGTTCGCGGCACACAACGGCGCGTCGACGGTCACCGTCGAGCGGGAGGCCGACGAGATCGTCATCACCGACGACGGGACTCCGGCGGGCGAGACAGCGGCGGAGGCCTTTTTCGAGTACGGCGGCGCGATGCCGGACGCGGAGGCCGGAATGACGCTCCCGAACCTGCGGATGCTCGCACGGACCCACGGCTGGGACGTGACACTCGATACCGAGTACCAGGACGGCGTCCGCATCGTCGTCTCGAACGTGACGGTGGCGGGGCCAGTAGGAAACTAACGCGACGGTCGCTGGCTTTAGCCGCCGCTGACCGGCGGGAACAACGCGAGTTCCGTCTCCTCGTCGACTCCTGTCGCCAGCCCCTCGCCGGCGGTGAACGGGTCTTCGCCGTCGACGAGTACCCGGATGTGGTCGGCCAACTCCTCGTTCTCGTCGAGCACCTCCTCGGCGAGCGCCGGTCGCGCCGCGAGCAGCGCATCGAGCGCCGTTTCGACCGTGGCGTCCCCCTCGATATCGACGCTGACCGACTGGCCGTCGGCCGCGTCGCGGAGGTGTGCGAACAGTTTCCACTCCATAGCCGTACTCCGGGCGTCCGGCAAAAGAGGGTTCCGGACCGAGGTGTGTCCGGCCCGTTCAGGTGGACCGGAGAAGGACAGTCCGCGACGGCGTGCATCTGGCAGTAACGGTACCCGCCTCTCAGTTTGGCTTCTCCGAATCGTCAGCAGCGGCCGATTCGTCGTCGACGCCGTCTCCGTCCTCGGCCGGCGCTTCGGAGTCCGCCGAGTCGCTGTCGTCAGCCACCACGTCGGCAGCAGTCTCGCCGTCCGCCTCGCTGATCCGTTCTTCCGGGTCCCACACCTCGACGGAGTCGTCGCCGTCGTCCGCCGGCAGGTCGTCGAACGCCTCGTCCGCGGTCAGATCGTCGTCCGCGTCCTCCACGTCGGCGTTCCGAAGCGCCTCCAGCGGATCGTCGTCCGGGGACTCATCGCCGGACTCGGTCGTCCTGTCGGCAGCGCCGATATCAGCCAGATCAGCATCAGCAGCGGTGTCAGCCGTCCTCTCCGCAGCGGCGGTGTCGGTCGTGGCATCGGCATCGGTCTCGGCTGCGTCGACAGCCTCCGCGCTGTCGGTGGCATCGGCATCAGTCGTGTCGGCCGCTGGTTTCGCCGTCCCGTCGGTCTGTTCGTCCCCGTCAGGCGCACCTGACTGGCCGTCTTCATCATCAAGATCGTCGTCCGGTTCGTCCGCCACAGCCGCTGTCGTGGCTGTGTCACCGGGGCCGTCCGTGGCCTGCTCCAGCCGCCGCAACGCGTCCGGCGTGGCGATTGCGTAGATAGTGTCGCCGGCCGCCAGCACGCGCTCGCGGGACGGAATCGTCTCCGGCGCGCTGTCGTCGCGGGTAATCGCGACCACGGCGACCGCCAGACTGCCCACCGGCGCGCCGTCGAGCGCGCTCCCCGGGTCGACGGTGGCAGTGCCCATCGTCTCGTCGGCCGCCCGGAGCAGCGAGGCGAACTCCCGGTCCGAGCGGTCCTGTACCGGGAGCGTGACGAGCTTGTACTGCGTGTGCGGGTCGAGTTTCGGTGTGTCGGCGGCGTCGATAGCGACCGTTACCACGTCGTCGGCAACGCCCCGGAGCTCGCCGGTGAGCACGCGCTTTGCCGGCGCTTGCTCCCAGACCTGGACCAGATCGCCGGCGCTCGCGGCATGGGCCGGGTCCGCCCGGATGGCGACGGCGTTCGTCGAGGGCGGCAGCGTCGGGCCGATACCGGCCGCCCGCGAGCCGATGGCGAGGTAG
This sequence comes from Haloarcula sp. HT12, assembly GCF_055271655.1. NCBI lineage: Archaea > Methanobacteriati > Methanobacteriota > Halobacteria > Halobacteriales > Haloarculaceae > Haloarcula > Haloarcula sp. HT12. Next base: position 526,067 of record NZ_JBUXKW010000001.1, read on the forward strand.
TCGACGTTGCCGTCGTCGGCCAGTTCGACGTCTACGTGGCCGACGCCGTAGTCGGTCTTGAGCCGGACGACCAGCCGATCCCGGAGTTCGTCTTTCGTCAGCCGCCGGGGGAAGAGGAACCGGCGGTTGGCGAGTGTCTCTTTGGTCTCCTCCGGCATCGGGTCGTACCCGATGATGTCGTCGATATCGTCCGGGAGTCGCACGGACGTGACGCGGCCGACGGTCTGGACGATTTCGCTCACGTCGGCGTCGATGTTCCGGCCGCCGGTCGCGGCGAAGAGGTCGACGCCCAGTCGGTCCCCGATGCGCAGCCCGCCGTAGGCTCCGACGCCGCCGGCGAGGAACGCGGCGAGGTTCAACAGGACCGCGCCGGCCGCCAGCACGTCCTCGTCGCCGAGGATGACCTCGCTGAGCGCGGTCGTCGCACCGATGACGAGGACGACCGCGGTCAGGCCGAACAGGAGCGCCAGCCCGGTCTGGATCCGTTCGCGGACGTACCAGCGGTAGAAGACGGCGATAGCGGCCGCCGGCGTCGCGGCGAGGACTGCAATCGCGAGGAGCCACACCACTCCCTCGACCAGCGACTGGGATACTGCCCCCAGTTGCAGGTTCGCACCGACCTGTGCGAGCAGTGTCGGGCCGAGCGGTGTCATGCGACTTCCTCCACGAAGGCGTCGAGATCGGCGCGGCGGCCGATCGCGTACAGTTCGTCGCCGGCTTCGACGGCCGCATCGCCACGGGGCGCGACCTGCCAGCCGTCCGGCGTCCGGATGGCGACGATAGCAACGTCGTAGGCCTCCCGGACGTGGGCGTCCCTGAGTGTCGTCCCGTCCAGCGGGCCGTCGGCGCGGACCGTGAGCCGGCGGAACCGGCTGCCGGCCCGTCGGAGCAGGGAGACGAGTTCGTACTCCCGGTGTGTCCCGCGGGGTTCGACCACGACCTTGGGCTGGGCCGAGCGCAGGAGCGGTTGCACGTCCGTCCGGGTTACAGCGACTGTGAGCCGCCCCTCACCGCCGTCGGTCGTCGGTGCCTGGACCGGCGCCGGGGATGCCTCGGCGTCGGCGATTTCCGGTTCCGACGGGGTCTCGGCGGGGATCTCATCGGCTGAGGCGGTCGATCTGGCACTGACGACGGTCCCCCGGACCTGTGCGTCCTCGGTCAGCACCGTCACCTCGTCGTTACGAGCGAGGCCGGTCGGCAACAGCGCGTCCACCGAGACGGCGTGGCGGTTGTCGCCCACGCGCTTCGACAGGCCCGAAAACGGCGGCGCGGCGACAACAGTCGCTCGCCCCTGTTCGTCGATTGAGACGGAGGCGTCGCCGAGGTCGAACTCCGATTTCAGCCGCTCCTCCATCCGGCGTTCGAGTTCGCCGATGCGGAGGTCGGCCGGGAACCGCCACTCCTCGTTGCGAATCTCTGCCCGGAGTGGCTCCGGCAGCGGCGGATACCCCTCCATGTCGGTCACATCGCCGAGAACGTGGATCCGGACCTCGTTGCGGCCGCCGACAAGTTCGACCACGTCCGCTGAGAGTTTCTTTTCGCGCAGCCCCTGCAGGGAGAGCCGTTTGGGGAAGTTCGCGCCGAGTTGGTCGCCCTTGCTGTGTGCGTACAGCGACACCATCCCGACGAGGATGATCGCAGTAATGATCCGCTCGGCGTTGGGGGCCTGCGTGATCGACTTGTCCGCCAGCGCCATGAGCCCCCCGCTGACGCCGGCAAGTGCGATTGCCAGCACGACGACACCGAACCCCGGCACGGTGATGCCGGTAAAATACTTGAAACTGAACCCCAGCGCCCACGACACGAGCGCCGGTATCACCCCCACCAACAGCCCCAGATAGATCCCCATCAACACTTCGACCGGGAGCGATGCCATGTCCCCACTCTGCGTGGCCGGTAGTAAATCGCTTCCGGCCCGCGGACAGTACATTTACACCGACCGCTGTAATCTGGATGGGTATGGACAGACCGCGGGACTGGCTGGGTGCACGTGCGACCATCGTGTTGCCGGTGCTTGTGGCGGTGCTGTCGTTCGTCACCGGCGTCGTCAACATCAGCGCCGTGTCAATCGGCGGTCCGCTCGGCGATCTGATTCCGCGAAGTATCCAGCGGACCGCTGGCTTTACCGGTGCGCTCACGGGGTTTACGCTGCTCATCAGCGTCATCGGGCTTCGCCGTCGTCTGCGGGTCGCGTGGTACGCGACAGTCGTCCTGCTGCCCGTCGCAGCGATCCAGGGCCTCGTACAGCAGTCGGCAGTGTCGATTCCGCTTATCGGCACCGTGCCGAGTTCGACAGTCTCGTACCCGCTCATCGTCCTCTCGCTGGTTTCGCTGCCGACGATGCTGCTGAACCGCCACCGGTTCGACCGGCCTATCGACCTCTCGACGGCGCAGCTGGCGGCCGGGGCCGCCCTGCTAGGGTCGCTCATGTACGGGACCGCCGGCTCCTACGCGCTGCGCGATGAGTTCGTCAACCTCTCGACGGCGACCGACGCGTTCTACTACACGCTGGTCACGGCGAGTACCGTGGGCTACGGCGACATGACACCGAGGACCCAGCAAGCGAAACTGTTCGGCATGTCGGTGGTCGTCCTCGGGACGGCCAGTTTCGCCATCGCGCTGGGGTCGCTGCTGGGCCCGGCAATCGAGAAGCGGCTTTCGGAGGCACTCGGAAACATGACTGACGCACAACTGGACCTGCTCGAGAACCACGTACTGGTGCTCGGCCACGGCGATCTGACGGAACCGATTATCGAGGAACTGACCGACGCGATAGAGTTCGTGGTCATCACGCCGGACACGGAGACGGCTACGCGGCTCCAACAACGGGACATCGCGGTCCTGACCGCGGACCCGAGCGACGAGGAGCCGATGCAACGGGCCGGGATCGAGGACGCCGCGGCAGTCGTCGCGGCGACGAACGACGACGCCCAGGACGCGCTGGGCATCCTGACAGCGAAGACGCTCAACCCCGAGGTCAACATCGTCGCCGCGGCGACCGACCGCGAGAACATCGAGAAACTCCGTCGTGCCGGCGCGGACACGGTCATCAGCCCGGCGGTGCTGGGCGGGCATCTCATCGTCCAGTCCGCGCTGGGACGGGAGGGAATGGAGAACATCGCCGACCACCTGCTCGACGTGCGCGACGAGGACGACGCGGATATCTAGGCCCGGCCGCGGTCGACGATAGCGACGTCCGTCTCCACATCTTCCAGCCGTTCGAACGTCGGCGGCGAAATGAAACGCGACGCCTTGCTCCGGTCGCGGCTCGCACCGATCATGACCAGGTCGTACTGCGGCCCGGTATCGGCGAGGAACGTCTGGATGTCCGTCCGGGGGACCCGCGTCTCGAACGCCCCCTCGTACGGTTCGATGAGGTCCGCGAGCATCTCCTCGGCCCGGCGGCGGTCCCCGCGGGAGCCGATACAGGTCGCGACGGCGACCCGCCCGCTCCGGCCGGCCAGCCGCGTGGCGAAATCCACCATGTTGTGGGCCACGTCGCTGACAGACCGCACGGGGACGAGGATCTGCTTCCAGCGTGTCCGGTCGCTGCGGGACCGATGGACGACGATGTCGCTCTCACTGCGGAAGAGCCGCTGTAAATACGGCGTCAGCGCCCCGTGACGGCTCTCGTAGGGCGCGACGATGAGGTCGCAGTTGGTTTCCGCCGCGGTTTGCAGCGTTGTCTTCGCCGGCGAGCCGTTGTCGCTCGCGACGACGACCTGACAGGAGACGCCCGTTCGTGTCTCGATCCGCTCGGCGTGGGTCTCCAGCCAGTCGACTTCCGCTTCGAGGTCGGTCTGATCGGGCGACACCGACGCGTTGGCCGGGTCGCCGCCGTCGCCGACGAGACGGGTCCGGGCCGACGGCGGCTCCGACCCGTTCTCCGACCGGATGTCGAGCCGTATCGTATCCCGCATGAGCGATTGCTGGGTCGTGGCGGCGTCGCTGTCCGAAACCATATCGAGCAGGACCACTTTGCCGGCCTCGTGGGCGGCCGCGAGCCGCGCGCCCAGCATAGCCGTCTGGCCCGCCGACTCGCCGCGCATCGGGACGAGGACGTGGTCGTCGCCGGACATCGACTCGTACAGGTACGTCGCCCGCTGCTCGTAGAACTCCTCGCGCCAGACCACAAAGAGGCCGGCCACGAGCGAACTGGCGACGAAAATGCTGGCGACGAACGTCGCTCCCTGGGCCGGTTCGACCAGCAGCGCCAGCAAGGCGGTGGAGTACGACGACGGCTCCTCGATGTCCAGCGGCCAGGTGACCACGCCGGTCGCGAAGACGGCGAGGCCGGCACCGAGCGCGTTGACGCCGAACTGGCCGCCCGGTGCCGTGAGGTAGCTGTTCGAAACGGCGAGCGCGCCCAGCCCACAGACCGCGCCGATGGTGAGTCCCGCGACGAACCGCTTCGGATCGGAGTACTTGCTCGTCGGGTCGACAAAGAGCGTGTACGACCCCGCTGCAAGCGGCGGGAACAGCAGGAAGCTCAGCTGTGGGACGGCGTTCGCCAGCGTCGTCACCAGCACGATTGCCAACGGCACGAACACCAGCATGGAGAGATGGACGAGGTTTTCGGTCACCTCGGCCCACCGTCTGAAATCCTGTAGTTCGCGGCGCTCGACCCGCCGGAGTCGTCTGGCAGCCGCGTGGAGTCGCTTCCGGAACTGGTCGAGCATACAGTTTTGCTAGGGAGAGGGTCTGTTAAGCCCTCCGCCGGAAAACGGTTCGACCGGCCGCTCACACGGGTCCGACAGCCTCAGCAGGCGATCTCACGGATCCGACAGTCCGACGCCTACAGCGACGTGGTCGCCGTCAGACTGATTTCGATGGCGCGTTCGACGTTGTTCTTGGCTTTCTCGGGGAGTTCCTCGGCCTCGGTTTCGCCTTTCTGGGTCCCCTCGACGAGGTTCCCGTCGACGGTACAGATCGCGCCCGAGCGCAGTCCCTTGCGTCGACACAGCGAGAACAGCGCGGCGGCCTCCATCTCGACGGCGAGCAGGCCGGCGGCCTCCCAGTCGTTGATGTACTCGTCAGTCTCCGCGTAGAAGGCGTCGTCCGTGGCGATGGGACCGACGTGTACGTCCTCGTCGTTCGCCTCGGCAGCATCGACCAGCGACGAGAGCACGTCGTAGTCCGGCACGGCCGGGACAGTGTCGGACTCGTAGCGCCCGGTCGTCCCTTCGTCCTTGGCAGCGCCGTTGGCGACGACCATGTCGCCGATCTCGATACCTTTCTGGAGCGCGCCGGTCGTCCCGACGCGGATGAGCGTCTCGACGCCGACCGCCTCCAGTTCCTCGACGGCGATGGCCGTCGACGGCGACCCGATGCCGGTCGAACAGATCGTCAGCTCGCGGCCCTCGTAGGTCGCGTTGACGAGTTTGTACTCGCGGTTCTGGGCGACGACTTCGTGGTCGTCACAGAGGCCCGCGATGCGGTCGACGCGTCCGGGGTCGCCCGGCACGAGCGCGATGTCTGTCAGGTCACCCGGTTCGACGAGTAGATGGGGTTGTTTCGCCATACAGGCTCCGTCGGCCGGAACTGTTTAGTATTCAGTGGATTCTCGTCGGTCGCAACAGTGAGGTAGGACGCCCGAGAGAGAGGACGTATGGCGGACGATATCTCGCTGTTCGACAGGCGGATGCGGGGGCCAGCAGGTATCGCCGTGGCTGCCGGTGTCGCCCTCGGACTGCTGACCGGGTACACCGTCGACGCGGGAACGCCGGACGGCCCCTCGTGGACCCTTATCGCCCCGTTCGCGCTGTTAGCAACCGTATTCCTGTATCTCGGAGCCTACAGGAACCTCTCGAAACGGGTCGGGAGCAAGTAGCTCAGAGCTGTGTGACGAGCACCGGAACGAACAGCGTGAGCGCCGTACCGAAAATGAACGCCGTCAGCGCCCACTGTTGGATGATCTCGTCACCCCGGTCGCGGAGGCTGCCGCCGAAGCGAGGCATGGCGATGCGGGCGAAAAAGTAGTAGATGAACGCGGTAACGCCCGCGGCACCGACGACGTGTGGTATCAGTGGGATCCCGTTGACCGAAATCGCGGTCGGGAGTGTAAACGAGAGGCCGGCCACGACCGCGGCGTACAACAGCGCCGCGACGACGGCAGTGACGTGATGGACGAGAACGGCGAGGGGGCGACTCACGGCGGCCGGATCGGCGCGGGTGAGTCCGGCGGCGGCGACGTACGCCGGGAGGTACCCCTCGTCCTGTGTCACCATCGGAATGTTCACCAACAGACCCACGAACGCGCCGGCGACGACACAGACGAACACCCACTGCGAGAGGGGGTAATCAAGCACGTTTGGCCCCTCGCTCGCGGCGCCAATGAGCGTTGTGTCATGTACCCAAATGGTGGGATAAGCGACAGTTCTGGATAGATGGTGCTGATAAAACCCACCCCAGCACCCGTTAGCGTGCCATCTCGGCACAGCAGGTGCAAACCGCCCTCTAGAGTCCCTCTCAGATGGCTTTTACACCATGGCATATATATGCCAGTACCCCGTCATATATGTCAAGTTATACCATGTCACGATCTCGCTATCAGAACGGCAAACAGGTGATCGAGCGTTGGGACGAGGTTTTCAAGGCCGTTACATCCGAGCCGCGGCGGCAGCTCATCACCGCACTGTCGGACGCCCCACCTGGCGAGACAGTGCCGCTCCCCGAGAGTGCGGTAAACCCCAACGTCCCGCGCAATCCGACTGTCCTTCGCCAGGAGTTGCACCACTGTCACCTGCCGATGCTTTCGGACCTCGGGTTCGTTACGTGGGACACCGAGCCACTGGTCGCCGGTCGCGGGCCGCGGTTCGACGAGGTGGCTATCGTGTTCGAATCACTCCAGTCGAACGTAGCGGCCATTCCGGAGTCGCTCGTGTTCGGCTGTCAGCGGCTCGAACGGGAACAAGCAGAGCAGCTTGACGGTCAGTCGTCGAAATAGCGTGACATTCAGACCGGGCTGAACAGGAACAGGACGATGTTGTTCGTGGCCGGGCCGATACCGACGGCGGTCACGAGTGCGAGGAGAAGACTTGCTTCGACGGGGTCTGCTTCCAAGTAGTCGTCCAGCAGGAAGACGACCGCTAACGCGACCAGCAGTTTGACGAAGACGAACAGCCAGCCTTTGCCGAGATACGGGGCCGTCGGGAGCGTGCCGGCGAACTCCATGATGCGGGCCGGGATCGGGGTGCGCTCCGTGATGCCGATAACGTCAGCGCCGACCGCCGTCGAGACGCCGTCGAGCATGTGGGCGAACACGACCGTCGGGGCCGCATAGCGCATCCGAACCACGACCGGCGTCCGCCACAGCGCGACCGCGAGTACCGTCACAGCGGTGACCACGATTGCGACCACGACGGCGACGGTCGGCCAGATAAGTCCCAGCAGGCCGGACTCCAGCGCCATCACCACGCCGATGACGAGCAACACCGTCAGGAGTCCGGTCCCGATGAGCCCCAGGTTGCGCGAAATCGTCTCGCTGTGGCCGCGGCGGACGCTGAACAGCGTCAGCGTGATCCAGACGACGCCTAGCGTGACGAAGGTCGTGAGATACACCGCCGGTGCGCCAAACAGCGGCGCGACGACGGGCCGGTAGGCCTCGATAGGTGGCTGGTGAAAGGCGTGGAGTGCACCGCCGAGCGCCATCCACGGCGTCAGGGCCACCACGGTCCGCTGGTCGATCGGTGGTTCGAGGGCGTACAACAGCGCTGTCACCACGAGCGTGCCTGCAAGCAGCGCCACGGTGTACTCGAGCGGCGGGAGCGCTAACCCCGAAGGCAATACCATGTCCCCCACGCCGACCCCGACGAGGGAAAAACTTCCGAACGCGACCGGCGTTGGTATTATCGGCGTCGATGGCGTTCTTTGGCAGCGGTTTCGAAGGTAGCCGAACTGAGAAGGTCACAGTGACCATCGCGGCTGTCGCCCGCCGTCTTTACGTACACACCACGCCTCAGTCCGCGGTATGGACGACGTACCAGACCGTATCGAGCACACGGTCCTCGGCCCGACGACGACGCCGGACGACGTACGGACCTGCCTCGACGAGGCGCTACAGTACGGCATGCGGGCGTGTATTCCGCCGTGGGCGCTCCCGCTGGCGACGGAATACGCGAACGTCCCGCTCACGGCCGTCATCGACTTCCCCCACGGACAGGGCCAGACCGACGGCGTCTGCGAGGCGGCCAAACTCGCCTGGGACGCCGGGGCCGACGAACTGGACATGGTGTGTAACATCGGCCTCCTCAAGGCCGGCGAGGACGACGCCGTCCGCGACCACATCACGGAAGTCGTCGCCAGCGTCCCGGTTCCCGTGAAGGTCATCGTCGAAGCGCCGCTGCTTACCGACGACGAACTCGAACGGGTCGGGCAACTCGTCGCAGACGCTGATGCCGCGTATCTCAAGACCGCGACGGGGTTCAGCGAGGGCGGCGCGACGGTCCACGACGTGGAGATCCTCAGCAAGTACCTCCCGGTGAAAGCCAGCGGCGGCGTCGGGTCGTGGGCCGACGCCGAGACGATGTTCGAGGCTGGGGCCGAGCGGATCGGTGCATCGAGCGGCGATACTATCGTTCGGGAGTGGCAGGCAGCGACACAGGACGGGGCAGAGGGTGACGCCACATCCGAACCGGAGACAGACCGAGACGACGCGGACACAGGCGACGGCTACTGACCAGACCAATCCGTCGCCCTTTTGCCGTCCTGGCGATAGTGTTCGATTGAATGGCCCGGTATCACATCGAGACGTACGGGTGCACCTCGAACAGAGGTGAGACCCAGCAGATCGAGCAGGCGCTCCGGGAGGGCGGGCACCACCCCGCCGACGGGCCGGAGTCCGCCGATGTGGCGATCCTCAACACCTGCACGGTGCTTGAGAAGACCGAACGCAACATGCTCGCACGGGCCAAAGAACTCGATAAAGAAACGCCGGCTGACCTCGTTATCACGGGCTGTATGGCGCTCGCCCAGGGCGAGGAGTTCCAGAGCGCCGACATCGACGCCGAAGTGCTCCACTGGGACGACGTGCCCCAGTACGTCCTCAACGGCGAGTGCCCGACGGTCACGCCGGATACCGAAACGGTGCTCAACGGGGTCGTCGGCATCCTCCCCATCGCCCGGGGCTGTATGTCCGACTGCTCGTACTGCATCACCAAGCAGGCGACCGGCCGCATCGAATCCCCGACCGTCGAGGAGAACGTCGAGAAGGCCCGCGCCCTGGTCCACGCCGGCGCGAAAGAGATCCGCATCACCGGCCAGGACACCGGCGTTTACGGCTGGGACACGAATCAGGGAACGAGTCTTCTGCCGGAGCTACTTGATCGCATCTGTTCCGACATCGACGGCGAGTTCCGGGTGCGCGTCGGGATGGCGAACCCAAAGGGGCTCCACGGCGTCCGCGAGGAACTGGCCGAGGTGTTCGCCGAACACGACGAGCTGTACAACTTCATCCACGCGCCGGTCCAGTCCGGCAGCGACGACGTACTCGCTGATATGCGCCGCCAGCACGCCGTCTCGGAGTACCTGGAGGTCGTCGAGACGCTTGACGACCACCTGGACTACTGGACGCTGTCGACGGATTTCATCGTCGGCTTCCCGACCGAGAAGCCGGCCGACCACGAGGAGTCGATGGCGCTGCTACGCGAGACCCGCCCCGAGAAGATCAACGTCACGCGCTTCTCCAAGCGTCCCGGCACCGACGCCGCCGATATGAAGGGCCTTGGCGGCCAGACGAAGAAGGACCGCTCGAAGGAGATGAGCGAGGCGAAGATGGAACTGATGGCCGAGGCCTACGAGGAGATGGTCGGCCACACGTCCTCGGTGTTGCTCGTCGAGGACGGCACCGACGAGTCGCTGGTGGGCTACGACGAGGCCTACCGGCAGGTCGTCATCGCCGATGCACAGGAGCGCGGCCTCCAAATCGGCGACACGGTCGACGTGGAGATCACGAGCCACAACACCGTGTACGCCTTCGGCGAGCCAATCGAGCGGGCACAGGTCGCGGACTAAGCGGACCGTCGGATCGAGTTTTCACTGGGATTCGGCTGCACCGTCAGTCGCCGCTGTAGGCTTCACGAAGGAACGCTATCGCCCCGCCGAACATCGCGAGATTCCCGAAGAAGGCCAGGCGCTCGCCGCCCCGGTCGTCCGGGTCGGCGTTCCAGAAATCGTGCATCGTCGGGGTCACGACGGCGAGGAACGTGGCGACAGCGCCGGTCGAAACGCGGGGGAGCCGCCAGAATGCTGTCCCCAACCCGCCGACCAGCATCATCCCCGAGGCCAGCGGGGCCAGCAGGTCCGGCGCGGGAACACCCGCCGATTCAGCGTACTCGATAGCGTCTTCCATGTCGCGGAAGTCCTCAGCGGCCTGGAGGGCCACGCCGAGGCCGAACAACAGTCGTCCGAGCGCGAACCGTGTCGAGTCGTCGCTCATATGCTATTTCATGGCACGGCGGCTACTAAAACGTCACTCCAGGTCGGCGAGCCGTTCCACTTCTTCGTCGTCTTTCCACTCGCCGAGTTCCTTCGGGTCGACGTGGATGAACGCGTCGTCGACCTCGGGGAGTTCCTCGATAGATTTGATGACCGCCGTCTCGATGTCGTGGGCCTCGAACAGCGTCAGGTCGCCCTCTACCTCGATATGGAGGCTCACGTCGATTTCAGGGCCGACGTAGTGAGCGATAACGTCGTGTGCGCCCTGGACCTGCGGGTGGTCGAGGGCGCGGCGGAGGATTTCACGGCGGAGGTCTTCCGGCGGTGCGCCGCCGACGAGGTAGGTGACGTTGTCCTGGACGACCTCGATACCGGTGTAGATAATCCCGACGGCGACGACGAGCGCGGCCAGCGGGTCGGCGATGGGGTAGCCGACCATCGCGCCGGCGACGCCGACCAGTGCCGCCCCCGCGGTGAGGATGTCGTTACGGTTGTCCTTCGCCGTCGCGACGAGCGCCGGGGAGTTGCGGTCCTCGCCCGCGCGGAGACAGTAGCGGTAGAGGCCGTACTTCGCAGCGGCCGAGAACGCGAGCACGGCCACTGCGGCCGGCCCCTGTGTCACTGAGATGTTCCCGGTCAGCAGCGCAGTACCGGCGTTCCAGAGGACGAAACCGCCGGCGGCGAAGATACCGGCGGCGACGAACAGCGAGACGAACGGCTCGATGCGCTCGTGGCCGTGGGGGTGCTCGAAGTCAGGCGGGCGCGTCGTCAGGTAGAGCCCGGCGACGATGACCAGCGAGTAGGCGGTGTCGGCGGCGCTGTTAATCGCCTCGGACTGAACGGCAAAGCTCCCGGTGGTGAGCCAGACGCCGGCTTTCAGGAGCACGAGAAGGAGATTGACGCCGAGAACGAGCAGGCCGACCCGCCTGAGCGTCGCGCGGCGTGACATTGCTCCCCCGTTGTCGGGCCGCCGTCAAAGCCGCTTCGACACCGGTGCAGTTCCACACGGGGTCTCCCCACCAACACCGGAACCGACCGTCTCAGTCGATTCGGACAGCCCCGTCGTCGGGAACGGTCGTCCCGTCCTGTGACGCGAACGCGGCGTACAGTCGGTCGTATGTGTCTTCGACGGCCTCGACGATGACCTTCGTGTCGCTGACGACCGGCATGAAGTTGGTGTCGCCGTTCCATCGCGGGACGACGTGGGTATGGAGGTGGTCGTCAATCGAGCCGCCGGCCGCGGACCCGCCGAGGTTCAGCCCGGCGTTGAACGCGTCCGGGGACAGCGCGGTTTCGAGGGCGTCGAAGGTCCGCTGTTTCAGGCGGGCGTGATCGAGCAGGGTCTCGTCGTCGAGGTCGCCGTACTCGCCGGTGTGGGTGTGGGGAATGACCATCACGTGCCCGGGGTTGTACGGGTAGTTGTTCAGGAGGACGAAGGCGTGGTCGCTTCGCGCCACGAGGTTGTTCGCCCGGTCGTCGTCCCCCTCCTGAAAGGCACAGAACACGCAGTCGACGTCGGGGTTCGTCTCCTCGCGTTCGACCCACTCGATGCGCCACGGCGCGAACACCTTGTCCATACCGCCAGTTGTCGACCCACCAGCAAAAACGACGTGACTGCTGCCGCGGAAGTCACATATAAAAGTGTTGGCCGTTCACGGCCACAGACCGGTTTCTACAGCCGCAGGACCGCAATTAAACGTTCTCCATGGCTCTGAAGCCGTAACCGGTGAAAACCGGCTGCAGTCTGGCGATAAACAGTGTTGAACGGACCAGAACGGAGGGCTGTTTTTATACTATCTACCCGGCTTGTATCAGACGGGATGGCAGCGATAAACGACGGCGTTGACATGGCTGAACACTGTTCGACGTGTGACCGCGAGACACCTCACGCCGTACGTGTCCAGATACAGACAGAGTCCGATAAACGCGAAAACGCGGCGTTTTCCCGTGAGCCGTACCGGGTCAGCGAGTGTCAGATCTGTGGTACGACCACGTCCACGCGGATGAACAACGCCTGACCATCCCCACACCCCACCCCCACCCCACCGTTTCCGTACGCCACGCGGTCTCTGACTGCGTGGCCACACACCCCCCACCCCACCGCTTTCAATACGCCACGCGGTAACGGGCCGTGTGGCATACACACCCCACCCTTTCACACGGATCACGGGGGAAGTCACTGACAGTAGTTGAAAACAGTCGCTCGTCGTTTCGGAACCGTATTACCGCGAGCGCGTCGTCACTTCACAGCCGTCTTCGGTGATGATGACGGTGTGTTCCTTCTGGCTGACGTACGCGCCGTCCTGTTCCTTGAGTACAGGGTAGCCGTGGACGATGTCCTGCTGTTTCAGGCGGCGAAGCGCCATCTCCGCTCGCGGCGAGTCGAGCCAGCGGGCGGCAAACGGCAGCGTGCGGTACTCTTCGGTGATCTGTTCGAGGACCTGTCGGGCCTGCCGGTTCCGGACTGAGCCCTCCCGTTCGAGGGCGAAGATCTCCTCGTCGGCCCCTTCCTGGACCTTGCCGCGACCGTCGGTGGCGAACGGTTCGATGGCGACCACGTCGCCGACGTTCAGCGTCGCACCCTGCGCCACTTCGCGGTTCGGGATGTTCGGTTGGGTGTGTTGCTCCCAGTGGCCGAGGCCGTGACCGGTGAGGTTCACGACGGGGTTGTAGCCGTACCCCTCGATGACTTCCTCGACGGCTGCGCCGATCTGACCCACGTCGACACCCGGGCCGGCAACGTCCAGCGCGGCGTCTAAGGCCTCTGCTGGGGCTTCGGCGAGTTCGTCCTGCCCGGAGAGGTCGACCGTGACAGCGGTGTCGGCGAGCCACCCGTCGACGTGGACACCGATGTCGAGGTTGACCATCTCCTCGCCGAACGTGGCGTCGTCGTCGCGTTCGGGCGTGGCGTGGGCCGCCTCCTCGTCGATGGAGATATTCACCGGAAACGCCGGTTTGCCGCCCAGCTCCCGGATCTTGTCCTCGGCCCACTGGGCAATTTCGAGATGGGAGACGCCAACCTCGACGCGTTCGGCCGCCTCGTCGCGTACCTGTGCCAGAATCTCGCCCGCTTCGCGGCATTTCTCGTACTGCTCGGAATCGAAGTCCACGTCAGTCATGCACGGCGGTTAGTCGGTGGCGGGCAAAGGGGTTTCCCTCTGATTATCGCCTCGCGGTCTGCATCGCGGCGGTGTTCCGTTCGGCACCTGTGTGGCCGGCATGGTCGAGCACGATGACGCCGGCGCGCCCGTCAGTGGCGTCCTCGAAGTCCGCAATCGCCTCCTCGGCGGCCTGTCGCGGGCCGTACGTGTCTAATTGCTCGACCGCGTGGCGGGCGAGCCCGAACCGGGCGATGGCCTCCCCTTCACCGGTCGCGCTCGCGCCGCCGCGGTCGTCCGCGTAGAAGCCGGCACCGATCTGGGGCACGTCGCCGACCCGACCGGCCAGCGCGAACCAGCGCCCGGCGGTCGACGTGGCCGCTGCGAGCCGGTCCCCGTCGGTCGCAACCGCACCGACGGTGTCGGTACCGCTGAAATGCTCATGGACCCATTCGAGGTGGTCGGCGGGTCCGCCGTCGGGCGGGTCAGCGGCCCCGTATCGCTGGCGCGTCTCCGCGGTCGTGAGGTCGCGACCGGTTTCGACGCCAGTGCCCGCCGCAAAATCGACGGCCTCGTCGCCAGCGATGAGAACGTGGGGCGTCTCAGTTCCCACAGCCTGGGCCACGTCCGCGGCGTGTACAACGCCGGACATTGCACACGCCGCGCCGGCCTGCCCGTCATCGGTCATTAGCCCGGCATCGGTCCGTACCTCGCCGTCGCTCTGGACGGCCCCGCCGACGCCGGCGTTGAACGCCGGATTCGATTCGAGTGGGCGGAGCGCGCTCACCACCGCATCTATCGGCCGCTCGGACTTCGCTGCCTGTTCAGCGGCATCAGTGAGCGTTTCCCGCCGGTCGGCCGGCGATTCCGGTGGACTGCCCGCGCCGCCGTGGACGATGACGTGCATGTGGTCGTGTTGACACACCAAAGTCATATCACCTCCGGCTATCGCGATGGTATATACCGACATGCGGCCAGCAGAACCCTTTCTTTACGCACTGTGTTACCACGTCTGACGCAAAACGGCACGCCTTTAGGGGCGACTGTCAATTGGCGGAATATGGGCTACGATTACGACAAAGTGGAGGTTCCCGACGAGGGACAGCAGATTCAGGTCACAGCGGACGACGAACTCGACGTTCCGGAGAACCCGATCATCCCCATCATCCACGGGGACGGTATCGGAACGGATGTCGGACCGGCCGCACAGAAGGTGCTCGAAGCCGCCGCGAACGCCACCGGTCGTGACATCTCCTGGATGCGCGTCTACGCCGGCGAGTCCGCCCGCGACAAGTACGACGAGAACCTGCCCGACGACACCGTCGAGGCCATCAAGGAGTTCAACGTCGCTATCAAGGGACCGCTGACGACGCCGGTCGGCGCTGGCTTCCGCTCGCTGAACGTCGCGCTCCGAAAGACGCTCGACCTCTACGCGAACGTCCGCCCGACCTACCACATCGAGGGTGTCCCGTCACCGGTCAAGGACCCCGAGGAGATGGATATGGTCACCTTCCGGGAGAACACCGAGGACGTCTACGCCGGCATCGAGTGGGAGGCCGGCACCGACGAAGTGCAGGAAGTCAAGGAGTTCGTCGAGGACGAGATGAACTTCGACGAGACCATCCACGACGGCCCGGTCGGTATCGGTGTCAAACCGATCACCGAGTTCGGGACCAAGCGCCTCGTCCGCGAGGCCATCGACTACGCCCTCGAAGAGGACCGCGACAGCGTCACGCTGGTCCACAAGGGCAACATCATGAAGTTCACCGAGGGAGCCTTCCGTGACTGGGGCTACGAGGTCGCCGAAGAGGAGTACGGCGAGCACGTCATCACCGAGGACGAGCTGTGGGACGAGTACGACGGCGAGGCCCCCGAGGACTCGCTGGTCGTCAACGACCGCATCGCCGACAACATGCTCCAGCAGCTCCTGACCCGTACCGACGAGTACGACGTCATCGCGACGATGAACCTCAACGGGGACTACATGTCCGACGCCGCCGGCGCACAGATCGGTGGCCTCGGCATCGCCCCCGGTGCGAACTTCGGCTCGGCTCGCTGTCTCGCAGAGCCGGTCCACGGCTCCGCCCCGAAGTACGCCGGCGAGGACAAGGTCAACCCGACCGCGATGATCCTCTCCGGCCGCCTCATGCTCGAATACATGGGCTGGAAGGACGCCGGCCAGCTCGTCCGTGACGCCGTCGAGGAGACCATCTCCTCGGGCGACGTGACCTACGACCTCGAACGCCAGATCGAGGGCGGCAACAAGCTCGCCACCAGCGAGTTCGCTGACAAGGTCGTCGAAAACATCGAGAAGCTCGCGTAAGCGAGTCAAGCTGACCACTCGAATCTATTTTTATCGCGCATCTTGGGCCACGACTGGGGAGACTGCTGTCTATGGCGCAAAACCGTCGCTATGGCAGGATGCTGCGACGGAGAATGGACGGGCCGTTATTCCGTCAGCGGAAGGACCACGCCGAACACGAGCGGCGAGAGGAGTCCGACGAGAATACCGAGCATTTCCATGTCGACCAGCAGCGTATCGCCCCAGGCGGGGAGCGTCCCGAGAACGGCGCTTCCGGCGACTTCCCCAGCGATGCCGAGGAGGAACAGCCCCGCCCCGACCATGAACCCGCGCTTTGCGAGTGTCGCGTAATCCGCGTTCAAACTTTGGCTCATACAGGTCCGTTCTCGTGGGCTTACAAAGCTCTCTCGGATCGAAAAAGCTACATGCGGGTTCACACTGATATCTTGGCACACATGGTTTCAGAATCGGTTCCGGAGCTACTCGAACTCCTCCTCTCGACGGTTCTCGCAGTCGGACTGACCGTCGGTGGGGCACTCACCGAACAGGCCGCCCTCGCTGATCTGTCCGGCGGCGTCTCCGCGCTCGCTGCCTGGGAGGTGTACATGGGACTGGTCCTCCTGTACGCCGGCTACACGCTCGGTTCCCGGCGAGTCCTGCCCGCACTCAACGGCGCCTGAGCCGTTCTTCGCGCGGAAGCAGTTATTCCTGAGACGACCGCCGGGTCGTGTTTGCGACCCACTTCGGCCGTCTCACCGTCGTAGACCCGACGTTTGTTATCCTGAGATCTTGCCTGACACGGACATACTGGTCACTTCGTTCTGCGTCGAAGGCCAGCCGAAGCGCCGAAACGGTACCGTCGTGATTGACACGAAGCCGGACAGAGACGTTGCGAGGATCACTGACGAACAACGGGGTGACGAGTCTGTCAGGGTTCGTGAACCGAGTGCCGACGAGGACGACACCGCCATCGACCCGGTCGGCAACGGCGAGATCGACGGCTTCCCCGATGCCAAGAATCGTCCGGCGCTCCGAGAGATCCGAGACGGGACCGTCGTTGCGGACGGTCCACTTGACCCGGTGGGGCTGATCCGCTCGTTCGTCGTACTGGGCCGCGACGATTGAGCCGTTAGTCCAGTAGTCAATGCGGGTCGTGAAGACGTTCAGTTCCGTACCGTTCTGGCGGAACTGTCCGGCGTAGGTCGTGTTGTTCGCCGCGACGTAGCGCGTGTGGTTTGATCGCCGGAGGACCGTCCCGTTGCGGTCGGTGACCCACTGGCGAGTGATCAGCGTGTAGTTTGTCGTCGAGAGCGTCCGCGCGTGTGCGCTGGCTAGCGTCGACGGCACCACTGCGTCGTCGCTGACGCCCGGCGGATAGCCGGCCCCGTCGGTCGGCACCGCTGCCGGCGTGACCGTCTCAGGGCTGTCCGGCTGGACGAACCCCGAGCACCCGGCGAGGACGAATGCGAGTGCCACGGCGGCAGCGACGACCCGCGCCATTGGTTGTCATACGGTCGCAGGCTCCAAACCGTTGTGGTTAGTCCTGCCAGTCCGGGTTCGGTCTGGGCGGGCTGAACACGTCGATTCCGCTGACCGGCTCCTCCCCCTCGTTGCGTGCTTCGTGTGGTTCCTCGCTCGGGATGACATAGGAGTCGCCGGGGCCGATGACGTACTCCTCGCCGTTGACGTGGAAGGTGAACGTCCCCTTCACGACGTAGCCGACCTGCTCGTGATGGTGGCTGTGTTCCGGGACGGCCGCGCCGGGTTCGATGTGGAACCCCTGGACGCTCAGCCGCTCGCCGACCGCCAACTGTGTCAGGTGGACGCCGTCGACCGCTTCGACCGTCTCACAGGCGGCCTGTGGTACTTCCTCCATGCGCCGTGGTGTCGCGCCGGGTCAACCTAAGCGTTCGTCTTCCGGGGGTGCGTATCGGTGTTCACCTCTCGCACTGAGCGCGCTCTGTCGGTGGATTCAGTACTGTTCGGCACCGACGGAGAGGTATGTACGCGGTGGTCGGGTGTAGTGATTGCAGCGCGCTGTGGGTCACCGAAGGGCGGCCGCAGACAACCCAGTGTCCGCGGTGTGGCACGCGCCGCAAACACGAGAAGCGACGGAAGTTCGTCGAGACGGACGACGAGGCACACGCCCGCGAGGTCCGGGCGTCGATGCTGGCGAACCGGCAGGGGGAGGGCGACGCCTTCGCCGAACTGGACTCCTACGCCGAAATGGAACGACAGGTCGACGAGGCGGGCGTGGACGAGGAGACGTATCTCGAAGATTCGGGGGTCGACACCGACGCCGTCTCGGCGGCCGCCGACCGCGCCGAACAGGGTGCGACGGGCGGATCGAGCCGCAAGGAGACGGTCACGAATGCGCTGCGGCAACTGGACGAACCGACCGAGGGCGATATCGTGGCCTACGCCGAGGATCGCGGCGTCCCGGCGTCGTACACCCGGAAGGCACTGCAGAAACTCGTCCGAGCGGGCGAGGCGTCCGAAAGCCGGGGGCAGTACCGGCTGCTATGAGTTCGACGCTGGACCTGGAGCCCGGACCGGTCGTGGTCGGCACGCTCGTCGGCCTCTCGGGACTGCTGTTTCTGCTCACGCCGGTCGTCGAACCGGTGGCGGTCGGTTCACTGCGGGTGAGCACGGTCGCGCTCTCGGCGGTCGTCCTGACGCTCGGGTTCGCGCTGGGAACGGTCGTGTTCGCCCGGCGGGGCCGGCGGCTGTTCGCTATCGCCCACGGCGTCTTCGCCGTCGCGTGGGCGCTGCTGGTGCTCGGGCCGCTGCTCGGTGAAGAAGCGCTCTTGCTCGCCGGCGTCGTCGTACTCGTTGCGGGTGCCGGCTTCCTGGTGAGCCAGCGCCGGCAGTGATAGCGCACTGCCGCGAAACCGACGCTACCGCCCGAGGTCGGCGTGCGCCGAGGAGAGGTGCCGGGATGAGAGTGCGGCAAGAAGCGAGAGTTCGCCGGCCAGCGCGCCGGCGGCGATGACCTCCGCGAGCGCGTCGGCGTTACTGCCGGCGGGGTCGCCACCGCCGCCGTAGCCCAGCACGTCCAGCGCTTCGGACTGGGTCGGGAGACCCGTCCCGCCGCCGACGGTGCCGACCTCCAGCGACGCGATGGTGACCGAGGCGTACAGGCCGTCCTCGCGGGCGTCGACGGTCGTGATGGCGTTGCTCCCCTCGACCACCTGTGCGATGTCCTGGCCGAGCGCGAGGAAGGCCGCGGCGACGACGTTGGCGGCGTGGGCGTTAAACCCCAGCGCACCGGCCTTCGCCGAGCCGACGAGGTTCTTGCGCGTGTTCGCCTCGACGATGGCGTCGGAGGTCGTATCGAGCCGCTCTTCCACCTGTTCGTGGGGAATGAGCACGTCCGCGGCGACGGTCCGTCCGCGGCCCTCGACGGCGTTGATGGCGGCGGGCTTCTTATCCGAACAGAGGTTGCCCGACAGCGCCACGAGGTCGGCCGACGTCTCGGACTCGACGACGTCGCAGGCCGCCTCGGTCGCGATAGTGGCCATGTTCATCCCCATCGCGTCCTTGGTGTCGTAGGAGAACCGCAGGAAGACGCTGTCGCCGACGACGTAGGGCGTCACGTCCTGCAGTTCGCCGTGGCTCGTGGTCGACTCGGCGGCGTCGGCCAGTGTGTCGACGTGTTCCCGGACCCAGGCCGACACCTCGCCCGCCTCGGCCACGTCCGCGACGCGGAACACCGGCGCGCGCGTCATCCCGGATTTGAGGACGCGGGCGGTCGCGCCGCCGGCGTTGCGAATCGTCGAGACGCCGCGGTTGACCGAGGCCAACAATGCACCCTCGCTGGTCGCCAGCGGGAGGTGGTGGTCGCCCTCGGCAGCCCCGCCATCGACGGGCAGCGGGCCGACGACGCCCATCGGGACCTGCGCCGCGCCGATCATGTTCTCGATGTTGCTCTCGGCGTCGGCGGCGTCGAAGGTGTAGTCGCCGACCGCAGAGAGGTCCGCGCCGGTCTCCTCGACAAGCAGGTGTCTGCGGGCCGCCGCCGCGGTGTCGGGGTCGGCGTGGTCTTCCAGTTCGTAGAGCCGCAACTCGCCCTCACGGACGCGCGCCGCGAGGTCTTCAGCGCCGGAGTCGGTCATACTGACCGGTGTGCGTTCGGGACCCCTAACAGTTGCTCTTGGTGGACGAACCGCTTTGCGGCCACCGTCGGGCGACGGCCCGGGCGACTGCATCGACCGACTGCTGGAGACTGACGACGATGTGGCGGTCAATGATAGAGGCTGACCCCAACAGCGAACGGTATCGAGTAACCGACTCGCTGCTCCTTGATGGCAGATAACAATATTCAACAATACAGCGTATGGAATCAAATGAATCGCCAAAATCTGATATAGGATCTAACTAGCCACCAATTCCGGGGTCAGAATTATAACAGCCACCAACTTCGAAAAAGGAACTGATTGAGCCACCAACATCGAATACACAATCAACTCCTCCGCCAACTGCCGTCTTTGAAGATAAAATCTTTTCATGTAGCAGTTCCGAAGTGTGCGTACCGACAGGTGGATACATCGTGCCCGAAATGGAAACTGCCGCGTTCGAGACGGACCTCAGCCTCTTCAAGTACGACAACCTCGAGCAGCTCCCGGCGGCGTACCGGGACCTTGAGGAAGTCGAGCGGACCGAGCGCATCGAGAGTGCGCTCGACGAGCTCGGCGACGACGTGGTCATTCTCGGCCACAACTACCAGCGCCGGGAGATCGTCGAGCACGCCGACTTCATCGGCGACTCCTACCAGCTCTCCAAGGAGGCCGCCGAGTCCGACGCCGATTACGTGGTCTTCGGCGGCGTGACGTTCATGGCCGAGTCGGCGGACATCATCACGGACGACGACCAGTCCGTGATCCTCCCGTCGATGGAGGCCTCCTGCCCGATGGCCGGGATGGCCGAGGCGCTGCAGGTCGACGCCGCGTGGGCGGAGTTGACCGCGGCGCTCGCCGACGACGAGGAAATAATTCCCATCACGTACATGAACAGCTACGCCGACCTGAAGGCCTTCTGCGCCGAGCAAGGCGGGCTCGTCTGCACCTCCTCGAACGCGCACAAAGCCTTCGAGTATGCTTTCGATAAAGGCGACAAGGTGCTGTTCCTGCCCGATAAGCACCTCGGCGAGAACACGGCCCACCGGCTCGGCATGGCCGACGAAACCGTCGAGTGGGACCCGTGGGACGCCGAGGGGACAGACGCCGCCGACGCCGTGGAAAACGACATCATCCTCTGGGAGGGGTACTGCCAGGTCCACGAGCGGTTCCGCGAGCACCACATCGAGTCCATCCGCCAGGACTACCCCGACGCGAACGTCATCGTCCACCCGGAGTGTCGCCGCGAGGTCGTCGAGGCAGCAGACGTGGCCGGCTCCACCTCGACCATCTGTGAATCCGTCGCCGAGGCCGATCCCGGCGAGACGTGGGCTATCGGTACCGAGATTCACCTCACTCACCACCTCCAGCGCTGGCACCCCGACGTGAACGTCGTGCCGCTGTGTGGCGACGCCTGCATGGACTGCAACGCCATGCGCCAGATCGACCCGAACTACCTCGCGTGGGTGCTTGAGGAACTGGTCGAAGGTCGCGAGCGCAACGTCATCGAGGTCGCGCCCGAGGAGAAGGATCTGGCACAGATCGCGATGGACCGAATGCTGGAGATATAACCATGACGGACGATCCGATTACGACTGACGTACTGGTCATCGGCTCCGGCATCGCCGGGCTGGCGGCGGCACTCGCTGCGGCCCGCGAGGGCGACGACGTGACGCTCGCCACAAAAGCGACTCGCCCGGAAGGCTCCTCTTCCTGGTGGGCTCAAGGTGGTATCGCCGTCTCCCGAGATACGCCCGAGGAGTTCAAAGAAGACATCATGGCCGCTTCGGACGGCACCGCCGACCCCGACGCGGTCGATGTGCTGGTCGAGAACGCAAACGAGGCCGTCGAGGACGTGCTGCTGGAGACGCTCGACATCGACTTTGACCAGAGCGGGGAAGGTCACGATTTCACCCGCGAGGCCGCCCACAGCGAGGACCGCATCCTCCACGTCGACGCCTCGACGGGCAAGCACATCCACGTCCCGTTCCTGAACTACGTCGATGACCACGATGGCGTGGAGATTCTGGACGACACCGCCGCGCTCGAACTTATCCGCCACGAGGGCCGGATCCACGGGGCGATGCTGGAATCCGACGGTGAAGTCGAACCGCACTTCGCCGGCAGCGTCATCCTGGCGACCGGCGGTATCGGCGACCTCTACCCGCGGACGACGAACCCCGACAACACGACCGGGGACGGCATCGGGATGGCGGCACTCGCCGGGGCCGAGGCCGAGGACATGGAGTACGTGCAGTTCCACCCGACGGCCTGCACGATAGACGGCGACGTGGCCTTCCTCGTCAGCGAGGCCGTTCGCGGCGAGGGCGGCCTGCTCCGGAACGGCGACGGCGAGCGGTTCATGCCCGACTACCACGCGGACGCCGAGCTCGCGCCCCGTGACGTGGTGGCCCGAGCGGTCAAAACTGAACGGGAGGCCACCGGCGAAGTTACGCTGGACGTGTCGCCGCTGGATTTCGCCGCAGAGTTCCCGAGCCTCGCGGACCGCTGTGCGGAACACGGCATCGACCCGGACGACGGCATCCCGGTCGCGCCGGCCGAGCACTTCCTCTGTGGCGGCATCAGCGTCGACGACCGCGGCCGGACGACGCTAGACCGACTGTACGCTGTCGGCGAATGCTCCCGGACCGGCGTCCACGGCGCGAACCGCCTCGCCAGCACCTCCTTGCTTGAAGGGCTGGTCTGGGGCCTGCGCGCCGGCGAAGACGCCGCTGGGGCCGACCCCGACCCCATCGAAGCGCCGGAGCTGCTCGAACGGGACCCGGACCTGCCCGAGCGGTTCGCCCGCGACAAGTTCCAGCGGCTGACCCGCGTGATGGACGAGAACGTCGGCGTCGAGCGGGACCCGGCGGACCTCCAGCGCGCGATGGCCGTCCTCCGCCGTCTCAAAGGCGAGGTCGACGCCTACGTCCGCACGCGAACCAGCCGTTCGCTGTACGAACTGCGCCACGCCAGCGTCACCGCCCTGCTGGTCGCGCGCCACGCCGCCGAGAACGAGGAGAGCGTCGGTACGCACAACCTCGTGGACGCGAGCGAGGACCCGGCGGAGCCGACGGCCGACTGATGCTCGCCGACAGCGACATCGAGCAGTGGCTCCGCGAGGACGTGGGCCATCACGACGTGACCAACGACGTGCCCGGAACGACAGGAGGTCGACTGGTGGCCAAGGAGTCCGGCGTCGTCGCTGGCCTCGACGCCGCCACCGCGGTGTTCGAGTATCTGGACTGTGCCGTGGAGACACCGGCCGAGTCCGGGGCCGCCATCGACGCCGGTGATGTCGTGCTTCGCGTCGACGGCCCAGCACAGTCCGTCCTCCGCGGCGAGCGTGTGGCCGTGAACATCACCGGCCACGCATCGGGCGTGGCGACGAAGACCCGAGCCGCCGTCGACGCGGCAGCATCGGCTGCGACGGATTCCGGGCCCCGCATCGCCGGTACGCGCAAGACGACCCCGGGCCTGCGCGGCATCGAGAAGCGCGCAGTGGCCGCCGGCGGCGGCGACACCCACCGGCTGGACCTCTCGCACATGGTGATGGTCAAAGACAACCACATCGCGGAGATGGGGCTCGTCGACGCGGTCGAGCACTTCCGGGAGCGGGCCTCCTTCGCCACGAAACTCGACGTGGAGGTCGAGTCTCCGGCGGACGCCCCGCGGGCCGCCGAGGCCGGCGCGGACATCGTCCTGCTCGACAACATGTCCCCCGCGGAAACCGAACGGGCCGTCGAACTCGTGGCGACGTCCGATGCTGACGCGCTTACCGAGGCCAGCGGCGGTATCACAGTCGCGGACGTGCCAGCTTACGCCGAAACCGGTGTGGACATCGTCTCGATGGGGTCGCTGACCCACTCCGCACCGACGCTGGATTTCTCTTTCCGAACGGGCTGAGTCCCGGTTACTCCGGGCCACTCGTCGAGGATTCGGTTCTGAGTTCCGGTGGGAGTTCGAGTTGCTTGATACCGACTCGCTCGTCGATTCGGAACCGGTACAGCGCCGTGGCCTCCGTCTCGGCCGCCCGCTCGAACACGTCGGGCTTCCAGGCGGTGTCGATCTGTTCTTCGATCGCCCTGCGCTCGCCGTCAGGGACTCGCTCGATTGTCCCCGTCAGCAGGACGCTGCGCCAGTTGAACGTCGTTTCGATGTCGTAGATGAGAAACCGGGCAACGTCAGCCTGGTCGCTCGCCGTCACTTTCCGGCTGTCGGTACCGAGAACGTAGACGAAGTAGAGCGCGGACTCGCCGTCGTACCAGTAACTGAGCGGGCGCAATAGCGGCGCGGAGTCTGTCGGAACCCCGAGCACGCCGATACTCTTGTGTTCGAGGGTCTTTTCGATATCCTCGCTGTCCATCTGGAGCATCCCGTAATCCGATAGTTGTTCAAATGTCATGCCAGTACTTGTCGGCATATAATCATAAATCCACAGGGCACTGTCCACAGACTCTCCGCTCGACAGGTGGTGCTTGCCGTCAGCCCGTCTCGTTCAGCCGGCGAGCGAGCATCACCTCGTCGACCAGTTCCCCACGGATTTCGTAGTGGTCATCGCGGACGGCCTCGACCGTCCAGCCGGCCGCCTTCAGGAAGTCGATTGCGCGCTCGTTCGTGGCCGGCAGGCTGTTGTACACCTTCCGACAACCCCGGCTCGCGGCCCATTCGACCCCGCGGTGCAGCAGGTGGCTGCCGATCCCGTGGCGACGGTACGTCTCCATCACCCCGAGCGTGAGTTCGGCCGTCGACGAGAGCTCCGCAACCTCGGACATAGCAACGTGCGCCCAGCCGACGACGTCGTCGTCGACGGTGGCGACGAACACGATCCGGCAGCGGTTGGGACCCCAGCGGACGAGCGTGTTCTCGTAGGCCAGTTGCTCTGCGACGCCGGCCGCGGCGAGATACGGCTCCTCGCTGGTCACGTCCCGTATCGTGCCGACGACGCCGGAGAGGTCCGACGGTCGGGAGGGGCGTATCTCGTAGCTGACGCCGGCCTCGTAGTATTCAGCCGCTTCGCCGTGGTGGAGCGCGACCGTGAGCTTCCCGTCTTCGGTGGTCTCGATGAGATCGTCTCGTTTGAGGATAGAGAGGTGGTGCTGGAACCGCTCGGGATCGACGCCGATGGCTTCGGCTACCTCGGCGGGCGCGACGGGGCCGTTTCGCTCGACGAACCGATACACGTCGGAGCGGTCGCCGCCGAGTTCGAGGTCTGTTGGGGACGGCATTTCGCTACGGGCCATTGGTGACTGTATCCACTTGAAGACACCCGGCACGGGTGCCGGGACAGTCAGGGTTATATCCGCCCGACATCCGTTCGCGTGACGTTTTTGTACGGCCCTGGCCCATCCCCGACCGTGCCAGACGCAGTGCGGCGCTGTCCCGAGGACGGCTTCTTCGAGGGCGACACCTGCCCGGTCTGTGACGGAGAGGGAGCCCACGTTCTCGACGGCGACCGACGGCGACAGCTCTCGAAGTTCGTCTCTGGGGCGCTCAGACACTTTCCTGGGGACGCCGGCATCGAGGTAGACGACGCCGGATGGACGGCGTTCTCGTCCCTCCGCGCCGCAGTCGAGCGAAAGTACGACTGGGCGGACGACGAAACACTGGCGGGGGTCATCGCCACGGACCCGAAAGGACGGTTCGAGCGGACGGGAGTCAGCGACCAGTCAGGCGAAGTAGCCGCTGACGGTCGCGTTCGAGCGGCGTACGGACACTCCGTCGACGTGTCTCTCGACGCGACCGACGACCCGGTCCCGGCGACGCTGTATCACGGGACCGCCCCGCGGAACGTCGAACCGATACGCGAGGAAGGACTGAAGCCGATGGGTCGCCAGACGGTCCATCTCTCTGACTCGGTCAGAGCGGCCCGCGAGGTGGGGCGTCGCCACGCGGACGACCCCGTCGTGTTCGTCATCGACGCTGCGACGATGCAAGCCGACGACCGCCGGGTCATCAAGCGGGGGGCCGAGACGTACACGACCGACCGCGTGCCGCCGCAGTACCTCTCGCTGCTGGACGAATAGCGCGGTCGCTTCGCCCGTTACTCGATAAGCGGCGTGCCGGTCATCGCGGCCGGCTGGGCGATGCCCATGAGCATGAGCATCGTCGGCGCGAGGTCAGCGAGCGTCCCGCCGTCGCGTGGGGTCCGGCCGCCAGCAGTCCCGTCGGGCGAGAGGTAGATGAACGGGACGGGGTTTGTCGTGTGGGCGGTGTGCGGGTCCTCGATGGTCCCCATGTCGTCGGCGTTGCCGTGGTCGGCACAGATGAGGACGTGGCCGCCGGCGGTCTGAATCGCCTCGACCAGCCGGCCGAGCTGTTCGTCGACGGCTTCGACGGCGGTCACCGCCGCGTCGAAGTCGCCAGTGTGGCCGACCATATCGGGGTTGGCGAAGTTCAGGACCAGCGCGTCAGGATCATCAGTCTCGATGAATTGGATGGCGGTGTCGGCCAGCTCCGGCGCGCTCATCTCCGGTTGCAGGTCGTAGGTCGCCACGTCGGGGCTGTCGACGATCTCGCGGCTCTCGCCGTCGAACGCGACCTCGCGGCCGCCGTTCAGGAAGTAGGTGACGTGGGGGTATTTTTCCGTCTCGGCCAGCCGGATCTGGGTCTTCCCGGCTTCCGAGAGCACTTCGCCGAGCACGTCCTC
This sequence comes from Haloarcula sp. HT12, assembly GCF_055271655.1. Taxonomy (NCBI): domain Archaea; kingdom Methanobacteriati; phylum Methanobacteriota; class Halobacteria; order Halobacteriales; family Haloarculaceae; genus Haloarcula; species Haloarcula sp. HT12. The sequence continues at coordinate 552,665 of NZ_JBUXKW010000001.1, forward strand.
GGGCTGGTTCGGCGGGAAGGCGACCGGCAGGTCGAACGTCTCGTCGTACTCGGTCATCGTCACCAGCCGGGTGTCCGGCGGTTCGGTGTCAGCCCCCCAGTCGTCCGGACGGATGTCGCCGAGCATCCGGGTGAGTTGCCGGGCGCGGTCCGACCGGAAATTGAAGAAGATGACTGCGTCGCCGTCTTCGAGGCCGGCGTGGTCGCCGACGGTCGTCGGCTCGATGAACTCGTCCGTGGTGTCACGGGCATACGACTCCGTGGCCGCCGAGACGGCGTCGTCGGCGTGGTGGTCGCCCTCGCGGTGGACGATGGCGTCGTAGGCCCGGCGAGTGCGCTCCCAGTTCTGATCGCGGTCCATCGCGTAGTAGCGCCCACAGACGGTGGCGACGTGGCCCGTGCCGTGGCTCTCGGCGGTGGCTTCGAGGTCCGCGAGGTAGTCTTCGCCGCCGGTCGGCGACGTGTCGCGGCCGTCGGTGAATGCGTGCGAGACGGCGTCGGTCCCGCGCTCGCCGGCGAGTTCGATGAGCGCGTGGAGGTGGTCCTGGTAGGAGTGGACGCCGCCGTCCGAAACCAGGCCCATGAAGTGAACCCGTCCGCTGTGGTCCTCGGCGTACTCGAAGGCCGACAGGATCGTTTCGTTCTCGAACAAGGGCGGATCCTGCGCGGTGTCGTCGGGCGGCGACTGCCCCCGCGAGCGAGCGATGCTGTCGCTGACGCGGGCGGAGTCCTGCTTGACGACGCGGCCGGCCCCGATGTTGAGGTGGCCCACCTCGGAGTTGCCCATCTGGCCTTCCGGAAGGCCGACGCGGCGGCCGTGGGTCTCTAGTGTCGACGCTGCGCCGGCGTCTCGGTAGCGGTCGAAGTTCGGCGTGTCGGCGGCGGCGACGGCATCCCGGACATCGTCGTCCGGGTTCAGGCCCCACCCGTCCAAGATGATGAGTCCGACGTTCATACCCGGTGGGTCACGCGACCGGCCTAATACACTGTCGGTCAGTCCCGAACGCCACGGTCGATAATGCGGAATCCGGCGGTTCCAGTGACGCTGCGCCACACCTGTCCTCGCTATCGTCGCCGATAGTGAGAACCCCGAAATTAAGAGGGTGGCCCGCCTTCGGTCGGGCATGACTCGGAACATTCTCTCGGACGATCTGGCCGACGCAATCGTCACGACAGCCCGGACAGCGACGGGCGACTCGCTCCGGTCAGTGACGTATTTCACACGTGCGAACTTCGAGCAACTCTACCTGCGGGAGGACCTCGAACAGGACGCCGACCTCAACGACTTCGTCGGCCACGAGTGGCAGGGGTACAAACAGACCAAGAACGCCTACCAGGAGTCCGAACTGGGCGACTACCGCTTTACCGTGCGTGCGTTCTCCAACGGCTACCTCCTGCGGGCGACGACCGAGCGCCAGGGCGTGCTCATCACCACGGACGGCCTGACGATGCAGTCCTACGAGGAGATCGCCGAGGCAATCGAGCGCCTGCTCCGTGAGGAGTCCGGCAAGGAGTAAGCGCCGAATCGGCGGGCGTCCACCAACAAGGAGAGCGCCGAATCGGCGGGTGACCAAAGGGTTATGCCCGTGCCCGCGAACGCACGGGCATGACGCTGGACCCGGTCCACGTCGACGGTATCGCCAAACTCGCCGGGCAGGTGCGCGAGACCGTCGAGACGAGCGACCAGGAGGCGGCCGCCGAGGCGGTGTGGGACAGCTTTCTCGACCCGCTGTGGCAGGACGGGACGAAGATTCTGGAACCGCTCGACGAGCAGCGCCGCCGGAAGGTCCCTATCGAGGACATCGCGCTGGCGGACCCGCCGTTTCCGACCCAGCACGGCCTGGACTCGGGCACGATCAATCCCACGACGTTCAAGAACGGGCTGGTGCTTGACGTGGCCCAGGCCGCGATGGGCAGCGTGCCGTCGGACGTCGAACTCCACCGCGGCCGGACGATTATCATGGCCGTCCACTCGAACGACGCGACGCTGGGGTTCGACGGCGAGTGGCAGGGCGGGGACCGCGGCTACGCCAAGCGGCGCGTCCTCGACGTGCCACAGGTCGACCGCTACGAGCAGCGGGTCGTCCACGCGCTGGCGCTGTACCTCGCGGAGAGCCAGCACGCGCTGACGAACGCCGACGTGGTCGAGGACCTGTTCATCCTCGACGGGCCGATCTACCCGACCGGCGTGCTCCGCTGGGCCGACCGCGACACCGAGCTGGCCGACCTGCTCGCGGAGGACGACCGGCCCAAGACGGTGGTGAACAACTACGTCGACCTCGTCGAGCGGTTCGTCGAGCGGGACGTGCCGATGGTGGGGTTCATCAAGAACTCCTCGACGAAGGCCCTCACGCGGGCGCTACGACGCAAGACCAACGCCCCGTGGGTGAACGACACCGCCTTCTTCCGTCGAATCCTGGAGCGCCGCGACGACGACGGCGAGACGCTGACCGACTGTCTCACTGCGACGAACTGGTTCCGCTCGCGGGGCGGCACTGACGGCATCATGGCCGCCGACGGCGACGCGCTTGGCATCGAGCGGTCGCTCGACCCCGAGGCCTACGAAGTGACGTTTTTCGTTCTCTACGACCCGCGCTCGGATCTCGTGTTCCGCGTCGAGGCCCCCTATGCCTTCACCAAGGACCCGGAGTGCCGGGCCAAACTCACGCGGCAGATACTCCACGACGTGGCCAGAGAGCAGGGGCCGCCACTGGCTATCGGGAAGGCCGACGAGTTGGCGAAGATCGACCGACAGGGCAGCGAGGAACTCACCCGCCGCATCGAGCGGACGTTCGAGACCGACCGGGAGCGGGAGTACAACGATATCCGGTGGGGTGCCGTCGAAGAGTCGTTTTGAGGCTAGCCACGGCGGGCCAGGACGATAGCGTAGAGGATAGCCAGCAGGCCGACGGTTTCGGTCAGGGTGCTCGGAATGGGTAACGCGACCGGCGGGACGACACGGACCGCCGCGAGCGTGACGAGGTACGAGACGAAGGTGAGGAGGCTGATTCCGACGGCTAGCGCGAGCATCGACCGGGTCCGCTGTCGACGATAGCCGACGAGCGCCAGCGCAGCAATGAACAGCCCTAACCCCGTCTGTGCGAGGTGAACCGTGATTTTCACGGAGACCCACAATTCATCCGAGAGGCCGGCAAACTCCATTAGAGCCCCTCCCAGAGGTCTACCAGTGCGTCGGCGAACTCGTGTGTCGACGACTCCACGGAGAGACTGACATCGAATGTCCCGTCGGTAAGACACACGGTGAGTTCGTCCATCTGTGCCTCGTACACGTCCGGGTGATGGCCATCGTCCGCGAGCTGCGTTCGAGCGGCGACGAGGCCACAGTCTTCGAGGGCGTCGAGGCGGCGGTACACGGTCGAGAGGGACATATCGCAGTCGTTGCTGAGTTCAGTTGCTGTCATCGGTCTGTGACTCGTGGCTGCAAGGAGCGCGCGAGCGTATTCGTCATCGAGGAGGGCAAACACCTCGGTCGGGGACAGGTCCTCGGCCACACGCATTGGGTTCGCCCGTCACCGTGGTATAACGCCCCGGTCGTTCGCTGACCCAGAAAACGGTCGGCCAGTCATAGCGAGCCCAAGCAGCCATACGGGTTGTATACCCCGGCTACCCGACGAACGGCCAGTGCAGTCAAAGGGCATAGCTCAGCATCTGGTAGACAAATCCCGACATGAAAATGATGAATCCGGCTGCTCGCACATTATCCATGTGGTCATCAATCCACGTCTGTAGTGTAATCCAATTCGCCACAGTATATCGTGGAGGTTTGTTATCCTCTTCTTCGAATCCGGCCGATATGCTCGGATTCCCATATACCTCATAATCAACATTAAGAAAGTTGCAGGTGCGGTCATAATCCAACCTTCCATTTCGTCGGTTTATCAAGTCCACAAGCGATTCAAAACCCTCATCATCTGGAGATACACTCCGCTCATTCTGCAAGGTTTTCCAAGAGTTGCGCAGAGCTTCGGGCAGTGCGTACTGATTAAGTCTTGGCACGTCGGGCAGAGCAATTACTGCAGCACCAATGACGTTCAGAACGAGTCCTAAGAATCCTGAAAGACGCCCAAGATTGCAGACAACAGGGTGGGATAGGTAGAGAACGACAATGGGAACTAAAGGAAGTATGATTGTCATCCACTTTGACCACTGAGGATACTCACGCATATCCTTCAGTTTCGAGTAATGATTTTTAATTGTAATGACTCAATGTCTGATATCTGTGTAATCTAAGCACACCTACGTATCGGTCGGTTCGTCAAAATAGAGATGCAAGCAACTCCATAGGAGCCACTCCTGGCACTCTCACAGCGAGCCAGCTACGCCGTCTCGGCCTGCTGCACCGTCACGTCGACCGTCTCGCCGGCCACGCCGAGGCGGGCGAACTGCGTTCGGACGTGTTCCTTGGCCGCGTCGATGGCCGCGTCGCGCGTCTCGAAGCCGCGGGGCATCGGGGATTCGAAGGCGATCCGGATCTCGCGGCCGTCGATGGACTGGACCTGGCCGCCGCTTTCGACCTCGTAGAAGGCGTCACAGACCCAGACGTAGGGCGTCCCTTCGTCCGGTGCGCCGTTGAACTCGGGCGGCTCTTCGCCCGGTTCGTACAGCGTTCCGGTCAGCGCCGTCCCGCCTGCCGTCCCCCGAATAAGCAACATGATTTGACGTAGGGGCCCCAGTGGCAAAAGATTCTCCCCCGGGCGAGCGTTCGCACCAGCAGTCGTGGGCGATAGCCGGCGGCGCCTGCTGGTCAGAGAACTGCCCACCCGTCCCGAGATGGTGGTCACTGAACGACCGTGTCCCCGGAATTTGGCACGTGCCGAAGCAAGTCGCATATCGATGGTGCCGCAGGTAGGCACATGTCAGACTCGACTGGTGCCAGTGTTCGGTTACTTCGTAACGCGACTGTCCTCGTAGACGTTGGAGACGTGACCTTCCTCGTCGACCCGATGTTTGCGTCACCTGGCGAGAACCCGCCTGTTCCGAATTCGCCGAACGACCGTCGAAACCCGCTCGTCCCGATGCCCGACGCTGACCTGTCCTACGACGCCGTGGTCGTCACGCACCGCCATCAGGACCACTGGGATGCGGCGGCCAGAGCGGAACTCGATAGCGACGTGCCGCTGTTCTGTCAGCCCGAGGAGGCAGACGAGTTCACTGACGAGGGGTTCACCGATGTCCGACCCGTCGACGACGAGGCGTCTATCGAGGGTGTCTCGGTCCACCGAACGCCCGGGCGGCACGGGCACGGAGAGTTGGCGGCGGAGATGGGTCCCGTTTCCGGATTCGTGTTCGAGGGCGACGAGACGGTGTACGTCGCAGGCGACACGGTCTGGTACGAGCTCGTCGAAGAAACGCTCGACCGATTCGAGCCCGACCTGGTCGTGTTGAACGGCGGTGAAGCACAGTTCGAACAGGGCGACCCTATCACGATGGGTATCGAGGACATCACAGCTGTCCGGGATGCGACGGCCGGCACGGTTGTCGTCGTTCACATGGAGGCGATCAACCACTGCCTGCTCAGCCGGGACGAGCTACGGTCGGCATCAGCGGACGTTCGGATTCCCGACGACGGGGAGCGGGTCAACCGATAGGCACTGGCTGACAGGTGCTTCGACGGTGACGGTGTCAGGTGCCGCGGCGACGCCCCCGGCTCAGGGCTCGCAGTCGACCACGATGGGTAGGTGATCAGAGCCGTAGTGGTCGTCGTCGCGGTCGGCGATGACCGCTCGGGTGTCGACGGCCACGTCCTCGCTAACGAAGATGTGGTCGATACCCATCTCGGGGAGCAGGTCGTGGAAGTCCGTCCGGCTCGTCGTCGGGCCGTGGACTTCGGTCGCTCTGTCGCGGGCATCGACGAGCCTGCGGCCGTCCGGGAGTTCGTGTCCCGCGGCCCGCTCGTAGGCCGGCTCGCCGACGACGCAGTTGAAATCGCCGGTGACTACCGCGGCTGCCTCACGGGCGATAGAGTCGAGGTGGTCGAGCACCAGTTCGATGCCTTCGACCCGCGCGGCAGCCCCCTGATGGTCCAGATGCGTGTTCAGAACCAGCAGGTCCTCGTCGGTGTCGCAGTCCCGGAGGCGCGCCCAGGTCGCCACGCGGGGATACGCGGCGTCCCAGCCGACGCTGCTCGGCTCGGCCGGCTGTTCGGAGAGCCAAAACGTGTTCGTGGCCGCGCAGTCGAAGCGCTCGGCCCGGTAGCCGATCGCCGTGTGCTCGCCGCCGGCATCGACGGAGTCACGCGGATCACCGACCCACTCGTAGCCGTCCAGCAACACCTCTAGCTCCCGGAGCTGGTGGGCCATCGCCTCCTGCACGCCGACGATATCCGGGCTGTGATACCGGATTATCCCCGCCACCAGCCGCCGTCTGTGGGGCCAGCTGTCCAACCCATCCCCAGCGGTGTCGTACCGCACATTGAAAGACATCACCCGCATCGGCTTCATATGTGCTCGTTGACAGCCACCCGGGTAAGGTTTCACATTCATGCTGCTGGGGAAAGGTGTTAATCCCCGGCTACCCTGGAGTCGGGTATGTCCGACCTCGGGGATTTCACTGATTTCGACGGCGACGATACGGCGGCCGACGACGAGGCCGCCGATTCGGCTGCGACGACCGACGACGGCGGCCGGACTGTCGACGCCGCAGAGAGGACCGACCCGACCGCTCAATCTGCAGACGACGACTTCGAAGATATGGACGTGACACCGGCCGGAACAGACACCGGTCTCGGTGTCCTCTCGGCGGCAAACGGGCTCCGGATCAGCGAGGAGGAGGACGAAACGGTCCTGCGGGCCTACGTCACCGCGCGGAACCGCTCGCGCCTGCGCATCGGGACGTATCTGCTCGTCCCGTACCCGGGAGGAGAGCGCCTGTTCTGTCGCATCAAGGCCCTGGAGTACGCCCAGGAGTTCCACGCCGACGACGCGACCGAAATCCACGCCCGGCGGGCGATGCGCGAGCGGGGCATCGACGAGCGGGATTTCAAGTTCATCGCGGAACTGGAGCCGGTCGCGGTGCTGTACTCCGACGGCGGCGAACTCAAACGGCGGATGACCGACCGGGTGCCCAAGCCCGAAACCGTCGTCCGGGAGGCCACCGACAAATCCGAGATCAAGACCGGCCTGAAGATTCCGGAGGACGGCGTCTTCCTCGGCCATCTCGCCGTCGGTGGCGAGAAGGTCCGCACCGCCGCCGAGCCGCCGACCATCGACTACCGGCTGAAAGACGACTACGACGCCGGCGACCCGCTCGTGTTCCGGCACACCCTCGTCGCGGGCGGGACCGGCTCCGGGAAGACCCACAGTTCGAAGAACGTCCTGCGGCAGTATCTCGGCCGGACCTACGAGATGGGCGACGGCCGCACGCCCGAACTCGCCGTCGTCCAGTTCGACCCGCAGGACGAGTACGCCCAGATGCACGACGACAACCCCGCGATGACCGACGAGTTCGAGCGCCGCTGTGAGCGGGAAGGCGTCGCCTACGGCGGTCACGACGACACCATCGCGTTCGTCCCGAAGGTAGCCGGAGCCGACTACAATGCCAGCCACCACCGCGCCGAGCAGGTGGAGTTCACCATCCCGTTCTCGCTCGTCCACGACAACCCCTGGCTCATCGCCGGCTCCAGCCTGAACGACAACCAGTACGGTGCGCTGGTGAACACGCTGCTCCCGCGCTTCGAGCGCGAATACGGCGAGGGCGGCTCGTACAGCGACTTCCGGACCTTCCTCGGGGACCCCGCGCTCAAGGAGGAACTGGATGAGGCGGGCGACGTCCACGAGGCCACGTTCGACGCCGTCAAGCGCCGCGTGCAGGGCTTTGGCTCCGTCTTCGATCAGGACGCCCGCCCCATCACCGACCAGATATCGCAGTTCGTCCGGGACGGCGGCCTCACGGTCATCCCGACGTACCACATCACGGACTCCCGGACCGCCTCGACCATCGTGCTGGCCGTCTCCAGCCTGCTCATCGACCAGAAGCTCTCGAACGACCCGGACTACGACCGCATCAAGGAGACGCCGCTCGTACTCGGCATGGACGAGGCCCACAACTTCCTCACCGACGCCGACAGCGTGCAGGGCCGCAAGGTCATCGGGAAGTTCACCGAGGCCGCCAAACAGGGTCGCAAGGAGCGTCTGGGCCTGTATCTCATCACGCAGGACCCGCAGGACATCGCCGACCCGGTTTTCAAGCAGATCAACACGACGATGGTGCTCAATCTCGGCGACGAGGACGCCATCTCGGCCGTGAACATCCCCACGAACTTGGAGTCGAAAGTCCCCTACATGGAGAAGGGCCAGCGCGTGGTGTACTCACCGGACAACTCAGAGCCCGTCGAGCTTATCGGCCTGTCGACGTGTGTGACCCGTCACGGGCGAGACTGACAAACCGCAGGCCGGGTCGTTGCTTGCAGCGGGCCGAAGATTCAAACCGACCCCAGCGGAATGGGGCGTATGGCAAAGCGAATCCTCGTTCCGGTCGACAGTTCCGACCAAGCGACAGCAGCCTGTGAGTTTGCGGCCGAGGAGTATCCGGACGCGACGGTCGTGCTACTGCACGTCATCAACCCCGCAGAGGCAGGCTACAGCGCGGAGGCATCGATTCCCTCCTTCTCCGAGGAATGGTACGAGAAACAGAAGGCCACATCGGAGGACCTGCTCGACGACCTCGAAGCGACGGTGACCGAGGCCGGTGTCGAATCAGTCGAGCGCGTCATCGAAGTCGGTCGGCCGACGACGGTCATCGTGGAGTACGCGGACGACCACGACATCAACCAGATCATCATGGGGAGCCACGGCCGCTCGGGCATGTCCCGCATCCTGCTGGGCAGTGTCGCCGAGATCGTCGTCCGACGGGCGTCCGTCCCCGTAACCGTCGTCAGGTAGTCTCCGGGTGCCGGACGATATGGACGTCGTACTGGGGGTCTTCCGACACCGGTGAGCCGACGCTACAGACCGGCGTCGACACCCGTCCGGCGTTCTCGCTGCCGATGAACACGATTGAAGCCCCCTCTTCGTGAGCGACTTCTCTGATCGTCCGGGTGATATCCGTCGTCGTTGACGCCATCGAACTCACGTCCTCCGGGATCTCGTAACGGAACGACGCTGTCGGGGCTACCGATTCGGCCTGCTCTCGCAGCCGGTCGGCGACGGCCTCGACAGTAAACACGTCGTCGGCGTCGAGCCAGCCGTGTTCTCGGGCGTACGCCGCATCGTCGGGGATGACCGACAGCGCGGTAATTACCTCGTCGCGGTACTCCGCGAACTCCGTCGCCCGCTTCAGGGCGGCTTTCGACAGGTCCGAGCCGTCGAAGGGCACGAGTAGCACCATACCCCACCTGTCGCCCGGTTGTGATTTATTGGTTCCGCAAACCGGTATTACATGTGCCACCGGCGTACCCGGTACCTTGCAGTCCCGTGGTAAGCCGAGCGAATAGCTCGGCAAGGAGTCTGTAACTAATTGTGAGGAATGTGACCAAGAGTCATGGACTCCATAGAAGATGCGGTAACCTACCCCCTGGAAGACGACGACTGGACAATGACTGTCCTCATCGGTGGCGTGCTCAGCCTCCTCTCGTTCCTCGTCGTGCCCGCCATACTCGTGTACGGCTATCTCGTCCAGGCGGTCCGCGAGCGGGCCGAAGGGGCGACACAGCCGCCGTCGTTTGCGGACTGGGGCGAGCTGTTCGTCGACGGCCTCAAGGCCTGGATCATCGGCATCGTGTACATGCTCGTTCCGCTCGTCGTGTTCGGGGTCACTGTCGGCGGCAGCCTGTTCGCGATGGCGACCGGAACCCGCGCCGGGGCGGGGGCCGGCCTGGCCGGCCTGTTCGGCGGATTGGCGCTCTCGTTCGTCCTGTCGCTCGTGTTTGGCTACGTCGCGACGGCGGCCATCATCCACTTCGCCTGCACCGGCGAGTTCGGTGCCGGGTTCGACTTCGGGACGCTCCGGAAACTGGTCCTGTCCCCGGAGTACGCGACGACGTGGCTGGTCTCGGTCGCGCTGTTCATCGCCGCGAACGTCGCTGTGAACCTGCTGAACGTAGTCCCGTTCATCGGTTCGCTCATCGCCGTGCTTCTCAGCCCGTTTGCCACCTTCTACGTGCTGGTCGTCGCGACGGATCTCTGGGCCGGCGGCTACAACGCCGCACTCGACGAGCGGGAAGAGCCTGAGTCGGTCGGGACGGCAACAGTTTAGAAGATGTTGGCCTGCTGGTAGACCGAGATGCCGTCGTTCGTTATCTCGTAGGGTTTCGTCTCCCGCGAGTGGTTCGCGTTCCGTATCTTCTGGATCTCGACGGCGAGTCGCGTCTCGCTGGCGTCGGACCGGACGTACTGCAGGATGAACACCGCGTCGGTCAGGTATTCGATGATACCGTGTCTGGACGCGAAGGGGTTGTTCTCGCTGGCCTCGGAGACGAGCATCGTCGTCACGCCGGCCTGTTTCAGCGACCGGGTGAAATCGAACACCTCGGTGCGTCGACGGGACTGATCGTCGTACATCATCTCAAGGAGCGAGACGGAGTCGAGCACCAGCCGGTCGGCGTCGAACTTCTCGATGAGCGCCGGGAGTTCCCCCCGGATGTTGTCGAGGCTGTTTGCCATCTCCACCGGATCGAGGTCGACAATCGCTAGCTGGCCCTGCTCTTCGTACTCGGCGAACCCCCAGCCACGGTCGTCGGCGGTGTCCAGTATCGCCTCGTGGGACTGTTCGAGGGTCAGAAACACGGCGTTCTCGCCGTTTTGCAGCCCGTGATGGAGGAACTGCAGACCAAACGTCGTCTTCCCGGTCCCGGCCGAGCCGATAGTGACGATGAGATGGCGTCGCGGAATCCCGCCTTGAATCATCTGGTCGAGGCCCTCGATACCGATGTCGACCCGCGGGATGTCGGACTCGAACTCCTCCTCGAAGCCATTATCGCTGTCACCGCCGCCGCTACCGGCGGACTCGAACGCGGTGGCGAAGTCGTCGTCGAAGAGCCCGCCGCCGTCGCCGGCGGACCCAGCGTCGGCATCCGGGGCTTCACTCCCGCCGCTGCTGAAGGGGTCATCGCCGCCCTCGTCGAACGGACTGTCGGTACCCTCCTCGTCGAAGGGTGTGCCCCCCTCGTCGTCGAACGGGCTGGCGTCACCACTGTGCGTGGATTGCCCGTCGCTGTCGCCCACGAACGACCCGGTGTCTGTCGACGCTGCCCCCTCAGCGTCGCTCTCGAATGGTGTCGCCGAAGTATCGTCGTCCCTTGGTTCGCTGTCGCCGTCCTCGTCGTCCAGCGCGCTTTCGAACCAGTCGTCGTCGGACTCGTCGTCCCCGCTCATACGTCCGACCACCAGCCACACGAACGGCCCATGGAAGGGGATACGCGTCGGGACTGATATAATTGCCGTCGTAGAGGGTTTATATACGGCCGGCGGGAACGTCCGGGCAATGACTGTCGGTATCGTCGCGCAGCGGGACAACGACCGGGCCATGTCGCTTGCGAGTACACTGTGTGACCGACTGCGTGCCACGTCGGCGGCCGTCGTCGTCGACGAGACGACCGCCGGGGCGCTGGGTAACCACGACGCGTGGGTGGCCGGCGTGCCCGATTCGGCCCCAGTCGATGAGATGTCCGCGTGTGACCTCGTCGTGAGCATCGGCGGCGACGGAACCTTTCTGTACGCAGCTCGCGGCGCAGGGTCGACGCCGATACTCGGGGTCAACCTCGGCGAGGTCGGCTTTCTGAACGCTATCGCACCCGAGGAGGCCGTCGAGACGGTCGTCGCGGAGGTCGAGCACATCCAGAAGACCGGGAGCGCACGGACGCGGGCCAAGCCGCGGCTCCAGGCCAGCGGCGACGACTGGGAGCTCTCGCCGGCGCTGAACGAGGTCGTCGTCCAAGGCGAGCGCCGCGGTCACGGCGGCGGGGCGACGCTCGACGTGTACGTCGACGGCTCGCTGTACACGTCCGGCCACGCCGACGGCGTGCTCGTCGCCACACCCACCGGATCGACGGCGTATAACCTCAGCGAACGGGGGCCGCTCGTCCACCCCGACGTGGCCGGCCTCATCGTCACGGGGATGGCAGACGAGACAGGGACGCCGCCGCTGGTCGTCGACGTTGACAGCGAAATCGTCGTCGAACTCACCGACGCCGACAGCGGTGTCGTCGTCAGTGACGGTCGGGTTCGAAAAGACGTGGTCCCACCGGAGCGGATAACCCTCTCGCGTGCGAGCGAACCGGTCCGGCTCGCCGGGCCGCCGCTTGACTTCTTTACCGCGCTGGACAAGCTGGCCTAGCGCCGGCCGACGGCGTACAGCACCGGTGCGAGGACGAGCAGCACCAGGCCGAACAGTTTGTACTGGAACGACGACGCGAGGACGCTCGCGCTGTTTGGTTCCATCGCCGACGCCGGCGTGATCACGAGCAGCGCGCCCAGCGCAATCGTGTGTAGTCCCAGCATTCGCAGCGACCGTTGCGGGAGAATTGCGACGAGCCCACCGACAAAGCCGAGTAGCAGGACATCACCGATGGTGTAGTTCAGCAGGAAACTATCGATGAGTTGCAGCGGTGACGCGAGCATTCCTATCCAGGATTTCGCCGTGATGGAATCTTTAAAGTTCCGTTACGCCGCCGACCTACGGGCGACGTTCGGCCGCTCAGTCGGCCGCCGTCCCCAGCGGTGTGAGCAGGAGATAGCCGGTCGACGGGACGCCGGCCGTCCGCAATCGGAACTGCTTCGGGTCGTCAGGTGCCGTCGAGAGGGCCACGACATCGAGGTCGCCCGTGCTGACCGTCTCGGCGTCCACTTCGTCGATGCCGGCCACGAGCAGCGCCTCGGAGAGGGCCGTCCCGTCGAGCCGTTCGGACGGCACGTCGAACGTGGTCCCGAAGGCCTCGTTGGCCGCACGCACGACAGGGCCGTGGCCCTCGTCGACGAAGTACAGCACCGGGTCCGGGTGGCCGTCGAAGAGGTCCACCGGCTGTGGCTCCGGCGATTGCTCCGCGTCCGCCGACACCGTCATCGTCTCATCGGCCGTCTCGCCGGGCGAATCGGTCACCAAGAGATAGGAAACACCACCCAACCCGCCGCCGAGGGCCAGACCGAGGCCGACGGTGACCTGTTCCGAGAGCCCCGGAGAAACCACCGACTGCACCACCAGCGCGAGGGTGGCGAGCACGACCGCTCCTGCCCCTATCCAACCGATCACGGCCGCGAGGCTCCCGAGGCGGTGTCGGCCGCCCGTGCCCGCCGACGACTTGCTCATCGATACACACTCTATGGGCCATCGGTTAACGCTTTTCGAGAGCAGGCCGACGGTGGATTGCTTCAGGGTATCCGCCCGACCGCTGATAAAACATATACAGTCGCCAGCCCTAGAGACGTCCACTACCGTGTCCAGAACTACAGGCGGGCCGCCGCGGGTACTCGTCGTCGACGACGAACACGACGTCGCCGACACTCAGGCCCTGAAACTCGGCGAGCGCTACGAGACCGCTGTCGCGTACAGTGGCCAGGCGGCGCTCGACGCTGCCGGCCCGGAGTTCGACGCTGTGTTGCTCGACCGGCGAATGCCCGACGTGCACGGCGACGACGTGCTTTCGCGGTTGCGCGAGCGCGGGTACGACGGTATCATCATCATGCTGACTGCGGTCGATGCCGACCTGAACATCCTGGAGATGCCCTTCGACGACTACCTCCAGAAGCCGGTCGACCAGTCGACACTCCTGTCGACGCTCGACCAGCATCTCGACAGGACCGACGAGGACGACAGGCTCGACGAGTATTTCCGGATCTCCTCGAAGCTCTCCGTGCTGGAACGCGAGAAATCCGCGTCACAACTGGAATCGAGCGCCGAGTACACCAGGCTCAAGGAACGGGCCAGAGAGCTGGAGTGGGTCCTACAGGCCGAGAACGACGATTTCGAGGAACTGAAAGAGACGTACCAGTCTATCAGTCGAAGCTAGGCGTCGAGAATCAGCGTCTCTTCGATGTATTCGTCGATGGTGTCCCGCACCATGGAGACGGGGTCGTCGTCTCGCGTTGCGTTTTGCAGGATCACACCGTCGAGTATCGTGATCATGAACTGCGAAACCGTTTCGGGGTCGACATCGGCGAAGACCCCCTGTTCGATGCCGTCCTCGATGATCTGTGCGAACTGCCGGGCGAACAGCTTGTCCGTCTCGGTGAACTTCTCGCGGAATTCCGGGTTCTGAACCGCCTGTGCGCGCATTTCGATATACGACCCGAGTACCGCGTTCTTGTCCGGCGTCTCGACGCAATCCGGGAAATCGTCGAGAATAAGGCTGACAAACGTCTTGATGTCCTGTTCGGGGTCACCGGTCGATTCCAGCTGGAAGATGCGGTTAAATTCCGCGAGGATGAACTCCTGAAACGACAGCAGCAGGTCCTCCTTGCCGTCGAAGTGATGATAGAACGTCGATTTGCTGAGGTCGGCCTCGTCCGCGATTCGCTGTATCGAAAGTCCGGCGTACCCGTATTCTCGGAGGGCACGGAACGTGGCTCGCATTATTGCCTCGTGCGAGTCCGCTGGCTCCCCGGCGAACGGAATTCCATCACTCATCCCGACCGAATATTCGTTCGGGCTGTAAATACCTTCCCACTGTCACCGAACCACAACGTTGATAGGCGACCGAACGTTCGTTCGATGTACACGGTTCGGACGGGAGTCCGCGCAGAGATATGTGGGGGGTGCCCCGATTTCTCTATCGTGACACCCGTTCCGACCAGAACTAACACATGGAACACCCGAACTGTCCCCACTCATGAAAGCACGTACGCTACTTGTACTGACCGTTGTCGCATTGCTTATGGCATCCGGGACGGCGATCGCCGCCGTGACCGGAAGCCCCGACTTCGACGCGACGTTCGTCGACAACACGGTTACGCCCGGTGAAGAAACGACACTCGACGTTGTCCTCGTCAACAGCGGGACAGTCGATTCCGGCCCATCGACCCAGACTGTTCGGACCAGCGAGGTGACGACCGCTCGCGGGACCACGGTCAAAGTCAACGACGGGGACGCCCCCATCACCGTGACGACGAACAAACAGGCCGTTGGGTCCGTCCCCGAGGGAAAGACGGAGCCCATTTCCTTCCAGGTGAGTGTCGATGACGACGCAAGCCCCGGAGACTACACCGTTCCCGTCGTCGTCGAGTACAAGTACACGAGCTATATCTCAGAAGGCGACGGCGCACGCGACGAGAAGACAGCCACCGAACGGATCGAACTCGAACTCGAGATCGACGACGACGCGGCCTTTGACGTGGTAAATGTCGACTCCGGCGCGCGGGTGGCCTCGACCGGAACGGTGGCGGTCACCGTCGAGAACACCGGCGACGAACCCGCTCGTGAAGCCTCGGTGGCGCTGGAATCGACGAATCCCGAACTCACGGTCGGTAGCGACACCCGCAGTACGCGGTTCATCGACACCTGGGAGGCCGGCGAGCAGCGTACCCTCCGGTACCGCGTCGGTGCGAGCGGCGATGCCAGAGCCGAACCGTATCAGTTCGACCTGCAGGTCGACTTCGACGATACGGACGGGGTCCGAAAGAGTACGTCCGCCTCCTCGCTCGGGATCACGCCCGACCCTGAGCAGTCGTTCAGCGTTCGGGGCGTCGAGAGCGACGTCGCCGTCGGCGACTCGGGGACCTACCGCGTGACGCTCCACAACGACGGGCCGGTGGCTGTCAGAGACGCCACGGTCTCCCTGCAATCACAGAGCAGCGAGATCGCGTTCGGCGAGTCCGACTCGGCCGAGCAGTACATCGGGACGTGGGAACCCGGCGAGACCCGCACCGTGAGCGTCGACGCGTCCGCGAGCGACGGCGCGTCCGTCAGGGGGTACGCGATCTCCGCCACGGTCGGCTACAAGGACCAGGAGGGCGATACCGGTGCTGACGACGGAATCGCACTCGGAATCCGACCGGAACCCGAACAGTCCTTCGAACTCGGGGACGTGGAATCGACCCTCCAGGCGGGCGACGACGGGACCATCGAAGCGTCCCTGACCAACACCGGGGACCGGACGGTCCGCAACGTCGTCCTGAACTGGGCGAGCGACCACGACAACATCTCGCCGAAGGAGACCCAGTACGCGGTCGGCGACCTCGAACCGGGCGAGTCGGCGACTGTCTCGTTCGATGCCGACGTGTCGGACAACGCGAACGCCGGCCCGCGGCAGTTCGACTTCGTCGCCAACTACCGCAACAGCGAGGGTGACCGGCGCGAGAGCGACACGCTTGAACTGAGACAGAGCGTCGACGGCAGCGCCGACGAGTTCATCGTCGAAACGACGAACGCATCCGTCGACGTTGGCGGGTCCAGCACGTTCGAAGTGACCATCACCAACGACGCCGGCGAACGGCTGACCGATATCGAGGCGAAGCTGTTCGCCGAGTCACCGATCTCCGTGTCTGACGACCAGGCGTACGTTGACGGACTCGACCACGGTGAGTCGGCGACCATCGAGTTCGGTATCAGCGCAAGCGGTGCCGCCATGACGAAGAACTATCCCGTCTCGGTCGACTTCCAGTACGAGGAACCGGACGGCGATACGCCGGTGTCCGACACCTACCGACTCCCGGTCTCGGTGACCAACTCCGGCGGTGGCGGCTCGCCGCTGACGGCGATTGTCGGCGTCGCACTCGTGGCCGCCCTGGCCATCGGCGGCTACTTCAGGTTCCGCTAACGCATGGACTACCAGCGCTACATCGACTGGGCGGACGACCGCATCGTCCACGATTCACGGAAGGTGATTCTCGTCTTCCTCGTCGTGACGGTGGTCTTCAGCGCCGGCCTCGGAGGCGTCTCGACCAACTCCGGGACGTCGCAGTTTACCACCGGGCTGCCGGCCGAGGAGGCGCTACAGGAGGTCAACGACAAGTTCTCACCGACCTTCTCCCCGGATACCGGGAGCACACAGCTCATCCAGCAGGAGAACAACGTGCTCTCGAAGCCGGCGCTGTTGCGGATGCTCAGGTCACAGCATCGGTTAGAACAGCACGGACAGCTCCGTGTCACGTCGACGTCAAGCGCCGCCAGCATCGTCGCCCAGCAGCTAGATCCGGATGCGACGACGACCGAACAGGAGATCTACGCTGTCGAAGCTGCGACGCCGGGTGAGATCGATGCCGCCGTCGGGCGCGCAGCCGAACAGAACCCCCGGTTCGAATCGCTACTGAGCAAGGACTTCAACCGCAAAGCCGCCTCGGCGTCGGCGACCATCGGCGTCGTCACACACGAGGTCCCGGCCGGAATCTCCTCCGGGTCGGGCCAGGGCGGTTCGAGTCCACTGACGAGCATCCAGAAGCAGGCTGGGTTCACTGTCGCCAGCGCTGACCACGGTGGCATTACCCTGTTCGGCAGCGGGATCGTCGCCGACGAGTTCTCGAACGTCGTCGGCGACTCGCTCATCCTGACCGTCCCCGCAGCAGTGCTGTTCATCCTGTTCTTCCTGACGATTGCCTACCGCGACCTCGCGGACATGGCGCTCGGTCTGCTCGCGCTGTTTATGGCCGTCGTCTGGACGTTCGGCTTCATGGGGCTTGCCGGCATCCCCTTCTCGCAGATGCTCATCGCCGTGCCGCCGCTGTTGTTGGCGGTCGGTATCGACTTCGGTATTCACGCCGTCAACCGGTATCGCGAGGAGCGCGAGACCGGGGCGTCGATACAGGACTCGATGCGAATCACGACCGACCAGCTGCTTGTCGCCTTCTTCATCGTTACCGGGACGACAGTCATCGGGTTCGCCGCGAACCTCACCAGCGCACTGCCGCCGATTCAGGACTTCGGCTACGTCGCCTCCGTCGGCATCACCTTCACGTTCCTCATCTTCGGGGTGTTCCTGCCCGCCGCGAAGGTGGAACTGGATCGGCTCCGACAGCGCTACCCCATCCCGACGTTCAGCGAGACGCCGCTGGGTGCGGAGGACTCCGCACTGGGTGACGTGCTGCGCGGCGGCGTCGTCATCGCGAACCGCGCCCCGATCATCTTCCTCGTGATCGTCCTCGTGTCCACGGTCGGGGCCAGCTACTACGCCACCGGCGTCTCGACGTCGTTCAGCCAGGAGGACTTCCTGCCGCCCGAGGAGAACCCGGACTTCGTCGAGGCCCTGCCGGAACCGTTCGCCCCGAGCGAGTACACCGTAACGGAGGTGACGAACTTCCTCGATGAGCGGTTCGACACGACCCAGTCCAGTCAGGCCACGGTGTACGTAGAGGGGCCGATGCGGAACGACGCGGCGCTCGAACAGATGTATCGCGCCGGCGACGACCCGCCGGAGTCGTTCGTCCGGCAGAACGGGCGCGCCGATTCGACGTCTATCGTGACGGTCATCCAGGACCGAGCAGAGGAAGACCCCGAGTTCCGCCGAATGGTCGAGCGCAACGACCGGAACGATAACGGCGTCCCGGACGACAATCTCGAAGAGATATACGAGTATCTGCTCGACTCGCCGGCCCGCAGCACGGCGCTGCAGTACATCACCGAGGACTACCGGAGCGCGCGCGTCGTCTACACAGTCGAATCGGACGCCACCGACTCGGAGGTGACCGAAGACACGCGAAACGTTGCCGAGGACTTCCGGTATGAGGCGACAGCAACCGGTTCAGTCGTCGTGTTCCAGGCCGTCTCGGACCTCATTCTGGAATCCGCGATCCAGTCCCTGGCGATTGCGCTCGCCGGCGCGTCGGTGTTTCTCATCCTCATCTACAACATGCTGGAGGGGCGGCCGTCGCTCGGCCTCGTGAACATCGTCCCCGTCGTCGTCACGGTGGCGTGGCTCGGCGGGACGATGCGGCTGCTCAGCATCCCGTTCAACGCGCTCACGGCGACGATGCTGGCGATCACTATCGGGCTGGGGGTCGACTACTCGGTCCACGTCACCCACCGGTTCGCCGACGAGTTCGACGAGAACGACCTCGGAACGGCGCTGGACCGGACCGTTCGGGGGACCGGCGGCGCGCTGTTCGGGAGTATGCTCACCACGACCTTCGGAATCGGCGTGCTCGGGCTGGCTGTGTTCCCCGCGATCGGCCAGTTCGGCATCCTGACCGCGTTGTCAATCGCATACGCCTTCCTCGCGTCGCTCCTGGTGATCCCCTCCGCGCTCGTCGTCTGGGACCGAGTGTTCAACGCCGACTGGTCGGTTCGCGGCGTGCTCGGGTTCGGGCGGTCGCGTCGACCCGCGCCCGTCGACGGCGACGACTGAGCCAGCAGGCCGGTGGTACGGACCACCCCACGCCGGTCGTGTCCGGGCGAAACACGCCACTGAAGGCTTTATTTGATGGGGTCGCCCTAGCAGTGGTATGACTCACGTCGTTATCATCGGCGCATACGGGAGTGCCGGGGCCGCAGTCGCCGGCGAACTCGTGGACGAAGCGGATATCGAGCTCACGCTCATCGACAACGGCGAGCCCGGCGGCGGCCTCTGTATCCTGCGGGGCTGTATGCCGTCGAAGGAGGTCCTCTCCGCGGGAGCCCACCGGTTCCAGGCGCGCCACGACGAGCGCCTCGTCGGCGACGTGCCCGAGGTCGATCTGGAAGCCGTCGTCGAACGCAAGGACGACCACGTGCTGGGCTGGGCCGGTCACCGACGGGACTCCATCCACGAGATGGCCGAGCGCGAAGACGTGACGTTCATCCACGACAGGGCGACGTTCGTCGACGAGCACACGGTCCGGGCCGGCGGCGAGGAGCACGAGGCCGACTACGTCGTCGTCGCGACCGGCTCCAGCGTGAACGTCCCGAACACGCCCGGCATCGACGAGGTCGACTTCATGACCAGCGACCAGGTGCTCGACGCCACAGAGTTCCCCGACTCCGGCATCGTGATGGGCTTCGGGTATATCGGGATGGAGATGGTGCCGTACCTCGCCGAAGCCGGCGGGATGGAGCTCACGGTAATAGAGCACGACGACCGGCCGATCGACGAGGGCGACCCGGAGTTCGGCGACGCGGCGCTCGACATCTACGAGGACAACTGGGACGTGACCATCCCGACGAACTGCCACGAGAAGGAACTAGAGACGACGGCGGACGGCGGCGTCCGCCTCACCGTCGAGTACGACGACGGGGGCGAGGAGACGTTCGAGGCCGATCAGCTGTTCCTCTTCACCGGCCGTCGACCCACTATCGAGGGGCTGGGGCTTGAGAACACGCCCGTCTCGGTCGGGGTCGACTGGGTGAAAGACACGATGCAGACCCGCGACGCCGACCACATCTACGCCGTCGGCGACGTCAACGGCAAGGAGCCGATCCTCCACGTCGCCAAGGAGCAGGGCTTCACCGCGGCCGAGAACATCCTCCGGCAGGAGGCCGGGGGGACGCCCCAGGAGTACCGGAACGTCCACCACCACGTCATCTTCTCCGGACTCGGCGTCTACCCGTTCGCCCGCGTCGGCCACAACGAGGAGACGGCGAAAGCGGCCGGTTACGACGTCGTCACCGCGACGCGACAGGCCAGCGACGACGGCGTGTTCAAATCGAAGGACGTGCCCGAGGGACTGGCGAAGCTCGTCGTCGACGCCGACGACGGGACGGTACTGGGCTGGCAGGGGATGCACTACCACGCCGACAGTTTCGCCAAGACGTTCCAGATTATCGTCGAACTCGGACTCGACGTGCGTGACCTCCCGGACCGGGCCTACCACCCGACGCTCCCGGAGAACGTCGACGGGCTCATCCGGGACTGCGTCGACCAGCTTCACTCGACCTGAATGCCGGTCACGTCGAAGCGCGCCCCGCCGTCTTCGCTTTCTGCGACGGTGATCCGACCGCCGTGGACCTCGACGATTTCGGAGACGATGGCCAGCCCGAACCCGGTCCCGTCGTCGCTCGTGGTGTAGCCGCGTTCGAACACCTCGTCGCGTTGGTCTTCGGGAATCCCCGGGCCGTCGTCCGCGACGTAGAACCCCCGCCCGCCCGAGAGCGTCCCGACGCGAACGGTCACGTGGTCGTCGCTGTGCTCCACAGCGTTGCGAAAGAGGTTCTCGAAGAGCTGCTGGAGCCGCGTCTGGTCGCCCGTGATTCGTGCGTCCGTGTCGATCCGTTCGAGCGTCGCGTTCGAACTCTCGACGGTGTCCCAGGCGGCCGTAATGATATCGTCTAGCGACGTTTCGGTCGCGTCGATGACCTTGTGGCCGCCGCGGGCGAGCGCGAGCACGTCGTCGATGAGTTCGTCCATCCGTTCGAGCGACCGCCGGAGCGCCTCGACGTGCTCCGGGTCCCCGTCGTACGCCTCGTCGACGAGCGTGAGCCGGCCGAACGCGACGTTGAGCGGGTTCCGGAGGTCGTGGCTGACGACGCTGGCGAACTCCTCCAGGCGGTTTCGCTCGCGGGTGAGTTCCTGCTCGCGGCGTTCGCGCTCCTGTTCGTAGCTGACCCAGTTCCCCATCAACTCGACGAGCGTGACTTCCCACTCGGAAAAGGAATCGCGGGGCTTCTTGCCGTAGAAGCAGAACGTGCCGTACACCGAGCCGTCGACAACAACGGGCGTTCCGAGGTAACAGGAGACGCCCATCTCCGCGTAGCCCGCTCTGTCGGTCAGTTCTGGCCGGTCTTCGACGATATCAGCGAGCACCAGCGTCTTCTCCTCGACGACGGCCCGCTCGCAGTTCGTCGCGTCCAGCGGGACCGCATCGCCCGCCTCGGTGGCCCCCGTCCGGTCGCGCACGATTTCGAAGACGTACATGTCGCCATCGATACGTGAGAGGGCGGCCGTTTCGGTCCCGAGGACGTTCTGCCCAATTTCGAGCAGGCGCTCGACCTTCTCCTCGAAATCAAGGTCTTTGCGGGAGATGACCCGGTAGATCTCTCGGAGCGTCCGCTCTCTGCCCCTGATCTCTTCCTCGTGCTTTTGCCGCTCAGTAATGTCACGGAAGTACACCGAAATCCCGGTTGGCGACGGGTAGACGGACACCTCGAACCACGTCTGTAGCGGTTCGAAGTACGCCTCGAACGAGGTTGGCTCCTGCTGTGTCATCGCCTGCCGGTACTGTTTGCTGAACTCCGTGCTATCCAGGGATGGGGCCGCCTCCCAGATGTTGCGCCCCAGCAGGTCCGCGGTGCTAACTTCCGTCCCCATCACACGGCCGATGACGCGCCGGCCGCGCTCGTTGACGTACGTGAACTCCCAGTTCTCGTCTACCGCGAAGAACGCGTCGGTCATCCGGTCGAGGATGTCTGCTTCCTCCTGGTAGCGGGCAACGGCAGAGGTGATCCGCTGTCGGAGCAGTGCCGTCTGCTCCGAAAGCGGCGTTTTCGTCACGTAGTCCGTGACGCCGGCGGAGATAGCGTTACTGGCCACGCTCTCGTCGCCGTCGTCAGTGAAGAGCAGAAACGGGAGGTCAAAGGACTGTTCCCGGACGGCCCGTAACAGTTCGATTCCGTCTCGGTCCGGCAGTTGGTACTCGCTGACGACGCAGTCGTACGACGCGTCTTCGAGGGTTTTGAGCGCGTCATCCGCCGACTCACACACCGTCACGGTGAATTTGCCTGCGCTACCGCTCAGCGTCTCCTTGACCGCCGTGATATCGTCACATTCCGAGTCGACGTAGAGGACGCGTAGCCGCCCGGCAGTTTCATCGACCCCGTGACGGTCCGACGTGGCCACGGGCGTATCCATATGCGTTCCAAGGCGTGTGGGGCTAAAGTTGTACCGCCGGTAAGCTTCCATTACCAGGGCTCTAACCCAGCTATAGCGGCTGCAATCTCAGTCGGGCCGGCGGGTCGAAAGGACAGGTATCTCGTCGATGCGGTCCGTCGAAAGCGCGTCCCAATCGACGCCCGCTGGTGTCGTGTGCGTGGTCTCCGTCTCGACAGTTCGCTCCGGCGTCACGACCCAGTCCATCGGCACGTCGTGGTCGTCGACGGGCACAGTGGCGTCGACGACGCCCTCTGGACCGCCGACGATCTGGAGTTCGTGGACTGTCGTCACGACTGGCGTCGTCTCGTCGACCAGCTCCAGTTCACGGAGGACGGCGTATTCGAGGTCGCTGTACCCCTCGCCCTTTCCGATTCGCGCGCCGTCCTCGGTGACCGCGACCGAACCCGACACCACGAGGTCGACGCTTCCGACCGCCTCGGGACCGACCTGTCGCGCGTGGTCGGCGACGTTCGAAACCGCCGGTGCCGCCTCGATATCGTCGAGTTCGTCGGGGTCGAGTTCGTAGAAACAGCGCTCGTCCCGGAGCCGTGGCACGGCCATGTACACCGTCTTGCCGGCCCGCAGCGCCGCCCGTCGCACCGGGAGCTGTGGCGAGTCCGGGTTCGCCTTCACCGTCTCAGCGGCGTCCCAGACCGCCGTCTGGGTCAGGCGCTGTGCGGCCTCGCTTGCGCCCTCGAAGTTGGGAATCCGGTCGTGGGGCGGGAACGGGAACCGGGCGATACCGCGCTCTTCCAGCGCGTCCCAGACCGTTTCACGGATAGTCTGCTTGTCCATGACGCTACGGCCTCCGATGGCGGAACTGCTGTGTGCAGACCAGCGCCAGCAGTGCGACAAGCGCCGCGACAGCCGTGAATCCGGGACCGCTTGCGTCGGTCGTGGTCCGTTCCTGCGTCGCCATCGTCTCCGTGCCTGTCGACGGCTCGGTCTGGGTCGTCGCTGTCTCGGATGGCGTCACTGTCACAGCCGACCGGGGAACGTAGCTGTCGGCGTCGTAGCGGTCCGGGTAGAGCTGTGCGGTGGCGTTGTGTGCGAACGAGACCACGCTCCGCGGGGCGGGCTGATTGATATTCCGCACCTGTACGGCGACCGTCGAATTGGTCTCGCCCGCGGTCGTGCTGGCGTAGGGCTCGGTCTCCGCGATGGTCGCCGTGTTCTCGGTGACAAAGAGCACGTCCGGGTCGAACTGGAGGATGACTTCGTCGCTGAGCTGTGGGTACTGGGTGTGGTTGCGGGCCGCGACGTTCTCCGCGCCCGCGAGTTCGATGAGCGACGTGACGAAGGTGTTGCCCGCCGCCACGTACCCCCCGCCCAGCGGGTACAGTGCCGTCGGGCGGTCCTCGTCGTCCGCCTTGACCTGTCGAACAGCGTCGACGTTCGCGTCCATCCAGGCGTTGGCGTCGGCTGCGCCCCCGCAGTTGCCGGTCAGACGACCGATAGTCGCCGTCTTTGCTCGAATATCTTCGATAGTTGTCGCAGCGGGGAGGTGATACACCGTGAGCGCGGCCTGCCGGAGGGGGGCCACGTCACCGGCGCTGGCGTTCGGCGCGAGCACCAGGTCCGGGTTCGTGCCGACGACACGCTCGACGTTGACGCCGAAGCTCGCCGAGACGTTCGTCCGGCTCTCAGCGCCGTCTAGGTAGCTTGCATACTGGGTGAGTCCGATCACCTGGGAGCGCCCACCGATTTCCCACATCGTCTGTGCGGCCGAGGGGTTAGTCGTCGTCACCCGCTCCGGACGCTCCTCGATAGTGACCTCGGTCCCGGTCGCGTCGGTCATCGTCACCGGAAACGAGCAGTCGTCGGCCTGCGTGGCGGCTGTCGCTGTGGCCGGAGCGACACCCGCGAGCGAGGCGACAAGCAAGACAAAGACACACGCGAGAGAACGTCGTCGCATGCCCTAGGCGGGTGCCAGGAGCAATAAATACTTATCTACTGCAACTGGGCTTTCATACATGCGTTTCGCGGGTCGGACCGTCGGGTGGTCGGCGGGGCTCGTCGCCGTCCTCTGTGCCGTGGTGACGACGAGCGCCGGTATCGGCCCGGTGTGGATTCCGCCCGGAGTCGTCGGGAAAGTACTGCTCAACGCCGTCGTCGTCCCGACGGGCATCTCGGTCTCCGGCCCTGCCGTCGACGTGACCACGGCCCGCGTGTTTTCCTACGCCGTAAGCGACCTCCAGACACAGATCGTGATGCAGGTCCGGCTCCCCCGGATACTGCTCGGCGCGGTCGTCGGTTTCTCGCTGGCCGCTGCAGGGACGATCATGCAGGGAATCTTCCGGAACCCGATGGCCGACCCCTCTATCATCGGCGTCTCCTCCGGGGCGGCGGTCGGCGCGGTCGGCTTCATCGTCGCGCCGGTCGTGATCCCGTTCGGACTCGGCCTCCGCGGCGCGGCCTTCGTGGGTGCGCTGATCGCCGCCTTCGGCGTCTACCTCATCGCGACGCGGAACGGCCGCACGCCGGTCGCGACGCTGTTGCTGGCCGGGGTGGCGATACAGACGTTTCTGGGCGCAGTCGTCTCCTTCCTGTTGCTCCACAGCGGCGAGAGCATCCGCCGGGCGCTGTACTGGCTGATGGGGCATCTCAAGGGGGCCTCGTGGCCCGAGGTGACAACGAGCGTCGTGCTCGTCGCCGTCCCGTTCGTCGTGTTGCTCGCGTACGCACGCGATCTGAACGTCATGCTGCTGGGCGAGGAAGACGCCCAGAGCCTCGGCATCGAGGTCGAACGGACCAAGCGGGTCCTGCTCGCACTGTCGGCTGTCATCACAGCGGCGGGCGTCGCCGTGGCCGGCATCGTCGGCTTCGTCGGCCTCATCGTCCCCCACGTGATGCGGTTGCTCGTCGGGCCGGACCACCGGATACTGCTCCCGACGGCGGCCCTCGCCGGGGCATCGTTCCTCGTCGCGACGGACACACTGGCACGCTCTGGCAGCGCCGAGGTGCCGGTCGGCATCGTCACGGCCGTCCTCGGCGCGCCCTTTTTCCTGTACTTGCTCCGGAAGCGGGAGGTGCACGAGCTGTGAACGATCCCACCGCCGACGCTGACTGGACAGACGCCGAGCAGAACCGCTCGGAGCCGATGCTCGACGTGTCCGACCTCGCGGTGTCCTTCGGCGACCAGTTGGTCGTCTCGGGGGTCGATTTCAGCGTCGACCGGGGGTCGCTCGTCGGCCTCGTCGGCCCCAACGGCGCGGGCAAGACGACCGTCCTGCGGGCGCTGAAGGGGACGCTCGATCCGGACACCGGAACGGTCCGCGTTGACGGCGATCCAATCCAGAACAGGTCCGCGAAGGCGGTGAGTCGCCTCGTAGCGAGCACGCCACAGGGAACCGCGCTGTCGTTCGATTTCAGCGTCAGGCAGACCGTCGAGATGGGGCGGACACCCCACCTCGGCCGGTTCGACCGGATGGACGAGGCCGACCGGCGCGCCGTCGAGCGGGCGATGGAGCGCGCGAGCGTCACCGGGTTCGCCGACCGGCCGTTCACTTCGCTCTCGGGCGGCGAGCGCCAGCGCGTCCTGCTGGCCCGGGCGCTCGCACAGGAAACGCCGGTCCTTCTGCTCGATGAACCGACGGCGAGCCTCGACATCAACCACGCCGTCCGGACGCTGGAACTGGTCCGAGCGCTCGTCGACGACGGGAAGACGGCCGTCGCCGCGATTCACGACCTCAACCTGGCCGCCCGGTACTGCGACGAACTGGTGTTGCTCGCCGGCGGCGGGGTCCGCGCCGCGGGCCCTCCGGACGACGTGCTCACGAGCGACACGCTCCGTGACGCTTTCGACGCGGAGACGCTGGTGACGACCCAGCCCGGCACCGACGCGCCGCTCGTGACGCCGCTGGCCGAGCGGGAGTCGGTCGCCCGTCGCGTCCACGTCGTCGGGACCGGCACGCCGGCGGCCGCCGCCGTCTCGAAACTCGTCGGAGCCGGCTGTCGGGTCAGTATCGGCGTCGTCCCCACCGGCGACACAGCCGCTGAGCGGGCCGCAGACCTCGACTGTGAGGCGGTCACGGTCCCGGCCTTCGCCGGCATCGACGATGCGGCCCGCGAGCGTGCCGTCGACCTCGCCGCTGCCGCCGATGCTGTCGTGCTAGCGGGCGAAACGGGTGACGGCAACAGTGCCGTTGTTGAGGCGGGCGATGCCTGCCTCGCCGTCGAAACAGATGAGAGCGCCCCCACGAGCAACGGTCACGACGCCGTGTCACTGACTGCGCTCCCGGCAGCGGTCGCCTCCCTGCCGCCCGCGACGGAGCGCGACGCGACACCGCCACTCAATCAGTCGACCACTGACTGAGTCCACCGCCGACTGAGAACAGCAACACCGATACTTTTCGCTCCCGTACCTCGCCTGTGGACGACACGATCGCGTGGCTCCGGGACCGGCCGTACTACGAGGGACAGATCGTCGACCAGCGGACGGTCCCCGGTCGGGACGCGCGGACTGCGGACTGCGAGGTTGCGGACCGGCTCAGCGGCGTCCTCGAAGACCGGGGCATCACGGACCTCTACGCCCATCAGGTGGACGCTATCGAGGCGGTCCGCGAAGGCCAAAACGTCGTCCTCGCAACGGAGACGGCAAGCGGCAAGAGCCTCGCCTACACCGTGCCGGCCTTCGAGCGGGCGCTGGACCGCCGGGCGACGACGCTGTACGTCGCACCCCAGGTCGCACTCATCAACGACCAGACGGAAACCCTGTCGGACCTGGTACAGGGACTCGGCTTCGCCTCCGGCGTCTCCGTCGCCCAGTACACCGGCCGGCAGTCCAAATCCGAGAAGGAGACCATCCGGGAGCGCCAGCCCACCGTGTTGCTGACGACGCCGGACATGCTCCACTACGGCATTCTGCCCCACGCCCACCGGCTGTGGGACTGGTTTTTCCAACGGCTCGAAACCGTCGTCATCGACGAGATCCACGGCTACCGCGGCGTGTTCGGCAGCCACGTCTCGCTGGTGATGCGCCGCCTCCAGCGGGTCGCCGAACGGTTCGACGCCGGAGGGGGAGACGCGGGGGACGACAGCGGTACCGCGGGTGGCCCGGAGTGGATCTGTTGCTCGGCGACCATCGGCAATCCAATCGAGCACGCGGCGGCCGTCACCGGCCAGCCCGAGCCGTCGTTCGCGCTGGTCGACGAGGACGCAAGCGCCAGCGGGCCGCGCCACTGGCTGCTGTGGAACCCGCCGGAGTACGAGGGCGACGGCTGGGGGAGCGGCCGCCGGAAGTCCAATCACGTCGAGACGAAACAGCTGTTCGTCGACCTCGTCGAGCGTGGCCTCCAGACGGTCGTCTTCGCCGGGTCACGCCAGACGGCCGAACGCTACGCCAGCGACAGCGCAGACGAACTCCGGAGCCGCGGCGAACACGCCCTCGCCGACAGCGTCGGCGCGTACCAGGCCGCGCTGACCGACGACTGCCGGCGCGAACTGGAGCAAGGGCTTCAGTCAGGGGACCTGCGCGGCGTCTGGTCGACCAGCGCGCTCGAACTGGGCGTCGACGTTGGCGGTCTCGACGCTGTGTTGCTGGACGGCTACCCCGGCACGCGGATGCGGGCCTTCCAGCAGGCCGGGCGTGCCGGCCGCGGCACTGATCCCGCGCTGGTCGCGCTGGTCGGCGGCGAGGACCAGCTCGACCAGTACGTCCTGCGCAACCCCGACGCGCTGTTCGAGACAGGGGCCGAGCAGGCCGTGACGAATCCCGAAAACGAGCAGTTGCTCCCGGACCACGTCCACGCGGCCGCCTGCGAGAACTGGCTCTCGCCCGAGGACGACCGCCACTTCGGCGAGACGTTCCCCAACGTGGTCGCGGACCTCGAATCGGCCGGAAAGCTCGACCGTCGCCAGACCGACCAAGGGATGCGCTGGCTGGGCAACGGCAGCCCGCACCACGAGATGAACCTGCGGACCGTCGACGACGGCGAGGTGAAACTCGTGGCCAACGGCGACGTGATAGCGACACTCTCCGTGGAAGACGCGCTACGCGATGCCCACCCCGGCGCGATTTACCACCATCAGGGCCGGCGCTACGAGGTGACCAACCTCGACCTGGACACGGGCGTCGCACAGCTCGACCGCACGTGGGCCGACTACTTCACCCGCGTCCTGCACGACAAGACCATCACCGTCGAGGCGGACCTGGCGGAGCGGCGACTGCCGACTCGCAAGGACGTGCCGGTCCGCTTCGCCTCGGTGACGATGCGCAAACAGATCACCGGCTACGAGCGCCGTGACGGTTCCTCCGGCGAGGTGCTCGGTCAGCGCTCGCTCGACTTGCCCGAGACGACGCTGGAGACGAAGGCGCTGTACCACACCGTGCCGTCGGACCTCGAAGGCGAGATACGGCAGGGCGCGTACGGAGCCGGCGGGGGCGAACGTCCCGGACAGCCCGGTGATACGGCAACCGACGGCGGCAGCGACTCCGGCGACTTCCCAGGGGCCATCCACGCCGCCGAGCACGCCATGATATCGATGTTCCCCTTCGAGTACCTCTGTGACCGCGGCGACATCGGCGGGCTGTCGACGCCCCGACACCCACACACCGGCGAGCCCACTATCTTTATTTACGACGGCTACCCCGGCGGTATCGGCCTGACGCGGGCCGGCTACCACGACATCGGACCGCTGATGGACACCACGCTGTCGATGCTTTCCTCGTGTGACTGCGCCGACGGCTGTCCGGCCTGCGTCCAGTCGCCCCACTGCGGAAACGCCAACGACCCGCTTGACAAACACGGCGCGATACACCTGCTTGACGGGCTGACGGACGACGCAGTGCAGTGAGAACGCGCCCTACGGCTACTGGAAGTCGTTGAGGCGCATCTGGTCCGGCGACAGGCCGTCCGGTTCACTGGCACCGAGCAGCCGCGGCAGCGCCGTGTTGGCGAAGGTCAGTCCGATGACGAGCAGTATCGGCGCGAAAAACAGGCCATAAAAGCCCAGCACGACGGGGCCGAGCGTGTACGCGAGCATCAAGAGCCCGACGTGGGTGTTCTCGCCGCTGAGCAGCGGCCGGAGCAGCAGATCGGGTATCGTATCGACGACGACCACCGCGACGAGGAGGAACCCGAACACGTACACGAGCAGCGAGGACTGGCCATCAAGCACCACCGGGAGTGCGGTGATACCGGTCAGCGGGAGGTAGATTATCTTCATCCCGACGACGGGAATCAAGCTCGCGATACCGGTCAGCGCGCCGGCGAGCGTCGGATACGGGACCTCGACGGCCGCCGGTGCCACGGCGTTGTAGCCGGTGAACGCGGCAATGGCGATGAGCGAGATCGCCAACACGTTCAGGAGATTACCGAACAACACCGCCTCCAGTTCCTCGTCGACGGCTTCGAGGTACTCGCGGATGATGGCCCCGTCGTCGAACCGGAGCAGCCACTCGCGGATGCGCCGCCCGTCTACCAGGAGGTAGTACGTGACGATGGTCGTGATGAACAGATTGAGAGCGAACTGAGAGACGACCGAGGTAAGTACCATGGCGTTCTCGCTGAGGAAATCGACGAAGGGTGAGAGTTGCCCCGACTGGTAGGCGCTGTACAGTCCCTCGGCGGTGAGGTCCGGCACCGACTCCGCGCCGTCCAGCCAACTGACGTGCGCCGCGGCGGCGTCGACGAGTGCGTACTGGGTGACGAACTGCCGGGCTTCGACGATGATGAGGACGGTCGCATAGCTGACGAGCAACAGGAGGGGGATCGCCAGCGAAGCCATGACGACGACCGCTCGCACCCGCGCCGGAAGCCGGAGCCTGCGTAACGAACTGTAGTACCGGCGCGTCGAATAATAGAGGAACACGGAGACCGTCAACGCCGCGATGAACTGATACGCGAGCACGCCGACCACCACCGCGACAGCGCAACCGAAGAGGGCAACGACGAAGCGCTTCTCGTCCATATACGTACCATTTTGGGGGCAGATATAAACGTAGGGGCGCTGCGGATCTCGCAAGCGACACGGGGCCGGACACTGGACAGACCGGTGGCTACTCTGTTCGCTCGTCTGCCGGCGCAACGCCATCGTAGACGCCGATATCACCCGAAAGTGCGTGCTGGGTCGTGTCGCTGAGGTCGATGCCCTCGTCGCGACAGGCTTCGTGGACTCGCTGAACGAACGCGGACCGAACGACTGCCATCCGGTTGCGTCGGGCGTTGGGAATCCAGACCCGGCCCGTCAGGACGACAGACGTCGACGAGAGGTCGCTGACTCTGGCGGTCGGTTCCGGTTTATCGAGGATATGGTCGAGGTCACGGGCGGCGTTCTCGATGATGGCCTGCACCGTCTCAACATCCTCATCGTAGTCGACACCGAACTGGTAGGAGATCCCGATGGGACCGGTCGACGTCTGGTTCGTCACCGCGCTCGTCGCCAGCGCCGTGTTCGGGACGATGATCCGCTCGTTGTCCGGCGTCCGAATCCGCGTCACCCGCAGGTCGATATCGACCACCGTGCCCTGCATCCCGTCCCAGGAAATGGTGTCGCCGACGTTCAGGTCCGGGTCCGTCACGATGAACGCGCCCGCGACGAAGTTCCCGAGCACGTCCTGTGCCGCCAGCCCCACTGCGAGTGTGATACCCGCCGCCAGTAGGGTCGAGCCCGCGAGTGCGCCCCGGAAGCCCGCGACGCTGGCCCCGATGAGTACTGCGAGGATGAACGATAGCAAATTGACGGTGCTGGTCAGCGCGCTGGCGACCGTTTTGTCGGTCGCCGTCCGTGACAGCGCCCACCGGGCCGTCGGCACAGCGATCAGCCGGCCGAGAACGTAGAGCAGCGCCGCGACGGCGAGGAACTGCGCCCCGTCCGTGGCGAGTTGTCCGTACGTCGAGACGATGTCGATGTCCAGGCCGGGCGAGAACTGCATACCGTCTCTCGTAGCCCGATAGATATGAAATCAGGGTGTCACGTCCGGGCTGGTGGAGACCGCGGCTCCGGCTCCCGTTCGCGTCTCGCGGTTCTCACTCGCTTCGAACCACGCTACTGAACGCGACTTTGGGACTCGCTGTTTGAGGACGCTTCGCACCCTCGCTGCTCACCCGGCGCGCTCGTTTCATATCGACCTCACTCGGCGAATGCCGATTCATCGAGTTGGCGCGCGCGGCTCCGCCACGCGTTACCCAACTCGTTCGTTCAGAATTAGCCTCGTTTTCGTCCCGACGACCTCCTCCAGCTCACGCGCCTGCGTGATGAGGCCGTTGACCGCGTCGGTGTCGGCGGCGTCGACGACGACGACGATGTCCTCCTCGCCGGAGACCTGCCAGACGAAATCGACTTCCTGCCACTCGGCGATGCGGTCCGACACCTCGGCCGTATCGACGTTTACGTCGACGCTGACCTCGATCATCGCTTTCACGTTACCGGTCCGCGTCGCGACGGTGAAACGTTCGATAACGCCGTCGTCGACCAGTCGTTCGACGCGGTTTCGCACGGTCCCTTCCGACGTTCCGACTCGGTCTGCGATCTCCGTATACGGGGTCCGAGCGTCCCGGCGGAGTATCGAAAGTATCTCTCTGTCGAGGTCGTCCATCGAGATGTGACAGTATCACCGGTCGTGACTTGAGGATTACGAAATTCGAAACTCGTCTTCGAAAGCAACCCTTATGGCCGACTATAGTATACGCATCTCGTAATGGCTGATGCATACGTGGCCCTGGAGGGTGACCGCGTCATCGAAGCGCGCGCCCGCGCTCCCGGAACCGCCCGCGGCGAACTGGTATTTACAACAGCGTACACCGGCTACGAGGAGAGTCTCACCGACCCGTCCTACGAGGAGCAGGTCCTGACGTTCTCCTACCCGCTCATCGGGAACTACGGCGTCCGAGAGGAACGCTTCGAGTCCGACCGCGTCCACCCGCGCGCGGCAGTGGCCCGCGAGATGACTGACGACGTGGCTGAGTGGCTCGAATCCGAGGGCGTCCCCGCGGTCGACCACCTCGACACGCGCGACATCGTCACCGAAATCCGCGACGAGGGCGCGATGAAATGCGGGATCGCCGCCGGCCCGGACGTGACCGAGCAGGACGCGCTCGATGAACTCCACGAGTGCAAGCACATGTCCGACCACACGGATATCGGCGCACAGGTCTCCGTCGACGACGTGGAGGTCCACAACGAGGACGGCGACGGCGCGACGGTCGCGCTGGTCGACTGCGGCGCGAAAGGCTCTATCGTCGAGTCGCTGGTCGAACGCGACGCCGTCGTCCACGTGTTACCATACGACGCCAGCGAGGACGACGTAGCGGCTGTCGATCCGGACCTGCTGTTCATCTCCAACGGCCCCGGCGACCCCGAGAACTTCGAGCAGGCCGGCGAACTCGTCGAGACCTACGTCGGCGACGTGCCGCTCGCGGGCATCTGTCTCGGCCAGCAGGTCGTCGCCAACGCGCTGGGCGGCGAGACCGAGAAGATGGAGTTCGGCCACCGCGGCGTCAATCAACCCGTGCGCGACCTCCGTTCGAACCAGGTCGTGATGACGACCCAGAACCACGGCTACACCGTCGCCGACCCCGGCGACAAACTCGACGTGACCCAGATCAACGTCAACGATGATACGCCGGAAGGCCTGGAAAACGACGATTTGAACATCATCACGCGACAGTACCACCCCGAGGCCAACCCCGGCCCGCACGATTCGCTCGGCTTCTTCGATGATGTGTTAGGGATGGCGGGGGAGTAGGGAGAGCCCGAGCGAAGCGAGGGGTCTCCGAACATCCGAACGGCGACGCAGGAGCCGTGAGGAGTAGCGAGGGGCGCGCGAAGCGCGGCCCTCGGAATTGCGAGCGGGGAACAACGTGACCCGCGAGCAGTAGGAAGGGCGCGACCGCAGGGAGCGGCCCTTGGCTGATGCGAGCGGGGAGGGACGACCCGTGAGCGATAGCACAGTTCTCGCTCGCGTTGCTCGCTCCGAACCGCGACCCGTGAGACTCAGTCGCTGTCGTCGTCAATGGGCTGCCCGCGGTAGTACGTCGTCTGGTCGCTGGTTTCGGTTTCGTCCGTGGTGTCCGGGGGCGTGACGGGGCGGCCGCGGTACATGACCCGGTTGGCAGTGTCGTCGCCGTCGATGGCGTCCGGACTGTCCTGCTGATGGTTCTCGATGAACTCGGCGGCCGCGTTGAGGGTTGCTTTGTCGGTCTTGCGATGGACCCAGCAGTGGTACATCTTCCGTGGGGTCCGGAGCGCAAGACGGTGCACGCGGAACCCGGTCTTGATAGTAACGGCAGCAACCGATTCGTGTGGAATCTCGATGACCTCGTCGTCCTCGTCTTTCCCAATGAGACAGAGGGTCCGTCGGCCAGTGACCAGAATGACTGTCCGTCGGTCCCCGACCGGTGAGTCGGTCTTGCGTTTCGTCCCGCGCCCGATGCCGCGTTTCCCGTTCGTCAGGAGATACGCCGGGGCTTCAGCACCGTCGAGGTACGTCAGCGGTGGGTTGTTCAGCGGTGGTGACTCGGAGAAGCGGCTCTTGTATCCAGCGAGGACTCCCGCCGTTACCGAGTCATCGGGGGCCATCTCAGCGACTGTCTCTGCCCGCTTGGTGACGTCCTCTATCATCGGGTCCCCGGGGCGGCGACAGCGGTTGCAACGCGATCCATACCGCTAGTGTCACAGCCCCGAAAATGAGTGTTACGAACGTGCCATTATTGACCCAGAACAGGACATGTAGTCGTAGATAGCTTACCAACCGCTATCTATGGCCACTATATCGACTCAGCAGTTATGAAGTGTAATACTTGGTCTGGACACAGAGGAAGACCGTTACCGCATAGACGCTCTATGACTGCTGTCTGACGCCCGTGAACTCGAACCGGGCCCCGCCGGCGTCGCTCTCAGTCAGGGACACCGACCAGTCGTGTGCCGCCGCGATCTCCTTGACGATCGCGAGGCCGAACCCAGTTCCATCGTCAGAGGATGTGTAGCCGCTTTCAAACACGGCCTCGCGTTTCTCCGCCGGGATGCCGCCGCCGTCGTCGGCGACGTAAAATCCCGAATCGCCGAGGTCACCGATTTCGACGGTGACGGCCGGGCCGCCGTGTGTCACGGCGTTGTTGATGAGGTTCTCGAGGAGTTGGCGAACACGGCTCTCATCGGCATGGATCGTGCTTTCGGCAGTAACTTCGAGGGTCGCGTCGTCAGTCTCGACGGCCTGCCAGCAGGACCGTGCAGTCGATTCGAGATCGAGCGGCTCCGTCTCCGACACTGTATCTCCCTCGCGGGCGAGGGTCAGCAGGTCCTCGATGAGCTCCTTCATGCGGTCGATTGCACGGTAGCAGCGGTCGAACTGCTCGTCGTCGCCAGTGTCTCTGGCAAGGGTGAGTGACCCTTCGAGGACGCCGAGGGGATTCCGCAGGTCGTGGCTGACGATGCTCGCGAACTCTTCGAGTCGGTCGTTCTGCCGTTCCAGTTCCTCGCGGTACTCGATTCGGTCGGAGATGTCCCGCGAGATGGCGACAAGCCGAGTTATTTTCCCGTCGGCGAAAATCGGCGTTATCTGGGTCTCCCAGACGCCGGAGGGATGGATGTCACGCTCTTCGAACGTGACGGTGCCACCGGCGGTGAGACACTGCCGGTAGCGGTCGGCGATTCGACTCCCGATGTCCTGGCCGGCAGCCTCGGTCGGGGTCTGACCGGCCAGTGACTCGGTGGCGAGTCCGGTCTGCCGTTCGTATGCCTCGTTCGTCCGGACGTATCGAAACGTCGGCTCGTCCGACGGGTCCGCAACCTCGACGAGCGAAATGGCGTCGTTCGTGTTCTCGAACACCGCCTCGTACTCGTCGGTGAGTCGATCCAACTCCCGCTCCCGACGTTTCTGTTCGGTGATGTCGGTCGCAACGACACAGATGGCGTACGGCTCGCCGTTTTCGTCGAGGATCGGCGTCTTCCGTGTCAGGTGTGTCCGCTCCGTCCCGTCGACGGGTATCACTTCCTCGACTTCGACCGTTTCTTTCCGTTCGAGGGCCCGCTGATCGTCGTCGTGAGTCCCCTCCGCGATGTGGTCCGGGAGGAGGTCATAATCCGTGAGCCCTTCGACAGGATCGTCCGCGTCGAGCCCGAACATGTCGCGGGCCGCGCTGTTGACGAAGAGAAACCGGCTGTCGGTGTCCTTCATCAGGATGTACGTCGGCGCCGTGTCGAGAATGGCCTGGAGCTTCCGGCTCGTGTCTTCGAGTTCCCGCTTTCGCTCCTTGTGGTCGGTCACGTCCTGATGGATCCCCACCGCACGGACCGGGTCGCCGTGCTCGTCGCGTTCGAACACCTTGCCGATGTCGCGGATCCATCGGTAGTCGCCGGTGGCCGTTTTGAGCCGGTGGTCGCATTCGTAGATCTCCGTCTCGCCGTCGAGGTGGGCGTTCAGCGCCTCGTAGGTTCGCTCGCGGTCCTCCGGGTGAATCAGTTCGTCCCAGGTGTCTACCGACGGATCCAGGTCATCGAGCGAATAGCCGAGCATCTCGGCCCAGCGCTCGTCGAAGGTGACCTCGTCCGTCTGGACGT
The DNA here is from genome assembly GCF_055271655.1 of Haloarcula sp. HT12. NCBI lineage: Archaea > Methanobacteriati > Methanobacteriota > Halobacteria > Halobacteriales > Haloarculaceae > Haloarcula > Haloarcula sp. HT12. Next base: position 588,824 of record NZ_JBUXKW010000001.1, read on the forward strand.
TCCAGTCCCAGACGCCGAGTTCGGCCCCCTCGAGCGCGAGTTCGTGGCGCTCCGTGAGCGTTCTGAGCTCCCGCTGCCGGTCGAGTCTGGAGAGGGCCTCCTCGGTGTTGGCAGCGAGAGTTCGCAGCAGCGAGACCGACGCGTCCTCGAACGCGGCGGCATCAGTCGATGCGGCGATCAGCACGCCGTGGTCGCCAAGCGGTAGCAGGATCTCGCTGCTGATGTCGGTGTCAGGGTTGTAGCGGTCAGGGTGCGTGGACACATCGTCGAGGACACGCTGTTCACCGGAGTCGAACACCTCCCAGACGAGGCTGCCGCCCTCGCCAAACGTCGGCTGGCCGTCGATAACAGCCTGTGCCTGGTCGGTCACTGCGGCCGGTCTGAGACGGTCTGCCGACCCATCGGCGAGGAAGACAGCGCTGAGTGGGAGCCCGAGCAGATCACGCGCGGTTTCGACGACCAGTTCGGCGACTGCCTCGCGTGATTCGGCGTGCATCAGTTCCCGGGTCGTGTCGTGCAGCGCCTCGATACGCTGCTGTCGTTGCCGGCGCGCCGTTATCTCCTGAAACTGCGAGAATATCGCGACTGTCTCTCCGTCTTCACGGATAATGCGGTTGTGCCACTCACAGACGATCTGTTCGCCGTCGCCGGACTCGATATCGAGCACCGTGTTGTAGCCACCGCTGGCGTCCTGCAGGGCCGCGATGGTCTCCTCGACCGCATCCAGCGCCGAGTCCGGGACGAGCGTCTCGAACCTCTTCCCGACGAGAGCCGCTTCCGACCGTCGCAGAACCTCCTCAGCTTTCTCGTTGATCTGGACGATTTCGAAGTGTTCGTTCCACTCAATGACGCCCAGCGGTGACTTATCGATAAACAGCGAGAGTCGCTCCCGACTCGCTTCGAGGGCCCGCTGTGACCGGTACTGTTCGACCGCGTTTGTGATGCGATTGGCCAGAATCGTGTACTGGTCAGTGCCGTGTTGCTTCTGGAGATAGTCAGTGACGCCGGCCGAAATCGCCTCGCTGGCCACTTCCTCGGAGCCTTTGCCGGTAAAGAGGATGAACGGGAGGTCGTCGTCGGCGGCCCGGACGGACTCCAGAAACTCGATGCCGTCTCGCCCGGGCATATCGAAATCAGAGACAACGCAGTCGATTGGCTCCTCGCTGAGCCGGCTAAGTCCCTCGTTTGCCGATGTCGCCGAAACCACGTCGAAGCGGTCGTCGATGTGGTTGAGAAAGTCCGCCGTCACCGCCGCGAACTCGGGATCGTCCTCAACGTGCAGAACGCGTACGGCATCGGCCATGACTCATGTGTGAGCGTGTCCGAAGAATAAGTATTCCTGCCGACCTGTTCGAGTGACAGGAAGTCACACCGCTACGGATGGCCGACTGGACCGCTGAGAGGGCCGCGTTACTCAGCGCCCCACTCGCGCTGGGTCTTGGGCCGTTCGTCGATGGCCTGGACGGCGAGTGGCTGGTCGGCGGAGTTGATCGCTTCCAGCGCCGCTTCGGCGCTCTCGTGGGTCGAGAAGTACGTCACGGTCTCCTCGACGCAGGCTTCCAGTACGTCGCGGTCGCGGGAGAGGACGAGGTCGACCTCGCCGCTCTGGATGGCATCGATGATGGCGTCGGTGTCCTCGTAGTCGTCGAAGTCCCGCACGTCGAAATGCTCCTCGAACCCGAGGATCGGCAGATCGACGATGGCTGTCCCTTCGAGGGGAATCGGCTTGCCGACGGCCATCTGGGCCTTCTGGTAGGCCTTCCCGAAGGAGCCGGCGGTCCCCATGACCTCGCCGGTGGATTTCATCTCCGGGCCGAGGCGCGGGTCCGACCCCGGCAGGCGGTCGAAGGGCAGCACGACCTCCTTGACCGAGACCTGCTCGGGAATCTGCTCCTGGACGTCGAGTTCGGCCAGCGTCGCGCCGGACATCACCTTGGCGGCGATTTTGGCGATTGGGACGCCAGCCGTCTTGGAGATGAACGGCACAGTGCGCGAGGAGCGCGGGTTCGCTTCGAGAACGAACACTTCGCCGTCACGCACCGCGAGCTGGACGTTCAGCAGGCCGACCGTATTGAGCGCGTCGGCGATGTCCTCGACGACTTCACGGATGCGCGGCATCACGTCCTTGATCTCCTGGGACCGGGGCGGAATCATACAGGCGGAGTCGCCCGAGTGGATGCCCGCCGTCTCGACGTGTTCCATCACGCCACCGATGAGGACGTCGTCCTCGTCGGCCACGGCGTCGACGTCCAGTTCGACGGCGTCGGCGAGGAACTCGTCGACGAGAATCGGCTTGTCCGGGCTCACGCGGACGGCTTCCTCGATATACGTTTCGAGGTCCTCGTCGTTGTACACCACGTCCATCGCGCGGCCGCCGAGCACGTAGCTCGGGCGCACGAGGACCGGGTAGCCGATGTCGTGGGCCAGGTCCAAGGCCTCCTCCTTGGAGGTCGCGGAGCCGCCTTCGGCCTGTGAGATGCCCAGGTCGTCCATCAGTTTGTTGAAGCGGTCGCGGTCCTCGGCGAGGTCCATCGCGTCGACGGACGTACCCATGATCTCACAGTCGAGGTCGCGGCGCTGCAGTTCCTGTTCGAGCGGGTGGCCGATGTCGACGGAGGTCTGGCCGCCGAACTGGACCATCACGCCGTCGGCGTCGGTTGCCTCGATCACGTCGGCGACCTCCTCGGCGGTGACCGGTTCGAAGAACAGCCCGTCGGAGGTGTCGTAGTCGGTCGACACGGTCTCGGGGTTGTTGTTGACGACGTGGGCGTCGATACCCAGGTCCTCCAGCGCGCGGACCGCGTGGACCGAGCAGTAGTCGAACTCCACGCCCTGCCCGATGCGGATGGGGCCGCCACCGACGACCACGACGCTCTCCAGATCGGGGTCGATCTGGAGTTCGTTGCGGTCGATGCCCGACACCGGGTCCCGCGTCGAGTAGTAGTACGGCGTCGTCGCCTCGAACTCGCCGGCACAGGTGTCGACCAGTTTGAAGTCGCGGTCGGTCGTGTCCGTCTCGACGGTGTCTACCGTGACACCGGAACCGTCGGTCGCCGCTTCGACTTCCGGCTCGTCGCCGCCGTCGTCGTCGAGGTCCGCCGGGAGCCAGGAGACGTGCGTGTCGTTGAACTCGCCGCCGGCCAGCGCGGTGATCTCCTGATCGGTGAAGCCGGCCTGCGCGGCGGTCTCGTAGTCGCCGTTGCGGGCGGCCTCGGCCGCTTCGGCGACCTGCTTGAACCGCTCGACGTACCACTCCTTGATGTCGGTGATGTCGACGACTTCCTCGACGGTGTAGCCGCGGCAGAACGCCTCGAACATCGCGTACGGGCGGTCCGGCGTCGGCTTTTCGAGGTACTCCGTTTCGAGTTCCGCGTCGTCGATCTCGTTGAAATCGGCGGCCGGGTTGTACTCCGAGGAGCGAAGCGCCTTCAGCAGACTCTCGGGGAAGGTCCGGCCGATAGACATCGCCTCGCCGGTGGATTTCATCGCCGTCGAGAGCTCGAACTCGGTGTCGCGGAACTTGTCGATGGGCCAGCGCGGGACCTTCGTCACGACGTAGTCGATGGCCGGTTCGAAGGCAGCGGTCGTCTCGCCGGTAATTTCGTTGTCGATCTCGTGGAGACGCTTGCCGAGCGCGACCTTCGCGGTGACGCGGGCAATCGGATAGCCGGTCGCCTTCGAGGCCAGCGCAGAGGAACGGGAGACGCGTGGATTGACCTCGACCACGCGGTACTCGCCCCCGGGCGTACCGTCGTCGCGCCAGGCGTGCTGGATGTTACAGCCGCCCTCGATGCCGAGTTCGCGGATGACCTTCAGCGCGGAGTCGCGCATCTCCTGGTGGCCCTCGTCGGGGATGACCTGCGAGGGCGTGACGACAGTCGACTCCCCGGTGTGGATACCCATCGGATCGATGTTCTCCATATTGCAGATGATGATACAGGAGTCGTCGGCGTCGCGCATCACCTCGTATTCGAGTTCGACCCAGCCCTCGATGGACTCGGTGATGAGCACCTCGTTGTTACGCGAGAGGCGCAGGCCCTTGCGGACGCGTTCGATGAGTTCGTCCATCTCGTCGACGACGCCGGAGCCGGAGCCGCCCAGCGTGTACGTCGTGCGTGCGATGACGGGGAGCCCGCCGACCTCGTCGACGGCCGCCTCGACGCGGTCCACGAGCGATTCCTCGTCGAGATCAGTGACCGACTCGCCCTCGTCGAGGGTGATGGTCGTCGAGCGCGCCACCGGCTCGCCGATTTCCTCCATCCGCTGTTTGAACAGGTCGCGGTCCTCCGTCGCGTAGATGGTATCTAATGGCGTCCCCATCACGTCCACGTCGTACTCGTCGAGGATGCCCTCCTCAGCGAGTTCGGCCGTGACGTTGAGGCCGGTCTGGCCGCCCAGTCCGGCGATGACGCCGTCGGGGTTCTCCTTCCGGATGATCTCAGAGATAGCTTCGGTGTTGATGGGTTCGAGGTACACCTTGTCGGCCATCTCCGGGTCGGTCATAATCGTCGCCGGGTTCGAGTTCACGAGCACGACGCGGGCACCCTCTTCCTGGAGGGCGCGACACGCCTGTGCGCCGGAGTAATCGAACTCGGCCGCCTGTCCAATCTTGATCGGGCCGCTCCCGATGAGCAGGATCGTACGGTCCTCGTCCGCTGTCATTGTACGAGCGGAGTCTACACATCGTAATAAGCCCGGCGAAAGGATGCGAAGCTCGAAGCCTAATTTCGAATATCGTAATGCCAGGGCGTCACACGGTGGGGTGTCTCATCCGACGGCCCAGAGGTAGTATTCAGACGGCGGCGGTGCTGAGAACGGTCAGCCGTCGCGGTCGGGAATGCGATATCGGTAGGGCTGGCCCTGAATGACCTCGACCTCGCCGGACTGGGCGCGTCGACCGAGGACAGTCGCTATCCGGTGGGCACTCCCGAACGCCTCGTCGTGCTCTTCGAGCAGGTCACAGATCTCACGGGCTGTCAGTGTGCCGTCGGCGTCGGCTTCTTCGAGCACCGTCAGGATGCGCTCGAACTCCCCCTCACGCATAGCCATACACAGGTACAACACCGCTTCCACCATATAACACCGTCAGACAGCAGTCAGACGGCTGATTTCGGGAAACCAACGGACGGCGTCGTGTCAGTGGCTGTCGGACGGTTCGGGGCTACTGTCTGTCGCGTTCGGCCAGCGCTGTGTCACCCACGCCGGCCGGGAGACGGTCGTGTCGCCGATTGCGGAGTACCGGATTTCGTAGCTGACCAGGGCGTTTCTGGAGCGGTCCCAGTACGAAACGGTGAGCGACTGGACGAGGCCGTCCGGCCGGACGTCCGCCCGAACGCTGTAATTGTCGGCCGGTTCGAACGCCGGCGGCGGGTCCGTCGCCGTGAGCGTCACGCTACAGGTGTCACAGTCGTCTCGCGGGCGCTCGACGCTGACGTTCGTTGCGAGGTAAGCTTCGATGAGTCGAGCGGGGTCCGGGTCGAGCTGGTCGCCGACCGGAGCCGGCCGCCTCGTCGCGGCCCAGGCCCCCTCTGCCCGCTCGTCGTAGATGTACCGACGGTCCCCGTCGGCGTACACCCGCTTGGTGTAGTTCTGGTCGACGATTTCGGTCCGGTACTGGTAGTGATACCTGTCTTCGACGACGAGCGAGACGATCTGCGTGCCCCATTCCAGCGACAGGCGCATCCCGAGCACGTACGAGCGGTTCCGCGTCGCACGCTGGTGTGCCGCCGCGAGTCGCCTGGCGTCGACACCGTCTGCAGTGATGGCCGTTTCGACCGGGCCATCCTGGGACTGCTCGGGGACCGGAACCGGTGTCACTGTCTGTCGTTCCGCCCCGCCGAAGGCTCCACAGCCAGCAAAAACTACGAGCAGCACCACGACCGCCACGCGCACCGCCATACGTGGATGTACGGGCCAGACCCACTAAGTACTCAGGTCCCGGTCCGCGTCAGATAGCGGTGTCCGAGCGGCCGTCGAAGTTCCGCTCGTCGCGGTACTGCTCGACGAACGCGTCGACGTCGAACTGGAGCATCTGCTCTTCGAACTCGGCCATCACGTCGTCGTCCTCGGCGTGGCTGATGGCGTGTTCCATCAGTTCCACGAGCAGTTCGACGACGATCTCGTGGAGGCGGCGGGAGTCGAAGTCGCTCACCCACGCCAGCGAGAAGCCGACCGACCCGTCCTCGCTGGTGTCGGCGGCGACGACCTTCTCCGGGAACTCCTCCATGACGACGCCCATCAGATGGACGGTAGTGAACTCGTCATAGTCGTCGTTGGTCTCGATGGTCGCGTGCAGCACCTCGGTGAGAAACTCCGGAACGAAGCGCGCCAGCGGGTGCGGATCCAGCACGACGGCGTGTGTCTTCCCGCAGTCGCACGCGAACTCCCGCATGCCCAGATGGAGGTCATGCGTGTCGACGCGTTCGCCACAGGGCAGTTCGAGTTCGGACTCGCGCCCGCCGGGCACGCGCGGTTCAGCCATTTGCTGTCTGTAGGAGTATCGCGTGGTTAAACGCCGCGGTCTCGTGGCGTGGGCCTGCAAGCGGACAGCGGCGACTGTCGCGGTGGGGTCGACTAGTCGTCGAAACTCGACCCTCTCCCGCTCACAGTCGGGCCTGGTCTTGCTCGTCCCGCACCTGCAGGTACGCGTCCGTAATCACTGCGAGGCTGAACGCCTGCACTGGCGCATTGAGCACCATCGACGCGACCTGCAGGATCGACTGGGACGGTAGATCGAACGACCCGGGAAGGATCGCTGAGATGACCGACGCCGTCGAGGGAATGCCCGGGATGATGCCGAGAAGGAACAGGATGAACAGGAGCACGATGATCTGGGCCGGGGCGTCCATGAACCGCGCGACGCAGTGTTTGAGCGTCTCGACGTAGCCGCCGTCGTACAGCGCAATCGACTGCAGCAGGTAGACGAAGACGAGTCCGACAATCAGGGAGAGGAGGCCACTGAGGAGGCCAGCCAGTCCCCCCAGTAGCGGTTGCCCGCTGACGTTCAGCGCGGTCGAGCTCATCGAAGCCGCGAACGTGAGGACCGCGACGCCACCACCGAGGACGACGGCCATAACGGCTCTTTCAGACGTATTGTCCTCCCTGATCTCCTGTGGCTCCGCGAACAGCCTAATCCCCCAGAACTTGATGAGCTGGCCGACGACCAGAAACAGGAGTACCATCACGACGGCGACTGGCAGCGCAACGTCAAGGCTGAACGGACCAGTGAAATCCGCCACCGAGAACCCCGGTGTACCCGCTCCGCCGGCTCCGCCTGGCCCGCCGGGGCCGCCAATGTCCATCACTTCGTCGAACAGCGCCTGTGTGAACGTGGAACTCGCGACAGTGTTCCCGAGGTTGAACAGGAGGAAGACGCCGGTAATCAGGAGTCCGTCCTCGCTGAGAAGGGTATCGATACCGCTACGCAGGGCGTCGCCGATCTGGAGGGCCATATCTTCAGTCGCTCTCCGGGAAAATATAAAACTAGTCGAATCGTATGCTCAAGCCGACAGCGGGGCTGTGCCGCCTACGGCCAGTCGTCGCGCTCCTCGTCCTCGTCGGTTGTGGCGTCCGGCGTCTCCGGTTCACCCAGCTCCCAGTCGGCTGCCTCCGCAGCCTGCGTGACAGGGAGATACTCCCAGCCCGCCGTCTCGGCGAGGGCGGCGTCCTCGTCGTTCGCGCCGACGAAGACGTGCCGGTCAGTGTCGAACTGCTCTTTGACGTTTTCGAGGCTCTCCTCCCGGCCCCGCGGCCCCGAGAAGAAGTCCTGTCTGATCCGGTGTTTCCGGGTGAAGTTGGTCACGACGTAGGTGGGCTGTTCGGAGATGACGCCGACGTACTCGGACCACTGGCGCGCGTCGTTGAACACGCTGTCCGGGTAGGCCAGTTGCTTGAGGGCGTCGAGGTCGAACGCGAGGGTCATATCGCCGCTGCCGCCATCCATACGCGACTCTCCGCTTTAGGCCGAAAAAAGAGCGTCGTTCTCCCGCTGGCAGCTATCGGTGCCGGTCCTGCTCGGCGAGCCGGTTCGCCTCCGCCTGTAGTTCGGCCATCTCGCTGGCAGCCTGTGGGTCGCCCTGCCCGTGTCCGTGATTGACCGACGCATCGAGCAGCGAACCGGCGAAGCCGTTGCCGTCGTCGTCTGCTGTGTCCGCATCGTCCGACTGGCTATCGCCGCCGGTGAGCCAGGCAACGACGCGGGAGAGGGCATCACGCATACGAGCCGCTACGTCCGCAGCGCCTAAAAATATCCGTGTCGGCGGGTCTTATTCGGCCGGCGCGGGCGTCTGTGCCTTCACTTCTTCGAGGTCCACTTCCTTCTCAAGCAGCAGTTCCTTCTTCGCTGCGACCTGGCGCTCCTCGCGGATGAGCTGCTTGAACGCCGACTGCTGCGAGAGGTCGCCGATCAGCACGCCGCCGATGAGCTGGCCATCCTCGAAGGCGAGGCGACGCCACTCGCTGTCGGAGTACTTCCGTTCGGCCTCGTCGTCGCCGCGAGTCGGGTGCCCGAAGGAGAGGAACGGGAAGTCAAAGTGCGTGATGGAGTACGAGGAGACCCAGCGGAACTCCTTCTCCTCGGCGTCCGCGACCATGTTCGTTCCGGCGACCGACCCCTGTTCCTTGGCCGAGCCCCACGCGCCGTTTTGCGCCTGGGAGTCGAGGATCGTGTCGTAGAACTGGGTGAGGTCGCCCGCGGCGTAGATGTCCTCGACGTTGGTCTGCATGTACTCGTCGACGACGACGCCGTCGTCGAGTTCGATCCCGGTCCCGTTGAGGAACTCTGTGTTGAAGTTCAGGCCGATAGCGACGCCGGCCCACTCGCCGTCGTAGTGGTTGCCGTCGGGGTCGACCGCGCCCGTGACGTGGCCGTCGTCGTCGACTTCGAAGTGGTCGACGCCGGACTCGAAGACGGGTTCGACGCCGTTCTCTTCGAGCGCCTCGTGGATGATTTCGGCGCCGTCCTCCGAGAGCGCGTAGCGCCACCAGCGGTTGCCACGCATCAGGTACTTCGCGTCGATTTCCTGTGCGGCACACACGGCGGCGAGGTCGATGCCGAGCAGTCCCGCCCCGACGATGATGCCCTGATCGGCCTCGTCGGCGTGCTCGCGGATGCCGCGCGCGTCCTGGAACGTCCAGAAGTGGTGGATACCGTCGGCGTCGCTGTTCTCGACCGGGAGCTGTGCCGGGGTCCCGCCCGTCGCCACCAGCAGCTTGTCGTACTCGTAGGTGTCGCCCTCGTGAGTCTGGATCTCGTGGGCGTCGGGGTCGATGTCCGTCACGTGGGTGTTCAGCTGGAGGTCGATGTCACGCTCGTCGTACCATTCCGGCTCGTGGATCGAGATCGGCGCTTCCGGCAGCTTCCCCTTGGCGAACTCCTTGATGAGGATCCGGTTGTACAGTGCCTCCCCCTCGTCGGTCAGGACTGTGACCGACGCGTCCGGGTCCGCTTCCCGAATTGTCTCGGCTGCGGACGCACCCGCGATGCCGTCACCGATGATTACGTGCGACGTGCTCATGTACGGCCGATACGAAATCGGGCTTAATGTGGATTGCTATCTGCGTATCGTTTGCGATAGCGCGCGTAACACCGTAGCAGACGCCGATAGTCGGGGATTTGAAGGCGCTGGGGCCCGTATCCGTAATCGAAATGAAAATCTACCAGAACCCGCGCCACTGGGCGAGCAAGAAGGCGCTGACTACACCCGGCGTCCGGTCGGTGGCCAACTACGGGCTGGTGAAACTCCACACCAAGATCTTCCTCGGGAAGGCCGACGAGGCCCACCGGGAGGAGCGCCGTGACCACCTCGATGACTTCTTCGACGCCACGATGGACACCTACGTGGCCGCGCTGCAGGCAGATTACTCAGAGGCCGAAGCCCGGGAGATTACCCACATCCAGGCGAACTTCGACTTCTACAACCACGGCTGGACGGAGATGATGGAGTTCCCGGCCGACGAACTCGAAGCCCACTACGAGCGGTACGCGGACTTTTTCGACGCGCACGGCATCACCATCGACGACCCGCTCGGGACGTTCCGCCCGGCCGGCGGTATCGCCGACGCGCCGTCGACACCGGAGAAGCTGGACGAGCCGGAACACCCCCACGCAGTCGGTGGCTTCGCCGACGATGTGTACGTCGAAACCGAGGACGGCGAGATGGTTGTCGGCGGCGGCCGTGAGGAACCGGACGACGTGAGCCCGACTGACGCGCCGGTCGTCGACGAGGACGACGTCGAAGGCGCGGCCGGCGACTGAACCGAGCGGCGGTTGCAGGGTTTCTTCGGCAGGACGCTCTCAGCGCTGGGCTTTCGAAAGCGGCGAATCGTCGTCCGTCGCCGCTGTCGGTCCGCTTGCGATGCGGTCGGCGCACTCGAAGCCCGCGACGATGCCGCCGTTGAGCGAACGCTCCGGGTACTGGGCGCGCGAGGCCATCCCGGCGTAGTAGAGGCCGTCCGCGACGGCGTCGCCCAGGTCGTAGGGAATGACCATGTCCAGATAGCCACGCTCGTAGACCGGCGCTGTCCGAGGATTGCGACCCGTCCGGATCCAGTTGACGGCGTCGCGGTCGAACTCGGGAAAGAGGGATTCGATCCCCTCCAGCCACGTCTCGGCGACCTCGTCGTCGCTCTGTTGCCAGACGGCTTCGGACTCGTCCTGAATGTATCGCGCGACGTACAGCAGATGCTCCCCGCCGTAGCGCTCGGCGGAGACGAAGTTCGTGTGTTCGATGAGCGCGCCGAAGGGGGCCTCGTCGGCGATGTTCAGCCAGTACGTATCCAGCAGTGGCTTCTCCATGCTGATGACCGAACACACCGTGCCCTGGAAATCGATGTCGCAGGTGTAGCCGGTCAGTTCCTCCAGGACGTTGGGCATCGTCGCGACGACGACGCCGTCGACCTCGTGGACCGTCGTCCCGGTACCGTCCGTGGCCGTCAGCGACGAGACGGTCCCGCCGCTCGTGTCGAGGTCGGTCACGCGCGTACCCGTGGAGATATTGTCACGGCCCACGGCGTCGACCAGCGCGTCGAGCAGTCGGCCGAAGCCGCCGTCAAAGTAGCCCAGGATCTCGCCGTTCAGGATGTCCCGCTCGCCGCGGAACTTGACCCGCCCGAGCAGCCACGCGGCGCTCACGTCGGCTTTCCGGTCGCCGAACTTCGCGTCGAGCAGCGGCTCGAAGAAGTTCTCGTAGACGCCCCGGCTGGTGTGCTCGACGACGAACTCCTCGATGGGAACGTCCTCGAAGTCCTCCAGGCGTTCGTAGGTGTCGAACTTCGGGACGCCGCCCCGAACGTCGATGTCGAGGACGAGCATCCCCAGCCGGAACGTGTCGTACAGCGAGAGATGCGGATACGAGAGGATCTCCCAGGGCTTGTCCATGGGATGGACGACGCCGTCGACGTAGTAGGCGTTCTCCCCGATGTGCCACTCGACCGCGTCACCGAGGCCCAGTTCCTCGGCGAGTTCGACGATAGTCTCCTCGGATTTCGAGAGGTGGTGGTAGAACTTCTCGATGGGATCACCGGCCGTCTCGTAGGTCGCTGCCAGGCCGCCGAGGTCCTCGCTCGCCTCGAAGACACGGACCTCGTGGCCGCGTTGCTGGAGCCGGTACGCTGCCGAGAGACCGGCGATACCGCCACCGACGACGCCAATCATACCCCGACCTATCAGCGGTTGTGGGATTTAGTTTGCGCTTCGGTCGCCGCCGTCGCGCTGTCGTTACACCGGGGGCCGTCGTCCGCCTCGCCGTCCGTCAGCGCCTGCTGGAATTCCAGGACAGCGACCGTCCCGGTGGGGTGGTTGTCTTCGAACCAGAGCGTCCCGCCGTACAGTTCCATCATGACCGAGACGAAGTACAGGCCGAACCCGCCGGCGGTCTGGTCGGGCGAGAGCCCGCGCTCGAACACCGTCGTCTTCAGTTCGTCGCTCATCCCCGGGCCGTCGTCGGCGATACGGACCTGCAGCCAGTCGCTGGCCTGCTGCACCGATACGGTCACCGTCGGGGAGTCGGTGTCGTTGTGCTCGACCGCGTTCCGGAGGATGCTCAGGAGGACCTCTTCGAGCAGTTCGTTCGCCTGGACGCTGTACTCGCCGTCCAGTTCGCAGGAAACCGACACCGAGTCGTAGTCGCCCCGGAGTGACTCGATTGCGCGACGGAGCGTCGCGTTGAGGTCGACGGCGTCCAACCGCTCGGCTTCGCTCGCTGTCACCGTGTTGTTGATGTTCCTGATCGTTTCGCTCATCTCCGTGAGCTTCCCACACCAGTCGCTGATGCTGTCGAGATGCCGCTGTTTCGGCGGCGGCACGTCGTCCCTGATGTGTTCCGCGCGGCCGCGGATGACGACCATCGCGTTGTGCAGCGAGTGCCTGAGGACGCCGTTGAAGAACTCGATCTGCTCGCGGCGTCGCTGGACCGAACTCCGACTCTGACGGAGTTCGCGCTCGCGTTCGACCTGGTCGAGGGCCACCTGTGTCGTCTGTGCGAGAATCGCCGCGTATCGCCTGTCCTCCGTGGCGAAGGTGCTGTCGTATGACGTAATCGCCATCACTCCGTGGGAGCCAAGCGGCAGCATGAGCGCGTTGTCGAGCGGTTCAAGTCCGTCCTGCTCCAGCGAGACAGTCTGTACCTCACCGGTTTCGTACGTCTGCCAGAGTTTGCTTTCGGGTTCGTCCGTCGGCGAACCGTACAGCAGTTCGTCCTCGACGTGTTCGTCAATCGACTCGCTGATTACGGCCGGTTCGAGGACGCTGTCGTCTTCGAGGAACACGCCTGCCGCGTTCTGATCGAGAACGGCCGTCGCGAACTCGACAGCCATCTCCGCGACCGCATCGGCGGTTTCGGCCTCGATGAACTGCTGGGTCGCGGCCTGCAGCGCTTCGAGTCGGTCCTGGCGACGCTGCTGCCCGGTCACGTCCCTGAGAACGACGAGCCGACCGCGTTCCGTCCCAGACTGATCGGTGAGGCTCGTCGTCTGTGGGTTGTAGTACGTGAACGAGTCCCCGAAGGAAAACACCTCGCCGTGCTCGATGTGGGCCGAGAGACCCGGGACGAGGTCATCGAGTGGCTCCCCGTCAGGGTCCGGATGCTCCAACACGGCCGACGCCGCCGCGTTGCAATCGATCACGACACAGTCGTCGTCGAGGGCGATGACCGGGTCGGGAAGGTTGTCGACGAGGGTGTCACCCGACAGCGTCGTCACGGACAGCGACTCGTCTTTGAACAGCACCCAGCCGACGAACAGGACGTTCACCGAGAACGCCATCGGTGTGAAGTCGACGGCCGGGTGCGGCGTGTATCCGAAATCGTACAGCACGGCGACAAGCATCGGAAGGAGGGTTCCGACGATGATTGCCGCAGTCTGCCGTCGATAGATGTTCTGTGACCGAAACAGGAACTCGATCAGGAGCGCATATCCGAGCAGTAACGGGACGTAGGAGACTGCGAGAGTAGTTGTGTAGGCGGCCCCGCGCTGAACGGCGAACAGCGTCGCGCCGTTCTGCGTGATGGGGACGGCCGTTGCCGCAACGAAGCGTCCCTGGCCGACGAGCAGTAACAACACGTCCGCGTTCGCCGCAAGCAAAAGCGGCGCGAGACGCGACGGGCGGAGCCACGAGCGTCGGCCGGTGTAGACAAGCACGAAAACAACCCAGAGCCCGAGTAGCTGCGCCGAAGTAGTTCGTGCCAACACGTACACCGTTTCCGCAACGGACGGACTGGTGGCGATGACCTGCCCGAGAGAGATAGCACACCAACACCCCCCGGCCAGCGCGAGCCAGCCGTACTGACGTGCGCCGGGGGCATCCTGGTGACGGGTGGCGATAACCGCAACTGCAAACGCGACGAGCGCCCCACCCGCGTTCCCGAGGATGGCGACCGTGGCGATGTCGACATCCATATCGATACCTACTCGCAGGTCGTGTTTCCCCGAGTTATGCCTTTGGGCCGCGCTCTCAGTACTGCGAACGGCTCCCAGTGTCGGTTCGCTACCTTTTTGCCTACACTGCTGAAATTCGCAGGCATGCTGACAGTCCGGGCGCCGGCTACCAGTGCGAACCTCGGGAGCGGCTTCGACGTGTTCGGCGTCGCACTGGAGCGTCCGGCCGACGTCGTCCGTCTGGAGAAGGCCGACCGGGTCACCATCGAAGTGACCGGCGCTGGCAGCCAGTACATCCCGGAAGACCCCGACAAGAACACCGTGGGCGCAGTCGCCGACGCGCTCGACGCCCCGGCCCGAATCCAGATCGACAAGGGCGTCCGTCCCGCGTCGGGGCTGGGCTCCTCCGCGGCCAGCGCCGCCGCGGCGGCCGTCGGGCTGAACGAACTGTACGACCGCGGCTACTCCCGCGAGGAACTGGTTCCCATCGCCGCCAAGGGCGAAGCCGTCGTCTCCGGGGACGCCCACGACGACAACGTCGCGCCCTCAATCCTGGGCGGATTCACCATTGCGACCGAGAAGGGCGTCACGCAGGTCGACGCCGACATCCCGCTCGTCGCGTGTCTCCCCGACATCGTCGTGTCCACGCGGGACGCGCGCAACGTCGTCCCCGAGACCGCCCGCGTCGACCAGATGGTAGAGACGGTGGGTAACGCCGCCTCGCTGACGACGGGGATGCACCGCGACGACCCCGAACTCGTCGGCCAGGGGATGCACGACACCGTCGTGACGCCGGCCCGGGCAAAACTCATCGACGGCTACGAAGAGGTCCGCGAAGCCGCCCTGGCGGCCGGTGCGACCGGCGTCACCATCTCCGGGGCCGGCCCGACCGTCATCGCCGCCTGCGCCGAGGCGGACCGCCGGCAGATTGCGAGCACGATGCTCGATGCCTTCGGCGAGCGCGGCGTCGACGCCCGCGTGTACCAGACCCGGATCGGCGGCGGTGCGGAAGTGTTCTAGGCGAGGTGTCTGTGCCGCTGTTTCCGTCGTGTGTCGTGGCGTAGCAATCTACCCGGAGCCCGGCTATCCGCCCTGCACGTACTCGTTGCGAACGTCACGCAGCACTTCCTCGGCGTGGCCCTCGGGGTCTGAGAGATCCGGGTCGTAGACAGACTTCACTTCGCCGTCGGCCAGCACGAACGTCCGGCGGGCCGTCCGGCCGCCGCTCGTGTCTAGGCCGAACGCTTCGGCGACGGTCCCGTCAGGGTCGGCCAGCAGGTCGTACAGTAGGCCTTCCTCCTCTGTGAACTCCTCGTGGGTCGCCACGTCGTCCATCGAGACGCCGTAGACGGTGATACCGCCCTCGCGGAACTGCGGGAGGTGTTCCTGGAAGTCGCGGGCCTCGATGGTACAGCCGCCGGTGAAGTCTTCGGGGTAAAAGTATACGACGGTCGGTTTCTCGAAGTCAGGCGAGACGGTGTCACCGAACTGGTTCTGTGCGCTGACGTCAGGGGCCGGCGCTCCGGGTTCGAGCATTACCCTGTATTGGCTCGGAACGCCTACACGCCTTTGGGTGGCGGCAGGGCGACCCACCGGCAAGATTTGGACAACCATTTAACGGACCCCTTAGAAACCGTCCCTATGTCGAATCCGCGAATCCTGATTCTCGGGCCGCCGGGAGCCGGCAAAGGAACCCAGAGCGCCAACCTCGCCGAAGAGTACGGCGTCGAGCACGTCACGACCGGAGACGCGCTCCGGGCGAACAAGGATATGGACATCAGCGACATGGACACCGAGTACGACACGCCCCGAGAGTACATGGAAGCGGGCGATCTCGTGCCGGACGCGGTCGTCAACGCCATCGTCGACGAGGCGCTCTCGCAGGCCGACGGGTTCGTCCTCGACGGCTATCCGCGCAACCTCGACCAGGCCGAGGAACTGGAAGGGATGACCGACCTCGACGTGATCCTCTCGCTGGATGTCTCCCGCGAAGAACTGGTCGACCGGCTCACGGGCCGGCGGGTCTGTGACGACTGCGGAACGAACTACCACGTCGAGTTCAACCAGCCCGAGGAAGCGGGCGTCTGTGACGAATGTGGCGGGGAACTCATCCAGCGCGACGACGACAACGAAGAATCCGTCCGCAACCGCCTGGACGTGTTCGACGACAACACCGCGCCGGTCATCGACCACTACGAGGACCACGACGGCTTCGTCGCCGTCGATGGCGAGCAGACGCCCGACGAGGTCTGGGCAGATATCCAGGCCGCCGTCGACGAACAGACGACCTGAAACCGGACGGTCCCACCGTTCGAGGGCGATACCGTCGAGACAGTCAGAGTAAAACGTTGATATGCCGTCGCACCTCAAGCACACACAATGGCACGTACCGCGCCGAAGGTAGAACGACTCGCCGAAGACGGCGAGGCAATGACTGACGCGCTCTCGACGGTGCTCGCTGCGGCCGAAGAGAACGGGACCGTCACCTGGAGTGACGTGAGCGACGACCTCACGAGCGGCGAGTGGGGCCGGCTCATCGAGTCCGGCCTGCTCATCGACGCTGACGGCGAGGGGTTCGTCATCGACGACCCCGAGGGCGTCCGCGAAGCGCTCGAAGAGTCGGATGCCGCCCCGAGTGACGATGACGAGGACAGCGGCTGGTCGAAGTGGGACAAGCTCGCCGGCCTCGGGACGCTCGGCCTCTTTGCCGGCTACTCCATGACCTCGGTCCGCGACGTTATCGCGGGCGGGTTCATCGACATCTTCCTCGGGCCGCTCAACGACATGCTGCCGTTCTACGTCGTCATCCTGGTGCTCGCGATCATCACCGGGACCACCTCGACGATTCTGCAGGACAACCTCATGGACATGTCGGGGATGGGCGACCACCAGGAGAAGATGGAGGACCTGAAAGAGCGCCGCAAAGCTGCGAAGGAACGCGACGACCAGGAGGCCCTGGACCGGCTCGAAGAGGAGCAGATGGAGCTGATGACCGACCAGATGGGGATGTTCAAACAGCAGTTCCGCCCGATGGTGTGGATCATGCTGGTCAACATCCCGCTGTTCCTCTGGCTCTACTGGATCGTCTTTGGAGCCGGCGTCGACGCGAGTCCAGTGATTACGCTCCCCATCTTCGGTGAGGTCGAGGCATGGAGCAACGGCATCGCCGGCCCGATCCAGGCGTGGATTGTCTGGTACTTCCTGTGCTCGCTGTCCTTCACCCAGATCATCCGGAAGGCGCTCAACGTCGAGACGACGCCGACCGGGTAGGCGCGAAGAGACAGCCCTTTCTATCGGGGCCTCCCGAACACCTCTATGTTGATTACCGTCTCCGGCCCGGCCGGCAGCGGCAAGAGCACACTTGCCAAGAGCCTGGCCGACGCCCTGAACTACGAACACGTCAGCGGCGGCGACATCTTCCGCTCGCTGGCCGAGGAGCGGGGGATGACACCGCTGGAACTGAACAAGGCCGCCGAGGAGGACGACCAGATCGACCGCGATCTGGATCGCCGGCTCCGGGACATCGCCGCCGAGCGCGACGACCTCGTGTTAGAGTCCCGTCTCGCCGGCTGGATGGCCGGCGAGTACGCCGATATGAAACTGTGGCTGACCGCGCCACTGGACGTGCGTGCCGACCGCATCGCGACGCGGGAGAACAAGCCCTTCGAGCAGGCCAAGACCGAGACGCGGGAGCGCGGCGAGAGCGAGGCCCAGCGCTACAGCGACTACTACGACATCGACTTCGACGACCTCTCTATCTACGACCTGTCGGTCAACACCGCCCGGTGGGACCCACAGGGCGTCCTGAGCGTGACCTTGCACGCCGTCGAATCGTACAGCCCCGACGGCGACGAGGGGCAAGCGCCGGTCGAGAACATCCGGTACGAGTTCTGAGCCGATGACGCTTCGTGCCCCGCCCGACGAACGGGACCTCGATTCGCTCCAGTCCTTCGGCGTCGTCAACCTCGATAAACCGCCGGGCCCCTCGGCCCACCAGGTCGCGGCCTGGATCCGGGACGCCACCGACCAGGAGCGGGTCGCCCACGGTGGGACGCTCGACCCGAAGGTGACCGGCTGTCTGCCCGTGTTGCTCGGCGACGCCGCCCGGATGGCGCAGGTGTTCGACGACGCCGTCAAGGAGTACGTCACCGTGCTGGAACTCCACGACCGGGCCCCGGCCGACATCGCGGATATCGTCGCCGAGTTCGAGACCGAGGTCTACCAGAAGCCGCCCCGGAAGAGCGCAGTCAAGCGCCAACTGCGCGCGCGGCGGATTCACGCACTGGATATCCTCGAACAGGACGAGCGCCGATTGCTCCTACGAGTACAGTGCGCGTCGGGCACGTATATCCGGAAGCTGTGTCACGATATCGGACTGGCGGCGGGTACGGGCGCGCACATGGGTGATCTCCGCCGGACGGCGACCGGGAGCTTCGACGACACCTCGCTGGCGACGATGCACGACCTCGTCGACGCGCTGGCGTTCGCTGAAGAGGGCGAGGAGGCCGAACTGCGCGAGATCATCCAGCCGGCCGAGCGTGCGCTGGTCCACTTGCCGCGGGTCACGATTGCGCCGAACGCCGCCCGCGAGGTCGCCGAGGGCGCGCCGGTGTACGGACCGGGCGTCATCGAGGCCGGGCCCGCCGAAGTCGGCGAAGCGACGCCGGAGATAGATTCCCAGGTCGTCTGTGTCACGCCCGACGGCGCTGCGGTCTGTCTGGGGACGCTCGTCGGCGACCCGGACGCCGACGGCGGCCTCGTCGTCGAACTCGACCGCGTGTTAGTTTGAGTGGGTGCGTCGGTTCTGTCCGTCCCTCGCGGGAAAAGCTAAGTTCGACGCCTGCGTATTGTTAGCATGGACCGCTGGGTCGACCCCGACGAGGCCGACCCGGCGCAGTGGCGTGGAACCGGACCGCACGACGGCCTGCGCCGGGGCGAAGAAACGGTGTCAGTACTCGAACGCGCTCGCCGGACGCCGCTACCGTATCAGTACGAAGTCGACATCCACCACACCGACGGCGTCGCCGAGCAGTTCCGATCCAGCGAGTACGAACACGCCCGTATCGTTTACAATAGCGGCGTGGACACGAATCGGCGGATCAAGCTCCTCGCCCGCGGAGTGCTGTGGGGTGGCGACGAAACACACCAGCGGTTCCAGGCGCAGTACCGCCGACCTCCACCACCCACTGAGACCGTCCCGTTCGGGGAGTACACCGTCTGGACTCGGTATCAGTACGGGACTATCGAGCGGACGGATGATGGGCTGACGTTCACCGCGAGCGAAGTGAACCCGGACGAGACCCTCCGGGAACTCGACTGGGGAGAACTTTTCGACCCCGTTCGGGAACGGCTCGCGGAACTGGAACTGGTTCGGAACCCCCCCTTTGGGAAGTATCGGCTGGAGGAACTCGGTGAGTGGACGGCCTATCGGACGCGATTCCAGTACGATCCGGGCGCGTTCGCCATCGGCCCCTGATTAGGCGACCTATAATAAATCGGGACGGGGCGGTACAAAAAGTCATGAACCACCTACCAACTGCGGTCCCACTCCAGCCCGGCGGCGGGTTCCTCGAACTGGCGCTGCTGTTTCTCGTCCTCGCCGTGGTCGCCGGATTGGCCGGACTCGGGGGCGTGGCGGGGCTCAGCATGCGAATCGCCAAGATACTCGTCGTTGTCTTTCTCGTCCTGATGGTCGTTAGCTTCCTCCTGTAACGCCGGCGTCGGTGGGCAGTGTCACTGCCACACCGTTTCTGAATCCTTTTATCCACGTGACGACTTCTATCGGGTATGACCGAGCAGGACGCAGCCGACGACACGGCCGCGACGGAGGAGTCGACCGCGAGCGAGGCGCAAGCGGACGGCGACGCGGATATCGAGGACGTGCCCGACGGCGTCGACGCCGACGAGGTCGACCTCGGCGAGTTCGAGGTAGACGATGACCTCGTCGACCGAGTCGCCGAATCGGACCCCGAGGACATCGCCCGGGAACTCGCCGCGCTGCGGACGCGTACCGACAGCCTCGAATCGCAGGTCGACCAGCAAGCCGACGACATCGACGAGCTGGAGTCGAAGCTCAAGCGCAAGCAGGCGGAGTTCCAGAACTACAAGAAGCGGATGGACAAGCGCCGCGAACAGGAACAGAAACGCGCCACCGAGGACCTCGTGACGCGCCTGCTCGACGTTCGGGACAATTTAGAGCGCGCGCTCGAACAGGACGAAGATACGGATATCAGAGGCGGCGTCGAGTCCACGCTCCGCCAGCTTGACGACGTACTCGACGCCGAGAACGTCGAGGTCATCGACCCCGAACCGGGCCAGGACGTGGATCCGACACAGCAGCAGGTGCTGGCCCGCGTCGACAGCGACCAGCCCGAAGGGACGATTGCGGATGTCCACCGACCCGGCTACGAGATGGCCGACAAAGTGCTGCGCGAGGCCCAGGTAACTGTCAGCGAAAGCGAGGAGTAACGGGCGGCCCCGGCGGTGTAGCGGTCGTATTGCGGTACATTAAATAATCACCGGTCAGGGAAGGCCGTCGAGTATAAAACCGCCCGGAGGAGGGGTCGTCGGGCGCTTTTCGAATCAGTACATCTAGCAACTTTTAACCGGCCCAATCCGCTATGAGCGGGTAAGATGGCGAGCAACAAGATTCTGGGTATCGACCTCGGGACCACGAACAGCGCGTTCGCGGTCATGGAAGGTGGCGACCCCGAAATCATTGTCAACGGCGAAGGCGAACGGACGACACCCTCTGTCGTCGCGTTCGACGACGGCGAACGACTCGTCGGGAAGCCGGCGAAGAATCAGGCCGTAAAGAACCCCGACCAGACCATCCAGTCGATCAAGCGCCACATGGGCGAAGACGACTACACGGTGGAACTGGACGGGGAGGAGTACACGCCCGAGCAGGTCTCGGCGATGATCCTCCAGAAGATCAAACACGACGCCGAGGAGTACCTCGGCGACGAGATCGAGAAGGCCGTCATTACGGTCCCGGCCTATTTCAACGACCGACAGCGCCAGGCGACCAAGGACGCCGGCGAGATCGCCGGCTTCGAGGTCGAGCGCATCGTCAACGAGCCGACAGCGGCCGCGATGGCCTACGGGCTCGACGACGAGTCCGACCAGACCGTCCTTGTGTACGACCTCGGTGGGGGGACCTTCGACGTGTCCATCCTCGACCTGGGCGGGGGCGTCTACGAAGTCGTCGCGACCAACGGGGACAACGACCTCGGTGGCGACGACTGGGACCACGCCATCATCGACTACCTCGCCGACGAGTTCGAGGCCGAACACGGCATCGACCTCCGTGACGACCGGCAGGCCCTCCAGCGGCTGACCGAGGCCGCAGAGGAAGCCAAGATAGAGCTCTCCTCGCGCAAGGAGACCCGCATCAACCTCCCGTTCATCGCGACCACGGACGACGGTCCGCTGGACCTCGAACAGAAGATCACGCGCGCGAAGTTCGAATCGCTCACCGAGGATCTCATCGAGCGCACCGTCGGCCCGACGGAGCAGGCCCTGTCCGACGCCGACTACGACAAGGGCGACATCGACGAGGTCATCCTCGTCGGCGGTTCGACCAGGATGCCACAGGTCCAGGACAAGGTCCAGGAGATGACCGGGCAGGAGCCGAAAAAGAACGTCAACCCCGACGAGGCCGTCGCGCTGGGCGCGGCTATCCAGGCCGGCGTCCTCTCGGGCGACGTCGACGACATCGTCCTGCTCGATGTGACGCCGCTGTCGCTGGGTGTCGAAGTCAAGGGCGGTCTCTTCGAGCGGCTCATCGAGAAGAACACCACCATCCCGACGGAAGAGTCGAAGATCTTCACCACCGCCCAGGACAACCAGACGCAGGTCCAGATCCGCGTCTTCCAGGGCGAGCGTGAGATCGCCGAGGAGAACGAACTGCTCGGCGCGTTCGCGCTCTCGGGCATCCCGCCGGCCCCCGCGGGCACGCCCCAGATCGAGGTGTCGTTCAACATCGACGAGAACGGCATCGTCAACGTCGAAGCCGAGGACAAGGGCTCGGGCAACAAGGAGGACATCACCATCGAAGGCGGTGCCGGCCTCTCCGACGAGCAGATCGAGGAGATGCAACAGGAGGCCGAACAGCATGCCGAAGAGGACGAGCAGCGCCGCGAGCGCATCGAAGCGCGCAACGAGGCCGAAGCTTCGGTCCGCCGTGCCGAGACCCTGCTTGAGGAGAACGAGGAGGAAATCGACGACGATCTTCAGTCCGACATCGAGGCCAAGATCGAGGACGTCGAGGAAGTCCTCGAAGACGAGGACGCCACGAAGGAAGACTACGAGGAAGTCACCGAGACCCTGAGCGAGGAACTGCAGGAGATCGGCAAGCAGATGTACCAGGAGCAGGCCCAGCAGGCCGCCGGCGGCGCTGCGGGCGCTGGTCCGGGCGGCGCGGCCGGTGCAGGCCCCGGCGGCGCTGCCGGACCTGGCGGCGCAGCAGGCGGCGCGGCCGACCAGGGCGAGGAGTACGTCGACGCCGACTTCGAGGACGTGGACGAAGACGACGAATAATAAGTCGTTCTCAGCAGCCCCTCAGACGCAGTCTGACGACAGCAAGGGCGAGGGCTGACAAGCCGCCTCAGTTCTCAGCTTGGCAGTGTAGATCAGTCAGGGCAGTTTCAAAAAGACAAATAAGCTATATTTTTTCGAAGTGGTCATTATCTGCCATGTGTACAGTAAATGCGTAGCGACAGCCACACTCCGTCGGTCTACCGCTTCTATTCCGTGAATCGAGGATACACAACGCCGGTTTCATTCACCCAGATACTCAAAAGAAGAGAAATAGTGAAAGTCGTGTATATATATCAGATTGCCGAACGTATGACCGCACAGTGAGCAATCAGAACCAGATCCAGCCACAGTGTCTGAATGCCCAACTCGATGCCGTACAACACGAGGACCGCCGAGAAGTGCTGTTCGCGTTGCGGGAGGCAGAGCAGTGGCGACCGGCCGCAATTGACGAGAAGGGAGACGTCATCGGCAAGCCGTCAATTCCGGCCAGCCTGTACCACCAGCATCTTCCGAAACTGGCGGAGATGGGGTTCATCGAATGGGACCGGGAAACCCACTGGGTAACACGCGGTCCGGAGTACGATCGGATCCGGCCGCTACTTGCGTGTCTCTCCGATCATTACGACGAGTGCGAGTGAGAGCGGCGATACTCTCGATCCGCGTTGTTCGCTAGTCCTGTTCTAGTGGCGTCATTTCCACGACGCCCTGCGAGAGGAGGCGGCGCGCGATGACGATGAGCCCGTTTCTGAGTCCGGTCGCAAAGATAGCCTGTTCGTCACTAGTCTGCGGGTCGATTGAGCTGACGAGCATCGCTGACCGGTCGACGAGCAAGAGCCGTCCGACAGCGGCATCCTCCTGCGGTGTCATCTCGCCGCGGAGCCAGTCCAGTTCCGACAGGAACGCGGTCGCGCGTGGGATCTCCCGTTCCACGCGGTCCCGTATCGAAGCGGACCCGCTACCGACGATGAGATCGACGTCCGCGTCGAGCGAATTGAGCTGCTCGATCAGCGGTTCAGTGAGGACTGCTTCGGAACCGATGACGAGTACTACTTCGTCGGCCGTGTCTCCGATGATCGCCGAGGCACGGTTCTCGATGGCATCGGAGCCGGAAAGCGACCAGACCTCCTGTAGTTCGGCCTCGTCGTCGTCGGACTCGATGCTTCCCATCTCTCGCAGTGCGGACTGGAGGCGTTCGACGCGCTCTTCGTACTGAGCGCGGAGCGTTTCGGTGGCCTCGGAGAGCGGAACGGCCCGGAACTGCTGGGGGCTCGAATGCTGGACCTCGACCAGCCCCTTCGCTTCGAGAATCCGAACGGCGTCGTAGACGCGCGTTCTCGGGACCTCCGTCACTTCGCTCAATCCCTTCGCCGTGCCGCTGGACATCCGAGAGAGTCCGACAAAACACTTCGCCTCGTACTCTTTCAAGCCCAACTCCTGGAGTAAACTTACCGCCTCTTCGTGTGTTGCATCAGATGTCATGTGTCCCAACCTTCATCTCGGTGGAAGCCGAGGATATATAGAGGGATGACGCCCACAGGTAAAAGACGTTGTTACTGTCACACTGTCGGTTCTCGTCTCAGTGAGCGGTGTTCGATGAGCGGTTCGTAGCAGATTGTGTCTGAGCGGGCCTCCAGCGGTTGTAATCGACTATCTGTGTGTAAGTTATTTCAACACTACATTTAGGTTTACTCAATTAATCACACAACTGTTATACATGGGTCCTGACTATGAGTAGGTGGCACGCAGCACTCTATGTGTCCCAACCACAACTGCTGCGTGCTACTTTCACAAAACCGCGCCTACAGACGGTAAGCAGCGCGTCTCGACCGTGATATCATCGACGACCATTGCTGTCAAACGCACCACAGTAGTCGTACTACGGAGCGTATTTCGGCCGCGATGTCATTTCTCGGGGTGAACTGTTTACCTGAAAGAACAAGTGTATCGGACAGCTATTGTATCAGCCTGCATTTATAAATCTGTATAGCACTGAGTCGCCTCGAATCCTTCACCGAGATCTACTCGGATGTCAGATAGCCGTTTTGTATATCACAATTCCAACTAATAAATTGACAGTAGAATTAATATGATAGATAGACATATTTTTAGTAATGAGTGGGTCCGACAAGCGGCCCGGCCGGACATCTGACGGCTCAGACATCCTCCACGCGGAGTTCGACTGGAGCGTGGTCTCTCCGTCAGTAGCCGTCGTTCAGACGGTCGCAACCGCGGCCGACCGGGAGGCCATAGAGCTATCGCCGCTCATCGAGACGCTCGATCCGGACGCGCTCGACGAACTGATTGTGCATGCGTCAGGCCCGGACAGCGCCGTATCGCTCTCGTTTCAACTGGGCGATTACGCGGTGACCGTGACCGGAACCGGGGACGTGTATGTCCGCACCAAGCACGTCCATTCGTGACCGCCCACGGGACAGAAGTGCCACCGTCGACAGCCGGCGTCTCCGACCGGAGGCGGTCCGGCGGGACCCTGGCTACCCAATAGTCACCCAGTCTCGTTCCCGAGCGTGACTGTGCCGAGCGTCGTCGTTCGCTCGTCCGGCGCACCGAGTGGGCGTCCTGTCCAGCGAACCGCGACGGTGTCGCCGCTGTCGAGGAAAAAGCCGACTGAGACGTCGCCGTCGAGGTAGTTACCGTCACCGTCCGAATCCACGCGCGGGTCGTCAAGAACGATTGTATCGCCGGACTCGACAGGTAGCTGGTCCGCCTCAGCCCACGTCAGCGTGGTCGAGCGGTTCCGGTCGGCGTCGGTGACGACTAGCTCCAGCGCGTGCGTGCTGGTGTCCGTGAGTCTGTCCCCGCCGGTGTGGGTAAGCGTGACCGCCCCTTCCTCAGCGTCGAACTGGCCGTCGATAGTGACCGACGGGGACTCGGTCCGCAGGTCCGCGCCAGGGCCGACAACGAGGGCGACCAGCCCGACGACGGCCAGCGCCGCGAGCCCCCAGACTGCGACTCGCTCGACCGTGACGAGACCCCGGTGACCACGCGACGACTCAGGACTCATTGCCCGAATCCTCCCCCGGCACGAAAATAAGCGCCCCGGTACGGTCCGAACCTCAGTGTCGAGGTGTTATATCTGGCAGGGCTGGTCAGTGGGACGACAAAGAGCCAGAAAGCCCCGATAGGCTGAACTCGGGGGGCTCGCTGCGCGCTTCACTCACTGCGTTCGCTGCAGTGCTTGCGTCGTCCGCCTTCGTTCAGCCTACCGCCCCTTTCAGTCCCACCCAGCTTGGATTGGCCAACTGGCTACGGGTGGGACTGAAAGGGGCCGCGTTCTCAGCGAACCCTGGCGTCAGCGGCTCTGCCGCGGGTTCGGGAGAGCTCCGCTCTTCCGGTGAAGCAAGCGCGCGCAGCGAGTCGCGGATCGCGAGGGACCGGCGGTCCCTCGTCTTGGCGAGCGGCAGCCGCGAGCCAAAGCTGAGAACGCAGGGGCTTTCTGGTGTTCCAATTTGTAGCAGTACATTCAAACACTACTAGTCGGCAACCCGTTCTTTTGAAGTATCTCAATCGTCTAAGCCTTGTACAACGAATGAGTCAGGATTTCTACGAGATACTGGGTGTCTCTCGGGACGCCTCCGAAGACGAGATCAAGGAGGCCTATCGGGAGAAAGCCCGGGAATACCACCCGGACGTGAGCGACGACCCCGACGCCGAGGAGAAGTTCAAGCAAGCCAAGAAGGCAAAGGAGGTCCTCACCGACGAGGAGAAGCGCCAGATGTACGACCAGATGGGCCACGAGCGTTTCGAGCAGGCCGAGAAGCGCGGCGGCGCCGGTGGTGGCGGCCGCGGCGGCATGGGCGGAGATCCCTTCGGCGGCGGCGCTGGCGGCTTCGATATGCAGGACATCTTCGATCAGTTCTTCGGCGGCGGTGGCCGCGGCGGACGGGGCGGCAGCCGACGGCGACAGGGCCAGGACCTCCAGACGCGGCTGGAGATCGACCTCGAAGAGGCCTACAACGGCGCGACGAAGCAGCTGAACGTCACCCGGCCAGAGGCCTGCGACGACTGTGACGGGGCCGGACATCCGCCGGGGGCCGACTCGGAGACCTGCCCGGAGTGTAACGGACAGGGCCAGACGACGCAGGTCCAGCAGACACCGATGGGACGGGTCCAGCAGACGACGACCTGCCGTCGGTGCGAGGGCGAGGGGACGCTGTACGACGAGACGTGTTCGACCTGTCGGGGCAACGGCGTCGTCCAGAACGACGCGAGCCTCGAAGTCGAGATCCCCGCCGGCATCGCCGACGGGCAGACCCTTCGGATGGAACGCGAGGGCGCGCCCGGCGAGCACGGCGGTCCGAACGGCGACCTGCTGATCCAGGTGAGCGTCCGCGACCACCCCGACTTCGAGCGCGACGGCGACGACCTGCAACACCAGCAGGCCATCTCGTTCCCGCAGGCCGTCTTCGGCGACACCATCACCGTCCCGACCCTGGACGGCGAGGTCGAAGTCGACGTGCCAAGCGGCACCCAGAGCGGCGAGGTGTTCCGCCTGGAAGGCAAGGGGATGCCACGACTCCGCCGCCGCGGCCAGGGTGACCTCTACGTCCAGGTGCAGGTCGTTACACCCGACAGCCTCAACGCCGAGCAGAAGGAAGCCCTCGAACAGTTCGCGGCGGCCGGCGGCGAGGAGGTCGACGTCGAGGAAGGCTTCTTCGAGAAACTGAAGAACTCGCTGTAGTCGGACGGATTACTGGAGAGTAGTTTCGGATACGCCGACCCTGGGGTCGGCGGACACTGGCACATTGCTACACGTCTCAGTCGCCGCTCGCCGGCGTCCCGTTCGTTCCGGACCCGCCTTCGTACTTCGCAAGCGCCGTTGAGAGCGCAGTGTCGGCGTCGACGTCGAGCTGTTCACACAGCGCGAGCAGCGCGAACAGGGCGTCGCCGACCGTTTCCTCCCGTATCGACAGCGCCGTCGAGTCGGTCCCGTACCCGGTCGTCTCGTTGACTTCGGCCGCGATGGCACCGAGCTCAGCAACCACGTCGAGTAATCGATAGGCGGGGGGCGTGTCGATGTCACCGTGTCCGAGCACGTCGGAAACCTGTTGTTGCTGTTTCATTTCTAGAGCGTGGGGGAGGCCACCTACATCGGCTTTGTGGCCGCGCTGTTTTTCATCGGCGGGGCCGAAGGACGGCGCATGCAGGTACTCGGTGACCTCGTCGCGCAGGCACGCGACCGCGACGGCGTTCTCTTTCGTTCGCCGGAGCGGTCGACGCCGTACAGTTACTCCGACTTCGCCACGAACGCCTGGAAAGGCGGGAATCTGCTGCGTCACTACGGCGTCCGGCACGGGACGCGGGTCGCCGTCGTCGTCGGGCCGAAAGAGCCGACCGAGGATGACCGGCCGGGCTACCTCCGGGACGCCCCCGATGCGTTGCTTGCCTTCCTCGCTGCCGCCCTCGACGGCGCGGTCGTGGACATGGACCCGCCGAACGCGGTCGACGCGACGGCGCTTGTCGCGCCGGCGGCGTGGCTCGACCGCTACACGCAGGGGCCGGGAACGAAGGGGCTGGCCTACGGTGGCCCGGTCGAGGACGCCACGGTCGCCCAGTTCGAACGGGAGCTGTGGAGCGAGAACCCGCTGCAGCCCCCGGGCGAAGTTTCGCCCGAGGACGACGTGTTGGCCGCCGACAGAACATACACACACGGCGAACTTATGGCCGAGAGCGGCCGTGTCGTCGCCGACTACGACATCGACGCCGAGACGACCCTCGCCCTTCGGGCACCGATGACGACCGCAGGCGCAGTCGTCGCCGGCCTGCTCGCGCCGATGCGGGCCGGCGCGACTGTGGTGTTGGGCGGCGGGGAGGAGGCGGCTGATATCGCCGTCGCTGATGGGGACGCACTCGAAGAAACAGTGGTTCGGCCGGCCGACGCGACGCCGTCGTAGCGTCATATTAAGCACTCGGTCAGTGTTGGCTGTCCACGAGCACCGTTCAATCAGGCGTACGGTCGATTCGGTTTCTTAAAGAATTTAATTGTCCGGCTACAACAGAGCGTATGGATTTTGACTTCGTGTCCGCGGTAGCCCCACTCGTCGTGATTGTCGCCGTCGCGACGGTCGCACTCACCTCTGTGATGGGTCGCTCGACGGTGTTCATGATGGTGCTGCCCTCGATGATCGTGTTCTCGGTCATCGCGTTCTTCTTCGGAATGAAACACGGTGAGTTCCGCGCCAGTCCGTAGGAGTCCATCTCGGTCCACGAGGTCAACGGTATCAAGGCACCATCAACGTCGTTTGCGTCGATTCCGAGCCCCCTTCTGTGACCGTACACGCTGTGTACTGACTGACTTTTGTCGGTGAAATCGTCTGCGAGATGGGAGGCCGAAACGCACCCTGTTTCCGTCACGAGCGGTCTTGGGGAGTCTCTGGCAGATGACTCAGTGTACTGAGTTCAGTAAGACTTCGTCGAATGCCATACCAGCCGAACACTAGAGCGGGGGTCGTCGAAACGGTGGCTTTGCGGTCACTCGGTCGGGCGGACGAGGTCCGCGAGGGTCACCAGCAGGCCGAGCACCCACCCCAGCGGGATGGAGATGCCGAGCCAGATGATGACGTAGGCGATGCCTTCCCGGTCGAAGTTCTGGATGAAGAACTCCGCGGCACCGACCGACGCCAGCACCTCGTAGAGGAACCACCGGGACAGCGAGTCGCTCGCGGGAATGACGACCGAGGCGACGGTCGTCGAGTACAGCGCTGCGACGACCGGCGGCAGGAAGACGGCCGTCATGGCGAACGGATACGCCAGCGCGACTGTCGTTCCGCGACCGCCGACCCGTCGGAACGTGACGGCGAGCGCGGCCGACAGCGTCGCAACGCCACCGGCGACAGCGACAGCGGTGAACCCGCCCGACACGAGGTCGATGCTGCCCGGTTCGAACCGTGCGAGAGCCGCCAGACCGCCCCAGACGAGGACGGAGAGGAAGACGACACCGACGACGCCCAGTCGCGTCGCCGTGCCGTCGATACGGCGCGTCTGGTACCGCAGGACGACGCCACACAGCACCAGCGGATAGACCAGCGCGATGACCGGGATCCCGAGCGCAGACCAGAGGCGGTAGAGGGCCAATCCGAGCGAGGAGTCCGGTGTCCACGTCCCGAGAACGGTGTCGTTAGCGTTTCGCTGGCGCGGATACACGAGCTCCATCCACGTTTCGTGTAATCTGTTGAGGTCGATACGGATCCCGCCGACGACCCCGTGGCTTCCGGTAGACATACCGGTGGTTTCGGTCTACCGGCGTTAAATGTTTCACGGCACCGGGGGCCAGTGCGCTGTCGCTGCAGGGACGACCGCCGCGATTCGAAACCGACATATTCAGGACGGGGAGTCCCAAACGGTCAGGTATGACAGACGGTAGAGCGGACGTGTCCCGTCGGGGCTTCCTGCGGACGGCGGCGGGAGCCACGGCTGCGTCGGCCGCTGCAGGCACCGCGACCGCACAGGAAGACGGTGAATCGGGCGGGGGCCAGCCGGATTTCGGCGGGTTCCTCGACCAGGTCGGGAACTACGACGGCTCGGTCGCCGACGCGACCGGACAGGACACGGCGACGGTGGAGGTCGGCGTGCAGGCCAACGGCGGGGCCTTCGGCTTCGGCCCGCCCGCGATTCACGTCGATAACGGTGCGACGGTCCAGTTCGAGTGGACCGGCGAAGGCGGCGGCCACAACGTCGTCTCCGACGGCGACGGGCCGCTGGACTCGGGGAGTGCAGTCTCCGAGGCTGGCGTCAACTACGAGTACACCTTCGAGGAGGACGGCATCTACCCCTACGTCTGCGTGCCACACGAGGGGCTCGGAATGAAGGGGGCCGTCGTCGTCGGGACGGACTACCCGACACAGTCCTCTGGCGGTGGCGGCGGTGGCGGCGGCGGAAGCTCCGGCCCGCCGGAGGTGCCAAACAGCGCGAAAACGCTCGGCGTCGCAACCTCGTTCGTGATGGTCGCGACGCTCGGACTCGCGTACTTCTTCATCCGGTACGGCGGCGACTACGAGACGCCCGAGTAGCGGTTCGCCGCCGCGCTACACCGAGTCCGGTCCCGTGTGAATCTCTAGGTCGACGTCCCGTTCCTGCCCTTCGAGGTCTTCGACGACACGTTCGACGATCTTGGTCGCTTCCTTACGGATGAGCGGCTTGACCTTCTCGATCACCCAGTCCATCGACACGAGCCGGGGGAGGTCGATGGCGTTGTCAGACGCCGACCCGGGGTCGAACGCGACGTGAAAGCGTACCCGTGACGCCGTCTCCGTGTCCGACGAAGCGGCGTCCGGGTCGGGCTCGACCGCCCAGTACCCCTCGGCGTCGATGTCTTTGACGATGCGCCAGTCGATGCGCGTCGGCGGCGAGACACCGGTCACCTCCGACCGAGCGGTGTAGGAGAGCTTCCACCACGAGAACACGAGGTCGTAGTTCGTCCCCGGCGAGCCGTCGCCGTCCTGCGTCACCCGGTCGAGATACTCCGAATATCGTGCGTAGCCAGGGAAGTCCAGCAGAAACTCGTAGACCTCTTCGGGTGGGACGTACACGACCGTGCTGACCTCGACTTCGTCCACGTCTGTGACACCGGAGGTCCTGAAGGTAAACTTTCGGGCCTGGCACCCCGTCCTTGACCGCGTTTTTTGCCGAAACATTTCCACAGAGCATAATCACGAACAGAAAATATTATCACTCTGTATTGGATAAGGGAGTAGTACCATGAGCGCATCCGACGTGCAGCCTGCCGACACCGACAGCGAACGCGAGAACAGCGGCTGGGACGCCGTTCGCGACCTCCCGCCGAGCGCGAAACTCGTCGCAAAAGTCCTGGAGTACAACGACACGCTGACCCAGAGCCAACTCGCCGAGGAGACGCTACTGCCACCGCGGACGGTCCGATACGCCCTCTCCCGTCTCGACGATGTCGGCGTCATCGACTCCCGGTTCTCGTTTGCCGACGCGCGCAAGCGGATCTACACGCTCCGGGTCGAGTAACCGCCATCCGCTTCCCGCGCCGACACCGGTTTCACTCCCCCTTGTCGCCCGTTCACAGTGTGAGGACAACGTTGATTAGTCAGCCTCACAAGATATCCGGTATGAAAGTCGTCCTGATTGGTGTCGGGCAGGCTGGCGGGAAAGTAACCCAGTCTCTTGCCCAATTCGATTACGACATGGGGTTCGACGCCGTTCGAGGTGCCCTCGCCGTCAATACGGCACGGGCCGACCTCCAGAACCTCGATATCGACACGGCCCTCATCGGCCAGGACCGCGTGAAAGGCCACGGCGTCGGCGGCGACAACGAGCTCGGGGCCCAGATCATGCAGGAGAACGCCACCGAGGTGCTCGACGAACTCGACGGTCGCATCACGACCGAGGCCGAGGCCATCGTCGTCGTCGCCGGCCTCGGCGGCGGCACCGGCTCGGGCGGCGCGCCGATGCTCGCCCGCGAACTCAAGCGCATCTACGAGAAGCCGGTGTACGTCCTCGGCATCCTCCCCGGCCGGGACGAGGGCGGCCTCTACCAGGCCAACGCTGGCCGCTCACTCAAGACCGCAGCCCGCGAGGCCGACTCTCTTCTCCTCGTCGACAACGACGCCTGGCGCGGCAGCGGCGACAGCGTCGCCGCCGGCTTCGAACGCGTCAACGACGCCATCTCACAGCGCGTCGGTTTGCTGTTTGCTTCCGGCGAGGCGGTCGAGGGGGTCGGCGAAAGCGTCGTCGACTCCTCGGAGATCATCAACACGCTCAGGGGCGGCGGCATCGCCTCTATCGGCTACGCCAGCGCCGAGGCCAGCGAGGAGGCCGGCGAGAACGTCAACACTATCACCAGCGTCACCCGGAACGCCCTCCTCACGAGCATGAGCCTTCCCAACGCGGTCAAGGCCGACTCGGCCCTCCTCGTCGTCGCGGGCGACCCAGAGCGCCTCTCGCGGAAAGGCGTCGAGCGGGCGCGCCGCTGGGTGGAAGACCAGACCGGCAGCATGGAGGTCCGGGGCGGGGACTTCCCGCTCGGGTCCGATAAGATCGCCTCGCTCATCGTCCTCTCGGGCGTCGAACGCTCCGAACGGGTCGACGAGTTCATGAAACGCGCCCGCGAGGCAGCCGACTCCCAGGGCGGGACGACCGACCCGGACGAGTTCACGAACGACGAACTGGACGGCTTGTTTTAATCGCTGTTTTCCGCTCGGAAAACGAACCCTAATCCGACACGGCGACAGCCTCAGGCGAGGCTGCTACCGTCGAACTTCGCGCGGTCGAAGTCGTGGTCGAGCAGGTCGAGAATTGTCGGTGCGATGTCGTAGAGGTCGGCGTCTTCGATGCGAACGTCCGGGTCATCGACCAGGAGCGTCGCGTTGTCGAAGCTGTGCATCCCGTTTCGCGGCCCGACACCGAACACGTCGTCGGAGCCCTTGAATCCGGCCTTCAGGTCGAAACCGTGGTTCGGGACGACGGTGAGATCCGGCGCGATGTCGTCGTGGTCGCCGCGGTAGGCTTCCTCCTTGGTGACGACGCGGTCGGCGACCTTCTTGCCGTCAGGACCTTCCAGTGCTTCGAGGCGCTGTTTGAGGTCTGCGCGAACGGACTCGTACATGTCCTTTGGCACGCCGCCGTTCGGTTCGCGGTCCTCGAGGTTGATGTAGAAGCGCCCGGGGATGAGCGAGTAGGCCTTCGTGTCCTCGCTGATGTCGCCGAGTTCGGAGTGGTCGTCGGTCGCGTAGTCGAGCCACCCCTCCTCCTGGAGCCACTCGTTGAAGTGGACCTCGTAGTCGAGGGAGGTGAAGCCGTGGTCCGAGGCGACGACCATCGTCACGTCGTCGGGGAGTCGGTCGCGCAGGTCACCGAGATAGGCGTCGACCTGCTTGTAGAACTCGAAAAAGGCCTCCTGGTTCTCGCCGTCGCGCTCGTAGTCCTTGAACAGGAAGTGGTTGACCCGGTCCGTGGTCATGAACACGCCGAAAAACAGGTCCCAGTCGTCCTGGTCGACGTAGTGTTTGAACGCTTCGTACCGCTTTTCGAGCGTCTTGTGAGCATCGTCGACGAAGTCGCTCTTGTCGTCGTCGTGGCCGAGCTTGGCGTTGACGTCGATCCGGTAGTCGCTGTCCTGGAGGTGGTCACGGAGTTCGTCCGGGTAGGCGGCCTTATCGACGCCGGGTGAAAGGAAACCCGACACCATCCGCTGGACGTTGCGCTGTGGCGGGAAGGTGACCGGCACGTTCAGCACCGTCGCGTTGCGGCCCTCGTCGGTAACGCGGTCCCAGAGCCGCGTCGCTTGCACGTCACGGCCCATCGGGACGTAAGTATCGTAGGAGCCGACCTCGCGGTCCTGGAAGCCGTAGACCCCCGTTTGGCCGGGATTAACGCCGGTCGTCAGCGCCGGCCAGCAGGCGCTCGACTCGGGTGGGACGATACTGTCGATGGGGCCGGCGCTTCCCTCGGCCGCCATCTCCGTGAGGTTCGGGAACACGTCGGGGTGTTCGTCGATGAGGCTGAACGGTACGCCGTCGATACCGAAGAAGGCAACACGCGGTGCGTCGTCGCCCTTCAATCGGTCGAATAATCCCATACGACCCGTTAGTCAGGTCAGGAACAAGAAACTTCTTTTCGGAGCCGCGTCATCGAAAGCGGCAATATCGTCGACACGGGCGAACGGTCAGGACGACTGGTCCGCGTTCTCCGGAACCACGGTCAGGTGTGCGATCCCGGGTGTCGATCGCCGTTCGACTCGCGGAACGACGGTCGTGTGGTCCAGCGCCGTGTCGGTGTCGTCAGTAGCCATACACGTATCGATAGCCGCTACACGGGCAAAAGATTACCCATGCTCATACATAATCGGTGATGCCTGCCGGTATTACTTCTAGAAATACGCCCGGTGCGGACCGAAAACGCCGGATCGGCCGGAACCGTTAGTTGAACTCCTCGTCGTACAGTTCCTGGGCGTGGACGATGGCGTCCTTCGCGGCTTCTTTGTCCTCCCAGCCGAGCGTTTCGACTTCCTTGCCCTCTTCGAGGTTCTTGTACGTCGAGAAGAACTCGTCAATCTCGTCGAGGGTCTGCTGTGGGATGTCGTCGAGGTCCTCGATGTGGTCATATCGCGGGTCCTCGATCGGGACTGCGATGACCTTGTCGTCTTGCTCGCCGTCGTCGTCCATCTTCATCAGGGCAACGGGGCGGGCCTCGATGACACAGCCGGGGAACGTCTGGTCTTCGACGAGGACGAGCACGTCGAAGGGGTCCTCGTCGTCGTAGTACGACTGCGGAATGAAACCGTAGTCGGACGGATAGTGAACGTTTGAATGCAGGACGCGGTCGAGGACGACACCGGGGATGTCCTTCTCGTACTCGTACTTGTTACGCTCGCCTTTCAGGCACTCGACGACGGCGTAGATTTCTTCGGGGGGGTTCGGTCCAGTTTCGAGGTCTTCCCAGAGGTTCGTCATCACCGGCGACTGCGCGACGCCGTCAAAAAATCCTTTCGTAATAGCCACAGCAATCCGGTATTATGCGCTATATAACCCAATAATATCTAACTATAGATATATTCTTAGATTACACTTACTACCTGAAAACGACAATCTGAAAGCAGATTAATCGGAAACTCAGTTCAGCTAAGACCGACTAATATAAATTTCTCGATATTATTGTAGTTGCTAGTTGTGTGGTGGTTAATGCCCCACAGCAGGCGTTGTGCGCCAGAGTTAACAAGTGTTAAATAGCTTGCTGACATTTACTCAACTATGTCAGAGGCACAAACAGTTACTGACAGTCCGGGCATCGCAAAAGAACTTACCGCTTTTCAGCAGAATATCCTGGTAATACTCGCTGAGGAGCCTCGGTATGGTCTCGCTATCAAGCGCGAACTCGAAGAATACTACGACGACGAAGTCAACCACGGTCGCCTGTACCCGAACCTCGACGACCTCGTCGAGATGGGTCTCGTCGAAAAGAGCGAACTCGACAAGCGAACGAACCAGTACTCCCTGACGGAGTCGGGCAAGGACGCAGTCCTTGACCAGCTCGGATGGGTGTTCGGAAAGTTCATTTCCGACGACGGTCGAGCCGACGAACTCCGTGATCTGATCGCGGCGCAGCAGTAGACTCGCAACTGGGCACCTGCGAACTACTGTTAATCCATTCCTAACGCGAAACAAACACTGATTACCGACGGGTGTACTGAGCAGTTAGGCCTCGGGAACGCGGCCGCCGGCTTCTTCCATAGTGAGTCGGATCGACTGGTCCAGAACCGATTGTTGTTCCTCAGTCGGCCAGGCGTTCCGACGGACGTAGTCGTCCCGAAACTCCTGTAGTTCGTCCGGCGTCGCCTCGGAGATCTGTTTCGCGTAGTGATTCCCCATGAAATCGGCGAGCAGTTCCGCGTTGGCCCCGTGAGTCTCGCCGTGTGCTTCGGTGACAGCTTCGACGACGGCTCGGTTTGCAGCGTCGATCTCCGCCCACTCGTCCGGGTCACCGGGACCCGAAAGCCGTATCTCGACGCCACGTTCGATGTCGTCGACCCGTTCCGGACGGATGACGCCGTCATCGACCCATCCGACGGGATGGCAGACGAGCACGTCGCCGGTCTCGTCGTTCCTGATGCGGGCAGTGTAGTCGTACTCGGCGAGGATTTCGTCGCGTTCGGTCCTGTAAGCGTCTGCCTCGGCATCGTCGACCGCCTCGCGAGCGAGCCTTGTCAGCCGTTCGGCCTCTTCGGTCACGTCTGTCGGCAGGTCAGTCATCGTCGAGTGCGTCGTTGGCTAGTTGGTCCGCACGGTCGTTTATTTCCCGCGGAACGTGCTCGATCTGCCAGTCGTCGAAGTCGGTCAGCAGTTCGCGGACGCGGACACGGTTCTCGCGCAGTTCGGGATCGTTCGTGTCCCACTCGCCCCGGACCTGCTTGACGATAAGCTCCGAGTCGCCCCGGATGTGGACGTCGTCGAACCCGTAATCGCGTGCGACTTCGACCGCGCGGATGAGCGCCTGGTACTCCGCCTGATTGTTCGTAGCTGTTCCGATCGTCTCCCCGCCCTCCGTGACAATCCCGCTGTCGTCGACCAGCACGTAGCCGACCGAGGCCGGCCCCGGGTTGCCCCGCGACGCGCCGTCGAAGTACGCGTGGACGCGACCGCCGTCGCTGCCGCGCAAGAGAGCTTCCAGCTGTGCGGTTCCTTCGCCCTGCACGACCACTTTGCCGTCGTAGGCGACTGCCGTCGCGCCGCCGTATTCGACGCGCCAGCGTTCGTGGTCGGTGTTTCCCTGTTGGATATCGAGTCCCGCGTCCGCCAGCCGCTCGCGGGCCGTCGTCTCATCGCATTCAATGACCGGCATTGTCCGAGGGTGGCTGACCCGTCGGTATAGACGTTGTGATCGGCCTATCAGTTCCCGGCGTTCCTGCTGAGTCGCTCTGCACCGGTCTGTCGACCCTCTTCACCGCCCAGTACCCGGTCAAGGACGCCGACGAAGCCACCGATGGTGACGATGGCGCCGGCGGCGAACATTACTGACAGGATGGGGTCGACAGGCTCAATGAGGATTGGTGAGATGAACAGGACGATCCCGGAGACGATAGCTATCGCTGCTGCGACGGGGCTTACCTGCTTCCCCGACGAGACGCGGTAGGCGGAGTGGGCGAGCGTGAGGGCCGCGAGCTCCCCGACGAGGAGGTTGACAAGCGCCTGCTGGTAGGCCACCGGAATGATCGCCGAGACGAATATGACACCCATGCTGACGAGCGTTGCACCGAGCAGGAACCACTTCGTTGTATTTACCATGATTTATATCACCTGTTGTTACTCAATCCAACCCTGTAAGAGTTGCTCTCCCACGGACCGCTGGAAAGGTTCTTATCGGGGAGAGCCGAAAGCGTGACAGATGCAACTCGACGAGTTCATCGAGGGATTCGAGGAGGACGAAGCCGCACAGCGGCGTCGCCTCGCGGCGGAGAAATCCTACGCGATCACGGACCACCTCGAAGACGTCGAGCGGCAGTTCGAGGCGGCGGTGCAGGGCGATTCGTTGTTCGGATCGACCTCTCCGGAGATATTCGTCGGCCGGTCGGGGTATCCCAACGTCTCGACGGGGCTGCTCTCCCCGGTCGATACCGACGCCGCCGCTGCCGGGTTCGCGACCAGCCGCGACTGGTATCAGGAGGGGCTGGGCATCGAGGACGTCCTCCAGCGCCGGACTGGCATGGTGAACTCGACGCAGACGACATCGGTCGATTCCGTCAGCGCCAGTGGCGGGCGCGGCAGCAGCGGCGGGGTCCACGACGTCTGGAACGGCTTCGTGGGCGTCCAGCGGGAGGTCGCTATCGCGGACCATCCCGTCGACGTAGAGGTGGGTCTCGACGGCACCCCGGAGATGGATGTGAGTTTCGACGACGTGGGGACGCCGACGGGGCCGCGGGCCCACGCGACGGGGGCCGATCTGGCGGAGAACCCCCACGTTCCTCGACCCGTGGAAAAGACGCTATCGGACGACGACTGGCGCGCGGAGGGCGCGATGGCGTACCTGTACCGCCGTGGGTTCGACGTGTACGACATCAACACGATCCTCTCAGCCGGGGCACTCGGGCAGGCCAGCGAGCGGTCGCTGGTGCCGACGCGGTGGTCGATCACCGCCGTCGACGACACGGTCGGCCAGTACGTCCGCGGCACGCTGCGCAACGCCGACACCATCGACAAGCCCGAGCTGTGGTACAACGAGTACATGGGGAACCGCTACTGGGTCGTACTCGCGCCCGGGCGCTGGGAATTCGAACTCGTCGAGATGAAAGCCCCACAGAGCGTCTGGAACCCGCGGCCCGAGACGGGCTACTACATGTCCAGCGCTCACGAGGGGTACGAGGGGCGGACGGCCTACGTCGAAGAGACTGCGGGGGCGTACTACGCCGCACGGCTCGGCGTCCTCGAACACCTACAGGAGCGGGACAGACAGGCCAAATGCCTGGTGCTGCGGGAGATCACCGACGACTACTGGGCACCGGTCGGCGTCTGGCAGGTCCGTGAAGGAGTCCGGAACGCCTTCGACGGCGAGCCCGGAACCGCTCAGTCCTTCCGGGAGACGCTGACGGCAATCGCCGACCAACTCCCCGTCAGTCTCGGACAGTTGCGGCGCAAGTCTGAACTCGTCGCCGGGCTTCAGTCACAGTTAAGCGACTTCTAACGGCAACCGAATTGCGCTAAAAAGCGGCCACGCCAGTACCGGCCGTCGGGACCACCCGTCACGACTGGTCGTCAGATCGACGGTACAGTTCAGGGGTTGTCGGTGCTGTGTGGCGGGATTTCGACGAACGCCGGGGTATCGACTTCGCCCGCACAAACTGGGCACCCAACCGCCAGTAGGCGCTCCCGAACGCCGCTATCGACCGTTGCACACGCATCACAGCTCGGGCACGTGAAACGGTACTCCGGCATGTACGGAGTCACAGACTGGAGTGGCCGAAGGAAGTATCCCCTCAATTTGATGGGGATATAGATGGACTGTTGTAGCACCGCCTGGAGAGCCCTTCCCCGCACTGTCACCTCGCAATCGGTCAGATTCGGCTCCCCCGACTTATTGACCCATACTCGACAGCCGGCCCGGAAAACCACCGTCAGTAGTCGCCGAGTGTCGCAGATATATAGATCACAATAGCGGTCTTAGGAAGGGTTATTCCGCTTGCTCGGAACTACTATGCTATGACTGATACACCCCTGAAGTTCGGATTCGTATGCGTCCAAAACGCGGGCCGAAGTCAGATGTCTGCGGCGTTTGCCGAGCGAGAACGCGCCCGCCGCGGACTCGAAGACAAGGTCGAAATCCTGACCGGCGGCACGGACCCCGCGGACGAAGTCCATCCGGAGGTCGTCGAAGCCATGCAGGAACGCGACATCGACCTGTCCGACCGAGTCCCGCGAGCGGTTTCAGACGACGAACTCAACAGTTGCACCGTCGTTGCGACAATGGGATGTTCGACGCTCGAACTCGACGCGGACGTGGAAGTGCGAGATTGGGCGCTGGATGACCCACACGGGCAGTCCATCGAGCGGGTCCGCGAGATCCGGGACGACATCGAACAGCGCGTCGCCGACCTGTTCGACGAGTACGCTGACTAACGGACACAGGGACGGGCCGTCGCGCCGGTCGAACGGTTCGGACCCTGGCCGTCGACTACCACTCGACGTACGTGAGGTACTCGACCTGTTCGTACTCCAGCAGCCACGTGCCGTAGCTATCAGTGACCTCGATCCCCTCGTGGTCCCGGATACGGTCGGTTACTGCCCGAAAAGCCTCGTCGTCCTCGAAATACCCGCCGTCGATGGCCTCCTCGACGACCTCCCGTTCGGCGTCGGAAAGCCCCGTGAGCGTGAACAGGTACTGGTCTCGAATCCGGTCGGCAAACGAGTCGACGCCGGAAGCGACCTCCGTCACTTCGTATCGATATTCGGTCTCAGGGACGGTTCGTGTATCGACCGTGATCCGATAGCGGTCCCCGTCGTGGACGATGATATCGTACTGCTGCTCCGGGACGAACACAGATCCGTCACCCACTTCTTCGGCGGTTCCGTACCCGACACCCACGTCGTACCCCTCTCCGGTGGGTGGTTCCTCGTCCACGATGATCGGGTCGAGGCGCTGGCGGTCCGCCGCCGGTAGCTCCTCGTACGCGATTTCGCCGATCTCTGCCGTCGAATCAGCCGGATCGAAATCGATGCGCACCTCGTACACCGTCACCTCACTGCTCGCAAGCGGCGTCTCCGAAACCTCGTAGAATGAGTCGTCGATACGAACCGTGTCGGTGTGGTCGAACAGTTCGTTTCGACCCCGTCGCGTCGCAGAGCCGTTTTCGACGGCCGCCGAGACGACCGTGTGTTCCGGCGACCCCGGTTCCGGCGATATCGAAACCTGATTGGCAATGTCGGCCGCTGTCGCGTCGTCCATGTCCAGCACGACTGAGGGATGACCACAGCCGGCGACGGCCGCGAGGAGGGTCGTTCCACCCGCGAGGAACTGGCGTCGTCGCATACAGCTACTGACAGGCAACCGTAAGGAAAGGGTTCCGGTGAGCTTAGCCCTGCTCAAGTTCGCAGTCGCGGGTGACCCGTTACTTTTCCATCTGCGGAGACACAGCCTATTCTATGGAAGTGACAGAACGCTCGGAAAATTCATGGGCCAACGCGGATTGTGAACCAGAGGAAGACGGTCGGGCTCACGCCGTTCGCCCGCTGCGACTTCCAGGGTTCAAATCCGCTCAGATGCACGATTCATGCGCCACAGACTCGTCACTCCGTTTCTCGTTGTGTGGCGAAGATAGTGGGCCAACGCGGATTTGAACCGCGAACCTCCCGGTTATCAGCCGAGCGCTCAACCTGATTGAGCTATTGGCCCAACGCATTCAGTTGTACCCGAGGGGTATTGAAAAGGGTAACGTTTCGTGGGCGGTTGGGGATGTGAAACCGCGTCAGGGCTTCAGTTTTCGTCGTTGTCCTCGAAGTCGACATCGGTAGCTTCGTTAGGGTCAAAGGAGGTGCCGGAGCCGGGACTGGGGCCGCCCTCCGGCCCGGTCGGACCGGGGCCGGCCGGGCCGCCGTCTTCGTCGGGGAAGCCACCGATGTACACCTGCCCGCTGGCGAAGCCGCCGGTCTTGGCGTCGATGTAGGGCCGGACGACCCAGCGGCGCGTGGCGGCGCGGACGGGGTAGCGCGTGAACGGCACCGCGAGCAGGAGGCCGACGAAGTCGGTCACCAGGCCGGGGGTGAGGAAGAACGCGCCGGCGGCGATGAGGAGACCGCCGTCGATGAGTTCGTCGGTCGGGAGTTCACCGACCGCGAGCCGCTGTTGGATCTTCCGAAGCGTCGCCCGACCTTCGGCGCGGACCAACAGCATGCCGACCAGCGCCGTCAGGACGACGAGCGCGACCGTCACGAGCGAGCCGAGGAACGGTATCGCGACCGTCACCAGCAACACGATGTCGAACAGCGGGATGAGCAGCAACAGCCCGATGACCCGGAGCATACCACTGTTTGCAGGCCCGCCCCCAAACGCCTTTCGAGAGCGGAATCGAGCGGCCGGTCGTCCGGAGTAGCGGGTCAGCGGTCCCGCAGTCGGACTTCGATGGGCTCCGTGGGACTCAGGGTGATCTGCATCGCCAGCGAGAACGGCGGTTCGGTGACCGCTTCGACGGCATACTGCTGGGCGATGGTCGCCAGCGCGAGCTTGGCCTCCATCCGGGCGAAGCGCATCCCGATGCAGTGCCGTGGGCCACCGCCGAAGGGGTAGTAGGCGTACTCCGGCAGCGACGCTTCGAGATCGTCGGTCCACCGCTCGGGGCGGAACGCGTCTGGCGCGTCGTACCACCGGTCGTCCCTGTGGACGAGCCACTGCGGGAGGGTGAGCTGTGCCTCGGGGGAGAGCTCGTACCCACCGAGCGTCACCGGCTCCGTCGGCTGGCGAAACACCGTAAACGCGGGCGGGTACAGCCGCAGCACCTCGTTCAGCACGCTATCCAGATACGGCAGTTCGAACAGGTCTTCGGGCGTCGGCTGGCGATTCCCCAGCGTCGTGTCGAGTTCGTCGTGGAGGCGCTGCTGGCACTCGGGGTTGTTCGCCAGCAGGAACCAGGCGTAGGTGAGCGTCAGCGCCGTCGTGTCGTGACCGGCGACGAGGAAGGTCAGCAGTTGATGACCCAGTCGCTCGCGGTCCATCGTCTCCTCGTCGAGCGAGAGCAGTAGGGAGAGCACGTCGTCGCGCGCCTCGCGGGCGTGGTCGGCCTCGTGCTGACGGGCGGCAATCACGTCGTCGAGCGTCGACTGGAACTCGGCGAGCGAGCGATTGACAGCCCGATTCGTTCCCGTCGGGACCCACAGCGGGAGGTACGCCGACAGCGACCGCGGGTCCAGCCGCTTGCGCAGTGCATCCAGTAACGGCTCCAGCGCCTCCGCGGTGGTCTCGATATCCACGTCGAGCAGCGTCTTCCCGAGGATGTTCAGCGTCAGCGACTGCATGTGCGGGAGCACGTTGATGCGCTGGCCGTCGGCCCACCCCGTCGCTGTCTGATCGGCGAACGCGGTCATCGTCTCGCCGTAGGCGGCGATTCGCTCCCGATAGAACGCCGGCTGGAGCGCCGTCCGCTGGCGCTGCCACTCCTCGCCCTCCAGCAGGAACAGCCCCTCGCCGATGAACTGTCCGAGCGTGTCCTGGAGGAGGCGGCCCTTCTCGTAGGCGTCGGCGTCGGTCACCAACACCTGCTCGACGAGGTCGGGATGGCAGACGAAACAGCCCGTCGTCCCGGCGACGTTGTACCCCACGATATCCGACTCGTGAGCCCCGGCGCGGTCATAGAACCCAAGCGGGTCACGCAACATCGCGACGGTGTTGTCGAGAAACGGGACGCGACCGAGACGGGGTGGGCGGTCGCCCGGCGTGACCGGCTCGGGCGCTTCGGGAATCGCCTGCTGGGTATCCATCGTCGGCGCTTGGGCCGCCCCGCCAATCGGTCTTTCGCCGGGAGTGAGAGGGCCTTTGTACGCCCACCGCCCAGACCAGGTATGGACGAGTACGCACGCGACACCAAGGTCGAGTGGCGCGAGTGGGGCGCAGCCCCGTTCGAGGACGCCGCCG
Organism: Haloarcula sp. HT12; assembly: GCF_055271655.1. Taxonomy (NCBI): domain Archaea; kingdom Methanobacteriati; phylum Methanobacteriota; class Halobacteria; order Halobacteriales; family Haloarculaceae; genus Haloarcula; species Haloarcula sp. HT12. The sequence goes on from NZ_JBUXKW010000001.1 coordinate 631,829, forward strand.
AGTCCGGGAAGCCGGTACTGCTGGCGCTGACGGTCCCGTGGAGCGCCGAATGCCGGGCAATGGATCGGGGCACGTACGGCGAGCCGCGCATCGCGGCCAACATCAACGACGGGTTCGTTCCGATCCGCGTCGACGCCGACCGCAACCCGCGGGTCCGGGAGCGGTACACGATGGGCGGGTTCCCGTCGACGGTGTTTCTCACTCCCGAGGGAGAGGTCATCACCGGCGCGACGTTTCTCGGGCCGGATGGGTTCCGCGGCATCCTAGACTCCGTCCGTGAGTCGTGGGACGCCCAGGGCGCGGCGGCAGGCTCGGTCCCCCGCCAGCTACAGGACGAATCGCCGCCGGCCGGCGAACTCCGGCCACGCATCGAGGAGCACATGGTCGAGCAACTGCTGGGCGCGTTCGACGACGAGTTCGGCGGCTGGGGCACCGACGTGAAGTTCCCGCTCCCGCGGACTGTCGAGTTCGCCCTCGTCCGTGCGCGGGACCAGGCCACCCGGACGCTCGAAGCGATCCGCACGCACCTGCTCGACACCTACGACGGCGGCTTCTTCCGGTACGCGACGGAGCGCAACTGGGGGAACCCCCGGCGCGAGAAACTGCTGGACGAGAACGCCGCCCTGGTCCGGGCGTTTGCCCACGGCTACCGCTACACGGGAACCGAGGCGTACCGGGACGCCGCCCAGCGGACCGTCGACTACCTCTCGACGACGCTGTGGGCCGGCGACGCGTTCGCGGCGAGCCAGGCCGGTTCGGACGAGTACTACCGGCTGGAACCGAGCGAGCGCGAGGACACAGTGCCGCCTAACGTCGACGAGACGGTGTTCGCCGACCGCAACGGGCTCGCCATCGATGCCCTGCTGTGGGTCGCTGCCTACACTGACGACGAGCGCGCCCAGCAGTACGCCAGTCGTGCCAGAGACGCTGTCTGTGACACACTCGTCGACGGCGGCGAGGTCGCTCACTACGACGGCGCGGACAGCGATACTGGCCTGCTGCTGGACCAGGCCCAGCTCCTCCAGGGCCTGACGACGAGCTGGCAGGTCCTCGGTGAGCCGGGGCCAGCCAGAGCGGTCGCCGACTGGACCATCGAGCACCGCCAGCAGGACGGCGGCGCGTTCCGCGACGGACCAGCAAGCGGCGCGGGGCTCTGTAACCGCTCGCTCCATCCCCTCGACGCGACGGTGGAACTGGCCGACGCACTGGTCGACCTCGCGGCACTCACCGGCGAGGACCGGTACCGCAACGCGGCGCTGTCGGCCGTCGAGTCCTTCGCCGGCGCGGCCGAGCGGATGGGCGTCGAAGTGGCCGGCTACGCCGGTGTCGCAGCCCGCCTCCAGCAACCCGGGACCCTCACCGTCGGCACCGAGGCGGGGACGGACCTCCACCGCGCGGCCCTGCGGCTCGCCGACCACGAGACAACGGTCGTTCCAGAGCCGGACGGCGACGGTACGGCGCGGCTTCTCGACGGCGACGCTATCGTCGCCGAGGGGACGACGCCGTCCGAGCTTGAAGCCGCGCTGACCGGCGAACACTGACCGGAACAACGGCAGCAAACGTGGACAAACGGTAAACGCCCGATAAGTTTTTGCACTCGTACCCTGATGTGTGGGTATGTCCAGTCTCAGAGATCTCGGGCTCTCCGAGTACGAAGCCAGGGCGTACCGGTCGCTGCTGGAAACCGGGCCGACGACGGCCAAGGAACTGTCGCGCGCTAGTGACGTGCCGATGGGCCGCATCTACGACGTGCTCAACAGCCTCGAAACGTATAATCTGGTCCGCAGCCAGACCGCCAGCCGGCCGAAAAAGTACGTCGCAGTCGAGCCGGATACGGCCCTCGACCGCTTGCTCGAAGACAAGAAACGTGAACTCCAGGAGAAAGTCGGCCAGTACGAGGAGATCGTCGACGACCTCTCCTCGCAACTGGAGTCGGCGGACCCCGTCGAGGAGCCGTTCTGGACGGCCGCCGTCGGTCCCAACGACTCGCTTGATCTGTTGCTCGAACGGCTGGCCGCCGCCGACGACGAGATCATCATGGTCGGCTCGGCCCCCGCTCGACAGGTAGATATTCTCTCCGGCACTGAGCGGATCGTCGACGAACTCGAAGCGGCGTTAGAGCGGGGCGTGGAGGTGTCCCTGCTCGTTCGACCGGACCTCTTCGAGAGTTTGCCGGACGAGGCCAACCGCGAGTACTACGAGCGGCTCTTTCACTACGACAACTACAGCGCCCGTGCCAGCCCGAACATCAGGACCACGTTCGAGCTACTGGACGGCGTCGAGGTCTGTATCGAGGTTCCACACCCCCTCGGCCGCGAGGAGACCTTCGGCGTCATCGACATGAAGGACTCGGATTTCACTGCCGATATCACCAAGGCGTTTGAAGAACACTGGGCCGAAGCGACGCCGGTCGGGCCGCCGTAGCTGTGTCCATCTGCGCGGGAGCGCCAAAATCACAGACACCATTCCGAGGACTTCGCTTCGCTCAGCCCTCGCTACTCGCTAACTTCCTGCCGCAGATCAGCTAACTGTGCCACACGCTCGGCGTGGGCGTTGTGCTGGTGGATGGACTCGTCGTTGGACTGTTTCATCGTCACAACAGCGTCGTCCGGCAGGTCAGGGAACCGCTCGACGACACCTTCGGCGAGCGCGCGAACGCAGTCCTCGACAAACTTTGCGTCCTTGTGGGCCTCGTAGGTCATGTGGTCCTCGTCGGGCCGCTTCGCGAGGTTGTAGATGCGGGCACTCATCGAGTCGCGGGCGACTTCGATGAGTTCGTTCAGGTCAACCTCGGGCGCGCCCTCGCTCTGGACGGTGAGCGTGGCGTGACCCCGCTGTGAGTGGCCGGCCTGCGGATTGGTTTCGAGGAACTCCTCGATGACATCCTCGTCGACATCTAGCTGCTGGAGCGTCTCGCGAGCACGGGAAGCCGACATACCTTGAGAGCACGGACAGACCGTCATCCCGGTGACGCGAGCACCGATCTCCTCGCTTGTCCCGTCTTCGGTCGCCGTCGCCGAGGCGATGATATCAGCGGTCGACTGCGTCGGCATTCCGGATGCCGGCGTGGATTCGTGGGTGACGTACTCCGCCTCCATCCGCACCTCCGCCTTCGTCGTGTAGTCGTGTTTCTCAAGCAGCAGTTCGGCGGCGTCGCCACAAACGTCCTCCACGCGGTAGGCTTCCTCCGACACGGCGGTTTCCAGCGTCTCGTCGATGACCTCCATATTGCGGGACATATCCGCACCCTTTCGCCAGGACGGCAGATCCACGAACACTTCGAACTCCGCCATGAGTACGATGGGGTCGCGGTCACGACGCCCCAGTTTGACGAGTTTCTCGACGCCCGTCACACCGACGCGATTGAGACCGACCGTTACGTCCGGACTCGACGCCTGCACGTCCGGGAGTTGTTGACTCATTGCCCTCCCTATGGAAGAGAATCGGTTAGTGCTTTCGAAAGGGTGGGTAGGTCGCCGTGAGCAACGTTACCGCAGAAAGTAGCCGCTCGAAACCGGGTCAGGGTTGTGTGTTGTCCGGCATCGAATCGCCCGTCTCGAAGTCCCGGAACAGCAACTCGAAGTCCGTGGCGTCGAACGAATCCGTGATCTCGTCAAGTTCCGCCCGCACCTCCGCGAGCTCAGCTTGCAGTTCGGAGAACTCCTCGCTCTCATCGAGGACGCGCTGTGGTTTCGAAGACTCCAGTGCGGCGTATTTCGCCGTGAGCGAATAGCACTCACGCAACCGTTCCTCGTAATCGGCGTACAGACGCAACTGCTCGATCGTTTGGAAGAGGTCCGCCTTCGACACCGGTTTGATGACGTAATCGTCGAAAGGCATCTCGATGATATCGAAGTCCGGATCCACTGCGGTCACCATCGCCACGCGCGTATCGTAGCGTTTCTCACGGATCGCCGACAGCACCTCGTCGCCGGAGAGGTCCGGCATCCGGCGGTCAAGCAGGACAACATCGACCGTGGAATCCAGCTTCGAAAGGGCGGCCTCACCGCTGTATGCCGTCTCGACTGTGTATCGATCCCGCAACTGTTCCGCGTAGACGTCGGCCACCGCTGGCTCGTCGTCAACGACGAGGATTGTCGCTCGCCGACCCTTTGTCATTAGCTAGCACGTTTATAACAGAATTTCAAAAGGGTTCCGGCCGCCCGATGCCGATCTGCATTATCGACCAGGCCCTACTGGCCGACGATGTCGTCGTATCGGGCCCCGGTCTGTTTGAGCGTCGCCGTCGAGTAGAGCCGGTCATGGTCGTAGGGGAGATGTTCGGTCGCGAGTTCGTCTATCTTCTGGTCGACCACGGTCGCTTCGCGGCCGTGAATCATCGTGAAGAGATTGTACTGCCAGTCCTGCTCCGGGCGGCGTGGCCGGTGGTAACAGAGCGTGACATACGGGAGTTCGCCGACCGCCTGTCCCCGTTCGTCGAGGGCGTCGTCCGGCACGTCCCAGACGACCATGCAGTTGTTGTCGAACCCGGTGACGATGTGGTTGACGACACAGCCGATGCGCTTGATACAGCCGGTTCGCTTGAGCCGCTTGATCGCTGCAAGTACTTCGGACACCTCGGCATCGACAGCGTCCGCCACGTCCCGGTACGGTGTTGCGACGAGCGGGAACCCGGTCTGGATTTCGAGCAGCAACCGCCGATCCAGTTCCGAGAGGTCAGCGGCGGCGTCTTCACTTATCCGCGTTGCGCTGGCGTCAGTCGTCTCTAGGCTCTCCCGGGCGAACCGGTCACCGTTGACGACTGGGAACTCCAAGTCGATGTAGTAGTCCGTCAACATCGGCAAGACGAGCACCGGACAGCCGGTCCGTTCCTCGATCTCGGCCAGAATCTCGTCGCGTCGCTGTCGGGACCCCGCGGTGACGACGAACCACATGTTCCACTCGTGGTCGCGGGCGTAGTTGTGGTTCACCTGCCGGTACTCGTTGATGACCTCGGCTACCTCGTCGAACTGATCCTCCGGAGCACTGACAGCAGCCAGCGTCGAAGAGCCGATAACCGGCGGATTCAGAACCGGGCCGAACCGACGGAAGATGCCGTCGTCACGGAGCCGCTTGACCCGATCAAGGGCTGTCTCTGCCGAGACCCCCAGCGCGTCACCGACAGCCTCGAACGGGCGTTCCTGAATCGGGAAGTCGCTCTGGAACTCGTCGATGAGCGCGGCGTCTACCTCGTCGATGCGCTCGCGCCACTCGCCCGACTGGAGACTCATTGATTCTCATTAGGAGTGTACTGGTGTATCCCTTTCGGGACCCCAGCCAGTTCCCGCAAATTGAGAACGAAACGCAGGGGCTTTTGAACTCTGGCCCGAACACGTTTCCATGGCACAAGCGACCCGGGAGTACGGCGAATGGCCGCTCAAACGACTCATGACGGAAGTCGTCGGCTCCGGCCACAAATCGGCCGACGACATGTCCCGCACACAGGCCCGGGAGGCGTTCCGGCGCATCCTCGGCGGCGAACCCGACCACACGACGCTTGGCGCGTTCTGGCTCGCCAACCGCTGGAAACGCAACACCCCAGAGGAACTGGGTGCGTACGTCGACGTGATGTCCGAGGAATCAGTCGAGACAGCGACCCCGGAGGCCGACCCTGTCGACTGCGGGGCCAACTACGACGGCAAGGGCCGGTCCGCGATTCTCGGCGTCGGCGCAGGCGTCGTCGCGGCCGCCGCCGGTACGCCCGTCGTCGTCCACTCCGGCGACCGCGTCCCCACGCAGAAGCAGGACGCCTACAAGCACGTGCTGGACGAACTGGGCGTGCGTACCGAAATCGAGCCGGGCGAAAGCGCCGATATGGTCGACGAGGTCGGCTTCGGCTTCTACTACCAGCCGGCGTTCAACCCAGGCATCGACGCGCTGTTCGACCGCCGCGACAACATGGGCGTCCGGACCTTCGTCAACACTGTCGAGACGCTTGCGAACCCGGCCAATGCCCGCGTCCATCTCGGCAGCTTCTATCACTTGGCGTTCGCGAAGAAGATGGTCCGAACGCTCGCCCAGTCTGAGACCAGCAGCGTCGAGCGCGCCCTGTTCTTCCAGGGAATGGAAGGCTACGACGACGTCCGCCCCGGCGAAACTATCGTTGCCGAATGGCCCGTCACCGGCGACGAGTCCGACGACGAGGACATCGCGGACTTCGAAATCCGCACCGGCGAGTACGGCATGGATATCGAGAGCGAGGACTTGCAGGTCGACAACGTGGCCGAAGAGTCAGCGGCGATAACCGAGGCCGTGTTGACCGGCGAGCGCGAGGACGGTTTCGCCGACGCCGTGGCGCTCAACGCTGCCCTCCGTATCTACGCCCGTGAGGACGCCGACAGCATCCAGGACGGGCTGGAGCAGGCCCGTGACGCGATTGCCGACGGCAGCGCGGCGGACACGCTCGACGAACTCCAAGCCTTCTAAGCTGGCGACTGGACCCGGAGCGGAACCCACTTCTACCGAGCGGGCGAAGAGGTGTCGATGGGACAACACGCCAGCGCTCGCGACAGCACTGCGTGGACGGTGCCCGCGTCGGAGACGCCCGGGGTTCACGAGCTGGTCGACACCAACGGTATCAGGCTCCACGCCGTGACCGCCGGGCCGCCGGACGGCGATCTCGTCGTCCTGCTGCATGGCTTTCCGGAGTTCTGGTACGCCTGGAAGCACCAGCTGCCGGCGCTCGCTGACGCCGGGTACCGTGTGATCGCGCCGGACCTCCGGGGCTACAACCACTCCGACAAGCCCGACGGCGTCGCCGCGTACCACATCGACGAACTGGTCGCCGACGTTGCGGGCCTCGTTGCAGCGTTCGACCGCGAGCAGGCCCACGTGGTCGGTCACGACTGGGGCGGCCTGGTTGCCTGGCAGACCGCAATGGACCGCCCCGATATCGTCGACCGGCTGGCGGTGCTAAACGCCCCGCATCCCACCGCCTACGAGCGAGAGCTCCGCCGCTCGTTCGAGCAGCTCCTGCGTTCGTGGTACGTACTGTTCTTTCAGCTTCCGGCGCTGCCAGAGGCCAGCCTCCGCTGGAACGATTTCGCCATGTTGGACCGCATCCTCACTGACGGACCGACCCACCCTGACGCGTTCACCGAGACGGACATCGAGCGGTACAGGCGAGCGCTCGGTCAGCCGGGCGCGCTGACGGCGGCCATCAATTACTACCGAGCGCTCGCCCGTCGGAACGCGAAGCTGACGCTCACCCAGGACGGCGTCGGCGACCGCCCGGTAACGGCTCCGACACTTCTCGTCTGGGGCGTGCAGGACGACGCGCTATCGCTGTCGCTGACCGAGGACCTCGACGAGTGGGTCCCGGACTGTCGGGTCGAGCGGCTCCCGGCGGCGAGCCACTGGGTCCAGTTCGACGCGCCCGAACAGGTGTCGGACCACCTGCTGTCACATCTGCCGTAGCCCACAGTGGCGAGCAGCCGACACTCCCGGACGCGTGGCGGCGTGTCGGACACCCGCTTGACGCCACGCGGTCGCTCGTCAGGACATAGCGGGCGTGGCTTCGTTTCGGTATATCAATGTCCGGGTCGTGGCGCGTAGTGGGCAGGCTTTTCTGCCGGGCTTCCCTCCGACTGAGTATGAGCGACCTGACCGCGACTCTCCACACGACAGAGGGCGAGATCGACGTCGAACTGTACGAGGACCGCGTGCCGACCACGGTCGAGAACTTCGTCGGCCTGGCCGAAGGGGCCGACGACTACGACGGGACCGAAATCGGTCCGGGGACCGGCGCGTGGGAAGATCCCGAGTCCGGCGAGAAGCGCATCGACCCGCTGTACACCGATATCGAGATCCACCGAATCATCGAGGACTTCATGATCCAGATGGGTGACCCGACCGGCACCGGCCGCGGCGGCCCCGGCTACTCCTTCGACGACGAGTTCCACGACGAACTCAGCCACGACGGGGCGGGCGTCCTCAGCATGGCCAACAGCGGCCCGAACACCAACGGCTCACAGTTCTTCATCACGCTCGACGCCCAGCCCCACCTCGACGGCAAGCACGCCGTCTTCGGGAAGGTCATCGACGGGATGGAGGTCGTCGAGTCCATCGGCAGCGTCGACACGGACCGCAACGACGCGCCGACCGAAGAAATGCTGCTCGAATCGGTCGAGATTCACCGGTAATCTCCTCAGTTCCAGTCGGGGCTCGAACCCCGCTGTGAACCGGACCGCGACAGCCGCTTTCTGAGATATCGCGTCACCGGGAACAGCCGCTCGCTCAGCTGGTCGGAAACGCCGGTCTGGCTGGCGTAGACGAGCACCGGGACGTTCCGTGCTTCGGCGAGTGCGATGACCTCGTCCGGGGTGCTTCCGAACAGGGCCTGTCTGAGCCAGCGGTCCCGCGACGCGCCGATGACCAGGACGCCGCCGTTCTCCGCCGCGGTGTCTACGAGCCCGCTGGCGACGGATCCGGCCTGTACGTTGTGAACCCGTGTCGTCTCGACGGCTTCCAGCGCGTCGAGGGTCATCCCGGAGGCTTCGGCGGTCCCGCTGCCCTCCGTGGTGACGTTGATGAGGTGGAGTTCGCTCCCCAGTTGGCCGAGCGCGTTGACGAGCGGGAGGACGGCCTGGTGGTGCGGGCCGCCGCCAGCGCCGATGTTGATGACGTCGAGGTCGGCCGCGGTCGTGGTCTGGTCGACGAAGAACACGTCACAGGGCGCCTCATGCTCGACGGTTTCAGCCACGGCCTGGTGGCGCTCGGGATATCCCATGAGTATGAGGTCAGCGTCGTCGTCACGAGCCGTCTGGAGGATATCGAAGGCGATGTCCCGACAGGTATGGCCCTCGATGTGGAGCTCGGCGTCGTAGTCGCGCCCCTCCAGTGCAGACCGGATGCGCTCGGTGCGGGCTTTCGCCGTCTCCTGGACCGTCTCCCATGGCGTCTGGTCGGGTACCTGGGTGACGTTGAGGACGTGGACGATTGGGTCCGCGTCGGACGCGTTGGCCAGTGCCGCCGCCAGTTCGACGTAACGGGTAGCCCGTTCCGGGCGCGCAACCGGAACGAGGACGCGGAAGCCGCTGGCGGTGGCGGCCGGTTCGGCCTCGCTGTCGTCAGTCACCGTTGTCGACGCTGCCGTTTCGGGGACAACCTCGCGGAGCAGGTCCTCGGTTTCCGGCGCGCCGCCCCAGGCGAGATACGCGACGACCATCGCGCCCGTCAGCACCAGCCCAGTCACGACGCCTTTCGGCGGGAGGTTGTAGATGAGACCGAGATTCGCGAGCACGCCGATGACCGGCACGACAGGGACGCCCGGCACGCGAAAGCCGCGTGTGATGTCGGGGAACCGCCGCCGGGAGTAGATGAGCGCGACGTTGACGACGGCCAGCGGCAGGAGGAGGTTCAGCGTCGCGAAGCCGGTCAGAGCGTTCAGCCCCAGGTTGGGGCCGAATCCGGCGAGCAGGCCACCCTCCGCCGGGAACAGCGCGATGAAGAACACGATAAGCAGAATGATCACCGCCGTCGCGGTCCCAACGCTCCACGACGGCGTCCCGTAGTTGGGATGGATGCGCGAGAAGCGCCGCGGGGCCTGCCCACGGGTCCCCATCAGCGAGCCGATGCTGCTCGCGGCGAGAATCGAGGCGTTCGAGGCAGACACCATCGAGAAGATCGCGCCGGCGACGATGAGACTTTCACCGATACCTCCGAGGAACGACGCGGCGACCCGACCCATCGCCGTCTCGCCCTCCTGTGCGATGACCTCGGCCGGGATCGGGGAGTTCACCATCGCGATGATGACAAACGCATACAGGATAGTCACCGTCACCATGCTCGCGGCGATGGCGCGGGGGACGGTTCGCTTTGGCTCGATTATTTCCCCCGCGCTGGCCGCGATAGCCGAGAAACCGAAGAAGGTGATAAACGCCAGCGCCGAGATGGTGAGGATGTCGACTGGGCCGCCGCTGAAACTGCCGGCGAACTGACCGGCAGCCGCCGAGGGCCCACGGAAGGCGAACGCCCCGCCGATGAACGCGAGGAGGACGGCGACCTTTGCCCCTGTGACGATGAGCTGGAACCCTCCGCTCTCCTCGGTCCCCCGTGCATTCAGGATGCCAAGCAGGAGCGCCGTCGCCACGCCCGCAGTCCCGTGTGGCAGGAAGTGGAGCGATTCGGGGAGAATGAAACGGACGACCCACTCGTCCATCGTCGCGAGATAGAACGCCGTCGTGCCGGTGTAGCCCAGAAACAGCGACATGCCGATGCCGTAGGTCAGTAGGTCCTGGTCCTCGAAGGTCTGTGAACAGAAAAGGTAGCCGCCGCCGTTCTCGGAGTAGACGGACGCGAACTCGGAGTACGCCGCCGCGGTGACGCCGGCGATGACGGCCGCAATGACGAACGCGATGACCGCGCTCGACCCGATCGCTGCGACGGCTGTCCCGGACAGCGAGAAGATCCCGGCAGCGATCATCGTCCCGAGGCCGATTGCGAACGCAATCTTGAAATCTAACGACCGGGTGTGCTCAACCATTCACCTGACAACTGTTTGCCAGAGTCACCACGTAATAGTGTCGCCTAAAATGACTTTCTGAGTGCCACTCTCGTTCCGTCTTCGGTTATATAGACGGGACGACCGACTCCAGGGGACCGGCGATGGAGGTAAAGCGGTCCGCACCCGTTCAGAACAGTCGCACCGCCGCACGGAACGGGCACTGCTATAGGCCCGGCCGCCGAAACCGCTGCCAATGGCGCACGTCGAGCGACTCACCGTCTACCCCGTCAAGGCGCTGGACGGCATGGACCGCGAATCGGTATCGATACTGCCGGGCGGGACGCTGGCCCACGACCGCGAGTTCGCCATGTTCGACGCCGACGGCGGCGTGGTCAACGGGAAGCGGACCGACCGCGTCCACGGCGTCGACACCGGCTACGACCCCGAAACGGGAACGCTGTCGGTCACCACCGACGACGACAGCGCATCGTTCGAACTCCAAAGCGAGCCCGGTCGCGAGCGGGCGGCCGACTGGCTCAGCGCGTTCTTCGGCGTCGACCTGACGGTCGAGCGCGACGAGACGCTAGGGTACGTCGACCGCCGGGAGATGGGGCCGTCGGTCATCAGCACCGCGACGCTGGAGACCGTGGCGTCGTGGTTCGACGACGTGACCGTCGACGGACTGCGCCGGCGGCTCCGGGCGAACGTCGAAATCGGTGGCGTCCCGGCGTTCTGGGAGGACCGCTTCGTCGGCGCGGACGCCCCCGCCTTCCGGGCCGGTGGCGTTTACTTCGAGGGGGTGACCCCCTGCGGTCGCTGTGTGGTCCCCCAGCGAGACCCCGACACCGGCGAGGAAACCCCGGAGTTCAGAGAGCGGTTCATCGAACGCCGGAAAGCGACGTTCCCGAAGTGGGCCGACCGGGACGCCTTCGATCACTTCTACACCCTGATGCTCATCGCCCGCGTTCCCGAGGCTGACCGCGGCACGGACCTCGCCGTCGGGGACCCCGTCGAGGTCGTGTCGGCGGCCGAGACGTAACGGGCGAATCTCGGGGAGACCGACAATCGAAAGGCGGTCCGCCGCGAAAGAGCGACAATGGCAGACGCGGACGACACCGTCGACCCGAGCGAGTTCGGCGAACAGGACGGTCCCCCGGTCGAGGAGAAGCCCTACAAGATCATCTTCGAGGCCAACAAGTGCTTCGGCGCGGGCAAGTGCGCCGAGAAGTCGCGCAACTGGACGCTCGACCTGGACACCGGGATCGCAAAGCCCGAGACCTACTTCATCGGTGAGGAGGACCTCGACCACAACATCGCGGCCGCGGAGGCCTGTCCGGCGAAGAAGGACCGGGGTATCATCCACGTCGTCGACCGGCGGACGAACGAGGAGATCGCGCCGGACCCCAACGGCGACGGCACCCTTTCGGTCGACTGGTAGCGGCTACCCGAGTCGGAGCGAAACTCCTTCAGTCCTGTCCGTCCCGACAGAGATGGCAGGCGACTGTGTGGCGGTCGGTCCCGTACGCCGGGCTGACCTCGTAGTCCGGCTCAGCCTGGGCGCAGATACTCCGTTCCGCGAACCCTTCGAGCAGCCGCTCCGACGCCGTCTCCCAGTCGTCGGTAGTGATGTCAGCGATCGCGTCCGACAAGAGAGTGCCGGCCTCCCCGCCGGGTAGCGAGCCGTCGAAGAACCGCTGGCGAATCGCGTCGGGGTCGGTATCGGTGAAGTCCCGGCGCTTGACATGACGCATGAACGACCGCACGCGCTCCCACTCGCCGTCGGTCAGGTCGTACTCGGCGGGGGCGATGAGCTCCGGACAGCGGGTGCGGAACCGACAGCCAGACGGCGGGTCGATAGGCGAGGGAACGTCGCCTTCCAGTACGCCGCGGTGGCCGTCGGCCCGCGGGTCCGGCACGGGAATCGAGTCGAGCAACGCCTGCGTGTACGGGTGGCTCGGGTTCTCGAACAGTTCCCGCTTGTCGGCCAGTTCGACCAGTTGGCCCAGATACATCACCGCCACGCGGTCGGAGATGTGCCTGATGACGGAGAGGTCGTGGGCGATGAACAGGTAGGTGAGGCCGAACTCCTGCTGGAGGTCCCGCATCGTGTTCAACACCTGCGCCTGGATCGACACGTCCAGCGCGCTGACCGGTTCGTCACAGACGATGAAGTCGGGGTTGACCGACAGCGCCCGGGCGAGGTTGATGCGCTGTCGCTGCCCGCCGGAGAAGGCGTGGGGATAGCGGTTGTAGTGTTGCGGGTCCAGGCCGACCTTCTCCAGCAGTTCCTGGGCCCTGGCGGCCCGGCCCTCGCTGTCCAACATCCCGTGGGCCTGCATCGGCTCCTCGACGATTTTCCCGACTTTCATCCGGGGGTCCAGGGACGATTGGGGATCCTGGAAGATCATCTGGATGTCCTTGCGGGTGTTCCGCAGTCGCTCGCCCGAGAGGGCAGCCAGATCCTCACCTTTGAAGTAGATGCTCCCCTCGGTCGGCTCCAGCAGGCGGATGATGGTCCGTGCGAGCGTGCTCTTGCCACAGCCGGACTCGCCGACCAGCCCCAGAGTCTCGCCCTTGCGGATGGTGAAGGAAACGTCCTCGACGGCCCTGACCCACTCGCGGCCGGTTTCGACCGGGAGCCCGTCTGCGTCGCGGTCGAAGGAGAGCCAGGAAAACATCCCCTCCTCGTTCGCGAAGTACTTGCTGACGTTCCGTATGTCCACAAGCGGCTCGCCGAAGCCGGTGGTGTCCGTGCCGTCGGACACCGAGCTGGCGCGTTCAGTCATCAGTCTCACCGCCAGACAGGGACACGTCGAACCCGCCGCCGGCCCCGGTCTCAAGCGGCGGCGACCCCTCGTACGTCGTCTCGAACGCGTCGTGTTTGATACAGGCGGCCCGGTGTTCCGGGAGGCCGTCGGTGACAGCTCGGCAGTCAGGATTCGTCGTCTTGCAGGCCTCGCGGGCCTCCGGACAGCGCGTGTGGAACCGACAGCCGGAGGGCGGGTTTATCGCCTCGGGCATCACCCCCTTGATAGGGTTCAGTTCCTCGACCGTCTCGTCGGGCCGCGGGACCGAATCCAGCAGGGCTTCGGTGTAAGGGTGTTGGGTGTCGTAGAACAGGTCGTCGACGGGGGCCTGCTCGACGATTTCGCCGAGGTACATCACGTTCACCCGGTCACAGATTTCGGCGACGACGCCCATGTCGTGGGTCACCCAGACGAAGCTGGTGCCGTACCGCTCCTGGAGCTCCTCGACGAGATCGAGAATCTGGGCCTCGACGGTCACATCGAGCGCCGTCGTCGGTTCATCGGCGATGATGAGCGACGGTTCGCAGGCCAGCGCCATCGCGATGAGCACGCGCTGGCGCATCCCGCCGGAGAACTGGTGGGGGTAGTCGTCGTACCGGGCCGCGGCCTCGGGGATACCGACTTCGCGGAGCATCTGCACCGCCGTTTCACGAGCGGCCTGCTCCGAGAGACCACGGTTGAGTTCGATGAACTCCCGGAGCTGGCCGCCGACGGTGAACACCGGATTGAGGGACTCCATCGGGTCCTGGAAGATGATCGCGATCTCCCTGCCGCGGATCCGCTCGCGGAGTTCGCCGTCCGGTATCGTCGCATCGGTTCGGTACGGCTCGCCGTCGTCGGCCCGTTCGACTTCGATAAGCGTCTCGCCCTTGAACTCGATGCGCCCGCCGACGATCCGGCCCGGCGACTCGACCAGGCGCATGATCGCCGAGACGGCGACGCTCTTGCCGGCCCCGGATTCGCCGACCAGCCCGACCAGTTCGCCCTCGCGAACGTCGAAACTGATGCCGTCGACGGCCCGGACGACGCCGTCTTCGGTGAAAAACTGGACTTCGAGGTCGTCAACGCTGAGGAGTGGAGCAGACATGGTTAGTTGTTGAGTCGGGGGTCGAGCGCGTCTCTGAGGCCGTCACCGAACATGTTGAACGCGACCACTGTGACGAGGATGCACAGCCCCGGCCAGACGCTGAACCACGGGTTCTGGATCATGTAGTTGCGCGAAACCGACAGCATCTGCCCCCAGGACGGGGTCGGGGGCTGGATGCCGAACCCGAGGAAGGAGAGGCCGGCGATGATGATGATGGCCGTCCCGACCTGCAGCGTCGCCTGGACGAGCACCGGCGCGAAACTGTTCGGGATGACGTGGCGGAGGATGATGTTCCGGTCGCGGACGCCGGCCGCCTTCGCCGCCTCGACGTACTCGTCTTCGCGAACGCTGACGACGCGCGAGCGGATGAGGCGTGCGAATTTCGGTATCGACGCGACGCCGACGCCGATCATCGCGAAGGTGATGCTCCGCCCGAACGCGGCGATGAACGCGAGCACCAGGACGAGGAACGGAATCGCGTACAGGGTCTCGGCGAGGCGCATCAGCACGTCATCGGTCCAGCCGCCGTAGTAGCCCGATACGGCCCCGATGACCATGCCGCCGACGAGACCGATAGCGGTCGCCAGCACGCCGACCAGTATCGCGATGCGGGTCCCGTAGATCAGCCGAAGCAGGATGTCCCGGCCGCGGTCGTCGGTGCCGAGCGGATGCGCCCAGGTCCCCTGGCCGAATGTGTTCTCCATGCCGACTGGCGGCAACAGCGCCGGCGTCCCGGCCGATTCTGCAGTCGGGCTCATCCAGACCGTCTTGGCGAGCCAGTACTTTTCGACGCCGAACTGCGCGAACACCTGATACTGGGCCAGATACTCGAATACAACGGCGTCGATAGTCGTCACCAGCGCGACGACGGAGGCGACGGCGATGATGATGCACCCGGCGAAGGCTGTCGGGTCTCGACGCACCTGGGCAAGCGTGTAGCGCCAGCCGACGCGGGCCTCGACTGCGGACGCCGAGTGCTCGACGTCGTCCACCGATTCGCCGCCGACCGTCTCCGAATCAGAATGTGTCGTAGCCATAGTTACTCCTGATCACCGTATGAGACCCGTGGGTCGATGTACGCGTAGGAGATGTCCGTGATGATGACGCCGACGACGAACACCAGCGCGAATACGATTGTCGTCCCCAGGACGACCGGGAAGTCCTGACGTGCGATGGAATCGACGATGAGCCGCCCCATCCCGTTGATTTCGAACACGGTCTCGGTCAGCACCGCGCCGCCGATAGCGGTCGTCAACTGCAGGCCGATGATGGTGATGACCGGCAGCTGTGCGTTCCGGAAGGCGTGTTTCCGGAGGATCGTCCGCTCCGTGACCCCGTAAGCACGCGCGAGACGGACGTAGTCGTCGGAGAGCACCTCGAGCATCGACGACCGCTCGATGCGCGTTATCGCCGCCATCTGAAGCGTCCCCAGCGACAGCATCGGCAGCAGCAGGTGCGCGCCCGCGACGTAGAGCACGCCGAGCCGGGTACTCGCGCCGTTGACGGTCGAGGGGTGCGCCCACGGCATGACGAGGTTCGTCGCCGGTAACACGCCGAGGTTGTACGAGAACAGGATAATCAGGACCAGCCCGATCCAGAACGACGGCGTGCTCACGCCGACGAGCGAGACGATGCGGGTGACGTGGTCGGTCGGCTTGTTCCGACGCTTTGCCGAGATGACCCCGAGTGGGACCGCCGTTGCGATGGCGAAGGCGAAACTCGACACCATCAGCAGGAGCGTCTGCGGGAGCCGCTGGGCGATCTTCGTCGTGACCGGCGCGTCGTAGTAGATGCTCCGGCCCATATCGAGCTGGACGAGGTTGACAAGGTACTTCCAGAAACGGACGTGCAGCGGCTGGTTCAGGCCGTATTTGGCCTTGAGCGTCTCGACGGCCGCCTGGTTCGGTGACGGGCCGAGCATGATCTCGACGGGGTTGCCCGGCGCGGCGTTGACCAGCGTGAACGTGATAGCGACGACACCGAGGAGTACGGGAATCGCCTGGACGACCCGCCTCCCTGAATAGCGTAACAGGCCCATATATTCGAGATGAGATGACCAACCTACTGGACAGAGGCGTTGTTGAACTCGCTGACGAGCGAGAACTGGTCTATCGGGTGGGCCGTGAAGTCCTGTACTCGGTTGCGAACGCCGAAGCTGTTTTTCAGCGTGTAGGACGGGATGTGGGGCCGGTCCTCCATGAGCGTCTCGACGGCGGAGATGTACAGCTCGCGGCGGGTCTCGCGGTCGGTCTCCTGACGAGCGTCCATGATCGCCGAGTCGACGTCGTCGTTGCGGTAGTACGTCCCGTTGGTGACGCCGATCTGTTCCTGGGCGAACAGGAAGTACATGAACGTGTCGGGGTCGGGCGACCCGGACCACCCCAACGTGAACATGTTATAGTCGTCGGCGCTCCCTGAGACGTACTGGTCGAGGAACGCGCCCCAATCCAGTCGCTGGACCGAGGCGTCGTAGCCAGCTTCGCTGAGCCCGTTTGCGACCGAGGTGCCGATCTGCTCGCGCTTCTCGTCCGGCGGGACGATGATGCGGGCCTCCCAGTCGTCGGGGACGTTGTCGTTGTCGTCGAGCAACGACTTCGCCTGGTCGACGTCCTGCTCGTGCGTGATGGCGTCCCAGTCGTCCTGCGGGAAGTCCCAGGCCTCCGCGAGCGTCTCGGGGATCGGCGAGGCGGCGCGGACGCCGGAGGGTTCGACGAACCGCTCGACGGCCGTCTCCATCGAAAAGGCGTAGTCGATGGCCTCCCGGACTTCGGGGTCGGCGGTCGGTCCCTCGTTGCAGTTGAACGCGAGGTAGAAGTAGCTCATCCCGAGAGCGGATTCGATGCCTGCGTTGTCCATCCCCTCGACCGTGCCCCAGGACTTCGGCGGGATGTTCTTGACCACGTCGTTCTTGCCGTTCTTGAGTGTCGTGATGCGAGTAGTCGGCTCCTCGACGGGGACGAACTCCAGGGTCGAGAGGTTCGGCATCGGCTCGTCCCAGTAGTCCTCCCTCCGGGACAGCACGACGGACTCGCCCTCGCTCCAGCTTTCCAGCGTGAACGGACCGGACCCGACGGGCTCCTCCTTGTTGAACGCCTCGCGGTCCTCTGTCCGGACGCTTTTCGGAACGATATTGCGGTTCGTGTAGTATTTGAACGCGCCGAACTGGTACTTGAGGTCGAACTGCACCGTCGCCTCGTCGACGGCGGTGATCGAGTCGATCATGTTGACCTCGCCGGCGTTTTCCGTCTCTTCTTCGACCGGTGCGAGGAACGTGTGTTTCACGTCCTCAGCAGTGACGGTGTTCCCGTTCTGGAACGCCGCGTCGGTGTCCAGCGGGACGATCCACCGCTGGCCGTCACGTTCGATCGTCGGCATCTCCGCCGCGACTTTCGGGACCAGTTCGGTCCCGTCCTCGTTGTACGCGTACAGTGGGTCGAAGATCATCATCGCCACTTCCAGCGACGGCACGTCGTTGAGAACGACGGGGTCGAACTCCACCGGCGATTTCGCCTGTCCGAGCCGGAGCCGCGACCCACCGCCTTCGCCGTCGCTGCCGCCACCATCGCTATCAGCACCGCTCTGGCCGCCACCACCGTCAGTCGGCCCCTGACAGCCAGCGAGGAGGGCAGTAGCGCACCCGCCTGCGAGCGCTCGTAACAGTTTCCGTCGTGATACGCCGAATCGGTCGGAGGACTCAGGGAGCGTCATGCTAACGTAACACACCGCTATCGTGAAGTGTAGCTATAATAAATCCATGGGTTGTTTCCGGGTAATACTTACACAGAACCTGATGCAGAAGGCGTATAATCCGTCGAAAACAGCAGTCCGAGTTATAGCATCGGCGTGGCACATTTGCCATAGTTATCACAGGCATATCGAAAGGACCATTCATCAGCCCCCGCAGAGTTCAATCTGCGCGAGGGTAGCCGAGCTTGGCCAAAGGCGGTGGGCTTAAGACCCGCTCCCGTAGGGGTCCGTGGGTTCGAATCCCATCCCTCGCATTCTTCGACGAGTAAGCACGAAGAGCGATGCGAGTGTGATTCGAATCACGGGAAGCCAACGCTGTGGCAAACACACCGTGGGGCACAGAGTCACCAAGCGTTCCCGCTGACAACACGTCCGTGACACACGCTGTGGGCAGACTCGACCAAGTGTGGCACAGGTGTGTGGGCCACAGATTCGGGGGCAGCGCTCAGACGAGTGGTCGTGGCAGGCGAGACAGTCCGGACACGACGCGTTTTTGCACGTCTGTGGCCTATACCGGCCTAATGACTGACGTACCAGACGACGTTGCCGAGGCGTTCGACAGACACGACGCACTCGTTCCGGCCGGGGACAGTTACGCCGTCGAAACGACGAACTTCGACGGTCGCGTGACCGCAACCAAGGGGGAGGCGTGGCGGACGAACTACGAAGTCACGGTCACTGCGCCGTCGCTGCAGGCCGCGACAAGCGACGAGGTCGGCGACGCCGTCATCGACGGTTGGTTCGAGACGCTGGAGCGGCGACTGGAGGACGCGCCGAAAGCAACCCGAACGAGCGTCGAACTGGACGATTACAGCGTCGTCGAGGACGGCGAGCAGGTCGTGGTCACGTTCGAGTACACGATGGGTGGCGAGCGACAGGCCGCAGATGTCGCCAAAACCTTCGTCGAGTACGTCGAGGGGACGTACGTCGAGGGCGTCATCCCGGGCTACGACTACGTCGGCGTCGTGGCCGACCTGCTCGACTCGGCGAGTACCGGCGGGAGCGAGGGGACGCGCGGCGGGACGCCGCTGTAGCTGTCCGGTCCTGAGAGCGGAAAACCGTGGCCGCGTCGGTCAGTCCATCGCGATGTAGGTCTGTGTCGTTTCGACGCCCTGTATCTCCTGGATGTGTGTCGCCGCGACGTCCTTGACTTCGGCGGGCGTCTCCACGTCGACTTTCGCGATGAAGTCCACGTCGCCGGCGACGATGTGGGCCTCGACGACGCCGTCGACGGCTTCGATGTCGTCTTTCAGCCGGTCCGCGTCACCAGTGTGGGCTTTGACCATCACGTAGGCAATGACCATTTCAGGCACCTCCGAGCGCGGTCGCAGGCTCTGATTCACCGACAACGATGCTGCGGACGTCCGAGAGCGTCCCGAAGTCCGCGAGTATCACGACCCGGTCGCCGGCCTCGAGCGTTTCGTCCGGGTCGGGGATGGCGAGTGGGGCCTCGCCTTTCCCGTGGGCCATCAGCCGGGAGTCCGACGGGAGTTCCAGTTCCGACAGCGAGTACCCCTCCATCGGCGACTGCTTCTGAATGGTGAACTCCACGAGCTGGAGGTTCTGTGCGATGTCGGCGACCGCACGGATGTTCCCGCCCAGCAGCGCGTTCTTCGCGGCGATGGCCCCGAGCCGTTCCGGGTAGATGATCTCGTCGACGTCGGAGGCGTAGCGTCGGTATATCTCCTCGCGGTAGTCCTCGTCGATACGCATAACGGTTCGACAGCCGTGTTCCTTGGCGATCATACAGGCGACGAAGTTGTCGTTTAAGTCGCCGGTGAGCGCGCCGAGTGCGTCGGCGGCTTCGAGGTCGGCGTCGCCGAGCGTCTCCTCGATAGCGCCGTCGCCCGCGATCACCTCGAAGCCGGCCGTTCGTGCGCGCTCGACCGCGTTCTCATCGCGCTCGATGAGGACAACTTCGTGGCCGCTCTCTTGCAGGACGCGAGCCGTCCGCAGTCCGACACGACCTGCACCCACGATAACGAATCGCATACACATCCCTATGTGACGGGGGTGAATAAAAGTACCCACCCGGCGGAACCACCGGACGCCTTGACCGCTATCCCAAACAACACAACCATTGTTGTCTCGTGACGGAACCTTTTTCGTGTTATGCTACGACATACCACAACATGGTTACCGCGTTCATTATGATCAAAACGGCTGCCGGCAAATCCGAGGAACTCCTTGCGGCAGTCCGCGACGCCGAGGGTATCACCGAGGCACACATCGTCGCCGGGCAGTACGACATCATCGCCGAAGCGACGGGTTCGGAAGTGTACGACATCATGCAGTCCGTCTCGGGTCACGTCCGAGACCTCGACGGCGTCGCCGACACGCGCACGTACATCTGTTTAGAGTGAGCGGGTCACGCCGTTTCGACACGGCAAAGGGACTCCCCGCCCTACGGCAGGTATGGTCAGTGTCGCCGGTATCATCGGCCTGCTCGTCATCGTGCTGGTCAACAGTGCTGTGACGGCGCTCATGACGCGCTTTTTCCGCGTCCGCTTGCACACCCGGTGGGGGAGTCTCGTCTACTCGCTGCTCCTCTGTCCGGTGGTCATGGTCGTCATCCTCCTGGTGTTGAGTGGCGTATTCAGACTCGGTGCGGACCTCGGGAGCCAAACGGCCGTCATCCTCGTGACCGTCGTTGTCCCGCTCGCTATCGGCATCACTTTCGATTACTTCTGGATGCCGGCCCCCGACGAGGTCGAACTGCCGGCGTCGATGGACTAAACTATCGCGTCCCGGACCCGTTCGTACACCGTGTCGGGGTCGGCCGTCGCGTCGACGCGAACGAACCGCTCCGGGTCGGCGTCGATGAGCCGTTCGTAGTTGTCACGGACCGACGCGAGGTAGTCGGCGGTCTCGAACTTGTTCGTCGCACCGCTTCGCTGTGCGGCGGTTTCGGGATCGATATCGAGGTACACGGTCCGGTCCGGCGGCCGGGTCCAGGGGGCGTGGACCTCCCGGACGTACGACAGCGGGTCGTCGAACGTCTCGCTTTCCGCGAGAGTCGCGCCCTGGTAGGCGTACCGGGAATCGCTGTAGCGGTCGGAGACGACGAGTCGGTTCTCATCGAGCGCCGGCCGGACCGTATTCGAGAGATGTGCGGCGTGGTCGGCCGTGTAGAGGAACAGTTCGGCCAGCGAGTCCGCGTCGTCGTCGTCGATGGAGCGCTGGACGGCGTCGCCGTACCAGGAGTCGGTCGGTTCGCGCGTGAACACGGCCTCGTCGGGAACCGCGTCGTCACTGCGGAGCCGTTCCCACACGGTCGTCTTGCCGCTCCCGTCCAGACCTTCGAGCGTGACGAGCATACTGCACAATCCGTGTGGGGGGACGTAAGCGCCCCGACCTGGACAGTTCATCCAGAGGGTGACACAAGTTTCATCCGGAGGCTGACACAAGTGGCCGGACTGCGGGCCGGTCAGCCGAACAAATACGCCCACCTTTACGGTTCTACCGACCGTATCGGGGTCTATGGATGTACTTGTCGTCGGCGGGACTGGATTCATCGGGCAACACCTGTGCCGCGCACTCGAGGAACAGGGACATGCTGTCACTGCACTGTCCCGGTCACCGGAGGACGCGACGCTGCCCGACGGCGTCGAAACCGTCGCCGGAGACGTCACGGACTACGACAGCATCGAGAGCGCGTTCGAGGGGCAGGACGCGGTGTATTTCCTGGTCGCACTGTCGCCCCTGTTCAAGCCGGACGGCGGCGACGAGATGCACGAACGCATCCACCTCGGCGGGACCGAAAACAGCGTGCAAGCCGCAGAAGCACACGGCGTCGACCGGTTCGTCCAGTTGAGTGCGCTGGGTGCGGACCCCAACGGGGACACACACTACATCCGGTCGAAGGGCCGGGCCGAAGAGGTCGTCACACAGTCCTCGCTGGACTGGACTATCTTCCGGCCGTCGGTCGTCTTCGGCGAGGGCGGGGAGTTCGTCTCCTTCACGAAGCGACTCAAGGGGATGTTCGCGCCCGGCGTCCCGCTGTATCCGCTCCCGGGCGGCGGCAAACGGACCAAGTTCCAGCCCATCTGGGTCGGTGACCTCGTGCCGATGCTCGTCGACAGTATCGAATCCGAAGAACACGTCGGTGAAACCTACGAAATCGGTGGGCCGGAGGTGTTGACTCTCAGGGATGTGACCAATCAGGTGTACGATGCTGAGGGCGCTTCGGTAAGCATCGTCCCGCTCCCGATGCCGCTGGCGAAAGTCGGCCTCTCTGTCCTGGGGAGCGTCGGCTTTCCGATGGGGGCCGATCAGTATCGCTCACTCAAATTCGATAACAGTCCGGCGTCGAACGATATCGACGCGTTCGGCGTCAGTAGTGGCTCTTTAACGACACTCAGCGGATACCTCCGGGGATAAGTACCGGCGGTAGCCTCTCCCTACAGATCGTCGTGTTAGACAGTATTAATTTTCAAGCCTGAGTTTCAGGGCTGAGAGGCGGGCAAAACACTTATACTCGCTATCGCTCTTTGACCCTTTAAGCGGAGAACCATATAATGAAACTGGCGATGATCGGCTTCGGGCAGGCCGGTGGCAAAATTGTGGACAAATTCCTCGAGTACGACAAGGAGACCGGCTCGGGAATCGTCCGCTCGGCTGTCGCAGTCAACACAGCGAAAGCAGACCTGCTTGGGCTAGAACACATTCCGGAAGAACAGCGAGTGCTCATCGGCCAGGCCCGCGTCAAGGGCCACGGCGTGGGCGCGGACAACGAACTCGGCGCGGAAATCGCCGAAGAGGACATCGACGAGGTGCAGGGCGCGATCGACAACATCCCTGTCCACGAAGTCGACGCCTTCCTTATCGTCGCCGGCCTCGGCGGCGGGACGGGGTCGGGCGGATCGCCGGTCGTCGCGAAACACCTCAAGCGCATCTACACCGAACCGGTGTACGGCCTGGGCGTCCTGCCAGGCAGCGACGAGGGTGGCATCTACACCCTCAACGCCGCCCGCTCGTTCCAGACGTTCGTGCGCGAGGTGGACAACCTCATGGTGTTCGACAACGACGCCTGGCGACAGACCGGCGAGTCCGTCGAGGGCGGCTACGACCACATCAACGAGGAGATCGTCCGGCGCTTCGGCGTGCTGTTCGGGGCCGGTGAGATCGAGGCCGGCGACAACGTCGCCGAGAGCGTCGTCGACTCCTCGGAGATCATCAACACGCTCGACGGCGGCGGCGTCTCCACCGTCGGCTACGCCTCCGAAGACGTCGAGGTATCCTCGGGCGGGGGCGGCCTGCTCTCGCGGTTCAAGGGCGACGACTCCTCCGACGACGGGATGGACACGGCGAACACGACGAACCGTATCACATCGCTCGTCCGGAAAGCCGCGCTCGGCCGGCTGACGCTCCCCTGTGAGATCGAAGGTGCGGAGCGCGCGCTGCTGGTGATGGCGGGTCCGCCGGAGCACCTGAACCGGAAGGGAATCGAGCGCGGCCGGAAGTGGCTCGAGGAGCAGACCGGCTCGATGGAGGTCCGCGGGGGCGACTATCCGACCAACGCCCCGAAAGTGGCCGCATCCATCCTGCTGGCCGGCGTCCACAACGTTCCACGCATCAAGGAACTCCAGCAGGTCGCCATCGAGGCCCAGGACAACATCGACGACATCCGTAACCAAAGCGAAGATAACTTAGAGGACTTGGTCGAAGACGACGAAGATGAACTTGATCCGCTGTTCTAACAAGACCGCCGCACTCCTCTGTGTTGTCGCGCTGCTCGCGACTGCCGGCACAGCCAGTGCGTTCTCTGTCTCTGCCGACGGGGTCCCGACCGAGACCGCTGTCGACGAAGAGGTGTCGGTGACGTACACGATAGACGACCCGTTCACCGACGCGCCGAACGAATGGACGCTCGCCGGCTCGACCGGGCTCCAAAACGTTAGCTGGACGGTCACTGTGTTGCGTGCCGGTGACCAGGTGAGCCAGGAGACCTACGGCGACCAGTCCTTCGAACAGGACCTTGACATCGACGACAACGGGGACGAGGTCCGCATCGAACTCGTCGGCACGACGCCGGAGATATCGAACTACACGTACGACCCGGCACAGAACTACCAGGTCGCCTCCCTCAGCCGAGTCAGCGGGAACAACGAAGACGAGTTCCGAAACGACACCGCCCACCACTACACCGAAGAGAGCCAGGCGGCCAGACAGGCAATCGACGACGCACAGGCTGCAATCGACGAAGCCGGTGGGAACGACGAGGCCGAGGAGCTCGTCAGTAGCGCCATCTCCTCCTACGAGAACGGCAACTTCCAGAACGCCCAGGACCTCGCCGGACAGGCCGAGAGCCAGGCACAGCAGGCCCAACAGAGCGCCCAGACCCAGCGTACGCTCCTGCTGGTCGGTGGCGGGCTGGTCGTCCTCCTGTTGCTCGTCGGTGGCGGCTACTACGCCTACACCCAGATGGGTGAGGACGACTACTCCAAGCTGTAATGCGCATCGTCGTCCCCGTCTCGGGGTCTGACCCCAAAACGCGGCTTGCTTCCGTTCTTTCTCCCGACGAGCGCCGCGAGTTTACCGAAGCGATGCTCGCGGACGTTGTCGACGCAGTGACCGCGGCGGGCCACGAACCCGAGGTCATCTCGACAGCGCCGCTCGACTGTGCTGCGCCGGTCACCGTCGACGAGCGCGGACTCGATCCACTCGTCAACGATCTGCTCGCGTCGACCGTGACCGACGGCGAGGGCGCACTCGCAGTCGTGATGGCCGACCTCCCGCTCGCAACGGCAAAAAGCATCGAGCGACTCCTTGCCCCCGACGCCGACGTTGTGCTGGCCCCGGGCCTGGGTGGCGGGACAAACGCCTTCGCCTGCCGCCATCCCGAGTTCAGGGTCGACTACCACGGTGCATCGATCCGGGACCACCGACGGATAGCCCGTGAAGTGGAGGCAGACGTGGCCGAGGTCGATTCTCGCCGGCTGGCGACCGACATCGACGAACCGGGCGACCTCGCGGAGGTGCTGCTTCACAGCGACGGTGCGGCCGCCGACTGGCTCGCCGACGCCGGTTTCAGTCTGTCGCTCACAGACGGCCGTGTCGCCGTGAGCCGCGAGTGAAGGTTTTTGTCCGTGGGGTGCAGACCCCGGGACGTGATACCCGGCACGGACGCGTACGACATCGATATCCAGGTTCCGGACGCAGACATCGAGCGGCTGCTGTCCGTGATGCCCGAGGACGTCGAGGCCGCGTCGGAACTGTCCTACTGCCGGAACGTGTTCCTGCCGCTGACGACCGCCTGCCGGTACACCTGCACCTACTGCACGTACTACGACCCGCCGGGACAGGCGGAGCTGATGGACCGCGAAGAGATCCGCGAGACCTGTCGCCGCGGGGCCGACGCCGGCTGCACCGAGGCGCTGTTCACCTTCGGCGACGACCCGGACGACCGCTACACCGCGGTCCACGACCAACTCGCAGAGTGGGGTCACGACTCGATCCACGAGTACCTCCGGGAAGCCTGCGAAATCGCGCTGGAGGAGGGGTTGCTCCCCCACGCCAACCCGGGCGACCAGACGCGCGAACAGATGGCCCACGTCGCCGATCTGAACGCCTCGATGGGTGTGATGCTTGAGACGACCACGGAGGTGCAGGCTCACGGTGGCCCACGAGCGAAAAGTCCCGGCCAGCGACTCAACACCCTCCGCGTGGCCGGCGAACTCGGCGTCCCGTTCACGACGGGTATCCTCGTCGGTATCGGTGAGGACTGGCACCACCGCGCCGAGAGTTTGCTCGCCATCCGTGAAATGCACGAGCGCTACGACCACATCCAGGAAGTGATCGTCCAGCCTGTCGTCGAAAACGAGCGCTGGCGGGGTGGCTCGCCCGATCTCGCAACGATGCGGCGAGTGACGGCGATGGCCCGCGCGGCGCTTCCCGGGGAAGTATCGGTACAGGTCCCCCCGAACCTCGCGCCCGCCCGGGACCTGACCGACTGTGGCATCGACGACCTGGGCGGCGTCTCACCGGTCACGGTCGACCACATCAACCCCGAGTACGAGTGGCCAGCACTGCAAGAACTGACGGCCGTCGCCGACGCCGCCGAGGTGCCCCTGACGGAACGGCTGCCCGTCTACGAGCGGTTCGTCGGGGACGGCTGGCTCTCGGAGCCTATCGAGACAGCTATCGAGGCCGAGGGCGACGCCGGCGAACGGTTCCAGTCGATACTGGACCGGGGCGTGAATCCAGTGACTCTGTAACCCCGACGGTCAGCCGCCGCGTCCGCGCAGTTGTCACTGACAGGATGGACACTGGCGACATTAACCACCTAGTCCTCTAGGCTGTATCTACACATACGCTGGCGAACCAATATATATCATGCCTGGACGTGCCTCTGACAGCAATCCAGGCGGAATACGCTACCACGTCGGCCACGGCCGGTGCCCAGCCGTGGCCCACTAATTCATTTCAGCAACGGCGTTCCGTCGGCCCGCGGCCCGAGTTGCGGCCCGAGCACCTCGGCGTCGGGGTCGATGACGCGGCGCTGCTGATAGTCCGTCGACCGCTCGACCGGCGTCCGGCCGATGGCGGTGATCATGTCGGCGTACTCCTGGAAGGACCGGAACTCGCCGTAGTCGCCGCCGGCGCGCTTGGTAATCTCCTCGGAGAGGATGGTCCCCATGAAATCGTCCGCACCGCAGGTGAGCATCTTCAGTCCCTGCGTGTCGCCGTATTTGACCCACGAGGACTGGATGTGCTCGACGTTGTCGAGGAAGAGCCGCGAGACGGCGATCAGCAGTTCGTCCTCGTCGACCGTCGCGCCGTCGTCGACCATGCCACGCTCGTACAGCGGCGTCTCCTCGTGGACGAACGAGAGCGGGACGAACTCCGTGATCGCGCCGGTCCGGTCTTGCAGGTCGCGAATCCGTTTCAGGTGCAGCGCGCGGTGGCGCTCGTTCTCGACGTGGCCGTACATCATCGTCGAGGTCATATCGAGGCCGACCGACGCGGCCGCTTCCATCGCTTCGAGCCACTCGTCAGTGCGGATCTTGCCCGGACAGATGACATCCCGGACCTCGTCGACGAGGATTTCGGCGGCCGTGCCGGGGACGCTGTCGAGCCCGGCGGCCTTGAGTCGGCTGAACACCTCCTCGTAGGACCAGTCGGTCCCGCGGCGGGCGTGGTAGGCCTCCTCCGGCGTCATCGAGTGGAGATGGACGCCGCCGACGTTCATCGCCCGAATCTGCTCGCAGTAGGTGGCCGGGTCTTTCTCGTACTCGTCGGGCGAGCGGTAGTTCAGGTCGCCGCGGTCGCTCGTCTCCAGTATCTCCCGGTGTTCGTCGTCCAGTGCGAGCGCGGGGTGGAGGCCCGACACCGAACAGACCTCGTAGATGCCGCGGTCGAGGGCGTCCCGGACGATTTCGCGGGACTCGCTCGGCGTCTTCGTGAAGCCGCCGTGGTCTTCCTGGTATTCGCTCCGGAACTGCTCGGATCGGTCCTTGAAGTTACAGAACAGACAGCCGGTGTTGCAGGCCGTCGTGACGTTGTTGTTGAGGTTCGCGACGAACGTGACCTCGTCGCCGACGACCTCGGCCCGGCGTCGGTCGGCCGCTTCGAGCACCTGCTCTTTCCGGTAGTGGTCGATGCCGTCCCGGTCGGTGCCTGTCGTGAAGAGTTCGACCGCGTCGTCGACCGTCAGTCGCGTCCCGTTTCTCGCCTTGGCGAGCGCGTTCTCGAACGACTGGTCAGTCGTCGGACGGTGCTCGAACTCGAATGAGCCGTCCGGAGTACCGACGGTCTCTGGGACGTCCGGCATTGCTGGACAGGAGGGAAAGAACGGTCAAAAGCGTATGGGTCCGCACACGGCCCACACGGTCGACAGGCCCTCGTGTTGCAGGACGTGAGCGGTTCCTGGGTCCCGCAGTGCCAGGGGCCGACCCATCAGGTCGGCAACACGCCGCCGATCCAGCCCGCAGTCTCGGCGATAACCCAGACGACGAACACCGCGTAGGCACCGAGCAACGCATACGATTCGAGTTCGCTCAACACGAGGTCGGTCCGGAGCGCGGTGAACAAGAGGATCGTCGCCCCAGTCAGGACGCCGAACATCGGCACGGCCATCGCGAAGTCGACCGTCCACGCGCCGGCGATGAGGACGCCGAGCGGGATCGCGACGAGCAAGTCAAAGGTGTTCGAGCCGAGGACGTTCGCGAGGGATGTGACCCCACGGTCATCGCGGGCCGCCCTGACGCTGACGAGCGTGTCGGGGAGGCTCGTCGCCGCCGCGAGGATCGTCACGCCGAGCAGGAACTCCTGTACGCCGGCGGCTTGGCCGATGACGCCGACGGCGTGGACGAGGTTCTCTACCGCCACGAGGATGACAGCCAGGCCCAGCAGGAGGAAGAGCCACTGCCGCCCGACCGAGATTCCGGCGGTCCAGTCCTCCTCCGGGTTGTGGTCGGCCGTGTCCTGGTACTGGATGAAGACGTATAGCACGTAAAGCGCAAGCGGAATTGCCGCCAGCGGCCGCGTGATGACGCCCGTGAGCGTCGCCTCGGTGGGGTAGTAGATGACCGCAAGCGCCATCGTGATGAGCAGGACCGAGACGGCGAGCATGTAGAACTGCGCCTCCTTGTAAACGAGCGTCCGGCTCGATTCGAGTTCGTCGTCCGTGGCGATGCCCGCGACTGCGGGGATGATGAGGATGTTAAAGATCGCCGAGCCGACGATTGCACCCACGCCGAGCGGCATCGAACCGCCGAGCGCCGCGACGACGACGGTTGCGACCTCCGGGAAACTCGATCCGACGGCGACGATGATCGCACCCTGGACGACGTCGGGGAGGCCGTAGTACGTCGCGAGCCGTTCGCTCGACGATTCGAGCCAGTCGCTTCCTTTCCAGATCGCCGCCGTCGCGGCGACGATGATCACTACCTCGGCCAGCAGGTTAGCCGCCATCAGACGGTCAGTCGACAGCCCGACGGAAAACAGTTGACCTCGACCGTCGAACGCGAGTGAGAAACGTCTTTGTCCCCGGCGCGAAAGGCGGGCACAATGACGAGCGTCAAGGAATTCCGCGTAGAGGAACCGGCGACGGCCGAGGGGCTCGGCCGCGGCGCGTTCGTGTTCACGGACGACTACTCCGTGTTCGACTGGGGCAAGATGCCCGACCAGATCCCCGACAAGGGCGCGTCGCTGTGTACGATGGGCGCGTACAACTTCCAACTGCTGGAAGAAAACCACGTCCCGACACACTACGAGGGCGTCAGGCTCCCCGGCAGCGAGGAAGTGCTTGACCTCGGCGAGGCGCTATCGGCCGAGGCCGCCCCCGAGGAGATGGTCATCGAACTCACGCAGGTCCCGGACCTGCCCTTCGAGGGCGGGCGCTACGACTACGACGCCTACCACGCCGACGCCGGCGAGAACTACCTCATTCCACTCGAAATCGTCTTCCGGAACCGCGTCGGCGTCGGGTCGTCGCTGCGCTCGCGGACCGAGCCCGCCGACCACGGCCTCGACTACGACAGTTGGCCCGACGAAGTCGTCGACCTCGACGAGCCCATCGTCGAGTTCTCGACGAAATACGAGGAACAGGATCGGTATCTCGACCGCGAGGCGGCCGACCGCATCGCCGGGACGGCGAGTATCGACCGCCTGGAAGAGCTGGCCCGCGCAGTGAACCACATCGTGACCCAGCAGGCCGCCGAAGCCGACCTGGTCCACGAAGACGGGAAGATCGAGTGCCTGTACCACGACGGGGAGATCCGCGTGGCCGACGTGGTCGGCACGTTCGACGAGAACCGCTTCTCCTACGGGGGCCAGCAGGTCTCGAAGGAGGTCATTCGCCAGTACCACAAGCGCACCCAGCCCGCGTGGGTCGAGGCCGTGAGCGAGGCCAAACAGCGGGCCGACGAGGAAGGCGTCGCCGACTGGAAATCCCTCTGTGCGGAGTCCCCCGCGCCGCTCGATGACGACGTCATTCAGGTCGCTCGCGACCTCTACTGTGCCGGCACGAACGCGTACGTCGGCGGCGACGTGTTCGACGCGCCGTCCCTGGAGACGGCCGTTGACGCCGCCAGCAATCTGTAAGGCAGCACAAAACGCGGCTCTGTGGCCCTCAACTATCCTTTTTCACGCGGCCGAGGAAATCCAACTGGTGGGTGAGATACGTCAGTTCGCCGGCGTCGACCTGCTGACGTCGCTGTGCCAGCCACGGATCGAGTTCGTCGAACGTCTCGCCACCTATCTCGCCAACGGCGGATTCGACGGTATCCAGAATGTGCCGCAGGAAATACGCCTCGTCGCCGGGATAGCCGCCGCCGTCCGGGCGCACAACCCAGTCCGAGCCGGCGACGGCGAGAAGGTCGACGCCCGGCGTCGCCCGGAGCCGTTCGAGCACGTCGCCGCCCGCCCGACTGGAGCCGCCCGGCTTCTGGTCCATGTGGTCGTGGTAGTGCCCCTCGATAGCCTCGTCGGCGGGGTGTGCCGGCCGGAACCGCGTCGCGCCGTCGAACGTGATCGGGAAGTAGTACAGCCCGCCGGGAGCGAGCGCTCCCAGAAGGGTATCGAGCGCGTCGAGGTCGAGGATGTCCAGCAGCGCCGCGCCGACGAGCAGGTCGAACTCGGCGGACGCGGCCTCGGCGTAGGCCACTGCCTCCGCCGTCACCGGTTCGACCGCGACCTGCCGGTCGGGACAGTCCAGTTCCACGGTCTCAGTGCCGGACACCGCCATCGGCCGGTCGCTCGCCCAGTCCTCGAAGTATTCGTGCATCGCTGCGACGGTGTCCCCGTCAACGTCGACGGCGGTGTACTCGGTTCGGCCGGGCGGCAGCAGGTCCCACTCGATGGCACGGGCGACCATCGTGCCGATGCCGGCCCCGGTTTCCAGCACCCGAAGCGGGCCGTCGGTCGACTCGGCGCGGGCCGTCAGTTCCGTCCGCAGCCGCTCGATGACGCGGCGGTCCAGCGCGCGGTCGTCGACCGTCCGTTTCGCCCGGAGATACCGCTGGAACGAGTCCGTCATGCTGTCACCTCAGTGGTGCCGGCGACGGATTCGAGCAACTGACGCACCCGAGCAGTCGTCGCTCCCCAGTCCGGATGGCGTTCGTAGCGCCGTCTGGCAGCCTGCCCCATCTCGGCCAGTCGGTCACGGTCACCCGCCAACCCTTCGATAGCCCGCGCGATAGACGTGGGCGCGTCGGGGTCGACGAGCAGTCCTGTCTCGCCGTCGGTGACGATATCCGTCGCGCCGCCGGCCCGCGAGGCGACCGCCGGCAGGCCGAAGCTCATCCCCTCCAGATACACGATGCCAAAGCCCTCGTAGTGTGAGGGGACGGCGAGGACGTGGCTGGACCGGAGCGTCGCGGCGAGGTCCGGGTCGGAGAGTTCACCGGCAAATCGGACGCGGTCGGTGAGTCCACGCTCGTTGACGGTCTGGCGAACGTCGGCGACGTAGTCCGCGTCGACCGCGCGGCCGACGACCGTGAGTTCTGCGTCGGTGTCGGCGGCGGCTAGGCCAGTGACGAGCGCGTCCAGTCCCTTGCGTGGCGTGATGTTGCCGACGAAGACGAGTCGGAGCGGTCCCTCGTAGGCGCGCTCGCGAATCGCCTCGGCGTCGATAGCCGGGTCGAAGCGGTCGCCGGCCGGCGGCGCGACGACGGTCGCATCGCCGTCGACACCGAGGGCCGTGACGGCGTCGCGCGTGGCAGTACTGGGACAGACGACCCCGGCCACGGTGTCGAGGTAACGCCGTTCGACGGCGCGGTACAGCGAGGTCAGCCGTCGTCGTTCGCTCGCTCGGAGGTGGTGGACGATGCTCACGAGAGGGTAGGGGAGGTGGCGGTTCGTCCGGACGAGCGACGGATGGGCGAGTTCGTCCTGCACCATCACGTCGACGTCCACGTCGAGTCGCCCTCGCAGCCGTCTGGACCCGTTGTCGAGCAGCCCACGGAAGTAGGACCGCCACGGTAGTTCGATGACTTCCACGGTGTCGCCGCCCGCCCGGAGCCCCTCGACCAGTTGTCGGTCGTAGTGGAACCCCCCCGAGCGCTCGTCGAGGCTCCCGTACAGCGTCAGCCCGACCCTCATACGGCGGCGTCGTAGCTGGCGGCGGCCTCGTCGTCTTCCCAGACAGTCACGGTCAGTTCGGTGACGGTGTCGTCGGCGACGATGTCGGTCACGATGTCGAAGATGACGCGGGCGAAACGTTCGACGCTGGGGTTGTATCCGTCGAATTTCGGCTGGTCGTTGAGCAGTTCGTCGCGGTATCGGTCGGCGATTTCCGCCAGCGCCGCCTCGGCGTCGTCGATGTCCACGAGGTAGTCGTACTCGTTGAGTTCCGGGCCGCGAAAGGTCAGTTCCACCTCGTAGTGATGGGAGTGGGGCACCCCTTCGGGTCCGGGGTCCGGAACGGTGAGGTAGTGCTGTGCGACGAAGTCGGTCAGCACCGTCGTCGAGTACATACGCTACCAAGGGACGGCAGCCACTAAATTCATCCGTAGGTGAGCGCGACCTGTATCGCCTCGTCCTGGCGTTCCTCAAGCAGGCGGTAGGCGTCGGCTGCCTCGGTGATGTCGAACCGGTGGGTGAGCAGACCGTCGAGGTTGGCGTCGGCGAGCCACGACTGTACCACGTCCATCCGGCGGTCCTTGTCCCAGCGGTCGGTGTGGTCCGGGTCGATGCGGCTCACCTGACTGCTCCGCACCCGGACGTGGCTGCGGTGGTACGCTTCATCGAGCGTCAGCCTGACCTCCTCGGACCCGTACCACGAGCCGACGATGACCTGCCCCGCGAAGCCGGTCACGTCGATTGCGCTGTCGAGCGCGTCGGGGTTCCCGGACAGTTCGAAGGCGATGTCGGCGCCGTCCTGGAGCGCCCCGGCCGCCTCGCCGGGCGCGACGGACCGGTCGGCACCGAACGACTCCGAGAGCTGCCGCCGGTTCTCGTAGCGGTCGACAGTCACCAGTTCGGCGAGCGGGAACTCGGCGAGTAGTTTCGTCGTCAGCAACCCCACAGGGCCCTGGCCGAACACGACGATCCGCGCGCCGATTCGCGGCCGGGCGTCCATGACGAAGTTGGTCGCGGCCTCGGTGTTCGGGAGGAACAGCGCCTGCTCCGGCGGGAGTTCCGTCGGAATCAGCGTCTCCGGGTCGGTCAGGAAGTGGCTCGCGTGGGGCTGGAACGCGAACACCCGCCGGTCCAGCCACTCCTCGGCCACGTCGTCGCCGACGGCGGTCACCTCGCCGACGGCGGTGTACCCGTACTGCAGCGGGTACGAGAAGGGTTCGTCCAGCGCGGCGATGGTCTCGTCGGCCGTCGTGCCGGGCGTGAACTCCCCGCGGTACACCCGCAGTTCGGTACCGGGGCTGATACCCGATTGCCGGACCCGAACGCGGACTTCCTCGGGGCCGGGGTCGGGTACCGACGTCTCCCGAATCTCGACGGTGTAGGGGTCGGTGAAATACAGCGCCCGGCCGGTCATCGGGGGACTCCACCTGTGGATGCGGGAGCGCCCTGTTCGTGTGCCGTCCCGTCCGGGGGTTTGGATCCGCGAATCGTCGGGCGTTGCACGTCTGTCAACGAGGATTACTGTGACTAAAAGGTATCCGTGCTCAGAGATATCCCAGCGCGTCAAGCCGTTCTTGGTCGCCGTCGGCACCGTAGACACGGGATACTGGGAGCGGTTCGGGCGGGTCAAGCGCCGGCGACCTCGTTTCGCGGTCGGTCCCCCTCGTCGTCGTCCACGGCACCGCCAGCAGCGCCGGCACGGGCGTCGCCATCGGATGGCCGTACAGCCCCCACTCGCCGAAGAGATTCCCGTGGTCGGCCGTAATAGCGACGCGACCGTCGACGTTTTCCAGCAGCGTCGCCACCGCAGACAGGACGTGCCGGAGGTTGGCCCGGTAGGCCCGGCGGACCCGCTCGACGGAAACCTCGCCGCGGCGGAGCAACACCCACGGGTTCCCGGTGTTGCTGTGGCTCCCGGTCCGGGCCAGGCCGTCGTCGCCGGCCACCGGGTCCGGCACGAAGGGATGGTGGGGCTGCATGTAGTGGGCGACCAGCCGCTCGGGGTCTCGCTCGCGGGCGTGAGCGATAGTCCGGTCGGTAACCGCCGCGGCGGGAACCGTTCCCAGGTCGTCGTCCCACGCGTACTTCCAGACCTCGTCGAGCGCCGCGAAGGCGTCGGCGTCGAGATACCGGTCGGTCCAGGTGTTGCCGGTGACCATCACCGTCCGCGCCGTCTCCGGGTGTCCGACGAACGTGTTTTCGAGCCACTCGGAGGAGGAACTGCCGACCGACCGCATCGCGTCGACCCCGCCGAGGAAATCGAACTCGGTGGTGACCGCTCCGAGCGCGTCCGCCCGGCAGGCGTCGAGAACTACGAGGACGTCCCACTCGCGGTCGAAGACGTTCGTCCCGTAGTCCAGCCGCCGGCCGACCGCCTGCAGCACTCGAAGGTAGGCGGTCCCCAGCCGGCTCATGCCCGGTTCCGTCACAATTCGAGATAGGGCGGCCGGGGCAAAACGCCATCGGCGGGAGACATTTATGCGCGCCAGCCGCGGTGTGCATGTGGACTGCCTGTTCGTCGGCGCCGGGGCGATAGCACAGGAGTACGCCGCCGGGTCGTCGGCCAGTTCCCTCTCGCTCGCCGGCGTCTGCGACCTCGACGAGGAGCGTGCGGCAGCCCTCGCTGCCGAACACGACTGTCCGTCGTTCACCGATCTCGACACGGCGCTCACGGAGGTCGACGCACCGCTCGTGGTGAACCTGACGAGCCACGCCGCCCACGCAAGGGTGACGCGAACCGCGCTCAACGCGGACCGCCACGTCTACTCGCAGAAGCCGCTGGCGCTGGATGCCGATACCGCCGAAGAACTGGTGACGCTGGCACAGCAGCGAGACCTCGCGCTGGGCTGTGCCCCGGAACCGGAGCGCGGGCCGTCACAGCGGCGAGCGGGCCGCCTGCTCGCGGACGGGCGACTCGGCCCCGTGCAACTGGGCTACGCCCACGCCCACGTCGGCCGAGTCACCGACTGGCACGACCGGCCGGCGTCGTTTCTGGAGATCGGGCCGCTGTACGACGGCGGGGTGTACCCCCTCGCGCTGCTCGTCGCCTGGTTCGGCCCCGTCGAGCGCGTTCGGGTCGCCGACGCCCTCGACATCTGGCCGGCCCGGGAGTCCCGGCGGCCCGAGGTGCCGAGCCACGTCGAGGCCACGCTCGAATTTACCACCGGCCCGGTCGTCCGTTTGACCGCGAGTTTCTACGCCCCCCATCGGGGCCGGGAGTTCTACGGCCTGGAACTGCACGGCGACGACGGGAGCCTGTATCTGGCCGGCACTGGCGCGATGGACACGGCGGCCGACGACGTGCAGTTCGGTCGAATCGGCCGGGAGTACACGCCCGTTCCACCACAGACGCCGACCCAGCCAGTCACGTACGTAGAGGGTATCGAACGGCTTGCGGCGAGCGTCGAACGCGGCGATCCGTCCCGTGCGACCGGTCACCGCGGCGCACACGTCGTCGCGATCTGTAACGCCATCGAGTCGGCCGCAGAATCCGGTGGCCCTGTTGCTGTCCGGGACTTCGGTGCGACGAGTACGCCACTGCCGGATCCTGTCGGCAGGGGAGCGCAGCGTCGGACGGGCGACACCGAGTGCCAGAGCGAGGGGACAGCATCGCTCCGCCTCCCACCCATTGGCTTCGGCTGTTCGCGCTATCGGGACGGCGAGTACGTGTCACGAACCGACTCCATCGAAACGGCGCTCGATGCCGGCTACCGCCTGCTCGACAGCGCCGAACTGTACGGCAACGAACACCGCATCGGCGATCTGCTGGCTGCGCCGGGGTCACCCGACCGCGAATTCCTCACGATCCTGGGGAAAGTCTGGCGGACGAACCACCGACGAGAGCACCTCATCGAGGCGTGTGCGAGCAGCCGCTCCGAACTGGGAATCGACGCCTTCGACTGCTACATGCTCCACTGGCCGGACGCGTGGGCTCACCGCGGGCCGCTGACGCGCCTCGCCGAGAAGCCGGTCGCAGAGCAGGAGGCGCTGACCTTTCCCGAGAACGAGGCGGGCGAGATCGAGACGGCCGACATTTCGCTGGCACAGGCCTGGGAGAACTTGACAGCGGTCCACGAGCGGGGCTGGGCGAGAACTCTCGGAATCTGTAACGTCTCGCAGTCCCAGTTAGAGACCATCCTCGACACCGGGAGCGTGCGGCCGGCGGTGGTCCAGATAGAGCGCCACCCATACCAGCCACAGGGGGACCTCATCGCGTTCTGTCAGAAGCAGGATATCGCGGTGGTCGCCCACTCGCCGCTTTCGGCTCCCGGGCTGCTGGACGAACCGGCGTTACGGGAGATTGGTGAGGCCCACGATCTCTCGCCGGCGCAGGTCGTGCTGGCCTGGAACGTCACCCAGGGCGTCGTGCCGATCCCGTCGAGCACGAGCCGGGGCCACATCGCGTCCAACCTGACCGCGGCCGCCCACCGCCTCAGCGCCGACGACTGCCAGCGCATCGCTGAGCTCCGGGATCCGGACTTCGAGCGATGAGCCGCGTTTTCTGGCAGTACGATTATGTGACAGACACCCAAAGGGACAGGTATGGCAACAGCCGAAACACAGGGGCTGTCCCTCCGGACCGCGTCACTGGGTGGACTCGAATGGACGGGTATCGTCGCCGCGCTGGTTTCCGCGGTGATCCACCTCCTGCTCGGGGTCAGGCTGGCTCCCTCGGGGATCGGCATCAGTTTCATCCTCGCCGGCCTGGGCTTTCTCGGTGCCATCGCGCTCGTGCTGGTGGACTACCGACGCCGGACGGTGTACGCCGTCGGCATCCCGTTCACGCTGGTCCAGATCATCGTCTGGTACTACGTTAACTTTGTCACGATGCCGAAGTCGTTCCCGGGCGATATCGGCACACTGGGTGCCGTCGACAAAATCGCCCAGGTCGTGCTCATCGCCGTCCTCGTCGCCTTGCTCCGCCAGCAGTCCTGACCGGCACTATCTGATTTGGTCCTGCGTTTAAACGTGCTGGACGCGAACTTGTTACACGGCCAGCTGAATGACCGGACATAGTCGTCTGCTGTGGCCTGCACTCCGTTCGAAACGACTGACAGCGGGAGGTGGCGATGGCCGAACGGTACGGTGACTTGCCCGTTCAGGTCGGACTGCGCGTGGCGATGCCGGTCATCGGCGCGCTCGTGCTCGCCGCCCTGCTTCGGGGCCTGTTTCCTTCGAACGAGATGTTCCGGTGGGTGTTCCACCCGGCGACTATCGCCGGCTGTTGCTGGGCCGGCCAGCTGTGGTACGCCGGCCACTCGGTCGGTACGCCCCAGGTCGCCGGCCGGCTCACGGGTCTCGCCAATAGTCTCACGGTGCTCCGCGGTGGGCTGTACGCCGTCGTCGCGGGGTTCGTCGTCGTGCCGTCCGCTACCGATCTCGCGTGGGTTCCCGCAGTCTGTTACGGGGCCGGCGCGGTGCTTGACCGGATAGACGGCGCTGTTGCCAGGAGCGTCGGGCAACAGACGGAGCTGGGCGCCCGCCTCGACATGGCCTTCGACACCTTCGGCTTCGTCGCGGCGCCGCTGGTCGCGGTGCTGTGGGGCCAGCTACCCGTCTGGTACCTCTCGATATCGGCCGCTCGATACGTGTTCCTGGCCGGCGTCCACTGGCGACGGTACCAGGGGCGGCCGGTGTACGACACGCCGGACAGCAATCTCGGCAAGTACCTCGCCGGCGTCCAGATGGCGTTTATTACGGTGGCGCTGGTCCCGACAGTGCCGACGTCGTTCGTCTGGACCGTCGCGCCGTTCGTGCTCGCGCCGTCGCTGCTGGTGTTCGGCCGCGATCTCCTCGCTATCAGCGGGCGATTGCCCGAACCGCTTGCGGGCGAGCAGGACTGATATACGACGCCGCACCTACGATGGGACGTGCTCTTTCCGACTCACCTCGTCGCCGCCGTGCTCCTGAGCAGAGTGACGCGGCTGTCGCCGTGGTGGCTCGTCGTCGGCGCGGCGCTGCCCGACGTGGTGGATAAGCCACTTGGCCTGCTCGGCGTCGTCGACCTCTTTCACTCGGTCGGACACTCCGGGTTGCTGCTCGTTCTCGTGGTGCCGGTCGCGTTGTCGGGCCGCGCTGGACGCGCCGCGGCTGTTGGCTGGGCCTCGCATCTCCTGCTCGACGTGCTCCACGTCGTCGTCAACGGACGGGCCGGCGACGCGGTGTTTCTCGGCTGGCCGCTCAGGGTTTCACCGGACCCGCTGGCGCTTCCGCCCGGCTCCTTCGTCTGGTATTATCTCGGCACGCCGTCGTTCTATCTGGACGTGCTCCTGTGGGTGACGCTTGCCGCCGTGTTCGTGGCCGAGCGCCGGTCCAGAGCAGATATTGTGACCGACCAGTAACCGTGCGACCAGCTGGTCTGCGATACCTCGCTGTCGGGTTGCGACCTCTCCTCGTCTCCACCACATCCCAGTGGCGATATACCACGGCAGTCCTTGCGAGGCGTGTATGGAGCAGTTCGTCGCGGACGCCATCGAGTTCGTCGTCGAAATCGACGAGCGCACCGTCTCGCTGATACTCGACCTCCGCGGTCCCCTCGTCACGAAGGTCCTGACATCGGTGACCGGGCTCGGTTCGGCCTCCGCGGCCGTGGTGTTCCTCGGCCTGTTCTACCTGGCTGACTGGACGGAAGAACTCCTGACGGCCGCCGTGGCGCTGGCGCTGACCGGCGTGGTCGTCGGGGTGTTCATGCGGACGGTTCAACGGCCGTTTCCGCCGGGTCCGGTGTGTATGACCGGGGATGCCGAAAGCATCGCCACGTCGTTTCCCTCCGGCCACGCGGCCGCCGTGGTGGTCTTTGCGATGACTGCGAGACGGTCGCCGCGGCTGCCCTTCGGCGCTGTGGCCGGCCTCGCGGCGATGATCGCGTTCTCACGCGTCTATCTCGGCACGCACTACCTCTCGGATACCGTTGCCGGCGTAGCAATCGGGGTCGCTGCGTTCGTCGCCGCGGAGCGACTCGTCGACCGGTTCGACCTGCTGTCGCGTGCCAGACCGTATCTCGACTGACCCGCACCACGGCTCGGGCGACCGGAGTGTGGTTTTTGTAACACGAGTCGAACCACTCACGATATGGAGGGAGCCGACCGCTTCATGTTCTGGATGCTCGTCCTGCTGTTCGTGCTGATGGTTGTCGCGACGATACTGTCGCTACTCGTCGGATAGCGGTGGCGACCCCACTACGCCCGGAGTTCGCGTATCGTGTCCACGAGCGGAGCGAGGTCGATGTCCGCTGGGGAATCGGCGTCGACGGCCACCGCGAGCCGGATGCGCCGGTCGCTGTCGATGACGAACAGCGACCGCTGGTGTGCGCGAGCCATGCCCTCCGTCGGTTCGTCGTGAACGACACCGTACTGCTCGCCGACCGTCCGGTCAGTGTCGGCCAGCAGCGGGTAATTGATGTGGTGTTCGTCGACAAACCGCTGGTGAGCGTACACGCTGTCGCCGTAGACGTCGAGCAGCCCCAGATCGTCCTCGAACCGGAAGAACTCCGTGTCCCGTAGCGAGGCAGGCCCCCTCGGTACAGATCGGATTGAAATCGAACGTGTAGAACGTGAGTACGACCCAGTTGCCGGCATCAATCCAGTCGTACAGTCGATTGTGCCGTCGGCGTAGCCTTGCAACTCAAAACCCGGAGCGGTATCGCCGTCACCTAACATTCTGTAGAGGGAGGGTGCTCAGCGGTATGAACCCAACAGCGACTGTGTTCAGTCCGGACACGACTTCGCGGCCGACGGCTGCCGCGAACCAGCCGACTACGTGCTCGGACACGCCCACACCGCGGCCCGTGCCGGCCTAATCGTCCGCCTCGACCTCACCGTCTTCAGCGACGAACTCGCCGAGGCCGTCGATGGGACGGTCGGGGTTCAACTGGTCGAGTTTCTCCGGTGCGCCCAGCTGGGCCGAGGTCTCCTCGGGGTCCCGGAGTTTCGTCCGGCCGCGGTGGACGCTCACTTCGTCGTTGAGGTGGAGCTTGATGGCCTCGATGAGCGCCTCGGCTTCCAGCGGCTGGCCGATCCGCTGGAGCTCTTCTTCGGTGGCGTCGTCGGGGACGTTGAACGCCCGCTGCGTGATGATCGGTCCCTGATCCAGATCCGTCGTCACGTAGTGGGCGGTGACGCCGGCGATGCGGACGCCCTCCTCGATGGCCTGCATGTACGCCGACGCGCCGGGGAAGGCGGGCAGCAGGCTCGGGTGGACGTTGATGATACGGCTCTCATAACGGAAGACGACGTCGGGCGAGAGGATACGCATGTACCGGGCCAGGGCGATGAGGTCGGCGTCGTACTGCGCGAGCAGGTCGAGCAGCTGCTGCTCGTCGGGCGTCCCCTTCTCGTCGCCGATGTCGTGGAACGGCACGTCGTATTTCGCCGCCAGCGGTTCGA
Source organism: Haloarcula sp. HT12 (assembly GCF_055271655.1). Classification (NCBI taxonomy): domain Archaea; kingdom Methanobacteriati; phylum Methanobacteriota; class Halobacteria; order Halobacteriales; family Haloarculaceae; genus Haloarcula; species Haloarcula sp. HT12. Next base: position 672,320 of record NZ_JBUXKW010000001.1, read on the forward strand.
GGTCGTCGTGGTTCCCGATGACCACCTCGATGTCGGCTCCGAGGTCGCCGTTGGCCCAGGCCTCGAACAGCGCCTCAAGGCAGTGTGACTCCTTGGTGACGAGGACGGCGATGGTCTGGGTCTCGCGGTCGGCGGGGAACCGCACCTGCACGTCGACGCCGAGTTCGTCGCCGAGTTCGGTGAGGTCCTCGCGGAGCTTCTCCTCGGTCGTCACCATCTCGGACGTGTCGACGCGCATGGTCATCCGGAAGACGCCTTCTCGGACGGCCTGGTCGAGGTCCTCGATGTTGATACTGCGCTCGAACAGCAACGAGGTCACTTCGGCGATGAGCCCCGTGTCGTCCTCGCCGACGACCGTAATCTCGGTTAGACCGCGCGTCACGGTACCCACCACCGGACAGCGTCGTGATTCATTTGCCCCAGAGTCGGCAGTCCCTCGGCAAAAGCCTTCGTTTTCCGCACAGCTTGGACACCAACGCTTTGTGTATCCGTCCGCGTATGTACGGCCGTGATGAGTGATTCGCCGACCGTTCTCTGCGCCCACCCGGACGCCGACGAGCGGGCGGAGACGGCCGATTCGCTTGCCGAGACCGGGCTCGCTGTCGAGTCGGTCGGGTCCGTCGGTGCGCTGGACGGAGTCCTTGACCGGTCGATTGACTGCGTTGTGACGGCCTTCGACTTCGAGGACGGGGACGGGTTCGACGTGGTAGATTCGGTCCGGGAGGTGAACCCGGACTGTGTGGTGGTCCTCTATACGGAACACGCGCCGTCGGCCCTTCCCCGCGGCGGTCCCGAACAGGTCGTCGAGTACGTGCCGCGGACGGTTCCGGAGTCCCGGGAGCGGGTTGCGGATGTCGCCGCCATGGCTGCCGCCGAGGTGACGCAGGCGGCCTATCCCGTGCCGGAAACCGAGACGGAGCGGCTAGCTGCTGTCCAGCGGTACGACGTCGACCAGTTGGCGGCCATCGACGCGTTCGACCGGCTGACGGCGCTGATGACCAGCCACTTCGACATCGACGTGGCCTTCGTCGGCCTCATGGACGAACACGAGGAGCGGTTCCTGGCGTGTGAGGGAGCCAACTGGCGGACCCTCTCCCGCGAGGACTCTATCTGCACCCACACGATCCTCTCGGACGAGACGATGGTCGTCGAGGACACCCACGAGGACCCTCGCTTCGCCGAGGTCGACGAACTGGACCGGCTCGATATCAGGTCCTACGCCGGCGTCCGAATCACAGACGAGGACGGGAACGCTATCGGCGCGGTCTGTTGTACCGACGGCGAGCCGCGGCGCTACACGCAGACCGAACTGGACGACCTCCGGCGGTTCGCCGACGAGGTCCAGGAACAGCTGCTGTTGCGACGACGGCTCCGGAGGGATCCCTGATGTCACAGCGAGGGGACGACCGATACACGTTCGAGGGACTGCCGCTGAACCCGGTCGACCCGGGGACGAGCCTGCTCGTGACCGGCCCTGTTCTGAGCGGCGCGCGGGAGGTGGGGCTGCGACTGCTCTGTAGTTCCGATGCCGACGGTGGGACCGTCCTCGTCGCGACGGACAGCGATGCCACGACGATGCTGGAGGACTTCGAGCGCCACGGTGGCGTGCTCGACCGCGACCGGGTGCGCGTCATCGATTGCGCACAGGAGAGCGGCGACCTGCCGGAAGACAGCGTGTCCTCGGTCAGCACGCCGGCGGACCTGACCGGCATCGGTATCGAGTACTCCGGCCACTACGAATCGACGTACGCCAGCGGCTACACGCGGGTCCGGACCGGGGTTATCACGCTGACGCCGCTGCTCGTCTACAGCGACGACGTCAGGACGGTGTACCGGTTTCTCAACACCATCACCGGCCGGATCGGAACCGCGGACGGCCTCGGCGTCTGCGTGGTCGACCCGAACGCCCACGAGGCGCAGGTCGTCGAAAGCGTGGCGCAGTTCTTCGACGGCCGGGTCGACGTTCGCGCCGACGCGGGCGACCTCGAACTCCGTGTCAAGGGGCTGCGCGACCAGCCGTCAGACTGGACGCCGGTCAGCGCCGGGACCTGATACTGGTGGCAGAACACAAGCGTTTTCTCCGCTGCCCGCTCGCTTGCCAGTAATGACTGCCTTTACCGCGACCGTCACCGTCCGGCTCAAACGGGGCGTCCTCGACCCCGAGGCCGAGACGACACAACGCTCGCTCGAACGGCTCGGCTTCGACCTGAACGACCTCCGTTCGGCGGACGTGTTCGAACTCGACCTCGACGCCGACAGCGCCGAGGACGCGGCCGAACGCGCCGAGGAGATGGCCGAGCGGCTCCTGGCGAACCCCACCATCCACGACTACGACATCGAGGTGGCGCAAGCAGAATGACCATCGCCTCGAAACTGACGGCGATACTCTGCTCCCACACGGAGTGGTCGCTGTGACCTCAGTCACTCCCGCTCGCTCGGTGCCCTCGCTCGCCTCCCGTTCCCTGCTCACGCTCTCCACACGGAGGTGGCTCGCGTGACTATCGCCGTCATCCAGTTCGGCGGCTCGAACTGCGACCGCGACTCCGTCCAGGCCCTGGAGTCGCTCGATTTCGACGCCGAACTCGTCTGGCACGAGGACGGCCTCCCCGAGGACGTCGACGGCGTCGTCCTCCCCGGCGGCTTCTCCTACGGCGATTACCTCCGTGCCGGCGCGATGGCCGCCCGCTCGCCGATCATGGCCGAAGTCCGCGAAGCCGCAAGCGAGGGGACGCCGGTACTTGGCATCTGTAACGGCGCACAGATCGGCTGCGAGTCGTCACTGACTCCCGGCGCGTTCACGACCAACGAGAGCGCCCGGTTCCAGTGTGAACACGTCCACCTCCGCGTCGAGAACGCCGACACGCCCTGGACCAGCCAGTACGAAGAAGGCGAGGTCGTCGAACTCCCCATCGCCCACGGCGAGGGCCGCTACGAGATCTCCGACGACCACCTGGACGAACTCGAAGCCGAGGACCGCGTGCTGTTCAGGTACTGCGACGAGGAGGGCGAAGTCACGCCCGAGGCGAACCCGAACGGCTCGAAACACAGCGTGGCCGGGGTCACCGGCGAGGACGACCACGTCGCCGTCATGATGCCCCACCCCGAGCGGGCGACGCTTTCGGACCTGGGCCGTACCGACGGGCAGGGCGTGCTCAAGGGCTTCGCCGAGTAACGCCGGCAGTTCCGGCTTTCAGTGCCGGTGGTTGTACAGAAAACTCGAACCGGATGCGTAGTCGCATCGCTATCCGGTTTCGTTTCAAAGGGGAAGGGACCAGCGGAGCGTGTGACATAGTCCGGCGGTCCCTATTCCAACTTTGTGGGTCAAGCCGTATAAGCGCACGCTTACCGGAGTGTAAGTGAAATCACCAGTTAGGAGTCGGCTGTCGGCGACTGTGGCGCACGCGACCCGCCCCGGTCACCGACGAGCAGTTCGCCGTCGAGGAACCGTGCGGTCCGGGCGTCGGTGGGGTTCTCGAACAGCTGTTCGGGCGGGCCGGTCTCGACCAGTTCGCCGTCGTGGAGGAAGGCCATGCGGTCCGAGATGCGTTTTGCCTGGTGCATGTCGTGGGTGGCGACGACGACGCCGACGCCGCGGTCCCGCGCCCGCTCGATTGCGTTTTCGAGCAGTGCCGTGTTGTGCGGGTCGAGGTTCGACGTGGGCTCGTCCAGGAGCATGACCGCCGGATCGACGGCGAGTGCCCGCGCGAAGGCGACCCGTTGGGCCTCGCCGCCGGACAGCGAGAGCGCGTTCTGGTCGACCGCGTCCGCGAGCCCGACCGTTTCGAGCGCGGACGTGACGGTGTCGGCGGGTCGTGACGAGCCGATGAGTTCGCGAAGCCCCCTGCGGATTCGGGCCTGCCAGGGCTCCCTGACGCGCAGGCCGTAGGAGACGTTCCGATGGACGGGCGCGTTGAACAGGCTCGGCTCCTGAAACACCATACTCACCTGCCGGCGGACGCCCAGCCGCTCGTCGTCGGCCATCGCCCAGATGTCCCGGCCGTCCCACGCCACCGTTCCGGCATCGGGTCGGCGGAAGGTCGCGAGCAGGCGCAGCAGCGTCGTCTTGCCGGTGCCGGAGGGACCGACGACGGTGACGACTTCGCCCGGTTCGACAGCCAGTGAGACGTCCCGGAGAACGGTCGAACCGCCAAATCCAGCGTTTACGTCAGTCACGGAGAGCGTCATACCGAGCGCTCACCCCGGCCCTGGTTCCGGAGCCACGACCCGAGTCCGTTGACAACGAGGACGAGCGCGAGGAGTATCACGCCGAGGACGAGGCCGACTTCGTAGCGGCCCTGTCGTGCCTCGACGGTTATCGCCGTCGTCAGCGTCCGGGTGTAGGACTGGCCGTCGCTGTAGACGATGTTGCCGCCGACGATGAGTATCGACCCGACCTCGCTGATGGCCCGCCCGAACCCGGCGAGAATCGCGGTGACGATGCCGAAGCGGGCCTCCTTGATGACCGCCAGCCCCACGTCGACCCTGGTGCCGCCCATCGCATAGGCCGCGTCGCGGACCGACTGATCGACGCCCTCCACGGCCGAGAGGCTGACGCTCAACAGGACCGGCGTCGCGAGCACGAACTGCGAGAGTATCATCGCCCGCGGCGTGAACGCGAGATCGAGGCTCCCCAGTGGCCCGCTGTTGGACAGGAGAATCAGGACGAGTAGCCCGACGACGACGCTCGGGAACCCCATGCCGGTGTTGACGACGGCCGTGACCAGTCGCTTCCCGCGGAAATCGGTGAAGCCGATACCGAGCGCGACAGGCAGGCTGAACAACGTGCTCAGTCCGACGGCAGTGAGGCTGACGTACAGCGAGACGATGACGATGCTCACGACGTACGTCCAGCCGCCGTCCGGGAGCTGTGCTTGCAGTGGAATCATCGATCAGTACTCCGCCGGTACTTGTTTGTCGACCCAGTACAGGTACTCCCTGTCACGTGGTGAGAGGCTACGTGCCTGCTGTGCCGTATACCCCTGTGGGACGTACTGGCCGAAGTTCGGCTCCTCGGCGATGGCGTTCGGGAAGAACAACTGTGAGCCGCTGGCGGTGTAGTCGGCGATCATCGACTGGCCGGTCGGACTCGTCAGGAAGCCGATGTAGGCCATCGCCGCCTCGTAGTTCACATCGTCGTATTTCCCGGGGTTGACCGCCATCACGCCGTAGGGGTTCTTGAGGATGACCGGGCCGTCCTTCAGCGGCCCCTGTACCTGTACCACGAGGTCGACTTCGTTCTCCATCGAGAGGAAGGTTCCGCGGTCGGCGAGCGTGTACGCGCCGGTCTGGCTCGCCTGCACGAGCGTATCGCCCATCCCCTTGCCGACGGCGCGGTACCACTCGCCGCTGGGGTCCGTGCCGGCCTCGTCCCAGATGCGCAGTTCCTTCTTGTTCGTCCCCGAATCGTCGCCCCGTGAGACGAACGTCGACTCGCTCTCGGCGATGGTCGTGAACGCGTCGGTGGCGCTTTCCATCCCGTTGATGCCCGCCGGATCGGCGTCCGGCCCGACGATGACGAAGTCGTTGAACATCACGTCCCGGCGGTTGACGCCGAAGCCGTCTTCCAGGAACTGATCCTCGGCGTGGCGGGCGTGGACGAGGATCACGTCGGCGTCACCGTCCCGTGCCGTCCGGAGACTCGCGCCGGTCCCCTTCGGGATAGTCTTCATCGTCACGCCGTAGTTCTCCTCGAACACGGGGTGGAGCGCGTCGAGAAGGCCCGTGTCGTAGGTACTTGTCGTCGTAGCGAGGACCAGTTCGCCGTCGCCGATCTGTCCCGAGCCGGACTCTGCCCCACCCGACTGCCCGGCCGCCCCGTTACCAGTCTGTGTCGCTGAACTACTGGGGTTGCCTTCGCCGGCGCAGCCAGCGAGTCCAATCACTGAGGCAGCCCCCAGTGAGGCGAGGAACCGTCGGCGTTGCATCGGCATAGACATAACGATGGGGTCGGGGTTCTTAATTGTTGATGGTGATGTCTGTCACACTGGTCCTCGGCGGGGCCGCAGGTCCCGCGCGGCAACGCCTTTGTGAGGACACGGTCATGTGGCAGTATGGACGCGACCGCGGACGTCGAAGTACAACTGGGGCAGGGCGACGTGGCGCTGACCGCCCGCGACCGGACGCTCCTACAGGCGGTCGCCGCCCACGGGTCGCTGAACAGCGCCGCGGACGCGCTCGGGCGGTCCTACGCCCACGCCCAGCGGCGCATCGTCGAACTCGAAGAGGCATTCGGCCCGTTGGTCGACCGCAGTCGGGGCGGCAGCGGCGGCGGCGGAAGCGAACTCACGGACACCGCCGAGCAACTGCTAGCACGCTTTCAGCGCCTCCAGGCCGAGTTCGACGGGGTGGCGACAGCAGCGGAAACGGTCCTCCGGGGGACCGTCGTCGACCGCGACGGCGAACTGGCGACCGTCGAGACGCCGCCGGGGACGGTCCGGGCCATCGTCGACACCGACGCCGAGGCCGGCGACGCCGTCGAGGTCGGTATCCGCGCCGATACGGTAACACTGAACGCACCGCCGGAAGCGCCCGAACCGGCAGGGACGAGCGCACGCAATCAGTTCGCCGGCACCGTCGAACACATAGAGGAAGGCGCGTCTATCGCGCTGGTGTCGCTGGCTATCGACCCGGATACGACGCTGTCCGCGCTGGTGACTGACACGAGTCTCGACAAACTCGACATCACCGCGGGCGCGGAGCTCGTCGCCTCGTTCAAAGCGACCGCAACCGTCGGCGTCATCCCCGCTATCGAGCAGCCGGGGTCGGACGAATCGTAATCGAGCCGAGAAAAGTCGCGTCCGTCAGCTCTCAGAGGCCCCAGCCGGACGGCAGCAGATCGGACTGACAGGCGGCACAGGCGACCATCCCGTCGTCGTCGATGCATTGCCGCCGTTCACCGCACAGGTCACACTCCGTGAGCGTTCCGCGTGTATTGAAACTGCGCCTGTCCTGGTCACCGTTGGGGGTCATATCGAACAGTCTTAGGTGCGAGAGCCGGATAAGGGTTGGTCGACAGTTTGTCACAAACCCACTCACAGATCGTCGGTTCGACAGCGCTACCGGGCGAGCGGAAGCGAGTAGCTGCGTTCGCGCTCGATGACGGCGTCCCACGTCGCCTCGCACTTGCAACTCACCTGCTCGAACACCGACGGGTCCTGCCGGAGGTCGAAGTCCTTGATTGCTCGCTGGACTTTGTCGTCGCACTCGCCGCAGTTGTGCGGGCCGCGGTCGCTGCCGTGGCCGACGGGGTCCGAGACGACGATGACGTCCTCGTCGGCCGTGGATTCCAGCACGTCGGCGACCGACCAGAGCCACGGTGGCCGGTAGCCGCCGTCGTGGTACAGCTCCTCGACCATCGTGTACCGCTGGACGTTACAGGGGTTCATCGAGACGGTGTGACAGCCGTCGACGGCTGCACAGCGCCGCACCGACCGCTTCATGTCCTCGACGGCCTCGGACTCTGAGAGGAAGGGCGGTTTCATCAGCAGATACGCCTTGACGCCGGCACCGGCCGCCTTGGCCGCCTCGGAGGCTTCCTCGAAGTCGGCGAAGTCGAAGTACTTGTTCACGCAGTCGTGTCGCACGCGGTCGGTCGCCGTCTCCAGGCCCACCGCCACGTCCGTTTCGAGTCCGACATCGACGAAGTCGCCGACCGTCTCCTCGTCGACGAAATCGGGCAGCGACTCGACGACGATGCGCTCGCGGTCCGCGAACGTCTCGGCGATGGCCCGGCGCGTCTCCGCCGGCACCTCGCGCTCGTCGAGGAAGCTCCCGGAGGTGTAGATCTTGATCAGGCCGCTCTGCTGGTCGCTGTTCTCGCTTTCGTGGTCCAGGCAGTGCTGGACCTGTGCCATGAGGTCCTCGTGGGCGACGCTGCCGCCCTCGACGCTCTCGGCGACGTAGCCACACATCGTACAGCCGCCGGCGCGGGCCCACCGGCAGCCGCCGGTGTTCAGGATGATGGTCAGGCTCTGGTAGACGCCGTCCGGCGTGTTGTCCTCGTCGAGCCACACGCGGGTCGGCTCGCGAGGGTCGTAGGTCGAGTCGTTGCGCGACCGGATGTCGCGCATCACGGAGTTGTGGGCGTCCATGCCCTTGCCCTCCTCGTAGACCTCGGGACTGGGCTTGCTCATTGGGGCGAGGTAGCCGATGAGCGCGTAAAGCCGCTTCGTTACCGCCGAGCGGGCGGGTCGGTCCGGTCCGAAGCCGCGTCGGACCGGCGGGCCGCGCCAGCCCGGCAAGAACGGCCCCGACCGCGTTAGCCACGAAGTCAGCGCCGCTGACACCGCGTGACGGGACGAGCCCCTGGAGCAGTTCCACCCCCGCGCCGTAGCAGGCGGAGACGGTCACGAGTGCAACAACAGTGGTCACGTCGCGAGCCCGTCGGCCCCAAGCGAGCAGGGCCGCCAGCGTGCCGTAGCTCGCCGCGTGGACCCACTTATCCAGCGTGATACCGAGCAGTGCGGGGACCTGCTCGCCTGCCCCCTCGGGAACCGGGAGCAGTGACGTAACCAGTAACAACAGCGAAAACCCGACCGCGGGCAGATACCGGCGGCGTCCCGACCAGTCCATACCTGCCGTTGCCCCGCTCGGCCGATAAGTCGCGCGGTGATGGGGCGACGGCTGCAACCGAAGCTACTGCTCGTCGACGTGGCGCATCTGGACGGCGATGCCCCGCGTGGAACTACGCATCTCCGGGCCGCTCATCTGGGCACGCCCGACGCCGAAGGCCGCGTCACCCTGAATCACCACGTCATCGCCGACGCGGATGTCGTCGCTGGCGTCAGTGATCCCCGGGGCCAGCACCGACCCGTGGGGGACGAACGGTTCGATTTCGACGGTCTTGGTCGGCACGTCGCTCTCGACCCAGCGCCGCGCCCCGGCGGTGGTCAGCGAGAGGACGCCGTACTGCTGGGCCAGCGCAGCCAGTTGCTCCCCGTCGGCGTCGTCGGCGCGCAGTTGCGGATACCGGCCCTGCGTCGAGAGGTCCTTGAACAGTTCGTCGCCCGCGCCCGCACCGAACTGGTAGTCCGCGACGGCGCGGACGGTGTTGTGTTCGCGTTCCCGCTTCGGGTAGCGATCCCAGCCCTCCAGTTCGGCGGCGAGGTTCCCCAGCGAGTCCGCCGTCGTCGGGTGGTCGGTGACGGTGTAAGTGAACTCCCGGTCCAGCGAATCGGCCACGCGCTCGCAGATGTCGCGGTAGCCTTCGCCGGGAACGTGGGCAATAATCTCCGGGTAGTCGGTGCCTTCTAAATAGCGTTCGAGCACGCGGCTGACGAACTCGATTTCGGTGGGGGTCCAGTTGCCCGTCACCACGGAGTCGTAGTGCTGGGCGGGGTAGGTGAGTTCGAGTTCCTGCGGAACCACGCCGATGGGCGAGGTCATCGAGACAACGTGAGCACGCCACTTGATGGCGTCGTGGTACTGCTTGTGGCTCTGGGAGTCGCTGTAGGGCTTGCGTGCCGAGCAGGGGACCAGCACGAGCGGGCGGTCATCGAAGCGGGGCACGTAGCGGTCGGTGACCCGTTCGGCGAACCGTTGGATCTCGACGCGGCGCAGCGAGTCGTCGCTGGCCGCCGAGAGATCGGCCCGCCGGATGAGTGGCGTCCGCTCCTCCAGATAGCCGTACTCCTGGTCCAGCCGTCGGAACGTCGCGGTGAGCCAGTTGTCCTGTCTGGCCTGCCCCTCAATGTAGTCCCGGAGGCGGCCGTCCCGGATCCGTCGGCGGACGCGCCGGAGTTCCGCGGCGAGGACGTTGACGTTGTGTTCGACGCAGTCCTCGCGGTCGAACTCGGCGCGGGGCTGCTGGCAGGCCGGACACGCACAGGGGAGTTCATCGAGGTCTTCGAGGAAGTACGCCTCGTCGGTCGTGAGATAGCGACCCTCGGTCCCGCGGACGACGGCGCGGTCGGGGTCGACGAGGTCGACACCGGCGTAGACGAGCGTCGCGACGTTACGCGGCGTTGCGACGCCAGGGAGATATAGCGCGGTGTCGGCGGGGATAGCATCCCGAACGGTGGTGACAGCCTCGACGAACGCCGAGGCGTGCCCGACGTAGCCGGGTGCGCCGGCGAGTACGTAGGCGTCGCTGCCGTGGTCGGTCGCGGTATCGGGCGAGACGACGGCCGCGCTCGGGAAATCAACGTCGGGGTAGTCGACGGCGAACGCCGCTGCGACTTCATCCGGCGTTCCGGCGGGGAGGCCGCGGTGGGGCAGGACGGTGAGGAGTGATTCGTCGCCCTCGGGGTCGTCCCGCTGGGTGGGCCAGTGGCTTCCGGCGTCGTCGAGGACGTGCCGGCAGTCGCCCGGCGTCGCTGTGTCCACGTCGTCGACCAGCGCCGGCGTCGTCACGGAGGCGGCGAGGCGCAACTCACCCACTCGCGCGGCGCTGTCGCGCTCGTGGATCTCGAAGTAGTCGGTCATGCAATGGCGTCAGCCACGCGCGACCAACTATCTTGCCTTTGGGCCAGCACCGATGTCGGTAGCGACTGGTGAAAATTTCAAAGATATCGCAATTTAGCCGACCGACAGTTATGTGACCATGAGCATCGCGGACAGACCGCTATCCGCCGGTTAGCCGGGTCCTAACTAAACCGATAGGGGCTGACTGACTGTTCGTGCAGCGACAGACACGACGAGACGTGTTGCTCGCCCTGTCGGGGACAGCCACGGCGCTGGGGGGCTGTTCGACCGGGCTTTCCTCGGGGGACTCGGACCCGCAGACCGCGTCACGGGAGACGGAACCGACACCGACACAACGGGCATCCGAGTCAACTAAGGAAAGCGGGCCCGCAATGTTCGTCCATCTCGACACACTGGCTGCGATACGGTCCCGCGTCGAGAACAGGGACAGCCCGTGGACGGGGGCCTACGAAGCCTTCATGGACGATGTCCGCGACGCTATGGAGGCGGCCCCAGAGAGCGTCACGGACAACGGCGACGGCCACGAGTTCAAAACGAAAGGTCCGGAGAACCCCGAGGCGCGCAAAGACTACGTCGCCGCTATCAGAACCGGGGACCGAATCCGGGATCTCGGTCTCGCCTACCAGTACACCGACGAGGACCGGTACGCCGAGAAAGCCATCGAGCTGTTGGATCACTGGTTCCTGAATGCGGAGACCCGGATGGCCCCTGTAAGAACAAACAGCATCGAGCAGTTCATCACGCTCCCGAAGATGTGGTGGGGTGCGGAACTCGTCCGTGGCCACGAGGCCTGGGACGACGACAGTGTCGGCACGGAGGCCGACCTGCAGGAGTGGGTCCGGACGTTTCTGGACGACGTTGGCCACGGGATTCCGACCGAGATGGGCCAACAGAACATCTTCAACTGGCAGGAGATGACCCACGCCGCCGGGTCAGTGTATCTTCGGAACTGGGACCGGTTCCGGAAGGCCATGCGGCGGAACCGAGAAGACGGCTTCACCCAGCTCCGCGAGGACGGCCTGCTGGAAAACGAGATCATTCGCGCGTCGAGCCTGGCGTACTCGCTGTACGCGGCGAAGGCACTGGTCACCGCCGCGGAACTCAGCCGGCTCTATGCCGATAAACTCGACGGACCCACACTGTACGAGTACCAGAAATTCAGCGGTGACAGGGGTGCTATCGAACGGATTCTCGACACCCATGCACCCTATGTTGCCGACCCAGAGGCCTGGGAAGCGATGGGCGAGGATGACCCCGAGCGGTTCGTCAACACGGACGGCTTCCCCGCCAGAAAACAGGAGGCCGCGTCCTCGCTGTACGAGGTGGCCTACTCGTACTACGAGAAAGACACGTACCTGGAGACGCTCAAACAGAGCGGCCGGCCGGTGAAGAACGTCCCGACGTACGTCTCGGCCCAACAGGCGGCGATTGACAACCCCGACCGACCGCATCGGGACGAGCGCATCCTCGGCTGGACGACGTTCACGCACGGTGAGCGGTTCCGGCTCGATCTGTAGACGGCCGGGCGACGCTCCCGCGTCGGCGGCAGCCACACCACCACGTTTTCGATGCCAGCGGTTCCAGCGCAGATATGAACGTTGTCGTGACCGGCGGCCGAGGCAGTTCCGGGCGCTGGATCGTCGACCGACTCGCCGGACCGCACGAGGTGACAGTACTCGACCGCTCTCTCCCCGACGAGGGAGGCCATCCGGCCGTCGAGTACCGGGCGCTCGACCTGACGGACGCCGGGAGCGTCTTCGACTCGCTCACCGCCATCGATCCGGACGCAGTGGTCCACTGGGCTGCGATCCCGGTGGCCGGCACCCACCCCGGCGTGGACCTCTTCCGGAACAACACGCTCGCGGCACACAACGTCCTCTCGGCGGCCGGCCGCGTCGGCGCTGACGTAGTGCAGGGCTCCTCGGACGGCGCGTACGGATTCTTCTTCGCCGAAGAGACCCCGGTGCCGGACGAGCTCCCGATTACCGAGGACCACGCGCTCCGGCCAGAGGACGACTACGGCCTCTCGAAGGTTGTCACCGAGGAAATCGGGAGGACCATTGTCCGCCGGGACGGCATCTCCGTGGCGTCGATCCGCCCCTCGTGGATACAGCTCCCCGGGGAGTACCCCTGTCGGTCCGCTGACTACGTCGAGGACCTCGCGGCCGGCGCGGGCAACTACTGGTCGTACGTCGACGTGCGGGACGTGGTCGATCTCGTGGAAGCCGCGCTCACGGGCGAGATCGACGGGCACGAAGCGTTCAACTGCGTCGGTCCGGACAACGCGCTGGGCCGGCCGCTGGTCGAACTCATGCGCGAGCACTACGGTCGCGTTCCGGACGACTGCACGGTCGAGGGAGACGCTGCGGCGTATTCGACGGCCAAAGCCACGGAACTGCTTGGCTGGGAGCCGACCCGTTCCTGGCGCGAGGCAGCCGACGAGGACGTGGACGTAACGGTCTGACCGGCGGGCGGGATGATTGAAAGGTGTCAGTCGCGGGCGTGCAGGTCACGCAGGCGGACGCGGTCAGGCACGCGCCCGAGCGCCGTCGCCGGCCAGTCGTCGTGAACCAGCGTGAAGGACACGTCGGGATGGAGTTCGACCAGCCGCCGGACCCCTGTGGCCGCGGCCTCGTAGGCCGCTCGGTCGGTCCGGTCCGGGGTCTCGGCAGTCAGCGGATACGTGTCGGCGAGTTCGCGCGGATACGGACCAAACGGGGGCACGACGCCCCAGGTTTCGTCGTACTGTGTGCTGGAACTGCCCTCGGTCAGCAGGACCTCGTCACCCTCGACGGGGAGCCGCTCCAGCCGGTCCTGATGGCGTCGGACCTCGGGCCGGCGGGCGCTCTCATTTGAGGTGTAGAAGAAGGCGTCTTTCGAGACGGGGTCGGTCCGTTCGAGTTGCTCGGCGTGATCCAGCAGGGCGCGGTAGCCGTCGAGCATCGCCGGGTGGCCGCGGGCGCGGCTGTCGACCAGTTCCATGAGGTTGCCCGAGCGAATCGCCTGCTTGACGGTTCGGATTTCGCCGTAGGTGACGTGGAGGTTGTGCCGCGCGAGCAGTTCCTCGCGGCGGTCGTTGGCCATGCTCTTCAGGTCTGCCGGCGTGTGGTCGGTACAGACCGGGCAGTGACACGGGAAGTAGGTCAGTTCCGAGAGCAGTTCCGTCCCCTGTACCGTGAGATAGCGGTCGTCACGGGCGTACAGCGCGTACGCCGCGGAGTCGAACAGGTCACAGCCCAGCGCAGCCGCCATCGCGAACATCATGGGATGGCCCGCGCCGAACAGGTGGACCGGACCGACCTCCCCCAGCCCGCGCTTGCAGGCCGCGACGACATCCGCGAGGTCGGCGTAGCGATACTCGTTCATCAGCGGGACGACAGCACCGAGGGGAAACACGTCGAGGCCGGTCGAGACGGCGTCCGCGGCGGCGCGCTCGCGCAGGTCCGGGTAGGTCGATCCCTGAACCGGTGCGCTGACGAGCATCTCGCCGGTGTCGACGGTGGCAGCGTGTTCCAGCCGTTCCTGGGTCGTTTTGAGTTCCTCGGTCGCCCGCTCGCGGTCCACGTCCGGCGGCGTCGGGATGTCCACCGGCGTACCGATATCGGAGCCGATCTCGTGCTGGAACTGCAGTATCTCCTCGGTGGTCACGTCGATGTCGCCGTACTCCGCCAGTTGGAACGAGCCGGAGTCGGTCATAATGGCCCCCGAAAAGTCGAGCATCTCGTGCAGTCCTTGCTCCAGCACCGGCTCCCGGAGGTCCTCGGAGCCGTGCAGGATGTAGCTGTTCGTGATGAGTATCTCCGCCCCGAACTCGGATTCGAGCGTCGCCGGCGCGACCGTCTGGACGTGCGGGTTGACCACGGGCAGGATGGTCGGTGTCTCGACAGTGACGCCGGCCCGCGGCACCGTCAGCTCGCCCAGCCGACCCGCGGCGTCGTACTGGCGGACCTCGAAATTCGTCATTACACCTCGTCGTCGGCCAGCGCGCCTAAGGGTTGTGTTCGCCTATTCGTCGGGTCGCTCCGGCCCGCCGGGGACCAGTTTGCGCTCGGGCCGATGGACGATCCCGGAGTCCTCATCGGCGACGTAGGGCTGAGCGGACCGGAACATCTCGACCACCTCGCTACGGGACCCGTAGGCGTCCTCGATGAGCCGTTCGAGCAACTCCGCCCGTGAAACCGGTCGGCCGGTCCGGCGGCGGACGGCGGCACGCAGTTTGTCCAGCCGGCGTTCCGTCTGTTCGTCGAGTGCAATCGAGGTCATATGTTAGATGGTACCATTCCACAGGATATCAAACTGTCGTCAGGTCACCGCTCGAACAGGGCGTAGTGCATGATACCCAAGGCAGCGCGACCGTCCCGGAGGGTGCCGTCGCGGACGGCATCGAGCAGCGCGTCGAAGTCGGCGGTGTCGACGCGGATCGATTCGTTGTGGTCCAGATCCTGGTCGGCCGTCTCTTCGCACCCGCGTGCGACGTAGTAGTGGAACACGTAATCGGTGTTGCCGTTGGCCGGTTCGCCCGTGTAGAGATGGTCGAGCGTGTCCGCCTCGTAGCCCGTCTCCTCGCGGAGTTCTCGGGCCGCGGCGACGCGCGGGTCGTCGTCCCCCTCCTCCATCGTCCCGGCCGGCAGGCCGCGGTTGACCCGTCGCACCGGCTGTCGCCACTCCTCGATGATGACCACGTCACCGTCGGTAGTGAACGGGAGGACGACGACGCTGTCGCCGTTTTGCACGTAGTCGAACTCCCCTTCGGTCCCGTCGGGGAGGCGAACCGCCTCGCGGATGACATCGAATCCCGGACAGGCGTAGGCGGTTTCGGCACCGAGCGTCTCCCAGGCGAGTTCCTCGTCCATACCGGCAGTGTGGTCCCCATCGGCAAAATCCGCACGGCTCCACGCGAATGCAGGCACCGGATGGGTACGGCGTCCCCCGCTACGTGTGCTCGTATGAGAAGATCGACAATCGTCCTCCCCCTCGGTGTCGTGTTGTTCGTCCTCCCGGTCCCCGGTACGTTCGTCGCCGTGGGACTGGTGCTCGTGGTCGGCGCGGTAGTCCAGTGGTTCGGTCTCTGAGACGGGTTCGGGACTCCGAGAGTTACAGTTTGTCGGCGGCCTGAGCCTGCTCAGTTCGCCGCTCGGCCTGTTCGAGGCGCTGCCGGGCCGCGTTCGATAGCGGGTCCGAGAGGTCGTCGCTGGCATCCTCGATCCTGGTCGCGACGCGCTGGAGGCGGTCGGCGACGGCCTGGAGCTGTTTATCCGCGTTGCCGCGGTCGCCGGCCTCGGCGCGTTCCGTCGCCCGTCTCGCAGCCTCGACGACGGCGGCGAGAGCCCGTTCGAGGCCCTGTAAGGCGTTGTCGGAGCCACCGGTGTTTCCGGAGCTATTGTCGTCATCGGAGTCTCCCTCGTCATCGTCGTCGCTGTCCTCGTCCATCTGTTCGGCGACCGACTGGCGTGTCTCCTCGGCGATGTCGGCGAGGAACGAGGCGAGCGAGGCCTTGCCGGTTCGGGGATCGTCGATAGCAGCGCTGTCAGCCTCAGAGTCTGGATTCACCCGAAACGCGCCGATCTCGTCGTCGCTGTCCCGGACCTCCGTCGTGTACGCGCCGCCGCCGTGGACGTACACAGCGTCGGGTTCCGAGAGCGGCGCGTCGTACAGCCGGCCGGCGAAGTCGTCCTCGACGGCGAGGTCGGTGAGGTCGCTGTCGGCTCCCGACGGATCGACTTCGAGGCGGGTCGCGTTCGCCCGAGCGACAAGCGGGACCTCGCCGTCGACGCCCGCTCTGGTCGGGCCGTCGGCCGTCTCCGCGTCGGGAACAGACACCGTCTCGCTGTGTGGCGCGACGCCGGCCCCGTTGACGGTGAATCGGTGTTCGCCCGCGGGCACGTCCTGGACGACGGCCAGTCCACCGGATGTCGGGACGGCTTCGGGGTCGCTCTCCAGCAGGGCGACGGACTCGACGGTGGTGTCCTCCGTCGTTAGCCCCTCGTCTTCGGGGGCGTCGTCGTTCGAGACGGCCTCCGAGAGACTGGCGACGACAGTCCGGATGTCCGCCGGTGCCCCGATGGCGTCGTAGCGCTCGGCCAGCGCCGCCCGGTGGTTGGGCTCGGAGATATCCGCCGCGGGGTTCTCGTACCGGGGCTGGTTCCAGGGCGCACCGGTCGTCGTGATGTGGCCGGAAACGGCGTCCTCGGCGAACTCGGGCACGGCGAACTCGAAGCTCAACTGCGGCCCGGTGAAGTCGGCGATGTGCTCCAGTTCGCTGCTCGGCACGAGCTCGTACTCGATGTCCGGGTCGGCCTCGCTCCGGTCGGTGTGCTGGAAGACGAGCCCGGTCTCCCGCGTCGGCAGGTCCGACGGCGGTTCGGTGAGGCTGTCGAACGAACGGACGGTGAGCGACGCCGAGATGAGGTCTTCGCGGCTGACCGACGGCAGCCGGTCGTGTTCGTACAGCGGCGCGCCCTCGTACTCCGGGACGAGGTAGGGAAGCCGGGAGCCCTCATCGCGCGGAAGCCCGTAGGCGAACGGGATCTCCGCGAGGTCCTCGATGGTCTCGACGGCGCTGTTGGTGATGTCCGCGAACCGGTCGCCATCGGGGAGCCGGGTGAACCGGTCGCGGACGTCGTTGACTGAGAGCGCGCTGGAGTGTGACCCCAGTTCCGAGAGGATGCGGGGCACCATCTCCGGGTCCGGGTCCAGAAACTCGTTGTTGGGAACCTTCCGTGAATGGGAGCTAGCGACGTACAGCTGCGGATCGTCCGTCTCCGTGTCGACGAACACGTGCAGGACCTCCCAGTCGTGCCAGTGGAAGTTCGTCGTGAACTGGTCGAACGCCGAGTAGAACCAGAACTGGACGACCGCGAGCGGCGAGTTCTCGTACTCGACAGCGTTGTAAAACGCCGTCGGGTCCGGTGGCTCCCCGTCGGTCATCCGCTCGTGGTAGCCGTTGAACGCGTCGAACCCGTCGACGACGGTCTCGCCGTCCTGCTCGCTGGTGTAGGGCCGCGGGTCCGTCGGGAACCACGGCTCCGCCTGGTCGAAGTACAGCGTCGGCGCGAACCGGCGCGCGAGTTCCCTGGCCCGCTCGTCATCAACTGGCGTCGCCACGTCGTCGCTCCCGCCCTCGAAGGCCGAACAGCCGGCGACAGAGGCCAGCCCGACCCCAGCGACGGACTGCAGGACCGCGCGGCGAGAGAGCCTGTTGCTGTCGCTCATTGCTTCCTCTGGCGGTCGACTGTCAAACACCTGAAATGGCGTCGAACGCCGGTTACCGAGCCCAATAATCCCATACACCATTCAGCGAATCACGGAGGAAAACCCTTCTGGCACCTCCCGGCCCGTCCCGTCAGTACTGTTCGAACCCTGCCGTATCCAGATAGTTGTGCGCGACAGTGATCGAGTGATCGGCGTGGAGGGCGTTCGGTCCCAGCGAGACGCGCTCGTCCGCGCGGTCGGCCAGCAGCGCCGCTTCCCCCTCCCGGAAGTCGTGGTGATCGGAGAGGACAAACACCGGATCCGACGGCGGGGCAACGTCGACGACGGGGTCGCCGTCCTCGTGCAGTTGGACGACGGTGCCGCGGCGTGCCACGTCGTCGAGCGTCCCCTCGAACCCCCGCCGCGTGAGCGACACTCCCGGCGACGTTTCGACCGGGATGTGGCCGATGGCTTCCTCGCGCTCCTCCAGGGCCTTCCGGATCAGTGCCGCCGTGGACCGTTCATCGGGGTTCAGCCGGCGGAGGTCGCTTCCCTCGAACGAGACGGTGTATTCGTCCGATAAGATCAGGTGGACCCGCACGTCTTCGCGGATGTCATGACTCAGGAAGAACGCGCTGGTGACACACCGACAGAGCACGTCGAGCCGGCCGGCAGCGCCGGCCAGGTCGTCGAGCGAGAACTCCGGCGTCGTCGGGGCGTCGTGGCCGATGATGACGAACTGGCGCATACAGTGGGGAGGTCGGTCGGCGACTTACGTGCATCGACAGGCGATGGCGGTCGACCGGTCGTTCGAACGGCGAAACGTCCGGGTTCTGGTCTCACAGTTCGGCGACTGAGGTGAACAGCCGGTTGGTCCAGTCGGCCTCCGCTCGCGGCGTCGGGCCGTCAGCGCCGTGTTCGATGGCCCGTGCTTCGCGGCGGACTACCGGCGTATGTGTGTCGTGGGTCGAGTACGACGACGATAGCCGCGTCTTGACGGTCTCACGGACTGCACTGGCGGTCGTGCGGGCCGCGTTTCGCAGGTCTGCGAGCGCCCCAGCCAGCACCGGGAGGTCGTACGGAGAGTTGGGGCCGTAGCCGTGACGGTGGTACCGGAGCGACTGTGTCCCGATATCGACGGTGAGAAGACCGCCCTCCCCAGCAAAGACGACGCGGCGACGGTCAGGCACGTTCGAGTGGTGCTGTATCGTACAGGTGACGTCGTCGGCCGTCACGAACGAGACGGCGATCCCGTCGAACGCGACCCCCTCGGCCGCTGTGGGACGCTGTCGAACGTCGACTGAGGCGTCGTCTTCGGGATAGCCCGCCCCGCGCAACCCGACGTAGATGGGGTGGACGATCCCCTCGCCGAACTCACCGCCGGGGAGGTCGAGCACCCAGTCCCCGCGGCCCGGAACCGTCGGGTCGATGTCCTCCGTCCAGTGAACAGAGACGCCGTGGAGTCGCCCGATATCGCCGCGGTCGATGCGTCGGAGCGCGGTCTGTAGCGGCCGGTAATACACCTGATTGTGGACGACCGTCGCCCGAACGCCAGCCTGGTCCGCGGCAGCTGTGAGGCGTTCGAACTCCTCTCGGGTAGAGACGAACGGTTTCTCGACCAGTACGTGGGCCGACGCGTCGATACACGCCATCGCGAGGTCGAAGTGGGTTTGCAGCGGCGTACAGACGTGGACCCAGTCGACCGCTTCGGTCGCAAGGAGGCGGTGCGGGTCGGTGTATCCGGAGACGCCCCACGCAGAAGCGGCGCGCTCGACCTGTTGTGAGTCGATATCAGCAACGGCAGTGAGTACGGTGTTGGGGGTACGTTCGATTGCGGTCTTGTGCCACTGTGCGACCTCGCCCAGGCCGAGTATTGCGGTCCGTAACATGGTTGCTGGTCGTTTACCGGGGAAACGTGCTGGCAGATTCGTACTGAAGTGGGTGTGTCACGTTCAGTGGTCAGTCCGGTCGTAGCCACTGTCGTCGAGGTACGCCAGTGCGCGGGCGAACGCTTCATCGGCGGTGTCTGTCGCTTCGAGATGCGTCCATTCGCCGGCAGGCGTGGCCGTGTACACGTCGAATCCGCCGTCGCGATACTCGTGGGACTCTACGTACAGTTCCCGTTCGACGGCTCCGCTAGCATCGACGAGGAGCCAGATGCCGAGTTCTTTCCCGCCTTCGAGGTCGCGGCGGCGGTCCCAGTGCATGGCCGTGACTAAGACCGGCACAGTTGTAACACTACTGTCAGTCTTCGGTCGAGCGCCGCGTCGCGAGGCCAAGTCGTTACCCGCCGTGCCTACTTCCGCGTGCAATGCAAAACGCCGGTATGCCTGTGCCGGACTTCGAGGAGTTCGACCACGAAACGCACATGCGGCGCGCCTTCGAGTTGGCCCGGGCCGCCGTCGACCGCTGCGACCGGCCCTTCGGGTCTGTGCTCGTTCGTGATGACGAAATCGTCATGGAGGCATCGAACCGCGTGCTCACCGAATCCGACGTGCGCCGGCATCCGGAGCTCCATCTGGCGTACCGAGCGATGCGCGAGTTCGACCCGGACGAGCGCGCGGAGATTGCGATGTACACGAGCACCGAGCCGTGCCCGATGTGTGCCGGTGGGCTCCGGTACGCCGGCCTCGGTCGGGTGGTGTACAGCGTCAGCAACGACGAGATGGACGGTTTTAGCGGCCACGAGATCCCTGTTCGCTCCAGTGAGATTCTCGACGGCATTACCGACGTCGTCGGGCCGGTATGTCAGGAGGAGGGACTGGCGATCCACGAAGCATTCGACTGGTAGGCGAGCGTTGGCACTGATTGTGGGAGTCAAATGAGTTATTATGTCTGTTTCCTAATTAGTGGTATGAATTCACTTGACACACCTGTCGGGCGGGTGATGACCAAGCCAGTGAAGACCGTCGACCGGGAGCTTGCCGTCCGGGACGTTTCGAAACTACTCGCGTCGGAAGCAGTCGGCTCAGTCGTGGTTGAAACCGAGTACGGGCGGGGGATACTCACGAAGACGGATATTATCGATGGCCTCAGCGACGGGATCGAGCCGGATACGACACCGGTCGGTGACCTGATGACGACCCCCGTCAAGACCATCGATCGCAGTGCCTCGCTTGAGGAAGCTATCGATACGATGGTCGAGCACGGCATCAAGCGGCTTGTGATCGATGGACAGGCCAGCAGCGTCGGGATCCTCACGACGACAGACGTGATGCAGGAGCTGTCGTCCGACCTGGACCGCGTCGTCGAGATGTTCGCGAAGGGGTAAGCCACAGTTTGTGGCCCTGACGGCACCGAAAACGCTACAAGCGACGTATGAGCCTCCAGAAAGGGTTTATCCGAGGCGGCGAACCCGTCGTCTATGCGCAGACGTGCCCTCCTCGCGTCGGTCCCCGGTGCGCTGGCGGGACTCGCCGGCTGTTCGTTCGGCAGCCCGGGAACCGACGAGACAGATACCGTGACGCCTGCACCACGCCCGGAGCAGTCACCGACCGACGCGAACGACGGCGGTTCCGAAGCGCCGACCGATACCACCGAGCCGCACAGACCGGCCGAGCCGACGACCGTCGTCGAACTGGAAACCGGACCGCGGACCTACGCCCTCAGTTCGTCAGGGCTCCACACCGACGACAGGGCGCGAGTCGCGCTCTGGTTCGACCGGACGGCGACCGACGACCACCCGGCCACGCTTCGCGGCTGGCTCCAGAACGGCAACGAGTTCGAGAACACGTTCAGAGTCGAGTGGATCCCGGGAATCGGACGGACCCACAGCCGCCAGCCCCGCGGCTACGACCACGAGGCCCGCCTCCATCTCGCGCCCACGGACAACAACGCACTCGCGGAAGAAGTGCCCTCGCTCGGCCGAACGGACGAGGGGTACTGGCGCGTCGACGACGTCGGCCCGTGGATGCCGGAAACGCACCGGCTCGCCCCCGGTGAATGGCTCCCCCTTGAGTACGCGCTCGTCGGCGAACCGGGCCAGCCCGGTCGGCCGACCGGGACCTACGAGTTTCGTGGCCGGGATGAGACGTTGTCGATCACCGTCTGGGATACGCGAACTCCCGGCCCGGAAGCCGACTCCCGGTTCGCCGGCCGCTCGCTTCCGCCGTTTCCCGGCGACGGCGGCGTCCAGTGGTTCCACGAGGCAGACGGGACGACCCCGTCCTTTGTTCGCCCCACTTCCGAGCGCGCCGAACTGGACACCCAGGTGGGCTTCGAGATGGTCAACAACAGCCACGAGCGACTCCAGTGTGGCCACTGGGATCTCTACAAACTCGTCGACGGCGAGTGGTTCCACGTTGCGCCGACGGGCCACACCGCCGACTGTCGAATCCTGTCACCAGGTGGCCGAGAGCAGTGGGGTCTCCGGGCGTTCAACGGGAAGGCTGTCGGGTGCAGCACCGGTGACTGCCACTGCGACGGTCTCACGCAGGGCTACCTCGGCGGCGGCGAGTACGCCATCGTCGCCGGTTACGGCCACGCAACGAACGAGAGCGGTGCCCTGGTCGAACTGGTCGGCGACAGCGTGACAGTGACGCCGACAGAGGACGTGTCGACTGCGCGTGACGGCGACACCGTCACCGTGACGACCGGCCGCCACGGCGACGGCAAGAGTCCGGCCGACGCGACGTTCTCGCTTACTCGCGCCGACGGCGCGGACGAGCGGATTATCGCCGAACAGGTGATGACGCGCGGTCGGTTCGCTCCGTCGGCCGGCGGGCTTCGCAACGCCCTCCCGTTCATAACCGACGAGGTGAATCGCGTTGTTGTCGAGACCGACAAACGGGCCGTGGACGGCGTGCTCGGGTACGATTCGAGCAGTCGGCGGTTCCGCTTTCGCGGGCAGGGATACGAGGTCGTGCGGGGTCGGAGCGGCAACTGAGAAGTCAAAACCGAACGTCGTGACCGCCGAAACGGAGTCCGTCGGCGATATACGGCGGGTTGTGCCCTCAGTCAGTGTACCAGTACGCCCAGAGAATCAACACGCCCTGGAGAGGCAATCGAGCCCAGCGAGCCAGCACAGAGGGATCGCCGCCACCCGGTGCCCCCTCGATGGTGACCATAGAGACGGCCATGTAGATGTTCGCGGGGAAGATCGCGATGAGTACAGCAATCGTCGCCCACGCGGCGTACGAACGCGTCCGCGGTACCAGCAGGCCGAGCCCGACAGCGACTTCGGCGACGCCGGACAGATACACCAGCGCAAGTGGTGCTGGCAACACTGGCGGCACTATCTGGGCGTACAGGTCCGGCACGACGAAATGAAGACTTCCCGCGACGACATAGAGGAGCGCCATCACGTAGCGCAACGGCCGTTTCAGCCGCGTCAAGCCAACACGCATCTGTCATCGGGTACGGCGACCAGCGGAAAGCAAGTTGTGATATGCGCCCCGGTCGCCGGGCTTGCCGGCGCAGGAGCTTTTTTCGGGTCGGTCCAAGCCAGGTCATGGAACACGTCACCACAGCTCAAACACAGGTCCCGGCACTCGGGTTAGGGACCTATCGCCTGCGCGGACAAACCTGCACCGAGACGGTTGCCCAGGCACTGGCGATGGGGTATCGGCATATCGATACGGCCGAGTACTACGAGAACCAGGCTGCGATCGGCCAGGCGCTCGCAGAGACGGCTGTCAGCAGCGACGCCCTGTTCATCACGACCAAAGTCTGGCGCACGAACCTGGGCTACGAGGATACCAAACAGGTCGCCAGAGCGAGTCGCGAGAAGCTCGGCGTCGAGACGATTGATCTGCTCCTGATCCACTGGCCGAATCGCTCCGTCCCCGTCGAGGAGACGATCAGGGCAATGAACCAACTCCAGAGCGATGGAGTGGTTCGACACATCGGCGTCAGCAACTTCTCGGTCGAGCAGCTTGCCGACGCGCGCAAGGCTTCAGAAACCCCGATCTGTACGAACCAGGTCGAGTACAACCCCTTCACTGACCAGTCCGACCTCCTTGCGTACTGCATCGAGCACGACATCATGCTGACCGCCTACAGCCCGCTGGCCAAAGGCCGCGTCAACGACGACGCCACGCTGTCGGCGATCGGTGACCAGTACGGGAAATCACCAGCACAGGTGGCGCTACGCTGGCTCGTTCAGCAACAACAGGTCGCCGCGATACCGAAGGCATCCAGCCGTGCCCATCTGGGGGCCAATCTCTCGATATTCGATTTTGAGTTAACTGACGAGGAGATGGCACAGATCTTCGACCTACAAGGTGGCCTGATAGAACGGGTCCGATCAATGTTAGGGCTGTAGTTATCCGGCCGGCGGTCAGGCGCGAGAACAGTCCTATCTAGACTTAGATAGGCGCGAATTCCCATCGCCACAGAGTGGAGCTCCGCGAACTCTCGTTCGCCCCGCTCACGAGGACGGGGTTGCTGCTACCCAATGGTAACATACCGGACTATCTGGCATAGATTGTGGAAAATGGGCCGGCGCGAATATCGAACACGGGAAGACGGTCGCTCACTTCGTTCGCGCTACGATTTCCCTGCTCGACTTCCCGCGGCGGCGGACGACACGCGGCGCTCGCAAGTGAGCGCCGCGAGAAGTATGGGCCGGCGCGAATTCGAATCGCGGTTACGGCCACCCGAAGGCCGAAGGATACCAGGCTACCCCACCGGCCCGTGCGATAGCAATCGGAAAGAAGACAGGGTCGGTTTTAACGGTTGCGAAACAGCGAGAAGCGGAGCGGTTTCACCGGTGGCCCGCGAGCGAAGCGGTATGGAACTCCACGACGAACACATTCCGACGGAGACGTTCGCCACCTGTCTGAACAACATGCCCCAGCCCTGTGTCGACCTCGTCGTCGAGTACGAAGGCGGGATCGTTCTCACGCGACGGCAGAGCGAGCCAGCGAAAGGCGAGTGGTTCTGGCCGGGGAGTCGCCTCTACAAGGGCGAACGATTGGACGACGCAGCGGTGCGCGTCGCCGAGGAAGAACTCGGTCTCGGAGCGGTCGAGGCGGAACAGCTTGGCGTCAGCGAACACTTCTGGGATACCTCGTCGATCGACGGCGTCGACGCCCGGCACACGATACCGGTCGTGTATCGGGTCATACCCGAAGACGAGGCGGAGATAGTGCTCGACGACCAGCACGACGCGTATCGCGTCGTCACGGAACCACCGACGGACGCGAACCAGTATGTCACAGAGTACTTCGAGCGGTTCGAAATCGGCCGATAGAGGGAGAAAGACGCTGTTTTGAGTGTGAAACCGTCTCTCACGAGAGCGAGCTGTAGGGAGTGGCTGAACAGAAGATTGATTACGCATCGCGGTTACTCACTATCTGAGTAACTATGACGATCCTCATCACTGGCGGCGACGGCTACGTCGGGTGGCCGGCCGCACTGCGAATCGCGGACCGAACGGACGACCGAGTGCTGCTCGTCGACAACTTCGCCCGGCGGGAGTGGGTCGAAGACGTCGGCGCGACGAGCGCGACACCGGTCGCCAGCATCGACGAGCGCCTCGACGCGGCCCGCGAGGTCCACGGGCTGGCGAATCTCTCCTTCGTCGAGGGCGACCTCGCCGAGAAGTCCTTCGTCGACGAACTGCTGACGGTCCACGAGCCGGAAGTCGTCGTCCACACGGCCGCCCAGCCATCCGCACCGTACTCCCAGATTAACGGTGAGCGGGCGAACTACACCCAGCACAACAACCTCCAGGCGACGCGGAACCTCCTGTGGGGGCTCGAAGAGCACGACCTCACCGACACCCACTTCGTCGAGACGACGACGACGGGCGTCTACGGCGCGCCGGAGTTCCCGATCCCGGAGGGCGGGTCGACGATGGAGAACCAGGACGAGCGCGACGACGTGCCGTTCCCCAACATGGGCGGGAGCTGGTACCACGCGACGAAGGGCTTCGACGCACAGAACATGCGCCTGGCCCACACGCAGTTCGACATCCCGATTTCGGACGTGCGAACGGCCATCGTTTACGGGACCGAGACCGAAGAGACCCGGGCGGACGACCGCCTCAAGACCCGCTTCGACTTCGACTACTACTTCGGGACGGTCACGCACCGCTTCTGTGCGCAGGCCGTCGCGGGGTATCCCGTCACCGTCTACGGCAAGGGTGAACAGCGAAAGCCGTTCATCTCGCTCGAAGACGCCGTCGAAGGGCTGGCCGAAGTGGCGCTGACCGACCCCGACGAACGTCCCGACGGACTGACTGTGTACAACCAGGTCACACGCGCCATCAGCATCGTCGAGATCGCCGAGACCATCGCCGGGGTGGGCAGCGAGTACGACCTCGACGTCGCCGTCGAGCACTTCGAGAACCCCCGCGACGAGGACGAGACCCACAAGATGGAGATCGAGAACGACCGCTACGCCGACCTCATCGGCGGGCAGTCCCAGTCCTTCGAGGACGGCGTCGCCGACATCTTCGAGACACTGACTCGCTACGCCGACACCATCGAGGCCCACGAGGACCGCTTCCTGCCGGGCGTCCTGAGCGAGGACTGACCATGGACGTGCTGGTCACCGGGGCCTGTGGCTACATCGGCAGCGCCTTGATCCCGCTGCTCCGGGCCGACGACCGCGTGGATAGCGTCGTCGTCTTCGACGACCTCTCCTCGGGGTCGCCCCGGGCACTGCTGGGGACGCTCGGGGACGGGCTCGAATTTCGCCGCGGCGACGTCCGCGAGTACGGCGACGTGGAAAGCGCCATGCGCGGCGTCGACCGCGTCATCCACCTCGCGGCCATCACCGGCGCGTCGAGCACACACGACCGCCGCGAGGAGACGTTCGAAATCAATTACGACGGCACCGAGAACGTCCTGACCGCGGCGGGGAAACTCGGCGTCGACCACGTCGTCTTCGCCTCCTCGTGTAACGTCTACGGCCGCGCGACCAGCACCGACATCGACGAGACGGTCGACCCCGACCCGATCAACCCCTACGCGGAGACGAAACTGGAGTCCGAGACACTGCTGCGGGAGTACTGCGAGGAGTTCGACATGACCGGCACCGCGCTCCGGATGGCCACCAACTTCGGGCACTCGCCGGGCATCCGGTTCAATCTCGTCGTGAACTACTTCGTGTTCCGCGCGCTCACCGGCCGCCCGCTCACCGTCTACGGCGACGGCTCGAACTGGCGGCCGTTCATCCACGTCCGGGACGCCGCCCGCGCCTACGCGGAGGCGGCGTGTGACCCCGACGCCTGGGACGAACCCGTCTACAACGTCGGGTCGATGGAGTCGAACTACCAGATATCCGAAATCGCGGACATCGTCGCCGAGGAGGTCGCCCCGGTCGACGTGACCTACCTCGAAGACGAGCATCCCGGCCCGTCCTACCACGTCAACTTCGACCGGCTTAGCGGGACCAGCTTCGAACCATCGTGGACGCTCCGGGAGGGGGTCCGCGACCTCGCGGAGAGATTCACCACCAATGACTGAGACAGAACCCACGAACGATTCGCCCCACGTCGCCGTCACCGGCGGCGCGGGCTACATCGGCAGCCGCGTCATCTACGAGCTACAGCAGGCCCACCCCGACTGGGAGATCACTGCCATCGACAACTTCTATCTCGGCACCGTTCGGTCCGTCGGCGATGTCGATATCGAACACGTCGACATCCGGAACCGGGACCGGCTGGAAGCGGCCCTCAGTGGGGCAGATGTCGTCATGCACCTCGCCGCGGTTTCGGGCGTCGACGACTGCGAGGAAAAGCAGGACTTGGCCTACGAGGTCAACGTCCAAGGGACCGACAACGTTGCCTGGTTCTGCCGCAAGACCGGCGCGGCGCTCATCTTCCCGTTTTCGATGGCCGTCATCGGCGACCCTCGGGAGTTCCCCATCACGGTCGATCACCCGCGGGACCCGCTGAACTGGTACGGGCGGACGAAACTGCTCAACGAACGCGCTATCGAGACGTACGCTGACGGCGCGTTCCCGGCCCACCAGTTCATGATCTCGAACCTCTACGGCAGCCACGAGCTCGACGGCCAGACCGTCTCGAAGGGGACCGTCATCAACTTCTTCGTGAACCGCGCCCTCGCCGGCGAGACGCTGACCGTCTACGAGCCCGGCACGCAGTCCCGGAACTTCATCCACGTCAAGGACGTGGCACGGGCCTACGTCGACAGCTGCGAGCGGCTGCTTTCGCAACTGGACCGCGGCGAGACCGGCGTCGAGAAGTACGAGATCGCCAGCGACGAGGACCCCAGCGTCCACACCGTGGCCGAACTCGTCAGAGACGTTGCTGCCGAGGTCGCCGATATCGATGCCGACGTGGCACTGGTCGAGAACCCACGCGGCGACGACGAGACGCTCGTCGATTCGTTCCCGGTCGACACCGGGCGAACGACCGACGTTCTTGGCTGGAGTCCAGAACACGACGTGGAGTCAGCGATTCGAGCGGCGCTGGAGTCGGCGGACGCGTAGACGACGAGTCTCGATGGATTTATTCGCCATACCGGAAAGAGGGGATACATGAGCGACACGCCCGGGGCGGGAACGGTACTCGATGACCGACCCGAGCTGCGAGACGCGACAGCGGCAGTTCTGGCCGTCGACGACGAACAGGACGGCTGGACGTTCGACGACATCCCCGTCGATTCGGGCCAGTTCGGCGAACTCGTCTCCGCGGGCATCGTCGAGAAGGACGGGGAGCAGTACCGCGTCGCCGATCCCGATGCCGTGCGGGCCGCTCTCGACGGCAAAACCGAGGTCAGTGGCGATAGCGGGCTCAGTCTCGACATCGGTGACGCACTGGATTTTGACTTCGACGCGCGAGCGACTGGCCTGCTCGTCGCCGCGCTGGCTGTCGTGTTCGTCGCCCGAACGTACGTCATCGGCTCGATCTACCGCGGCGGCGATATCGTCTTGTCAAGTAACGACCCCTACTTCTACAGATATCACATCGAACAGGTCGCGGCGAACGCCGGCAGCGCGGCCGATCTCGGGGCGCTCTCCGTCCTTCCAGATGGATTGGTCAAGGGAGAGCCGCTCATGGTCGCAACGCTCTGGTGGGTGGCAAGCCTGTTTGGCGGGAGCAAAGCGGTTATCGGCCACGTTCTCGCGTGGTATCCGGTCGTGTCGGCACTGGTCACAGGCGTCCTGCTCTATCTGCTCGCGGTTCGGGTGTCCAGCGACCGACGTATCGGTCTCGCGTCGGTCCTCTTCCTGGCGTTCATTCCCGGCCACGCCTTCCGGACGAGCCTTGGGTTCGCGGACCACCACGCCTTCGACTACCCCTGGCTCGGACTCACCGCCCTTGCACTCGTGGTCGCGCTAACGACAGTTACGGACCGAGCGTCGCTTCGGCGACCACAGCCGTGGGTTGCCGCGGTCGGCATCGGAGTCGGGATCGCCGGCCAGGTGCTCGCCTGGGAGGCCGGCCCACTGCTCGTCTTGCCAGTCGGGCTGGTCGTACTGGGGCAGACGCTCCTCGACGTATCGAACGACCGGTCGTCGCTGGTCAGGAACGCGCCAGTGCTTGCCGGTGTCGGTCTCGGTGCGATAGTCGCTGGCGGTGTCCACGCTATCGCTGACTGGCAGACGGCACTGGTCGCTGGCACGCCGGCACTGCTGACGGCGGGCACTGTCGTCGTCATCGCGACGGCAGAAGCAACGAGACGGTTGGATGGCACCGCCAGGCAACTGGCTGCAGTCGATGTCGCGCTCGGTGTCGTCGGCCTCATCGTCTTTCGCTTCGGCCTCACAGAACAGTGGGGAACGTTCAGCGGCCGGCTCGATACGCTGTTTCGGTCCGACGGGATTGCGGAAACGTACGGGCTGTTCAGCGCTGACGCCTTCGGCTTCCTGTTCCTGCTCGGCCTGACGCTGTTCCTGGCGCTCCCGGCGATGGTATGGGGGATTACCCTCGCTCGGAGCGACCGAAGCGGCTGGCTTGTCGCGTGTAGCTACGCCTGGGTACTGTTCGCCCTCGCCGTGATTCAGGTTCGCTTCGTCGGCGAGCTGGCCCCGTTTCTCGCGCTGTTTGCCGGCCTCGCGTTCGTCTGGACCGCTTCGTGGGTTGATGTCGCTCGACCGGTGCTGACGACTGGCAACAGGGACTTGCGAGACGTACTCATACCGGACACCCGCGCTCTCGGGTCGCTGTTCGTCCTGTTCCTGTTGTTCGGAGCCCTCGGGATGGTCCAGGTCCCGGTGAAGACGAGTCAAGTGATTACCGTCGATGGGGCCTACGGCGCAGCGGCAGCAGTCGACGCCGACGCCACCGACCGGGGACTCGAATATCCCGAAAACTACGTCCTCAGCCGCTGGGGGCAGAACCGGATGTACAATTACTTTGTCAACGGGGAATCGCAGAGCTACGGCTACGCACGCCAGACGTACGGGCCGTTTATCGCAGCCACGGACCCCGACGAGGCCTACAATCGGATTTCCGGGCGAGTCGGATACGTCGTGACGACAGAGACCTCGGTCGAGGAGCCAACCGCGATGTACGTCCGATTACACCAGCAACTCGGAAGCCGGAACGGTGATGTTGACGGCCTGGCTCACTACCGACCGCTCTTCGTGAGCGAAGACGGGAGCCACAAGGCGTTCGCAGTTGTCCCCGGTGGGACGATACAGGGCACTGCACCCCCCAACGCGACCGTTTCAGTCGCAACGACGGTCGCTGTCTCGGACAGAGAGATCGCGTACGAGCGCCGGACGACAGCCAACCAGAACGGTGAGTTCACTGTTACTGTCGCAAACCCGGGGACGTACACCGTGACGACCGATGGCGGAAGTGAAACGACTGTTGAAGTCACAGAGCAGACGGTGTACGGCGGCGGCAACGTGACGGTCGGGTGATTTTCCGGAGACCGCTGTGGTTCTGAAGCGAAACGACCATTATACCCACCGAAAGAACAGATGGTGTGCGCGTCTGGGTTCGTGTCGTCATCGTGCTTGTGCTGAGCCTGATACTCGGAGGACTGTTCGTCCACGCGGAGGTTACAGAAGAGCAACGGTCACCGTACCCGGACGCTGAGGACCTTTCGGCCGGGTACGACTCGTACGTGGGACAGCGGGTGATAGTGTTTGGAACGGTGACAGAGACCAGCGAAGACAGGATGGAGATCAGGGCCGAGAGCGATGGGACAGCAATCACGCTTCAGGTGACTGGGACGGCAGCGGCCGTCGAACCCGGTGGTGTCGTCCAGGTGTACGGAACGCTCGAACCGGATCAGCGGATAACAGCCGAACGGATCGAAGTCGTCAACAGCAGCCGGTGGGCGGAGTTCTACAAATACGGCGCCTCGGCTATCGGCGCGTTCGGATTCCTGCTTCTGTTCTTCCGGTATTGGCGCGTCGACCGTGATACGTGGACACTGGAGGCTCGCGATGGCTGATCTGCTGACCCACCTTCTCGTTCCGTACGTCCTCCTCACAGTCGCGAGTTGGCGCGTCGACTGGCTCGATCAGCGCTGGGTCGTCGTCGGGATGGGCGGTGCAGCGATTCCCGATCTGATAAAAGTCAGAATCGTGGTGGACGAGAACACGGTCGAAACGCTTCTCGGAATACCGTTCACCTACGCACCCCTCTCGACACTCGGTGGAGTCCTGCTACTGGCCGGGATCATCACCGTCACATTCGAGCGACGGAACTGGGGGCGAGTGTTCGGCCTCGTGACGTTCGGTGGCCTCACCGCACTCTTGCTGGATGGGCTGCGGGTGTACGCCGACGGGCGGGCGAGCGCTTGGCTGTATCCGTTCGCGAACTGGCGGCCGCCGACGCCGAGCCTGTACGTGTCTTCGGACCCGACCGTCCTCGTCGTAGCGCTACTGGCTGCCGGTGTCGTTGCTGTCCTCGACCGGCGAATCCGAACGCACGACTGACCGCGCTACCAGGTCAACCCTTCGTAGGTGATACCGTCGCGGCGTTCGATGATGCGTCGGCCATCGACGACGATGGGCGCAGCCATTTCGTCGAACTCAGCGTCGAGCGCCGCGAACTCGTCCCAGTCAGTGACAACGACAGCGCCGGATGCACCCGCAAGCGCGGCCGCCGCCGAGTCGGCGTACTCGATGTCGGGATACCGCTCGCGCATGTTCTCGGTCGCCACGGGGTCGTAAGCGACGATCTCGGCCCCACGCTCCTGCAGTCCCTCGATGACCGGGACCGCTCGCGTGTTCCGGATATCGTCCGTCCCGGGTTTGAACGCCAGGCCAAGCACGGCGATGCGTTTTCCGGAGACATCGACGTGGCCATCGAGCAGGGAGAGGAGTCGGCCTGGCTGGGCGTCGTTCAGTTCCACGGCCGCCGACAGGACGGCCGGATCGTAGCCCTGTTCTCGTGCTGCAGCGATAATTGCATCAGTGTCTTTCGGGAAACAAGAGCCCCCCCAACCGACGCCGCTCCGGAGGAACTGTTCGCCGATACGGTCGTCGAGCCCGATCGCGTCGGCCACCTCGTAGGCGTCGACGCCGAACTCCTTACAGATGTTCCCGATGTCGTTGATGAGGCTGATCTTCGTCGCGAGGAACGTGTTGTTGGCGTACTTGATCATCTCGGCCTCGGCGATACCGGTCTCGACGACCGGTACGTCGCCCTCGGCGGCCTCGCGTAGCGGTGCGTACAGCTCGTTGAGGAGGGCTGTTGCGCGGTTGTCGTCCGTCCCGAAGACGAGTTTATCGGGATTCAGGAAGTCCGCAACGGCCGTCCCCTCGCGCTGGAACTCGGGATTGGACGCGACGAGGAAGTCCGTCCCGCGTTCGAGGCCGGCCTCGGCAATGCGGGGAGCAAGTCGGTCCTCGGTCGTGCTCGGGACGACAGTCGACTTCGTGACGACGAGATGTGGATCGTCGGCCGAGCGATCAGCACCGGCCAGCGCCTCGCCGACGGATGCCGCACCGGCTTCCATGAACTGGAGGTCGATGCTCCCGTCGTCGTTCGAGGGCGTCGGCAGCGCCAGCATCGTCAGCTCTGTATCGAGAATCTCGTCGTAGTCGGTGCTTGCCCGGAGCCGACCGCCGCCGTGCTCGGCGACGAGTTCGTCGAGCCCGGGCTCGTGTATCGGTGACTCGCCGTCGTTGATCGCATTGACGATATCCTCGTCGATGTCTATCGTTACGACTTCGTGTCCAAGATCCGCAAGACACGCCGCGACCGTCGTCCCGACGTATCCGCTTCCGACAATACTGACGTTCATCGGGAGACGATAGTCGAGGAGCGGGTATTATAATTCGGATCCTATAATTCGACAAGAGTTTTATCGGACGACCGACCAATGAGAACATATGAAAGCTGTCGTACTCGCCGCTGGTGAGGGAACCCGTCTCCGCCCGCTGACCGAAGACAAGCCGAAGGGGATGGTAGAAGTCGCTGGAAAACCTATTCTGACACACTGCTTCGAGCAGTTGATCGAACTCGGCGCCGACGAACTCCTGGTAGTCGTCGGCTACAAGAAGCAGGCCATCATTAACCACTACGAAGACGAGTTCGAAGGTGTCCCGATCACCTACACCCACCAGCGTGAGCAGAACGGCCTCGCCCACGCGCTCCTGACCGTCGAGGAACACGTCGACGACGACTTCATGCTGATGCTGGGCGACAACATCTTCGAGGCGAACCTCCAGGATGTCGTCAACCGCCAGCAGGAGGAACGCGCCGACGCCGCCTTCCTCGTCGAGGAGGTCCCATGGGAGGAGGCGAGCCGATACGGCGTCTGTGACACCAACAAGTACGGCGAAATAACCGAAGTGGTCGAAAAGCCAGAGGAGCCGCCGTCCAATCTGGTGATGACCGGGTTCTACACGTTCACGCCGGCCATCTTCCACGCCTGCCATCTGGTGCAGCCCTCGAACCGCGGCGAGTACGAGATCAGCGACGCGATAGACCTCCTGTTGCACTCCGGACGGACCATCGACGCGATCCGCATGGACGGCTGGCGGAACGACATCGGCTACCCCGAGGACCGCGACCAGGCTGAGAAACGGCTACAGGGCGAGATCGATCCGGAGATGTCCGCCGAGAACATCGCCGCGAGCGAGTGAGAGAACTGACCAGGTAGCCCGGTCAGTAGCCAGCGGGGTGCGTGGAAGTATGGTGATATGGGGTTACTTGGTTGAAAGACCAGGACACCACTACGAGAATCGTTTCAATAGTTGAGTCTCCGGACGCAGGACTTATCCCGGAACTCGGTAATCACACTGTTAATGGATAGTGGCTGGCGGTACCGGGTCGCAAGTGTGGCCGGCGTCGTCGTGCTGACAGCGGTTGCCGTCGCACTTGTCAACAACGCTACCTTCCAGTCGATAGCGACCACCATCCCGATATTCAATCGGCTGCCGACCGACCCCCCGACAGGGTCGGAGTTCACGTTCGAGCTCCTGGTCACAGTCGCTGTCGTCGTCAGCGTGTTCCTTCCGCTGTACAAGCCCCGGCCCCGTCGGATTCTCGACGCCGTAGCGCTGGCCCAAAAGCGGGTGCTCGTGGCGGTACTCGTGCTGGCGACAATCGGCTATTTCGACTACACGTACCGATTGCCGCGCTTGACTGTCGTATTGGTGACCCCGTTGTTACTGATCGCACTGCCAGCGTGGTTCGTGTGGATTCGGAAGCGGCCCTCGTCAAATGGCGAGCGGACTATCGTCGTCGGCGATGACCTCCAAGTGATCGAAGAAGTCGCAAGTGTGGTCGACGGGACACTCTTGGGCTACCTCTGTCCGACGAGTGTCGTGACGACAACCGAACGGACCGAAGCCATCGCTGACGGAGGGGTCAGCCCCGGTGGGCTGGAACGGTTGGGTGGCCTCTCGCGCATCGAGGACGTTCTCGTCGAGTATGACGTCGATACTGTCGTGTTGGCGTTTGAGCATGCCGACCGGGCGGAGTTCTTCGGCGCACTCGACGCGTGTTACGAGTACGGAGTTAACGCGAAAGTACACCGAGACCATACAGACTCCGTATTGACCGCCAGCGGTGGAGTCGGTACCCTGGTCGACGTAGAGATCGAGCCCTGGGACATACAGGACTACATTCTCAAGCGCGCGTTCGATATCGGGTTTGCGTCGGTCGGGCTGGTCGCGCTATCGCCTGTAATTGTTGCGATTGTAGTAGCGATAAAGCTAGACGACGGCGGCTCGATACTGTACCGGCAAGACCGGACAGCAGTGTTCGGCGAAACCTTCTCCATCTACAAGTTCCGGTCGATGATCGAAAACGCGGAAAACGAGACAGGTGCGAAGATCAGCAATGAGGATGCGGGTGGGGTCGATCCACGCGTGACATCGGTCGGGCGAGTACTGCGGCAGACGCACCTGGATGAGATTCCACAGCTCTGGTCGATACTGCGGGGCGATATGAGCGTTGTCGGCCCACGGCCCGAACGCCCGGAACTGGACTCAGATATTCAGACCGGCGTCGTTGACTGGCAGAAGCGCTGGTTCGTGAAACCCGGCCTAACCGGTCCTGCGCAGGTTAATGACGTAACTGGGAAGGAACCGGGCGAAAAGCTGCGATACGACCTCGAATACGTGCGTGACCAGTCGTTCAGCTACGATATGAAACTGGTCTCAAGGCAGGTATGGAGCGTTGTTATTGACGTTCTAATCGCATTCAGAACTCGGTAGTGATTCAAAGGCGGAATTAGATCGAGTCCCATTGCCGTTCTATCCGCCGCCAAGGGCAACCCTCCAAATCCGTTGAGGATCGCCACACGGTCTTGGGCTCCCTTTGAAAACCAGCTACATCCCAGAAAGCGAGCGCTGTGTGGTCCGAAGTCCGTAACACGAGGGTTCCGAGACCCAAGCGAAAAGGCCATACACCGGCCGGAGGATGGCCTGATATGGAGCCGATGGAAGATTCCGACGGGATCATCGACGACGAGGGCAACCTGTTTGGTGTCATCAATGTCGTCGACGCTCTCGTCGTCGTCTTTGTTCTTGCCGTCCTTATCGCTGGAATCAGCCTGGTCCTGACAGATACCGAGGACGGGTCGAGTTCGTCCCCCGCGAGAGGGACGACGAATGTGACGCTCGATCTCGGACCCCAACCGGAGTATATCAGCTCCCAGATATCGGTCGGCGACAGCTACAGTCCGACGGGGAATTCAGAGCTCACAATCACGGATGTCTATTTGACTCCGCAAGGGGAGTCCACCCGGGCGGTAGTGCGTGCGAGACTCTCAGCGCCGCGTTCGGGAGACAGTATCCAGTACAACGGCGCACCACCACGGTACGGCCGACAGCTCGAGATTCTGACCGAGACGTACTCTACCGCCGGAACGGTTCGTGACGTTGGCGGCACCGCCGAAATCTCTACCACGGAGACGGAGGTGGTCGTCAGAACAAACCTCTCAGAGACCGACGCCAGACAGCTCAGTGCTGGGCAGTCAATCCGCGTTAGAGGGCGGGAAGTAGCCACTATCGAGTCAGTGACAGCATACGGAACCAGTAATCCGGACAAAAAGACCGTCGTCCTCGGAATGACACTCCAGAGCATAGCCTACAATGATACAGCAGAGTTCGGCGATACGACGGTCCGGTCAGGATCGCCGTTGGCACTTCGAACAGAAGCGGGTCTCATCGAGGGAGAAATCGTGCGGGTCGGTACGACATCCCAGCGCGGCCAGCCCGCGACTCGCGATGTTCGACTGCGGTTGTCCAGCGTGTCTCCGATACTCGCCGACAGCATCTCACCAGGGATGACCGAGTCGTTCGGCGGTGACACAATCGCACGAATCACTCGTGTCCAGCGCGAGAACGCGACAGTTATCACCAGAGGACAGGACGGGAACATCTACCAGCGGGACCACCCGGTGAACCAGGACGTTACCCTCTCCGCGAACCTCTCGGTACGAGAGACTGACTCCGGCGTCACGTTCAAGGGCCAAACGATGCAACAGGGGCGCGTCGTGACGCTTGACCTGGGAACCGTAACAATCAGAGCGACTGTCGTTTCAGGGTATCAATGACGAGCAGCGAGACAGTATCGGTGGTGAAACAGCGTCTCCGGTCAGCCGTCGAGAACTCGGCTCTCACGTCAGTTTCCGATACGCTTGCGCAGGGTTTCGAAACCTCGGTACTGAATGGCGTCTGCGCTCGTATAACCGAGGTAACGCGCGCGTCCCGCCTCTACCGATGGCTCACCGCGGAACCGGAGCCGGACGTTATCGTCATCGACCTCCGGGAAACGTACACTGTCGCCCCTATCATCTCCGTTCTCGATGCTCTCATCCCGCGGATTACACAGTTATGGCGAAATTCCGGCCTCGCGTCGGTAACGCACGCTGTAGGGAACGCCATCTCGGGCGCAACGACAGTCAAGCTGTTAGCCGCACTCCTCGAACCGCCGGAGCCGCCGGAAAACCGCGAGCGGCGTTGACCTGCTATGCGCCGCTCACTCCACGGTCACGCTTTTCGCCAGATTGCGAGGCTTGTCGATGTTCCGCCCCAGTAGGGCGGCCGTGTGATACGACACTAACTGCAGATGGGTGTTCGCCAGCACGGCAGCGGCCCGCGGATGCGTCTCCGGGATCTCGAGCACGTGATCAGCGTACCGCTCCACGTCACTTTGCCCGTCAGTAATCGCAACCACGGGTGCGTCGCGGGCTTCGACCTCTTTGACGTTGCCGATGGTTTTGCGGGCGCGCTCGTCGTCGCCCGTCACGATAGCGAACACCGGCGTGTTCTCAGTCACCAGCGCCAATGGGCCGTGTTTCAGTTCACCGGCGGCGAAGCCCTCGGCGTGCTTGTAGGTGATCTCCTTCATCTTCAGTGCGCCTTCCAGTGCCACGGGCTCCTGATAGCCGCGGCCGATGAAGAAGTAGGCGTTGGCGTCCTGGTACAGTTCGGCCACCTCCTGGGCGGCGGATTCATCGAGCACCTCCTGGACGTGGCCGGGCAGGTCACGGAGCGCACTGATAACCTGCCGGGCGTCCCCAGTTGAAGAGGTCCCGAGTGCGAGCAGGTTCAGCGCGGCCAGTTGCGAGGCGAAAGTCTTGGTGGCGGCGACGCCGATCTCCGGGCCGGCACGGATGTACAGCGCGTGGTCGCACTCGCGGGCCGCGGTAGAACCGACGACGTTGGTCACGGCCAGCGTTCGCGCGCCGCGGCTGCGAGCGGCCCGAAGCGCCGACAGCGTGTCCGCGGTTTCGCCGCTCTGGGTGACGCCGACGACGAGGGCATCGCCGATGGGCGGCGTCGCGGTCGCGTACTCGCTGGCGAGGAACGCCTGAGCGGGGATACCGGCTTCGCGGAACAGTTGCGCGCCATGCAGGGCGGCGTGATACGAGGTCCCGCAGGCGACGAACTGGACGCCGGTCGGGGAGAGATCACCGAGATCGCCGATATCGACCGTCCCGGCGAGTTCGTCGACGCGGCCCCGCAAACACTGCCGGAGCGCGCGCGGTTGCTCGTGAATCTCCTTGAGCATGAAATGGTCGTAGCCGCTCTTGCCCGTCTCTTCGGGATCCCACTGGACGGTGTCGACGTCTTTCTCGATGACGGTCCCATCGGAGTCGGTGACGGTCCACCCGTCGCCGTTGAGGCGGGCAAACTCGCCGTCGGCGAGGTAGACGACCTTATCGGTGAAATCCCGGAAGGCGGGCACGTCGCTTGCGAGGTAGGTCGCGTCCTCGCCGATACCCAGGACGAGCGGGGAGTCGTTCCGGGCGGCAAACACCGAGTCACAGCCGGCGATGACGACGGCGATTGCGAAGCTCCCGTCGAGACGGCTGATTGCCTCCCGGACGGCGTCTTCGGGGTCCGCACCGTTACTCAGCGCATCCTCGATGAGGTGGGGAACGACCTCCGTGTCGGTATCGGAGGTGAAGGTGTGGCCGGCCCCGACGAGTTCGTCACGCAGGGACTGGTAGTTCTCGATGATGCCGTTGTGGACGACCGCGACGTCGCCGGTGCAGTCCTGATGCGGGTGGGCGTTCTCGTCGGTCGGCGGGCCGTGCGTGCTCCAGCGGGTGTGACCGATGCCGACCGATCCCGAGAGCGTCCGTTCCGACAGCGCCTCGCGCAGGTCCGCGATTTTGCCGGAGTGTTTGCACATGTCGATGTGACTGTTGGCCAGTGCGACGCCGGCGGAGTCGTACCCCCGGTACTCCAGTTTCGACAGGCCGTGAACGAGCGTATCGAGCGTCTCGTCGCCGCGGCCGACACAGCCGATGATCCCGCACATCAGCGGACCACCTCCGCACCTTCGCGGACGGTCCCATCGACTGTCACGCCGGTCGCAAGCCGGGCGTTCGGCCCCACGAGCGACCCGGAGACGAAGCTTACGTCGCCAAGTGCTTCGGCGCGGTCGGCGATGACGGCCCCGAGGCGCTGGTCCTCAAACACCTCTGTGCCGACCTGGACATCGGCCGGACCGCCGGGAACGACCGTGTTGACACCCAGGTTCACGTCCTGTCCGGTGACAGTGTCCACGAGGGTCGAACTCGGATCGACGCGCGTGTCCGCGTCAAGCACCGTATGTTGGATGACGCTGTTGGCCCCGACGGTGACGTTCCGCCCGAGCGCGACATCAGGGCCGATGACGGCGTCCGGCCCGACCTCACAGTCCGGTCCGACGACGACCGGCGACTGGAGGGTGGCCGCGTCGTGGATGCGTGCGGAGTTGTCGACCCAGACCTGCTCGTCGCGGGCCGATTCGACGACTCGACCCCGCGCCAGTACCTCGCGGGCGACCGTCAGCAGGTCCCAGGGGTAGGTTGCGTCGACCCACATTCCGTCGACCTCGACTGCCCGGACTCGATCAGATTCCAGCAGCAGTTCGATGGTATCGGTCAGCGCCAGCTCCCCGGCGTGGCGCGTCGTCTCGTTGATCGCCTCGAAGACGTCGCCGTCGAAGGCGTACACGCCCCCGTTGATGAGTCTGAAATCGTCGTGTTGAGGCTTTTCCACGATGTCGACGATATCGCCGTCCTGGACTTCGACTGCGCCGTAGCGGCTAGTGTCCTGTCGTTCGAGGACAGCGATGCTTGTGTGGCCAGTTTCCGCGTAGGAGCTGTCTACCGCCTCGATAGTGGCCGCGTCGACGAGCCGATCACCGTTCATCACCAGGACCGGGCCGTCGACGACGCTGCGCGCCTGGAGGAGCGCGTGTCCGCTGCCGAGCTGTTTCGTCTGGCTCACATACGAAATCGGAACGCCACGGTAGGTCGGGCCGAAGTGGTCCTGCACGCGGTCACGCTTGTAGCCGACGACGGCGACCAGTTTCTCGATGCCGGCCTCGACCAGCGCGTCGAAGACGTGTTCGAGAATCGGACGGTTCGCGGCCGGCAACATAGGCTTGGGTCGGTTTCGCGTCAACGGCCGCAGGCGAGTCCCCTCACCCGCAGCGAGGACCACAGCCGTATCGATGTGCATATTTGTTGCAGACGGAGGAAGGGCTTCAATATGGCGGCCTTACTGAGATTGGTCGGTGTCTACTCTCGAACGCGCGTCCAGATTGTGACGTGGAAACCGAACGGGTTGGGGGCGTCCGAGGCTACCGGTGCGATCAAACACCTGCCGGTGCAACGCCGCCCGCTACTGCTCGCCCATCCGCTCGCCGGCGACTCGACGGCCCTTCGTCGTCAGGTTCACTTCCGTCCGTTCCCGGAGCACACTGATAACGTCGAGTTCGATCAGTCGGTCGAAGATCGCCTCGGTTTTCTCGACGTCGATACCGACGAAGTTGGGGATGTCAAAGGGCGACACGCCGGAGTGTAGCGCCATAATAACCCGCTTCTCCGTCGAACTCAAATCAAGGTCGGCGCGGTTCTGTTCGGCGCTCTCTTCGAGCATCGTCCGGAGGACGGTGGCGTGGAACTCCTCGCCGGCGAGGTGTGTTTCGACGCTGATGTCGTCCTCGCTGTGCTCGACCTGAATGACCGTCCGCTCCTCACCGCTGACCTGTTTCTCTTCGACGGCCAGGTCGCCGATGTCAGCGCGGTCGACGACGACGGCTTGCCCGTCGGCCATCGCGAGTTTCAGCGCCTCGTCGGTCACTTTGAGTCGGCCTTTCGTCCACTCGGCAGATTGGACAACGCCGCCTTTCAGTGCGGGGTGTTGGACCAGCACGATCGCGCCGTCGAGACTCGCTCGGTAGAAGTCGGTCTCGAACGTCTCGTGGTCCGACGCTGACACCAGAATCACGTCCTCGCCGACGTACAGTGCGACGTAGTCGGAGACACCGGCGCTTTGCTGGTTCACGTCGAACCGGTCGGCGATACGGTCGATATCGGTCAGTGAAATCTGTCGCTTGTCGTCGCCCAGCAAGGCGACCCGCTCGGTGGTGAGAACGATGCGACAGTTTCGCCACTCGGCGTCAGTGAGGCGCTGGCCCTGTGAGACCGCCTGGAGGAACTGTCCCTTCGTATCGGCGATCTTCTTTTCAGTGTCGCTCATGCCCCTACCGGCCTCTCGTACATCTGTTGTCCGCAGGACTCAATATAAGTTCCGTCGCCAGTGTCGAAACTGAGAACTGCCGCCGGGGTCAGTATCGGTCCCATCACGTCAGAGTCATACACAATTAGCTAGGATGTTTTTGAGTGCGCCGGCGTACTGTCAATTGATGACACGGGGAGACGAACCGGGTCGGGACCAGTCCCACACGGGGCGCGAGACAGTCGAACCGCCGGACTGGTTCGTCGAGCAGGCGAACGTAACGGACCCGGCTGTCTACGACCGCTTCGAACGGGAGTGGCCCGATTGCTGGCACGAGGCCGCCGAGTTGCTCGACTGGGAGACACCGTACGAGACGGTGTTCCGTGGCGCGGACGGCCCGCCGTTCGAGTGGTTCCCCGGCGGTCGATTAAACGCCGCCTACA
This sequence comes from Haloarcula sp. HT12, assembly GCF_055271655.1. Taxonomy (NCBI): domain Archaea; kingdom Methanobacteriati; phylum Methanobacteriota; class Halobacteria; order Halobacteriales; family Haloarculaceae; genus Haloarcula; species Haloarcula sp. HT12. The sequence goes on from NZ_JBUXKW010000001.1 coordinate 713,671, forward strand.
ACTGCATCGACCGACACCTTCCCGAGCGGAAGAACCAGCTCGCGCTGGTCTGGGAGGGTCACCTCGACGAGTCACGCACCTACACCTACCTCGAACTGTACCGGGAAGTCAACGCCTTCGCCGCGGCGCTGCGCGACCGCGGCGTCGGGCCGGACGACGTGGTGACGCTGTACCTGCCGATGGTGCCCGAGCTTCCGGTCGCGATGCTGGCCTGTGCACGGCTGGGCGTGCAACACAACGTCGTCTTCGCGGGATTCTCCGCGGACGCGCTGGCGACGCGCATGGAGCGGGCCGAGTCGGAGTATCTCATCACCTGCGACGGCTACTATCGCCGCGGCAGCGCCGTCGCACAGAAGAACAAGGCCGACAACGCACGCATCGCCGTCGACCACGACGTGTCGGTCGTGGTGCTGGATCGGCTGGGCCGTGACGTACATTTAGGTGACGACTACGACGACTATCACGACCTGCTGGCGGCCCACGAGGGAGCCGAAATCGAGCCGGTGTCGCGGGCGGCGGACGACCCGCTCTTTCGCATCTACACCTCGGGCACGACCGGTGAGCCGAAAGCCGTCACCCACACGACCGGCGGATATCTCGCACACGTCGCCTGGACCGCCCGGTCGGTGCTGGATATCAAGCCCGAAGACACCTACTGGTGTTCGGCCGACATCGGCTGGATCACCGGCCACTCCTACATCGTCTACGGCCCGCTCGCGCTCGGGACGACGACGGTACTATACAACGGCACGGCAGACCACCCCGAAAAAGACCGGCTGTGGGAACTCATCGAGAAGTACGCCGTCGACGTGTTCTACACCGCGCCGACAGCCGTCCGGGCGTTCATGAAGTGGGGCGAGGAGTACCCCGACACGCACGACCTCTCCAGCCTGCGTCTGCTTGGGACAGTCGGCGAACCGATGGACGGCCAGGCCTGGGAGTGGTATCGGGAACACATCGGCGGCGGCGAGTGCCCGATCGTCGACACCTGGTGGCAGACCGAAACTGGAGCCATCCTCGTTTCGACGTTGCCCGGCGTCGACAGCATGAAACCCGGGGCCGCGGGAACGCCGCTGCCGGGGATCGAGGCGTCCGTCGTCGACCGCGAAGGTGCGGCAGTCGGGCCGAATACGGCCGGCGAGCTCGTCGTGACGCGCCCCTGGCCAGGGATGCCGCGCGCGTTACTCGACGGAACAGACTGGGGCAGCGTCCCGGACAGCGCCGAGGGATGGCGCTACTACCCGGAGGACAGTGTCTCGGCCGACGAGGACGGTTACATCACGTTCCTCGGTCGGATCGACGACGCGATCAACGTCGCCGGCCGGCGGTTCAGCACCAAGGAACTGGAGTCGACGGTCGCCGGCGTGACCGGCGTCGCTGAAGCCGCCGTCGTCGGTGCCGACGACGAGACGACCGGCACGGCGGTGTACGCCTTCGTCTCCCCGGAGGACGGCTACGCCGAAAACGAACTCCGGACGGCCATCGAAGCGGCTATCGTAGACGCTATCGGCGGTATCGCCCGCCCCAAAGAGATCGTGTTCACGCCCGACCTCCCGAAGACGCGCTCGGGTAAGGTTATGCGCCGCCTGCTAACCGCAGTGGCGAACGACGAGGAACTGGGCGACACCAGCGCGCTGCGGAACCCAGAAATCCTCGGCGAAATCCAGTCGACGACGAGGAGAGAATAAGGCGTTTCGCTCTTCTTTATATCTCCGAAATATTTTCGTGGCAACAGTGTTCTTAGAGACTGTTTTATCGTGGCTCTCTCGTCTATACGCACGATCTGACCGCAACACTTATTTCGTTATTCTATAAATTTCCGAAACACATGGACGGAGCAGCCGACCAAATCGGTGAGCGGGGGTACGAACAGCTCCGTCGCGCGGCCGAGACACACCGGGCCGACCTCGTGCTCCGGCTCGGTGCGGAGGTCGGACTCCGGCCGGCGGAGATGACGGCCGTCCAGCTGGCCGATATCACCGAATTCGAGGGCCATCACCTGCTTGCTGTTCGGGACGGCAACGAGGTTGTGCGCGAAACGTACCTCCCGGACTCGGTCGAACACGACATGCGGAAGTACGCAAACGCGTCCGGGAAAGCCAACGACGAGCCACTGTTCTCCGTCTCCCCGCGGCGGCTCCAGATGCTCGTCAGCGAGGTGGCCGACCGCGCCGCCGACGCGGCACCGCACCTGCGAGGGGTTTCCTCGCGCGACCTCCGATGGCGGTTCGCGGCGAGCCTGCTGAACGACGGCGTCCCGCCTGACGTGGTCTGTGCGCTCGGCGGCTGGGACCGACTCGACCGCCTCGATCCCCTGCTTGACGAACCGGACCGGGAAACCATCGTCGCGGGCGTCGACGGATCCAGTGAGCGGGCGGCGCCGGCGGAGCCCCAGCGACCCGTCGGCTGGATTACGACGGTCAGCGAGGCGCTTGCGGCCGCCGCAACCGGTGAGGCGATTGTGACGACCGTCTGTGACCACCTGACGGAGACAGCGGGCTTCGAGTTCGCCTGGCTCGCCGAGCGGACTGGCGACGGGCTGACCCCGCGTGCGATGGCTGAGATCTCGGAGACGGCCGTCGAACAACAGATCGAGACGCACATCGAGTCGTTCGGGTCCTCGCTCGATATCGGCGACGTCCGCATCGTCGACGACAGCAACGGACCGGTCGCGCTGGTCCCGCTCGTCAGGGAAAACGCCGTGTCGGGTGTCATCGGGATCGGGACCAGCGAGGGAGTCACTGATGCGGAACGCGCCGTCCTCTCGGCGCTCGGCGTCCAGGTCGGCCATGCACAGGCCGCAGCCGAACGCAAACGCCTCCTGCTCGCCGATACGGTGACAGAACTGGAGTTCCACTGCGCGGACGAGCGGACGTTTACCGCCGGCGTATCCGGGGCGTTGGGGTGTACGGTCGAGCTGTCGGGCGTCGTCCCCGTCGGGGGCCAGTCGCTGCTGTACTACCTGCTGGTCGAAGGAGCCTCTGCCGACGCGATACTCTCGTATGCGGACACTGACGACGGCGTGGCGGACGCCAGACTCCTCGAACAACACAGCGACGGCGTGCTATTGGAGGTCGTCGTTACTGACACGCCGGCGCTCCACCTGGTCGAGAGCGGCGGCCGCATCCGTGCTGTGACGGCCGCTGATGGCGCCGCGACTATCGCCGTCGAACTCCCCAGCGAAGCCGACATCAGACCGACGGTCAACGCCGTCACCGACGCCTACCCGGAGACGTCTCTGGCGGCGAAGCGAGAGACGGAGCGACCGGCCGAGACGGACTCCGGGTTCCGGGACCGGCTGACCGATACCCTCTCGGACCGGCAAGAGACGGTCCTCCGGGCGGCCTACCACAGCGGCTACTTCGAGTGGCCCCGCGGGTCGACCGCCGAGGAGCTAGCGGACTCGCTGGAGGTGTCGTCCCCGACGCTCCACAATCACCTCAGGAAAGCCCAACAGAAGGTCCTGACCGCGTTTTTTGACGACCGGCCGGCGGAGCCGCGACGGCCAGTCGACAACTGAAATCCCGTTTCATATTATCGTAGTTAGACCCCCCGTTTATATGGCCGCTGTGAAATATCGATGATAGACTATGTCAGATGAAGATGTCCAACTAGAAGCGCGGCTCGAAGAGCAGGAGGTTTTCGAGCCCCCGGAGGCGTTCGTCGAGCAGGCGAACGTCACGGACGAGGGTATCTACGAGGAGTTCGAGGACAACTGGCCGGAGTGCTGGGAGGGGGCTGCCGACCTTCTCGACTGGGAAGAGGATTACGACCAGGTCCTCGACGACTCGAACCCGCCGTTCTACGAGTGGTTCACCGACGGCACACTGAACGCGTCGGCGAACTGCCTGGACCGGCACTTAGAGGAGCGCGGCGACGAAGCCGCTATCGAATGGGTCGGTGAGCCGGTCGAGGAAGACAACATCACCTACACGTACGAGGAACTCCATCAGAAGGTCAACGAGTTCGCGGCCGGCCTGCGGGAGATGGGCGTCGGCGAGGACGACGTCGTCACGATGTACATGCCGATGATCCCGCAGCTGCCCATCGCCATGCTGGCCTGTGCCCGCATCGGCGCGCCACACTCCGTCGTGTTCGCCGGCTTCTCCGCGGACGCGCTCGCCACGCGGATGAACTCCGCCGACTCGGAGTATCTGGTCACCTGCGACGGCTACTACCGCCGCGGTGACCCGCTCGACCACCTCGACAAGGCCAACGAGGGGCTAAGCGGCGTCGACCACGAGGTCGAACGCGCCATCATCGCCGAGCGGCTGATGGACGGCGACGGCTTCGACCACGACTACGCCGACAATCAGGTCGCCTTCGACGATGTCATCGCCGACAACGAGGGCGCGGCGGTCGAGCCGGTCGACCGCGACGCCGAGGACATGCTGTTTCTCATGTACACCTCCGGGACCACCGGGAAACCGAAGGGTGTCAAACACTCCACCGGCGGCTACCTCGCCTGGGCGGCCTGGACGTCCCAGGCAGTGCTGGACATCAAACCCGAGGACACGTACTTCTGCTCGGCCGACATCGGCTGGATCACCGGCCACTCCTACATCGTCTACGGCCCGCTCGCGCTCGGGACGACGACGATGATGTACGAGGGGACGCCGGACTACCCTGACAAGGATCGCCTCTGGGAGATCGTCGAGGAGTACGAAGCCGACCAGCTCTACACCGCGCCGACGGCCATCCGCGCGTTCATGAAGTGGGGCAAGCAGTACCCCGAACAGCACGACCTCTCCAGCCTGCGCCTGCTCGGGACGGTCGGTGAGCCGATCAACCCCCGCGCCTGGAAGTGGTATTACAAGCACATCGGCGGCGAGGAGTGTCCCGTCGTCGACACCTGGTGGCAGACCGAGACCGGCGGCATGATGATCACGACGCTGCCGGGCGTCAAGGACATGAAACCCGGGTCTGCCGGCCCGCCGCTGCCGGGCAACGACGTCCGCATCGTCGACACCGAGGGCGAGGAGGTCGAACCCGGCCGCGCCGGCTACCTGACCGTCGACAAGCCCTGGCCCGGCATGCTCCGGACGTTGTACAAGAACGACGAGCGGTTCATCGACGAGTACTGGGCCGAGTACTCCGACACCGACAGCGACGACTCCGACGACTGGGTGTACTTCCCCGAAGACGGTGCGAAGATCGACGACGACGGCTACATCACCGTGCTGGGGCGGGTCGACGACGTGATCAACGTCTCCGGGCACCGTCTCGGGACGATGGAGATCGAGAGCGCTATCGTCGGCGTGGAAGGCGTCGCCGAAGCCGCCGTCGTCGGTGGCGACCACGATATCAAGGGCGAGGCGGTGTACGCCTACGTCATCACCGAGGACGGCTACGACGAGGACGAGGCCCTCCGCAGTGCGATCATCGACGGCGTCGAGGACGCTATCGGTCCAATCGCGCGGCCGGAAGCCGTCATCTTCACGCCCGAACTGCCGAAGACCCGTTCCGGGAAGATCATGCGCCGCCTGCTAGAGGACATCGCCAACGGCGAGGAACTGGGCGATACGAGCACCCTGCGAAACCCTGATGTTGTCAGTGATATCGCGACCAAGGTCCAGGGAGACTGAGCGGTAACAGCGAACAGTACCACGAATTTTCAAGCTTTCAATCCACATGTCAAGAGACACGCCCGCGGACCGAGAAGAGTCAACTATCCAACCAGATGGCGGCACGGAGCCTGCCCACGAAGACATCGACTACCTCGACAGGGAGGTGAACCTGTTACGGCCGAGCACGCCGTTCATGCGCGACCACCTGAAGATCATCTGGAGCAGTTTCGTGCTCTGGGCGCTGGTCGTGTTCGGCCCGGTGACGATGACTGCCATCGCGCCGGAGATGATGACCGTGGGGACACCCATATTCGGCTTCCCGCTGCATTACTTCCTCGTCTCGCTTGGCGCACCGACGGGTGCGCTCATCCTGGCGGTAGTCTACACGCGGTACCGTGACCGGCTCGACCAGAAGTACGGTATCGACCCCGACGCCGTCGAAAGCACGGCCCCGGAGGCCGGCGAAGCGACGGCCGCTGACGGGGGTGTCGAGCAGTGACGGTCCCGCTGCAGGCAGAAGCGCTGGACATCTCGTTCAAACTCGTCCCGGCGATCATCGTCTTCCTGATGATGGCCTCGTTCCTCGTCATCGGCTACGTGTTCAAGGTGGCCGACACCGAGGGGATGTGGGTCGCCGGCCGCGGCATCGGCAACATCGAGAACGGGATGGCCATCGGCGCGAACTGGATGTCCGCCGCCTCGTACCTCGGCTTAGCCGGGCTGGTGGCGCTCTCGGGCTTTTACGGCCTGGCGTTCATCGTCGGCTGGACGACCGGCTACTTCATCCTGCTCATCTTCCTGGCCGCGCAGATGCGCCGGTTCGGGAAGTACACCGCGCCGGACTTCGTCGGCGACCGGTTCAATTCGCCGACCGCCCGCGCGCTGGCCGCGTTCACCACGCTGCTCATCGCGTACGTCTACTCCGTCGGCCAGGCCCGTGGCATGGGGCTGGTCGGCCAGTACGTCTTCGGGCTGGACATCATTCCCATGATCGTCGTGATGATGACCATCACCGTCGGCTACCTCGCGCTCTCGGGGATGCTGGGCGCGACCAAGAACATGGCCGTCCAGTACACGATCCTCATCATCGCGTTCCTCGCGGGTGTCTACGTCGTCGGCTTCTCGCAGGGGTACTCGACGATACTCCCGCAGGTCGAGTACGGCGCGCTCATCGCCGACCTCGGCCGCGAGTTCTCCGCGCCGTTCGTGAACCAGCCGTTCTACCTCTGGATCGCGACGGCGTTCTCGCTCATCGTCGGGACCTGCGGCCTCCCGCACGTCCTCGTCCGGTTCTACACGGTCAGAAGCGAGCGCGTCGCCCGCTGGTCCTGTGTCTGGGGGCTGTTCTTCATCCTCCTGCTGTACTGGGCGTCGCCCGCGATGGCGGCCTTCGGCGTCGATCTCTTCGAAGCGACCACTGGCGCGAGCGCCTACGCCGCGGAAGGCGGCATGTCTGGTGCGGAAGGTGACGTGATCGTCGTCCTCGCCGCGCAGTTCGCCAATCTCCCGACGTGGTTCGTCGGTCTCGTCGCGGCCGGTGCGATGGCCGCCGCAATCGCGACCACTGCCGGGCTGTTCATCACGGCCTCCTCGGCGGTCGCACACGACATCTACACGGAACTGATCAACCCCGAAGCGACCCAGCGCCAGCAGGTGCTCATCGGTCGCGGGACGATCATCGGCATGGGCGCGCTGGTGACAGTGACCGCGTTCAACCCGCCGGCGCTCATCGGCGAACTGGTCGCCTACGCGTTCTCGCTGGCCGGCGTCGTGCTGTTCCCGATGTTCTTCCTCGGCCTCTGGTGGGAGAACACCAACCGCCAGGGCGCGCTGGCCGGGATGGTGCTCGGCCTGCTCATCTGGATCACCTCGATTATCAACAGCGTCCTGCCGAACTACATCGGCGCACTCGAAGCCATCGCCGGCGAGGGCGGGGCCATCGTCCCGATCTACGCCCAGTACGTCCCGCCGATCGGCGCGGCGCTGATCGGGACCCCCGTCGTGTTCATCGTCACCATCGCCGTCTCGCTGGCGACCCCCGAGCCGCCCCTGGAGACGAAGAAGATGGTTCGACAGTGTCACAGCCCCGAACCGATGGGGCAACAGGAGACCGCCGCAGACGTCGTCGGCGACAGCACCGGCGGCGGCACCCCCGCAGACGACTAAACCCATGTACGACAACATTCTCGTTCCGACCGACGGCAGCGACACCGCGGAGAACGCGGTCGACCAGGCGGTCGACATCGCCTCGAAGTACGGCGCGACGGTCCACGCGCTGTACGTCGTCGATGTCGACGCCACCAGCTACTCGCTGGGCACAGAGCAGGTCGACCGCATCCGCCAGGGGAACCTGGCGGAGATGACCGACATCAAGGAAGACGCCGACGAAGCCACCGGCTACGTCCGCGACCGAGCCGCCGAACACGGCGTCGAAGTGAAAGAGCACATCACCGCCGGCGAACCCGCCCGTGCCATCCGGAAGTTCGTCGAGGACAACGACATCGACCTCGTCGTGATGGGCTCTCACGGGCGCTCTGGCCTCAAGCGAGTCATCCTCGGCAGCGTCACGGAGAAAGTGCTGCGACGGACCCGACTGCCGGTACTCGTCGTCGACGTCCACGGCGAGACAGACATCGAAGCGTGACTAGTATGGGACTGAACAGACCACGACCGCCACGGACGACGCGAGGCCGCCGATGAGCGTCGTCGACACCCTCCGCGACCACGTGCGCGACCACAAACGAGGCATGTTCGTCGACCTCGTGTTCGCCATCGCCTGGGTGACCGCCGTGAGCGTCATCTTCGACCTGCTGTCGGCTCCCCAGTGGGCTTACTACCTGACGCTCGCCGCCGGCGTCGTCGCGTACTACGGCTTCTTCTGGTCGCTTGAGCTGGCGATGCAACAGCAGCAGTAGGCCAGTCTCGGTTCTTCGAAGCAGTCACAGTTTTCCTGTGAGTTCGCCACAACCGCGTGCGATTGACTCACCGCATTGCCGAATCGTTGTCCTGCCTGACCGATCCAGGCACCCATCTATACCCTGGACCGGCGAATTTCGGTCCCGCCGGTAGTAATAATACCATGTAGATGCATTGACTTGTTCGACGGCAGCGGATGGTGTGGAGTCAGCAATGATATACCAAAGTTCAACGGGAGAGTACTACAGTGGTCTCGACATCTGGATGCGCTTCGAATCGGGGCTCTGGGAACCACACGACTGGAGCCAAGCGACGGGACAGGAGTGGGTCCAGACTGAGGCGGGCGAAGTCCTCACCCTGACGCCGGTCCCGGAGTCCGACCTCCCGGAAGGGGTGTCGGTGACGGAGGCTGAGGATGTCGACTACCTGGGTGAGTGACCCACAAGCGGCGCACGGCGGCCAGACGCCGTGGGCCACACTGTACGGGCCGAGCACCGCCGACGGGAAGTGTCACTGTAGGTCGCTACGGATGTGCCGGTCGGCGATACCGCCCTGCTGTTCTGGGTCAGAATCGGTCCCACCTGTTTTTTCGAGGGGTGAGGTGGTTTGCGGCTCGCGAGTCACTATCGCTTCCCGTCCCTTCTGCAGCGCGTACCGTATCGCTGCTCGCGGGTCGCGTTGCTCCCCGCTCGCTATTCGAGGGCCGCTCACTACTCACGGCTTCGCCGTTCGTTCAGCGGCGCGTAGCGCCGCTCTACTGCTCACGGGTCGCTAACGCTCCCCGTTCGCTATCCGAGGGCCCTCCCTCCGGTCGGCCCCTCGCTATTTCTCACTCATCGCTTCACTCGCCATATTCCGTCCCTGCGCGTTCAACGCGACTTCGGTCCGAACCCGGACCTCATCAACCGCGCCGATTTCGAGCAGTTTCTGATAAATCTCCTCGACCTCATCCGGCGTCGTACCGACGAAGTCGGACATCTCGAACGGTGAAACGCCGGAGTACAGCGCCATCAACACCTGGCTCTCCATCTCCGAGAGTTCATAATCGTCCTCGCGGTCCTCGATAACGCGGGTAAAGAGCGTCTTCAGCGCCCGCGTGTGGTGGTCCATTCCCGAGATGTGTGTTTCGACGCTGCGGTCCTGCTCGTCGGTGTGTTCGACCTCGATGACCTCCCGCTCCTGGCCCATCACGGAACTGGTCCCGGTCTCGATGGTCCCGACGTCCTCGATTTCGAAGGACATGCGCTTGCCGCCGGGGAACTGGAGGCGGATAATGTCGTCGTCCAGTTGAAACCGTGCCTTGCTCCACTCGGCGTCCTCCTGAACGACGCCGCCGACGACCGCCTGCTGTCGCGCGAGAATGACCTCGCCCTGCAGCGTCGCCCGAACGTACTCCGTCTCGAAGTCGTCCAGGTTCGGCGTGTCGACCAGCAGGACGTTGTTGCCCACCTCCAGTGCGGTCGCGCCGCCGGTCCCGCCGTCGGGCACGAGGTCGTTGGGGTCCGAGGGCAGGGTGATGTTGGAGTGGGGAATCGGCTGTTTCGAGCCGTTCGTCGCCAGAACGAGGCGCTTGTTGGTGACGATGAGCCGACAGGACCGCCACTGCGGGTCGGCCACGGGGTCGCCGTCGCGGACGACGTACTGGAAGTCCCCCGACGTGTCGACTAGCTTGCGTTCGTCACCACTCATGGCCGTTGCTACTATGAAATTGATGCCGGAAGATAAATAAGTTGTATCGTCCCCGAAACAGGTTCGACGGGTGGACTGCTGGCTACTCCCGGAGAGATTCCGTTTATACCCGGAAAATCGGGCGAAACTCGGCTGAATTCGGATGGAGTATCAGCCCGTTCCTTTACACTGGGGTGGATGGTCGATTTGTATGCGAGAATCACAGCGAACGCGGACGACCTCTCGACGCGACTATCTGAAAGCCGCCGGCGGCCTCGCGGCAGCGAGCACTGTCGGCCTCGCCGGCTGTTCCGGCAGCGGAGGCGAAACCGGAACGCTCGCCACACAGGTGACCGACCAGCCGGGTGACATCGGCGATTTCGAATCGTGCATCGTCACGATGGCAGGCATCTGGGTCAAACCGGCCTCGGAGGAAGACACAGCGACCGAGGAATCGACAACAGCGGACACGAGCGACGCCCGCGAGTACCACGAGTTCGACGACCCCCAGGAGGCCGATCTCGTCCAGCTCCAGGACGGCAACACCTCGCTCGTCGACGAGACCGAACTCGAAGTGGACACCTACGAGTATCTCCAGCTAGACGTGACCGGCGTCGACGCGACGCTGGCGGAGGGCGGCGATGCGACGGTTGACACACCCGGCGAAGCGCCACTGCAGTTCACACAAGAGTACGAGATCCGAGCGGACACCCGAACCGTGTTCACCGCCGACTTCACCCCGGTCAAGCGCGGCCGAACTGATCAGTACGTCCTCCAGCCGGTCGCAAGCGGCACCGACGTCGAGTACGAAGAGTAAGCCGACCCGGGTTTTCGGGGAGCTACAACGCGACGAGCAGCCCGCCGACGACACCAAGACCGCCAAACACCGTACAGACCGCCCAGAACGGGACCTGTCGGACCAGGCGGACCAGCGCGCCGACAGTGAGATAGCCGACGACGGCGCTCACGACGAGGGCGACGAGGGCCGGCAGCGGGTCGATTGCGGGGACGCCATCGTCGACGAGGACCAGCGCGTTCGCGGCGAGGGCGGCCGGAATCGACAGCAGAAACGAGAGCCGAAGCGACGACTCGCCCTCGTGACCCCGGAGCAACAGCGCGCTCACCGTCGTCCCGGACCGGGAGACACCGGGGAGGATGGCCAGCCCCTGCAACACCCCGACGAGGACGGCGTCGAGCCCGTCCGGGATTTCGCGCTCGCCCAGCGACAGCGCCGCGGCGAAGCGCTGGAGCAGGCCGGTGACGACGAGCAGGCCGCCGACAAACGACAGAAACAGTCCACCTTCTAGCTCCGACACAGCCGCGTCGAGGGCCATGTACGCGGGGAGGCCGGTGACGGCAGTCGCCAGCGTGGCGATGACGATAAAGGAGAGATCCGCCGTCTCGTCGGCGAACGGGCGGCGGGAGAGTTCCCGGATCGAACGCAGGATGGTTCGAACTTCGGTGCGGTAGTAGGCCGTCGCCGCGACCGCCGTCCCGGCGTGGAGAAAGAGCGCGAGACGGGTCGCGGCGGCGGGCGAGACACCCGTGGCCACCGTCGAGGCGAGCGCGACGCCGCCCTCGCTGGAGACCGGAATCCACTCCAGCACCCCCTGCAGCAGGCCCAGCAGAATAGCGACGAGAATCGGGTTCATACCCACGGAGCGGACGCCGCGGGACAAAGGCCGTTCGGTTCGGCCCGTCGACGCGGCAGTATATATATCGCCGGTGTCCAATCGGTGGTATGCAACTGGGAAGTGGGATGGTCGACCTGCTGTCGGGGCTGCCGGCCTGGCAGGGGTTTCTCGCGCTCGTCGGCAGCGGCGTCGCGCTCGCACTGGTCATCCGTGTCCTCGGTGACCGACTGCTCAGGCGGGTCACGCCCCACATCGAAGGGGACGTCGACGACATCGTCTTCCGCGGGATTCACACCGCCGTGTACGTCACAGTCGGGCTCGGCGGCGCGTACGCCGGCGCGCAGATATACGACGTCCGGCCGGCCGTCGCTGTCTCGCTAGAGGCCGGGACGCTCTCGCTGGTCGTCATCGTCTGGATGGTGACGCTGCTGCGAATCGGCCGCCAGGCGTCCGCTCTCGCGACGGATTCGGCGTATATCGACCGCCAGATGGTTCCCATCCTCCAGAACGTCTGGAGCGCGCTCATCTCGGGCGGGGGCATCCTGCTCCTGCTGATTCTGTGGGACATCGACGTGACGCCGCTGCTGGCCTCGGCGGGGATTATGGGCATTATCGTCGGCCTGGCGGCCCGGGACACGCTGGCGAACTTCTTCGGGTCGTTGTCCCTGTATCTGGATGGGACGTACGCGGTCGGCGATTTCGTCGTTCTGGAGACCGGCGAACGAGGCCGCGTCGAGGACATCTCCGTGCGCTCGACGGTCATCCGCACCCGCGACGACATTCTCGTCACGGTTCCGAACTCGAAGCTCAACAACGCCGCCATCGTCAACGAGTCGACCCCGAGACGAAAGCGCCGGATCCGCGTCCCCGTCGGCGTCGCCTACGGGACTGATATCGACCGGGTCGAAGAGATTCTCTCGGAACTGGCAGAGGCCGAAGACCTCGTGCAGGACCGCCCGAATCCGCGGGTCCGGTTCCGGGAGTTCGGCGACTCCGCGCTGAACTTCGAACTGCTGTGCTGGGTCAGCAACCCGGCCCTGACAGCCCGTGCGACCCACGAACTCAACAGCGCGATTTACAAGCGGTTCCAGGCCGAGGGCGTCGAAATCCCGTTCCCCCAGCGGTCCGTCTCTCTCTCGGCCGAGGAGATTCCGGGCGAACTGTTCGACCGAGCGCCGCGGAAAGGTACAGACGACGGCGGTGTGGCCGGCGAGTGAAGACGGGCGCGGTCGCAGGGCCGACTGCCCCCCGGTTGACCGGGAGGTCGAAACGCAGTTAGGGGGGCGACGCGTCGGCTCAGGCAATGAGCATACTCGAGGATGCCCGTGCGGCGCTTGCCACCGGGCCGCTGTGTGATTCCTGTCTCGGCCGACTCTTCGCCGACCGGAGTTTCGGGCTGGCCAACGCCGAACGCGGCCACGCCCTGCGGGTGACGGTTGCACTCGCGGACGACGACCCCTTCGAGGAGAGCGAGGACTGCTGGGTCTGTGAGGGCGAATGTGACCGCTTCGACTGGTGGGCCCAGCAGGCCGCAAGCGCCGTCCGCGGCTACGACTTTGACACCTATCAGGTCGGGACGAAGGTGCCGCCGCTACTCGAAGAAAATGACGAGCTGCTCCGAGAGGACGTGGGCCTCGAGCCCGACGCCGGCGAGGCGCTGAAGACCGAACTGAACCGCGAGGTCGGCAAGCGGATCGGCGACCTGACCGGTGCGGAGGTGGACTTCGGCCGCCCGGAAGTCCAGCTCACGCTCGATCTCGCCACGGACGAGGTGGAAACGCACGTCAACTCCGCGTTCGTCTACGGCCGTTACCGCAAGCTCGAACGCGACATCCCGCAGACGAAGTGGCCCTGCAACGACTGCAACGGCACCGGGCTGTGGCAGGGTGAGCCCTGCGACGGCTGTGGCGGCAGCGGCTACCGCTACGACGAGAGCGTCGAGCAACTGTCCGCGCCAGTCGTGCAGGAAGCGATGGACGGCGAGGAGGCCGTATTCCACGGCGCCGGCCGCGAGGACGTGGACGCACGGATGCTCGACTCGGGCCGCCCGTTCGTCATCGAGGTGATGGAACCGCGCAAGCGCGACGTGGACACCGACGAACTCGAAGCCGACATCAACGATTTCGCCGACGGGAAGGTCGAGGTGACGGACCTCCACCTGGCGACTCACGAGATGGTCGAGCGCGTGAAGGAACTGGACGCCTCGAAGACCTACCGGATGGACGTGGAGTTCGAGGAACCGGTCGACGCCGACGCCCTGCAGGACGCGCTGGCGAAACTGGACGGGGCGACCATCGAGCAGGAGACGCCCCAGCGGGTCACCCACCGGCGGGCCGACATCACCCGGACGCGGACGGTGTACGACGCCGCGGGTGAACTGACTGACGACCGCCACGCAGAACTCCGCATCCACGGCGAGGGCGGCCTGTACGTGAAGGAACTCGTCTCCAGCGACGAGGGCCGCACGGAGCCGTCCCTGGCCGGCCTGCTCGGGACCGACGCCGTGGTGACGGCGCTCGACGTGACCGACGTACAGGGCGAGGACGAGCCGTTTGCGAAAGCCGAGTTCCTCAAGGAGTAGCGCGCTGGCCGCCGCCCAACCGGAAGCTGTTTTTGCAGTGCCGTCCAGGAGTCAGCCATGCGATTCGGCGTCGACGAGGCCGGGAAAGGACCGGTGCTGGGGTCGATGTTCGCCGCCGCCGTCCGGGCCGAGCCGGCGGAACTGCCCGACGGTGTCGGCGACTCGAAGGACATCAAGCCAGCGTGCCGCGAGCGGCTGGCCGGCGAAATCCGGGCGTCGGCCGACGCTGTCGGTATCGCCGAGATTCCGGTCGGACGGATCGACGCTGACGGGACGGACATGAACACGCTGACCGTCGAGGCACAGGCCGAGGCGCTATCGGCGGTGGTCCACGATGGGCTGTCAGGCATGGTCGACGCCGGCGACACGGACGCGGAGCGGTTCGGTCGGCGGGTCGCTGCTGCCGTTGACGCTGACGTGACCGTAACAGCAGAACACGGGGCCGACGAGACGGACCCGCTGGTCGGTGCGGCCTCGATCATCGCGAAGGTGGCCCGCGATAGCCACGTCACAGAGTTAGCCGAACAGTACGGCGACGTTGGATCGGGCTATCCCAGCGACCCGACGACACGGTCGTTTCTCGCGGATTACGTCGACCGCCACGGCGAGCTTCCGGCGTGTGCCCGCCGTTCGTGGTCGACGTGTGACGACGTGCTGGCGGCGGCGTCACAGGCAACGCTGGGCGATTTCTGAGCGATAAAACCCGACAGAGGCGGTGTGGAGTCGGACGGGAGCTGTTTTCCACAGCCCGTACGGCCGTTTCAACACTGTGTCGACTGTAGCCGGGCTTCCACCGGCCTTGCCCTCTCGGGCTTTACCTGGGCTTGCACCAGTTTTTGTCGACGTGCTGGCTTCCCGAACGCCACTTACGTGACATCCGGTAGTTGGCCTTCGTACCGATCCGGCCGGCCGGACCGGCAGTGGACTGCTTCGGTTCTCCTTCGGAGCGTTAACCTCGGAGTCGTGTGACGGACCGCTCGGTTGTTGCCCCCAACGCGTCCCGTTCCGTCCTGATCGGACAGTCTGAGACCCGTCGTCCGATAGCTCCCCGCATCTGGCGGGATGTGTACATAGTGAGTGGTGGATGATAAGTCAATCTAAAAGAATTTGGTACTTCTTCGCATGAAATTAGTTGACACTGGGACACCGGAATCCATCAGGCGAAAACGGGCCGGAAACGGTCAGTCCTCGTCCAGCACGAGGCTCCGGAGGATGTCACCGTAGGCCGGCCGCGTCACGAGCACACCGATAAGCACGCCGACGATGGTGATGATGGCGAACCCGGAGAGATCGCCCAGCGAGAGGACCATCAGCGGGCTCATGGCGACGATAGTCGTCGCCGCGGCCGCACCGATGACCCAGAACGCCTTGCGGAAGCGGCTCTGGAACACGCGCCCGGTCTCGACTTTCCCCTGCTGGAGGATCTCGTCGGCGATGATGATGAGGTCGTCCACCCCTGTTCCGATGACCGCGATGAACCCGGCCAGGTGTGAGAGGTTCAGCGGATACTGGACGAAGGCGACGAACCCGAGGAGGATGAACACCTCCGACAGCGCGGTGACGATCATCGGCAGAGCGACCTCGGGTCGCCCGTACCGGAGATACACTACCAGGCTCACCGCGATGACGGCGAGGATGCCCGTCAGCAGCGAGCGCTGCTGGAACTCCTGGGCGAGCGCGGAAGAGAGCGTCTGGCTCTCGGCGTTATCGAAGTCCAGCGGCGCCGGCAGCCGACCGGCCTTCAGCGCGAGCTCCAGTTCGGTCGCCTCGGACATGTTGCTGGTCTGCATGATGAACTGCGGGTTGTTTGCGAACTCGCCGCTCCGGTAGGACTGTCCCAGCCCCGGGTCGACGCCGCCGACGAACACCGGTTCGCCGTTCAGCGTCGTCACCAGACAGTCCGCCTGCGAGTTCTGGAGGTTCTCGTGGTCGTAGTCCGAGCGCCGGCAGGTCGAGCCGCTCCCGAAGCCGGCCTCGACCATGTCGTTCGCATAGCGCTCGGCGACGCTGTCTTTGACCGTCACCGGGACGTGCGTTCCCTGCGTGTCGCTTCGCTGTGCAGACCCGATACCGGCGAAGTCTCCCTGTGAGAGGACCTGCTCGCGGACGTACGACCCGTTCTCGGTGTTGTCGTGGACGGCGTACACCCGGACGACGCCACGCTCTTCGAGCAGGCCGATGAGTTCCTCACGCCCTCTGTCGGGGGCTGTGACGCTGATGAAGCTCCGGCCACCCGGAGAGCTTACCTGCTGGACGGAGCCGCCTGTCAGGGCCGACTCGCGCAGTTTGTCGTCGATGACCGACACCATGTTCTCGCGCGTCTCGCGGGTTACGCCGGGCCGGACCTCGCTCGGGTCGTACCCCTCGGCTTCGAGCGCGGACTGGACCTCCGACTCCGAGACGTTGTTCGAGAATACTTCCACGGTTTCGGTTCGGTTGGAGACGCGCACGTCGATCGGATCGACGCCCAGCCGGTCCGCCATGGACTGGGCGAGGTCGGCCTCGTCTGCGGGTGCGACGTCGACGCCTTCAGCAGTTGTCCCGACTATGGGCGCCTGAATACGCGTCCCGCCGCTGAGCTGAATCCCGTACTGGAGGTTCGTCGTCTGGTTGGCGGCCCCGGCACCTTCGGTGTCAGAGGTCCCCGGTGGAACGCCGGGAATGAACAGCGCGACAGCGCTGAGCAGCAACAGCGTGACCAGCGCGACGATGCGCCAGTTCTCCTTGAGTGTGCTCATCGGTTGATCCCCTCGTACTTGTACCAGCGAAGCAGCGTGACGTTGAGCATGTAGGTGTTCATCAGGTCAGCCGCGAGCCCGATGACGAGCACGAACCCGATAGAGGCCATTATTTCGATACCGAACAGCGTCGCCGAGATCGCCATCACCGCCATCGCGGCCATCGACGTCAGCGTCATCGTCACACCGGTCCGCATCGCGCGGTAGGTCGACTCGTAGAACCCACCGGACCGCCGGAGGACGTGGTTGTTCAACAGGATATCGGAGTCGACGCTGTAACCGATCAGCATCAGAAGGGCGGCGACGGTCCCAAGCGAGAGCTTGATTCCAAGGAGGTTCATCACCGCGAGCGGGATGATTATGTCGGAAAACGCGGAGATGACAATAGCGATGCTCGGAATGAACGACCGGAAGAACGCGAAGGCGAGCAGACTCATCCCGAGGAACGCAACGCCGATACCAGCGATTGCCAGCCGCTGGTTCTCCTGCCCGAATATCGGTGAGGTCGTCCCGCTGCCGAGGAACTCTATCTGGTCGTTCGACCGTGCGGTCTCCTCGATAGGCTCCAGATTCGACGAATCGAACGTGATGATGTAGCGGTTCTCACCCTCGACCTGTTGGACGGAGACCACTGGCTCGTCGAACGTGTTCTCCCTGAGTTCGGCCTGTGAAAGAGACGACTCGACGGTGAGTTCCGAACCGCCCGTGAAGTCGATGCTCGGTGACACCGGCGCACCGGTGACCAGATACCAGCCACCGAGTACCGCAAGCGCCAGGCCGAGCACCACCAGCGGAACCGCCACCAGTTGGCGGTTCGAGTACTGGGTGTAATCGACTTCCGGGACCTCGAACTCGAACATGACCGAACGGTGTGAGACGGGAGCGAATAAGCCTTCTTACTCACTCCGCTGACAGGCAGTTTCCCGCATAGCTATGGTAGTTGCTCACGTAGATCAAGACATGGCAGACAGCGCTAGAACAGTCGAACTCTCGTATCCGGCGGATCTCAGCGGCTGGGGCCGCGACAAGATCGACGGCTCGCCGTTCCGCGCGTATCTTGGGAAGGCACACGACACCGCCGCGCCGGGGGACGTGTGGACGGAGTTCGTCGGCGTCGGTTGCTGTGGCGACACGCTGGATTTCCCGCTTCGAGTCGAATCCGTCGACGGCGGCACAGCGGTGACCGAAGACACCGCGTTCGTCTACACCGAACGCGAGGCCTGCGGGATCGCCGGCGGCTGGCAGGTCCAGAGCGCCGCCGGACCGACTGAATAGGACATCGAAGTACGAGGGCAGGCGTCAGTCCGGCAGGTAGCGCACGCTGACGACCCCCTCTGCGGTCCGGACCTCGACGCGGTCCACGCCGAGCCTGGCCGCCCGCGAGACGGTGGCTTCGTCGTCGACGACGTCCGCCGCGGCCTCGGCCGTCTCGTCTTCGGGGACGGTCAGAACGTGTATCTCGCCCTCGCCGGCGCGCTCGACCGTCGTTAGCTCGCCGGGGGCCTGCTCGGCCGCGATCTCGGTCGTCTGTGCCGTCGGCGCGAGGTCGACCGTCTCGACGGGAATCCGACGCCGCTCGGCGACCTCGGTGACGGTGTAGGTCACCTCCATCGGCGGCTCCGGTTCGACCGTCCCTTCTACTACCTCGCCGGCCTCGATACCGGGATTGTCCGACAGTGTCACCACCTGCGAGTCGCCGACGTTTCGGAGCGTCGCCGAATCCTCATCGGCGTGTGTGACCAGGAATGTCCCTTCAATCGCTGTCATAGAGCCACATTCGTGGCGGGCGTTTTTGCCCGTTTCGACCCGGGAAGGGTGACAAGGCGGTGTTGACCGCCGGCCAGGCGACGCTACTTCAACAGTCGGTGGGTGAGATACATCGCCAGGATCGCCAGCAGCGGCGGGGCGGCGCCGGCAAGCGGCGGCAGTGAATAAAAGAAACCGACGACGGCGCTCTGTGTCGGCTCGCGCAGTTCCGCCGGCGCCGAGGTCAACAGTGCGAGGTACAGCGACCCGATGAACAGGAACGCCGAGAGCGCGAGGGCGCGGTCGTAGGCGACCGATGACTCGGTCCGACGGTGGCGGCGTGCGACGGAGAGCACCGGAGCCAAAAGCGGTGCGACGAGCAGCAGTCCGACGAACAGGAAGAAGCTCCGCGAGAAGGTGAACGTCCCGCCGCGGACGCTCCCGGTCTGAGCGAGCTGGGTAATCAGTCCGAAGGAGAACACGAGCGCGATTGCCACAGACAGGAGCAGCGCGACCGGGACGTATGCTTTGAACAGAAGGGAGTCGCTGGCCCGGAAGGCGTACGGGAACGCGCCGGGGAGTCCGTTGTACGGTTCGGGGCGGTCGTCCTCGGGGTCGCCGGCGGCGGACTCGTCGGCCGTGACGGACTGCTCTGCCGTCGCGTCTGTCATACCCGTGGGTTAGGCGAGCGCGTGGTTAAGCGCGGTGTTGTCCGGCGGCGGTGACAGCGAGCGCGACTCCACTGCCCGCCGTCCCCTCCGGGAGTTGTTTGTACCACCCCGCCGACACCCCCAGTATGCACGTCGATATCGGAGCCGCGCTTGCCAGTGTTGCCGACCCGGGCGTCGAACGGGCGACGCTCGATGACCTGGACGAACGGGTGGCCGCGGCCCACGAGCGAATCGAGCAGGGGCGAGACGGCGACGAGTTCGGCTACGCGTCGCTGAACCTCCCCGAAGCGACTGACGCCGAGGCGATTCGGGAGGCCGTCGCCCCGGTCGCCGACGCCGACTCGGTCATCACCGTCGGCATCGGCGGCTCCGCGCTGGGGGCGAAAACCATCACGGAGGCGCTGGCCGACGATCCGGACAGTCACGTCGTGCTGGACAACGTCGACCCGGAGCACGTCCGGCGGACGCTCGACGGACTCTCGCTCGCCGACACTGCCATCAACGTCGTCTCGCGCTCGGGAACGACGGCGGAGACGCTGGCGAACTTCCTCGTCGTCCGGGAGGCCTACGAGGACCGCGGCGTCGACTGGACCGAGCGCATCGTCGTCACGACGGGCGAGGATGGCCCGCTGCGGGCGCTCGCCGACCAGCACGACCTGCCGAAGTTGCCGGTGCCAGAGGGCGTCCCCGGCCGGTTCAGTGCGCTCTCGGCGGTCGGCCTCGTCCCACCAGCCATCCTCGGTATCGACATCAAGGGGCTGCTTGCGGGCGGCCGGACGGCAGCCGATGACCTCGCGCCGTCGCTGTATGACTCGCCGGCCTACGCCTACGGCGCGATGGCCTACGCACTCGAAGAGGAAGGGGCAAAAGTCAACGCGTTCATGCCCTACGCCGAGCGGCTGGAGTCCTTCGGCGAGTGGTTCGCACAGCTGTGGGCCGAGAGCCTGGGCAAGGACGGGCGAGGCCAGACCCCGGCACGGGCGCTGGGTGCGACCGACCAGCACTCCCAGCTCCAGCTGTACCGCGCCGGCCACCGCGACAAAGTCGTCACGTTCGTCCGACCGCGCGAGCGGGCCGACGTGGCGATTCCCGACCCGGACCACGAAGACCTCGCGTACCTCTCGGGGACCGACCTCGGTGGCCTCATCGACGCCGAGTACGAGGCGACGGTGGCGAGCCTGCCGGCGGCTGACCGGCCGGCGCTGGAAGTGGAGATCGACCGCCTCGACGCCGAGAGCGTCGGCAAGCTGCTGTACGCGATGGAGGCCGCCTGCGTCCTCGTCGGCGAGCTCGCGGACGTGGAGACGTTCACCCAGCCGGCCGTCGAGTGGGGCAAGAACGCCACGCGAGCGCTCATCCGCGGCGAAGACTCCGAGGAAACGGCGGTTATCGACGAGCGCGAACGCCTGCGGATCGGCGAAGCGGAGTCCCTTTAGGCCGGCGCAACGGACTGCCGGTAATGGACGACACTGCCGCGAACTGGGGCGTCCTGGCCGCTGGCCTCGGTCTCGTCATACTCGTCGCCACGGAAACCGGCGTCGTGGGCTGGATGACACCGGCGACGGCGGTCGGTCCGGTCACCGCCCGCCAGGTCGCCGCGGCCGGCTTCGTTGTGGCCGCGCTCGCGTTCTCGCTCGTTCGTCACGGCGCTCTCGACCGCCGACAGGCAGGTCTCGGCGCGATGGGTGCAAGCGCTATCGCGACTCTCGCAACACTCGTCGCCTTCTTCGGGCCGGAGTTCCGAACTGGTGTCGAAGCGACCGTCGGCCTCGCGGTCTATCTCACGGTGCTGGCCGGCGGCGGCACGGTCGCGCTGGGCTGGGCGCTTTCGACCGGTGTGCCGAATAATCGGCTTTACACGGTGGCCCGAGCCCTCTCGGTCGCGACGGGGATCGGTCTGGCCGGCTTTCTCGTCGGCACACTGTTCGCCCAGTTCGTCGTGCTCGGGGCGGCACTCACGGGGCTGATCAGTTCCGGGGCACTCGATGGCGGGACCGTCACCGGGCCGACGTACGTCACGCTCACTATCGGCATCGGCGTCGGCTTCGTCGGCTTCGGCGCGGCCGTCGCCAACCGGTTAGACCGGACCTGGGCCGACCTGGACCTGCGTCGGCCCGGGCTCCGCGATGTCGGCTACGGGGTCGGCGGCGTCGTCGTCCTCATGGTCGCACTCTTTGGCTTCAGCTACCTCATTCAGGCGCTTGGCCTCGAAGCGGCCCGGAGCAGTGTCGAGGAACTGGCCCGCGAGGACCCGTCGTTCCTGCTCGTGATGGTGCCGCTCGCGTTTCTCACTATCGCGCCGAGCGAGGAGTTCATTTACCGAAACCTCATCCAGAAGTACCTCTACGACGATTTCAGCGAGATTCAGGCGATCATCCTCACCAGCGCCGTCTTCGGCGTCGTCCACTTCGGGCAGTACAGCACCGGCACGCCGACACAGACTGTCCTGTCGCTGCTCCTGGTGTTCGTCCTGTCGACGCTGCTTGGACTGAGCTATCTCAAGACCGAGAACCTGCTCGTCCCCATCTTCATTCACGGGGCGTTCAACGCGATCCAGTTTCTCACACTGTACATTGAAATTACAGGAAATCCGGTCCTCTGAGCCGTCTGACTGCTGTCTGACGGGTGTTTATGCGAACTACCGTTGTAGGCGACGGCATGGCTCGGCGGTTCACTATCGTCTGTGATGACGACCAAGCGCGGATGGTCGAAACGCTCGCGCGACGCTACGGCATCACAGAGGAGGAAGTGCTCCAGCAGCTGGTCGAGCTCGGACTCGAAGCCCGTGACGAACAGACCGCCTAAGCCGGGTTCTTCCGCGATAGCGAACTGCCACAGATGGGGCAGCGGTCGCGGTTCTCGTCGAACTCGCGGCCGCAGCCGGCACACTGGAACAGCCAGTCCCGCTGTTCTGTGATCCCGTCGCGGGCGATTACCTCGACGCTCACGTCGAGTTTCTCCGCGACGTTTTGCATCGCGTAGTCGTCGGTGACGAGCCGGCTGTCGAGTTCGAACGCGGCCGCGATCAGCCGGATGTCGGTTTCGGATAGTTCCGCAAGATCCCCCGTTTCGCGGGCCGCGCGCTCGATGCGCTCGACGGTGTTGTCCTCCGGGATGTGGAGGTGCATGCCCGAGCCTTCGAGGGCGTCGAAGCGATAGGCGGCCTCGTCTTCCAGTTCCTCTCTGACGAGCGGAATCGTCGCTATCTGCTCGTCAGTGTGATACTCGTTGATAAACGCCGAGGAGTCAAGAACGTACATCTAGCGTTTGACGATCATGTGGTCTTTCACCGCCTTGACCCGTCCGACCGGGACGAGCAGGCGACCCTGGTCACTGTACTCGAAGTCCGTGTTGCGGAGCGACTCCGCGGGGTCGATGACGAGGTTGTGCAACGCGCCCGAGGAGAAGTCCATCGTGATGTTGTAGAGACTGCCGATCTCCGCGCCATCAGTCCCCATCACGTCTTTCCCCGACAGGTTCTCTGCGAGTATTGCAGCCATACCCCCTTGTTCCGAACGAGGTTACATAAACGCCACGGGGATGTCTGACGAGCGGCCCGTCCCCGACCCACCGGCAGTAACCCTAAGCGACAGGCGTCCTACGGGAACGTATGAGCCGAAACAGGCGTCGGTTTCTCAGCGTTCTCACGGCCGCCGTCACGGGAACTGTTGCAGGATGCAGTGGCGACGGCGGCGACGCGTCGTCCCCGACGGATACAGCCACCGCAACGCAGACACCGACCCAAACTGCGACAGCAACTCCGACACCGACACCAACTGAAACCGCAACGCCGACGCCAACCGAGACAGCCACCCCGACCGAGACGCCCACACCCACGGCAACCCCAACGCCGACGCGAACGCCGGTCGACGCCGATCAGGAAGTCGCCGTCGCGCCGGGGAGCTTCAGCTTCGAGCCCGAATCGTTCGAAATCCCGGTCGGAAGTACCGTACTGTGGGTGTGGGAGGCCGGCGGCCACAACGTCAAACCGACCGCGACGCCGTCCGGTAGCGACTGGTCGGGGACACCCGGCGACGGGACGTATTCCAGCGGCCACCAGTACGCCTACACGTTCGAGGTCCCCGGCGAGTACAAGTACCACTGTGTCCCCCACCAGAGCGTCGGGATGACGGGTTCGTTCACTGTGACCGAGTGACGCCCGCTTAGCCCCGCGTTCGGTCGCGCGCGACCCATGACGACGAACTTAACTGCCACCGACGACTCGGTTCTGACAACTTCTGGAGCCATTTATGTCTGACACGGACCCCACCACAGCCACCGACGACACCCTGCGGACGCCCATCGTCGCCGTTCTGGGCCACGTCGACCACGGGAAGACGAGTCTGCTCGACAAGATCCGCGGTTCGGCCGTTACCGCCGGCGAGTCGGGCGCGATCACACAGCACATCGGCGCGACAGCCGTCCCGTTGAACGTGATCTCGGAGATCGCCGGCGACCTCGTCGACCCGACGGACTTCGACCTGCCCGGCCTGCTGTTCATCGACACGCCGGGCCACCACTCCTTCTCGACGCTTCGCTCACGGGGTGGCGCGCTCGCCGACATCGCCATCCTCGTCGTCGACGTCAACGACGGCTTCCAGCCACAAACGCTGGAGGCCATCGACATCCTCAAGCGAACGCAGACGCCGTTTATCGTCGCCGCGAACAAGATCGACACCGTCCCCGGCTGGAACCCCAACGAGGGTCAGCCGGTCCAGCAGACGATGGACGCACAGTCCGACCGCGTGCAGTCCGATCTGAACGAGAAACTGTACGAGATCATCGGCGAACTCTCCGATAACGGGTTCTCGGCGGACATGTACTGGCGCGTCCAGAACTTCCAGGCCAACATCGGCGTCGTGCCGGTCTCCGCTGAAACCAGCGAGGGCATCCCCGACCTGCTGACGGTGATGATGGGGCTGTCCCAGCGGTACATGAAAGAGGAGATGGAGATCGACACCAGCGGCCCCGGCGTCGGGACCGTCCTCGAAGTGAAGGACACCCAGGGCTTTGGGACGACGCTCGACGCGATCATCTACGACGGGACCATCCGCAGCGACGACACCATCGTCGTCGGCGGTCTGCAAGGCCCAATCGTCACCGACGTGCGCGCACTGCTCCGGCCGCGCCCGCTTGAAGAGATCCGGACCGAACAGGAGTTCGAACAGGTCGATCACGTCGCGGCCGCCGACGGCGTCAAGATCGCCGCCCCGGACCTCGACAACGCGATGGCCGGCGCGCCGATTCGCGTCATCCGCGACCGCGACCGCAGCGAGGTCATCGCCGAGGTCGAGGCGGAACTCGCCGAGATCGAGGTGACGACCCAGGAGGAGGGCGTCGTCATCAAGGCCGACACCCTGGGCTCGCTGGAGGCCCTCTCCAGCACGCTCGAAGATGAGGAGATCCCGGTCATGCGTGCCGAGGTCGGCGCGGTCGCGCCGCGGGACATCCGGGTCGCCGAGACGGCCAACGAGCCGACCAACCAGGCGATTCTCGCCTTCAGCGTCGAGGTGCTCGACGACGCGCGCGACCTCGCCGAGCAGGAGGACGTGGAACTGTTCGAAGACGACGTCATCTACCAGCTCGTCGAGTCCTACGACGACCACGTCACCGCCATCGAGGAGGCCCAGCAGGAGCAGATCCTCGAAAACATCACCCGGCCCGCGAAGTTCCGGATTCTGCAGGACCACACGTTCCGCCAGTCCGACCCCGCCGTCGTCGGGGTGGAAATCCTTTCGGGCGAACTCCGGCGGAACGTCAACGTCGTCAGATGGGAGAATGGCGAGGCAAACCGCGTCGGGACGCTCAAAACGATTCAGGACGAGGGCGAGGACGTCGACTCGGCCCGCGCCGGCGAGCGTATGGCCGTCTCGATCCAGGGGCCGACCGTTGGCCGCCAGATCGAGGAAGGCGACGATCTCTGGGTCGAAATCCCCGAAAAACACGCGAAGATTCTGGAACAGGAGCTCAAAGAGGACATCTCCGTCGACGAGCGCGAGGCGCTGTCGATGTACTTAGAGAAACACCGGAACCGCGACCCGTTCTGGGGCAAATAGGTCGAGAGGCGCAACCGTTTTACATGTCAGTGTAGTAGTGGGTAGTAGGTGGTCGAAAATGGGAGAACCGTCGACTGATAGAAGCCACGGAGAGGAACTGACGCTCACGGTCGACGATAGGGGTCGGGTCACCCTCCCGAAAGAGGTCCGGGACCGGTTAGGAATCGAATCGAACGATGAGCTTCCAGCAACGCTCGTTGGCTCCGTCCTTGAGGTCAATCCGAAGCCGAGTTCGAAGTTAGAGCCAGCAACGGCTGACCGGGATGACTGGGAGCACACGACGCCAACCGATGCGGGGGACGCGCTCTTTGGACCGATGGATCAGTGATCGGAGAACCGATGAGCGATTCACTTCCGACCGAAGTGACGGTACTCACGGACGTGAACGTTCTCGCCATCGCACTGACCGAAGATCATCCGGCGCACGACGACGTGTATCCGTGGATTCAAAACGCCCTCGACGGACCAAACGTATTGCTCGTCTTCGATTACTATCCGCTCCGAACGCAGTATCTAATGACCAATAATTTCGGGGTCGATGCCGTCGCTGCGCGAAACGCAGTCCAATCACTTGTTCGGAGTCCGGCACGAATTGTGAGTGCGACCGAGACGACCCTGCTAGAGGCATACGAGATCAGCGCCGAGAAGGGTCACGACGTGTACGATTCGTTCATTGTGGCGCTCGCACGGGCATACGACGCTGATTACCTGATCACGACTGACGACGATTTCGACGAACTATGCGACGGTGAAGACGTTACATACACCAATCCCATCCCGACCGAACAGCGTGAGAAGTTGTCGTTTATTCAGGGATAGTCATTTAGCGGCCAGTGGACAGGCTGTAGCGAGCGGTTTGCAGTGTGACGACTTCAAGGGCTGTGAACTGTTCTATGACATTGCTTTTTGATTATGCTGTTCCATTCCATTGCTCTGCTATGACTGGGCACCGAGACCGCGGCAATCAACGCACTGCTCCCACGAGTAATAATATTTAATTAGCAGGCGTGTCTCTGTAGAGACACGAATGTCTGGGTCCCCGTCGATGCCCGACCTCGTGCTCGCCAGCATCGCCCTCTCGATGCTGCTGGCGTCGCTCGGTGCAGTCGTCACCTCTATCAGCCTCGTGACTGCGCTGAGTGCCGGCAGTCTGCCCGCCGGTGGCTCAATCGGCTACGCGCTGTTCTACAATCCGCCGGTCGCCAGCGGCCGCCGCGCCTGACGGGACCGGCAGGGCTGTTGGACTCCGGTCTCCCAGTATGCGGCAAAAACAGTGGTTCTTACTGCGCCGTCGGCGAGGTGTCGTCGCCCATCACCTGCTTGACCTGTAGGGCAGCGGAGGCGGCGATGCCCTGCGCGAGGTCGTCGCGCTCGGCGTCGGAGATGCTCGCGCTTTCCGGGTCCTCGGGCGTGTAGTCGGCGCTGACGACCGATCCGACCGGGGGCTGGACCGCGATTGTGGCCCGTGGACCGGTCGTGCTGTTGCTTATTTCCGAACCGACGACGAACTCGCCGGGCAGGAGTTCGCGGGTCCGGGCGGCGACGCTTGAGAGGTCCCGTCGGAGCTCCTCACGCTGTTCCGCGGTCAGGGTCACTTCTTCCGTCTCCCCACCAAACGACGTATTACCGTACATGAACGTTCTCTGTCTCTATGGGGGGGAAGACTAAAAACCCAGGGTCCAGCACAGTTCTGGCCGGGACCGTCGGTGCAACGCCGCTTACACGAGCGGATGGCTCTCGCCGTAGGTGGCGAGAACAACGGCGCTGGCGTACTCAGCGTCGTCGGACGCCGACTCGACGTATACGTTCTCCTCGACGAACTCCCAGTCCCGGAGATCCCGGCCGGCGGCCAGTCCCTCGCGGATCTCCATCCGGACCGCGTCCTCGGTGGCCCCGTCGACCTCGTAGAAGATACCCGGCCCGTCCTCACTGCGGGCCCAGCCGATGCCCGCCGCGCCGCGCTCGCCCGGTGGCGTGGTCGTCGAAGACTGGACGACCTCCAGGGCTTCGCCGGGCGGCCCCAGATCCGGTGCTGTCCCTGTCACCTCGATAGCCGGTTCCTCGGGGATGACCGACGACAGCGAGATGAGGTTGTAGTTGTGGACGCCCGCCTCTGCGAGTGCCGCGTCGTAGGCGGCCAGCGCGGTCGGGCCGGTCGCAGTCCCCCACACGACCCGGATGGTACTCATAGGCGATTCTCGACGGTCCGCGGGGTAAGGGGTTTCGCTTCGTTATGCCGGGACGAGTCTGTAGCACATCCCCGGGCGGTCCGGGTCGCCCTCGGCTGCACGCTCGGCGTAGTAGATGCCGTCGGCGGTCACCAGCGGCGCGCTCGTCACGTGGCCCCGGTTGTCGGTGGTCCAGACCCTCGCTCCCGAGTCCCGCTCCAGCGCGTACAGTCGCCCGTCGTAGGACCCGACAAGCACATCGTCGGGGGTGGCGACGACGCTCCCGATGATCCACCCGCCGGTGTCGTAGCGCCACTGCTCCTCGCCGCTTTCGAGGTCGAGTGCGTACACCCGGTCGTCGTGGCTGCCGACGTAGACGGTGCCGTCGTGGACCGCCGGGGCACACATCACGTCGGCGTCTGCCTCGAAGGTCCACTGTTCCGTGCCGTCGGTCACATCGACGGCGGTGACCGTCTCAGCCCACGACGGGACGATAGCCGTCCCGTCAGCGACGGCGATGGGGGCTTTCACGTCGCCGCCAGTGTCGTAGCACCAGACCCGTTCCAGGGCCGGGAACGACCACGCGTAGCAGTAGCCGTCGTTGGAGCCAAACAACAGGCGACCGTGTTCGCGGTCCAGCGCCACCGTCGAGTGGGGATGGTCGGTCGGCCGACTGTCCCGCCACTGCACGTCGCCGGTCGCGGCGTTCACTGCGACAACGCTCCCGCTCGGTGCGGCGTGTTCGACGGCCACGTACAGCGACCCGTTGTAGTAGGTCGGGCTTGCGCCGATTGCATCACCCAGTTCCGTCCGCCAGCGCCGCGTTCCGGTTTCGAGGTCCAGCGCCGACAGCGCGCCGTCGTAGGCCCCGATGTAGACGGTGTCGTTGGCGATGGCCGGCGTGCCGTGGCTTCCCCGCGTCGCCTGCGTGATCGTCGTCGACCACTGGACCTCGCCCTCGGTGGAGATAGCCCGGACGCGGCCGGTATCGTCGGCCAGAATCAGGTCGCCGGTCGGAGCCAGCGCTGGGCTCCCCTTCGCCGCGGTGTGATCCCCGCGGTTGGCCGGCAGTTCCCAGGCCGACTCGACGGCGTCCGGAACCGAGGCGTCCTGATACCCCTGGTTCAGAAGCCCCTGCCGGAACTGCGTGGTGGCGTGTTCGTCAAGCGGTGTCGATGCGAGCGGGTTGAACTGCGACTGACACCCCGCGACCGACCCGACCGTCGTCGCCGCGAGCGTCCCCAGAAACGCCCGCCGCGTCCGTCCGCGCTCTGTCACAGGCACCGATACTGAGCGGTGTGGCTTAAATCGCGCGGGGTCGTGCGGGTCACAGGCGACCGTCGGGCGTCTCGATACCGAACCGAACGACGGAAGTCCGATTCAGTCAGTTGTCGGGTCTGCACGATTCGGTGAACGAACCGTTCAAAATATGCTCGAATTCAGATTTGTGAGTGAAATCAATCATACAAAAATATACGTTTTAATATATAAATTATTGTATAATATAGCTTTCGAGGTCTTAAAAGTAGTTTTAGATTCTAAAAGTTGTTCTTAGCCATCTATTTTATTAGTTACGAGATAAGTTTTCATCTTTGATTACCCCCATGATTTATAATCCATGGCTGTCTCGTGAGCGATTGCATGCAGAAGAATTCAAAACGCACTCGTCGAACGTTCATCAAAAGCGCCGGTGTCATCGGGACAGCGGCACTTGCTGGCTGTAGCGGCGACTCCGATTCGAGCACGGAGGACGGCTCCGGCGGCGAAAGCTCCGACGGTGAGAGCTCGGACGGTGCCACGACCGGTACCGGATCGGAGACGATGGCGGACGAAATCGTGTTCTACAACGCCGGGTCGCTGGAGTTCGACCCCGGAACGGAAGCCAACATCGAGCGGTTCGAGGAGGAGACTGGCATCTCCGTGGAAGTCAACGAGGTCCCGTGGAGCAACCTCAAGACCAGTCTGACGACGATCTGGCGCAACCAGGACAGTACCGTCGACGCGTTCAACGGGCCGACCTGGTGGCTGGCCGACTTCGTCAGCTCCGACTGGCTCGAGCCGATCGGCCTCGGGAGCGACCACATGAGCAAGTTCCCCGATTCGCTGAACGAACTCGTCCAGTTCGACGGCCAGACGTACATGGCCCCCGAGTTCGGGAAGTGGGGAAGCTACCTCTACGACCAGCAGTACCTGAGTGAGCAGGGCTTCGACGCGCCGCCGGACACCTGGGACGAAGTGCTGAGCCAGGGCGAGCAGCTTTCACAGGGCGAGAAATCCGGGTTCGCGTTCACCTGGGCCGGCAAGTCCGTGTTCAGTTTCAAGCAGTTCCTCTATCAGGCCGGCGGCCAGCTGTTCAACGACAGCTACGAGCCGGTGTTCGTCGAGGAAGGGATGGAGGTCCTCGAGTTCTTCAACGAGCTCCGAGAGCGCGGCATCACCCCCGACGGGATGTCAAGCCTCGGCGAGGGTGGCATCGGTGACAACTTCATCGCCGGCCAGTACGCGACCGTCGAATCCTGGACGCCGCTCGGGGCCCGCGCCATCGACGAATGGGACGAGAACCGAATCGGCAGCGCGAAGCCCCCGGAAGGCCCCGAGAGCCGTGCGACCTTCCAGGACACGAACGGCATCAGCGTCTCGGCGTTCTCAGAGCGCAAGGACGCGGCCAAGGAGTTCGCCCGCTTCATGACGACCCGAGCGTCGTCCAAAAACAACATGCTCGTCGAGGGGAACCCGGCGGTCGTCCCGGACGTCTACGAGGACGAGGAGATCCAGAGCGAATACCCGTCCTGGCTGCTCGAGGACATGCGGTTCAACCTCGAAAACGCGAAAAGCGAGACGTACATGGCCCAGCCACAGGTCGACGACTACCTGAACGAACAGCTCACGCCGGCGCTGCTCGGTAACAAGGACCCCGAGGCAGCGCTCAACGACGCCTACGACAACATCGAGCGCCTTTACCAGGATATCGGTCTCATCTGATCGGCGCGGTTTAGGATCTATATTATGTCAATCGAAAAGAGCCCACTGCGTCGCAAACTCGACAAGCTGTTCGTCCCGTTAACCGTCGGGCCGACGCTCCTGTGGATCGCCGCAATAATCGTCTACCCGACCGCGAAGCTGTTTCTCAGCAGCGTTCAGTTCCGCAACCCGGTGACAAACGAGATGGAGTTCGTCGGCCTGCGGAACTTCCAGCGGCTGATCTTCGCACGAGAAGGGGGCAATGCCGTGCTCGGCATATTCAGTCCCAGTTTCGTTTCGATCACGACGAATACAGTCATCTACGTCGGTTTCAGCGTCTCAATCTCGTTCCTGCTGGGACTGGGTATCGCGCTGTTGCTCGATAAGGACCTGAAAGGACGGGGCTGGTTCCGGACGGCGGTCATCGTCCCGTGGATTCTCCCGTACGTGATGAGCGGGCTGATGTGGCGCTGGATGTTCCAGTCCGATTTCGGCGCGATCAACGGCGCACTGCAGCGGCTCGGGGTTATTTCCGGCAATATCCCGTTCCTCTCGGACGGCGCGCTCGCCATGATGGCGCTCATCATCGCCGACGTCTGGGTGTTCACGCCGTTTATCATCATCATCCTGCTCGCGGGCTTACAGAACGTCCCCGAACAGCTGTACGACGCCGCCGAAGTCGACGGCGCGAGTCGGTGGTCCCGGTTCTGGAACGTCACGTATCCGTTCCTGAAACCGTCGATTCTGGTCGCACTCACCATCCGTATCATCTTCGACATCCGGGCGCTGGACCTGGTCTGGGTGATGACCCAGGGTGGCCCCGGGAAATCGACTGAGGTGTGGGCCTCCTGGCTGTACCGGACCGCACAGGTGTTCAACGAACCCGGGACCGGCGCTGCACTCGGAGTCGTCCTGCTGGCTGTGACCTTCGCCATCGTGGCCAGTCTGTACAAGATATTCGGCGAATCACCCTACGAAGCATGAGCACGAAGAAATCACCACTCAACCGACTGCGTCGGTCGCTGGGACTGGATACACAGAACGAGTGGCCGTCCGTCGCCCGCGAGCGACTGCTGGCCTACGGACTGCTCGCCGTGTACGTCCTTATCATCTGGTTCCCGATCTACTACATCTTCATCACGAGCATCAAGCCATCGAGCGAAGTGCTGTCACTGCCGATCACGTTCTTCCCACAGAGCCCGACGGCACAGAACTACGTGGACATCTTCACGAACCGGCCGTTCGACAACTACACGATCAACAGCATGATCGTCGCGACGACGACGACGCTCATCTGTATCACCCTTGGGACGGTCACCGGCTACAGTTTCTCCCGGTATGACTTCCTTGGGAACAAGTCGCTGCTGCTGTCGATCGTCGGCGCGCGGATGATCCCCCCCATCGCGCTCATCGTCCCGTTCTTCCAGATCATGTCGAACCCGCCGCTCATCGGCGGACTCACCGGGAGCCTCTACGACACGCGGCTCGCGCTCATCCTCACGTACACGTTCTTCAATCTCCCCTTCGCCGTCTGGATCATGAAGAACTACTTCGACGGGATCCCCGAATCGTTGGACGAACAGGCCCAGATCGACGGCTGTTCGCGCTGGGAGGCGTTCGTCAAAATAATTCTGCCGATGGCGAAGCCGGGCATCGCGGCCACCGCCATCCTCGCCTTTATCTTCTCGTGGAACGAGTTCGTCTTCGCGCTCGTTCTCACGTCCTCGGAACAGGCCCAGACGCTGCCGATCGCCGTCTCGCTGTTCGTGGCTGACGACTTCGTGGACTGGGCACACCTCGCAGCCGGCGGGATGATCGCCGCGTTACCCGGCATCCTGTTCGGTCTGTTCTTCCAGCAGTACATCGTGAGCGGACTCACACAAGGAGCAGTCAAGGAGTAACTAACTATGGCACACGTAGAACTCACCGACCTCGTAAAGGAATTCGACGACGTCACCGCAGTCGACGGCATCTCGCTGGACATCCCCGACGAAAGCTTCACTGTCCTCGTCGGCCCGTCAGGATGTGGCAAGACCACGACCCTGCGCCTCATCGCGGGGCTCGAACGTGCGACCGACGGTGAAATCCGGATCGGCGAGAACATCGTCAACGACGCTCGCGCATACGAGCGCGACATCGCGATGGTGTTCCAGAACTACGCGCTGTACCCGCACAAGACGGTGCGGGACAACATGCGGTTCGGGCTGGAGCAACACGATACGGCCGAGGAAATCATCACCGAGCGGGTCAACGAGACCGCGGAACTGCTACAGATCGAGGAGCTGCTGGACCGCAGGCCGTCGGAGCTCTCCGGCGGACAGCAACAGCGCGTTGCGCTCGGTCGCGCAATCGTCCGGGACCCCGCGGTGTTCCTGATGGACGAGCCGCTGTCGAATCTCGACGCGAAGCTCCGCGTCCAGATGCGCGCCGAACTGAACAAACTCCACGAGGAACTGTCGACGACGACGGTCTACGTCACCCACGATCAGGTGGAGGCGATGACGCTGGCCGACCAGATCGCGGTCATGGACAACGGCCAGATTCAGCAGGTCGGCGAGCCGACCCACGTCTACTCGAACCCGCGAAACATGTTCGTCGCCGGCTTCCTCGGCTCGCCGAGCATGAACTTCCTCGAAGGCACCCTTGAGGAGTCGTCCGCCGGCAAGTTCGAACTGGACCTCGGCGGCGCGATCCACAACGTCCCCGACGAGTTCACCGAGGCGCTGGAACCGTACCTCGGCGACCGGGTGACGCTGGGCATCCGCCCGGAGAACATCGCGCTCAATCAGGACGGCGTCCCGGCGAACGTCCACCCGGCGACGGTGGAGGTCGTCGAACCGCAGGGCGAGAAGACCGTGCTCGAACTCGAACTCGAGACCGGCCAGAGCATCAAGGCCGCGGTCGACCCGGACACGACGGTCGAGATGGGCGATTCGGTGAACCTCCGGTTCGACCGTGACTCGCTCCAGTATTTCGACCCGGAGACGGGTGAATCGCTGACGTACGATGCGAAGATCGAACAGCAGGCGACGATCTGACGATGACGACGGAGCTCACCGATAGAATGACACCCGCCGACATGGTCGTGTTCGGGACTGCGTTCGGGCTGGCAGCCCTCGCAGTCATCAATTACGCGAGCGGCATCTACGGCGGCGCAATCATCAGCAGTGTCGGGGTAGTCGTCGCGACACTGTTCGGTGTCCTCAGTACTTAGTACCGGGAGAGAGTTTTTCATGAACGTCTACATACTGCATGATATACCACCGAACGCCATCGAGCAATCTCGCAAATCACTAGACTGCGACGCTGGCCCTGGGAGTGGGGCCGATTCTATCGAGAGTGATGACACTAACTAATAAACATCAGCCGGCGGCCACACTCACGCGCAGGGTCCGGGCCCGCTGCAACAGAACATGATACCTGATGAACGACGGAAGGAAATCGTTCGACAAGTGAACAAATCGGATCGGGTCACGGTCGAAGAGCTCACCGAGGAGTTCGGTGTCTCCGAGGCGACGATCCGCCGGGACCTCTCGTCGCTCGCGGAAGACGGGCTTATCGAACGGTTTCACGGCGGTGCCCTCCCGGCGTCGAAGGAAGACACCAACGGGTCCAGCACGACAGAGAGCATCGACAATCCGAGCGGCAAGCGGGCGATCGCCGAACGGGCCGTCGACGAACTGAGCGACGGCGACGCCGTCTTCTTCGACACGGGACCGACGGCCCGCGAAGTGGCGAAAGCCATCCCGGAGCAGGTGTCGCTGCTCGCCGCGACGAACTCCCCGGAGAGCGCGTTCGAACTCCGCGAAACCTGCGGCGAAGTCAAGGTCGTCGGCGACTCGCTGCGTCAAACCTCGGACGCGCTCGTCGGCCCCAGCGCGGAGTCGTACCTCCGGAAGACGAACTTCGATATCGTGTTTCTCGAAACGGATGCGGTCCAGGGCGACGGCGGCCTCTCCGTCTCGAACGAGGACGAAGCGCGAATCAAGACACTGCTCTGTGAAGGTGGCCGGCACGTCATCCTGGTCGCCGACGGTAGTAAGCTGGACAGTCGGAGTTTCCGCGAGTTCGCGACGCTCGACGACATCGACATGTTCATCACGGACGTGTCGCTGAGCGACGAGATGCGGCGGGTGTTCGAACAGGCCAACGTCACCGTGGTCGACAATCTACTGGCCGTTCCGTGAGCCCGTAAAACGCTGAAACCTGTTTTCCGCGCCGGTATTACGCGAACGCGACCGGGACGCTGCTGGCGTCGTCGTCGGCTTCGATCTTCTCTAAGGCGTCGTGGAGGTCCGACTGGTGGACCGTCGTTCGGCCGTCGCGGATGGCGAACATCCCGGCCTCGGTCGCCAGCGAGGCCAGTTCCGCGCCGGAGAGCCCGTCGGTCTCGGTGGCAAACGCACCCAGATCCACGTCGTCGTCAAGGTTCATCTCCTGGGTGTGGATTTCGAGGATACGCTCGCGGCCCTCTTGATCGGGGTTCGGCACTTCGATGAGGCGGTCGAAGCGGCCGGGGCGCAGGATGGCGCGGTCGAGCATATCGAAGCGGTTCGTCGCCGCGATGATGCGGATCTCGCCGCGCTCGTCGAAGCCGTCCATCTCAGAGAGCAGCTGCATCATCGTCCGCTGGACCTCGGCGTCGCCGGAGGTTTTCGACTCCGTTCGCTTGGCCGCGATAGCGTCGATCTCGTCGATGAAGATGATAGCCGGTTCGCGCTCGGCGGCGAGTTCGAACAGGTCCCGGACCAGTCGCGCCCCCTCGCCGATGAACTTCCGGACCAGTTCGGAGCCGGCCATCTTGATGAACGTCGCATCGGTCTCGTTGGCGACGGCTTTCGCAAGCATCGTCTTCCCGGTGCCGGGCGGGCCGTGCAGCAGGACGCCGCTCGGCGGCTCGATACCGACCTCACGGAACTGGTCGGCGTTGACCAGCGGCTCCTCGACGGCTTCCCGGACCTCGCGGATCTGCTCTTCGAGGCCGCCGATGTCCGAGTAGGAGACATCGGGCGAGCCGTCGACCTGCATCGCCTGCGCGCGGGCGTCGGTCTCGGGGTCGAGGATCTGCTTGACGCCGAAGGAATCGTTGATGGCGACGCGGTCGCCGGCCTCCAGCCCGTCGCGGATCGACGGTGAAACCTCGGTCAGCACCTCCTGGTTGTTGCCGTGCTGTTTGACGACGACGCCGTCGTCGGTCAGCTCCTCGGCCGTCGCGATGTACAGCGAGGAGGTCTTGAGCGTCTCGTTTTCCCGTTCGAGCTGGTCGACCTCGTCCGTGAGGTCGTGCTGCCGGTCACGGGCGGCGTCGAGTTGCTCGGTGAGCTGTTCGTTGACCTGTACTATCTCTTTGAAATGTTCCCGGAGTGCCTCCAGACGCTCGTCAGGCGTCATATCTGGGTCGAGTTCCAACCGTGGTCGTTCCGGAAGCGAGGGACTGCGCGACATTTGGATGGTCGGTACTATACGGTTGAGACACAAAGTGCCTTCGGGTCACAGGGGGTGAAAGGGTTATCCGTGTCGAGACGGGGCCGTAGCGTGCCGTTAGACGGGTAGCCCGAACAGCCAGACAGGCAGCAAATAGTGACTGGCCGCCCTACAACAGCTCGGCGAACTCGTCGAGGTAGTCGCTGTACGTCGAGAGCGCGGACTCGACCGGGTAGGGACTGGCCATGTCGACGCCGGCGTCGCGAAGCAGTTCCAGCGGGTACTGCCGCGACCCGCTCCGGAGGAAGTCGATGTACCGCTCTGCGGCGGGCTCGCCCTCATCCAGAATCCCGTCAACGAGCGCGACGGCCGCCGAGATGCCGGTCGCGTACTGGTAGACGTAGAACGCCCGGTAGAAGTGTGGGATACGCATCCACTCGCGGGCGATACGGTCGTCGAGCACCGCCGGCTCGTAGTAGTCGCCTTTCAGGTCCCGGTAGAGGTCGTCCAGGCGGTCGGGGGTCAGCGGCTCGCCGGCCTCGGACATCTCGTGGGTCCGGTGCTCGAACTCCGCGAACATCGTCTGCCGATAGAGGGTCGACCGGAACCGTTCGAGGTACTCGTTGAGGATGTGCCGGCGCAGGCGCTCGTCCTCGACGGTGTCCAGCAGGTGGTGGGTCAGCAGCGTCTCGTTGACCGTCGAGGCGACCTCGGCGACGAAGATCTCGTAGCCGGAATAGACGAAGGGCTGCTCCTCGCTGGTGTACTCCGAGTGCATCGAGTGGCCGAGTTCGTGGGCCAGCGTGTACATCGACTCCACGTCGTCCTGGTAGTTCAGCAGGATGAACGGCTGGGAGTCGTAGGTCCCGCCGGAATACGCGCCCGATTGTTTGTGCTCGGTCTCGTAGACGTCGACCCACCGCGACTCCAATCCCTCGGCGAGCCGGGACTGGTAGTCCTCGCCCAGCGGCGCGACGGCCTCGGTGACGTACTCGCAGGCCTGTTCGTACTCGATTTCGGGCGATTCCTCCTGAACGAGCGGGACGTAGAGGTCCCACATCCGGAGTTCGTCAGCGCCGATGGACTCCCGCTTGAGGTCGGCGTGGCGGTGCAGCGTGTCGAGGTTGTCGTGGACGGTGTCGACGAGCGTGTCGTACACCTCGACGGGGACGTTCGGGCCGTCCAGCGCGGCCTCGCGGGCGGTATCGTAGTCGCGCGCGTTGGCCATCTTCACGTCCGTCTTGACGGCGTTCTTGTAGGCCGTCCCGACGGCGTTGCGGACGGTCTCCCACTCGTCGTAGAACGCCTCGTAGACGCGCTCGCGGAACTCCCGGTCCGGGTGTTTCTGCAGCGTCGTGAAGTTGTTGAGCGTGATTGGTTGCTGGTCGCCGTCGGGGTCCTCGACAGTCGGGAACTCCATGTCGGCGTTGGCCAGCATGTTGTACACCTCGCCGGGCGCGCCGGTGACCTCGCCGAGTTCCGCAAGGAGGTTCTCGACTTCGGCCGAGCGGGTGTGGTCTTTCATCCGGAGCACGTCGTCGAAGTAGTGCTCGTAGGGTTCCAGATCCGGCTCCGCGTCGATCATCGCCTCAATGTCGTCGTAGTCCAGGTCCTGCAGTTCTGGATCGAGGAACGAGGCGGCCGAACTGGCCTCCGAGGACAGCGACTGCGAACGCGCTGTCAGCGCCTGGTACGTGTCGTCCGTCGTGTCCTCGTCCCGGCGCATCCGGGCGTAGGCAGCGACGTTGGACACGGTTCGCATCAGTTCCTCGTAGGTCTCTAGCGTCGCTAGCAGGGTGGCGGCGTCCTCGGTGGCCCGCCCCTCGTAAGCGGAGAGGTCCTCGATCAGCTCCTCCGCCTCCTCGTAGGCGGCTTCCCAGTCCTCGTCGCTGGCGTAGAGGGAGTCGGGGTCCCACTTGTACGCCTCGTCGATGTCGCTCCGTGCGGGTACCGAACTCATACCCCGCCCTTGGGACGGGGCCGAAGTAAGCCTTCGTTTCAGCGACGGCCGCCCTACAGCCCGTCAGTGATGTGATCGGCGACCCGCGCCGTTGTTCGGGCGTTCGCGCGCCGGTGTTCGAAGACCGACCGCGCGTCCGCAGCGGCGTCCTCATCCCGGGTGAAGGTCACACCCGGGTAGGATACGTCGGTCAGCACGAGCGGGTCGGGCGGGGCCGGCGGGACGCCGTCGGGACCGCTGACGGGCTC
Organism: Haloarcula sp. HT12; assembly: GCF_055271655.1. Classification (NCBI taxonomy): domain Archaea; kingdom Methanobacteriati; phylum Methanobacteriota; class Halobacteria; order Halobacteriales; family Haloarculaceae; genus Haloarcula; species Haloarcula sp. HT12. Next base: position 752,009 of record NZ_JBUXKW010000001.1, read on the forward strand.
CGGCGAGAGGACGCGGTCAATCTTCGACAGCGGCTCCGATCCTTCTGCGACGGCCGCGGCGAGCGAGACAAGCCGGCGGACCAGTTGCCGGCAGAACCCCCCGGCCGTGAGCCGCACGACGAGGAACTGGCCCTCCCGCGCCCAGTCGATATCGACGGTCCGCTCGGTACCCGTCTCGTCGGACGTGAGGTTGTGGAAGTCGTGGTGACCAGCGAGTGCGGCGACAGCCTCGGCCCACCGCTCGTCGTCGACTGCTCTGTCGCCGGGGCGGTCCACATCGGATGGTGCGTACAGATAGTACGTGTACGTCCGCTCGGTGGCGTCGTGGGTCGCGTGGAACTCGGCGGGAGCGTCGGCGCTGGCCCACACACGGATGTCGTCCGGGAGTTCGCCGTTGAACGCCGCCGGCGAGAGCCATTCCGGCGCGTCGAAGGCGACGGTCTGTGCCCGCGCGGATACGCCGGCGTCAGTCCGCCCGGCGGCCGCGTAGCGCCCGGGGAGGCCGTCGCCGTGCTCGCAGACGCCAAGACGGACCAGCGCCGAGCGGAGTCGCCCCTCAACGGTGTCGACATCGGGCTGGCGCTGGAACCCGTGATACGGTTGGCCGTCGTAGGCCACGCGATAGGCGCGCATACCGATCTGTCGACTGCGACCCACTTGTCTCACCCGAATCTCAGTCGCTGGGAAGGATAGACGAACTTAGGCATGCTGAGAACGAAGGGGGGAGTATGTCCAACGCCGCCGCGGCGGATCACGACTTCCCCCGCCCGCCCGAAACGTTCACCGACCACGACGGGCGGACGGTGACAATCGAGGCCTACGACGGCGACATCGACCCACTCGTGGAGATGTATGCTGACTTCGGGACCGACTCCCGGTCACAGGGCGTCCCACCCCGGACCGAAGCGGACATCCGCGACTGGCTGCCGAACCTCGTCGAAGACGGCCTGAACGTCGTCGTCTGGCACGAGGAACAAGCTGTCGGCCACGCCGTCCTCGTCCCGTATCAGGACACCTCGGAACTGGCGATTTTCGTCCATCCGGACTACCAGCACGCCGGCATCGGCTCACAGCTCATCCGCGTCCTGCTCGGCTACGGGCAGGAGAACGGGCTCGACCGCGTCTGGCTCTCCGTCTCGAACACGAACCACGTCGCCCGAGCACTGTACGAGTCAGTCGGCTTCGAGACGATCGCCAAAGAGCGCGTCGAAATGGAGATGGAGCGGGCGCTCTGACCGGACGGCCTCACGAACGGCCCACATAGCGATAAATAGCGGCCACACGAACAGCGGTGTATGGAACTCACCTCGCACCCGGAGACACTGATCTGTGCGGAGTGTGGCTCAACAATCGGGGACGCGGGCTACTTGCCGGCGACCGAGCGGGACGGGACGTACCACCCGCTGGTCGACGCGGCGGTCTGTGTCACCTGTGGCTTCAACGACCTCGGAATGACCGGCTGTGCGCCCGAACTCGGCGACGTGGTCGACCCGGGACCGGACGATGCGCTTCTGTACGTTCGCCTGACCGACAGTGGCATCGAGGTCGTCAGCGCGAAGGAGTGAGTGCGATGCCTTGATTACAGATCCGCTGCGGTACGGGCCGACGACGATAGCCGTCGCTCACTCGGTTTCGAGACTGACCTCTCTATCATCACCGGCCTCGTTCTCGGTCCCGCTATTCGCCGAGAGCGTTTCGGTCTCCAGCAGGCGGTCCAGCCGCCGCTCGAACTCGCTATCTGTCAGTTCACCGCGGGCGTAGCGCTCTCGGAGGTGATCGACCGGGTCCATCGTCGGTTTCGCTTCGTTGAGTGCATCGGGTTTGTCCAGTTCTGTCTCGTCCGCCGGGGACTCGATCATCGGCAGTTTCGACCCCAGAAGGGCGACGAGCGGAGCGAGGATGAACCACCCGAGGATGATCGAAACCGGTGCAATCACGTTGCCGAAGCCGACCGCACCCGCGAGCATGGCGATGCCCGTCGACAGTATCGCGATGGTCGCGACGAGCTTCCACCTCGGGAGGGCGATGGAGGGGAGCTGCATGTCGAATACTCGATACGGCGGTCGCAAAAAGCTACTGTCGCGGGCCGCGCTACTCCGCGAAGTCCTCGAACGTCGGCCGGTCGTGGTCGCCGGGGAACGAAGACAGCGGGACGCTGATCTGCTCGCCGTCCTCCATCTCCTTGAGCGTCACCTCGTCGTTTGCCAGGTCCTGTTCGCCGACGATGACGACCGTCTCGGCGTTGATCCCGTCGGCGTAGCCCATCTGTGCGCCAAAGGACCGGTCGGCGACGTCGCTCTCGACGACGTGGCCCCGCTCGCGCAGGTCCCGGGCGATCCGGGCCGCCGTCGGGCGCGTGTCGCCGACCTGCAGGACGTAGTAGTCCGTCGATAGCTCCTCGGCGGGCCAGACGCCGGCACGCTGACACAGCAACTGGAGCGTGGCGTGGCCGGGCGCAAAGCCGACCGCCGGCGTCGGCTGGCCGCCGAAGCCCTCGATGAGGTCGTCGTAGCGGCCGCCGCCGAACACCGAGCGGGACACCTCTCCCGTCGAGTCGAAGCACTCGAAGACGACGCCGGTGTAGTAGTCCAGCCCGCGGGCGGTCGTCAGCGAGACGGTGAGGTACTCACGGACGCCGAAGTCCGCTGCGGCGTCAAGCACCGCCCGGAGGTTGTCGGTCGCTGCCCGAACGTCGTCGGAGCCGGTGAGGTCGGCCAGGGTTTCGATCTCCTCGGCGTCGATCTGCAGCATCTCGTCGAACTTGTCGGCCTGGCCGTAGTTGAGTCCCGCCTCGACGAGCGCGTCGAGGTAGTCGTCGTGGTCGACTTTCGCCCGCTTGTCGACCGCGCGGATCGCCTCGGGCACGTCAACGTCCGCCCCGAAGGACTCCAGCACGCCCGCGAGGATGTCCCGGTGGGAGACGCGGATCTCGAAGTCCTCGGCCGTCAGCCCGAGGTCGGTGAGCATGTCGACGGCGACGGCCAGGATCTCGGCGTCGGCCGTCGGCTCTGCCGACCCGAAGATGTCGACGTTGGTCTGGTAGAACTCGCGGAACCGGCCCTGCTGGGGCTCCTCGTAGCGCCAGAACGGCCGCGTCGACACCCACTTGATCGGTTTCGAGAGTTCCTGTTGCTTGGCGACGAACATCCGCGCGACGGTCGGGGTCAACTCCGGCGTCAGCGCGACCTCGCGGCCGCCCTTGTCCTCGAAGCTGTACAGTTCCTCGACGATCTCCTCGCCGCTCTTGTCGACGTACATCTCGGTCGGCTCCAGGGCCGGCGTGCCGATCTCTCGGAAGCCGTACCGCTGTGCGACGTCTTCCAGCGTGTCCATGGCCCACCGCCGAGCCTGCATCTCCCCGGGGTAGAAATCGCGAAATCCCTTGACGGAGTCGTACATGCCCGCGTCTACAGCGAGGGCGCGCTTGAACCTGTTCGTTCACGCTGACCGTGACCACCGAACCGCGCCCAGTAGAGGCTCACTAGAACAGGGAGTTGCTGCCGCTTTCGCCAGTAGTCCGCTCGTGACAGACGGGCGTGGCCGGCATACACTGGCGTCAAAAGGGCTAGTGGCCGGCTACACGAGGAGCGGTCCGTGTTAGAGAGGGGACAACAAAGACGCGGTCTATCGAGGGTGGCCCTATGAGATGGGCACTGAATCGGTGGACGCCACGCGGGGTGAGACAGTGACACAGCGATTCGAGACGGGGGTTCGAGCGCTCGACCGGAAGCTCGACGGCGGCATTCCGGCTGGCAGCCTCGTCACGTTGCTTGCCGAACCGGCGAGCCAGGCAGAGCTGTTTCTCTCCGAGTTCGTCGCCCGGCAGGAGACGGTGTATCTCTCCGGCGAACAGGCACCGACAACAGTCACGTCGGCGCTGCGATCCCAGCGGGGGACGTACGACGATCTCGCAGTCAGCCAACTGGACCGCGAAGCCCCGGTCAGCGACGCGCTCGCCCACGTCGAGGGGGTTACGGAGGAGTCGCTCCTCGTCGTCGATCCGGTCGAGTCGCTTGAGCGCGCCGACACAGGGGAGTTTCGGGCCTTCCTCGAAACGCTGCAATCCAGACTCACACAGACCGACAGCGTTGCGGTTCTGTACGCGCTCAAACACGGCGCCACGCCGTCACAGCGCCACCGGACCGAGTACACGAGCGACATCGTGTTCGACCTCGAAACGAAGCGAAACGACGACGCCATCGAAAACAGGCTCTTCGTCCCGAAATTCCGCGGGGGCCGAGCGCTCACCGAACCGATATGCCTCGACCTCACCGACCGCATCAGCGTGGACACCAGCCGGGACATCGCCTAGCCTGAGGGGAGCGCGGGACCCGCCCCGCCGACGGCTACCGAAGCCCACGCACGCGGGACTGCGTGTGCTCGGGGAAAATATCGGCCACAGCATCCTCGCCGTAGCGATCTCGCAGTAGTTCGCGGAGTTCGACCTCGTAGTCGGCTTTCGGAATCTCGGCACTGGGGCCGCTCTCGACGACGAGTCGGTCGGCGGCCATCGCGTCGATAGCGCCGCGGCCGATACCCGCGAGCGGTGCGAGGTAGTCCACGCCGAAGCGGTCCTCGACGCTCTGGGCGAGCGGCCGCTCGATGGTGGGAACCCGGTCGTCGCGTCGGGTGCCGTCAGCCATGGCCGCAAGCGTGTCGATGCTGTCGACGTCTGTGAGCCAATCACCACGGGCGACGGTTTCGACGGCGTGTTCGTGGACCCGCTGGATGCCGTTGCGGGGGTAGCCGTCGTCGTGCATCTGCTCGACGGCGTGGCGGGCCACGTCCGGGTCCAGGTCGACCGTCGCGTGGTCGAAGCCGACGGCCGTCGCACTCTCCTGGGCAGGGGCGACATCACAGACGCCGAAGGTGCCGCTGACCAGTGTCACATCGTAAAAGGGGTCGAGCAAGAGCGCCGCCAGCGTCGAGTCCTTGCCCCCGCTGTACAACAGGGCACACTCCATCTACCGGCGCTTGATGTCGAAGCTCTTGGAGTCGGGCGTCAGCTCCGAGAGGAGCTCTTTCATCTGTTCTTCGTCGATCTGGCCCTGGACGCGGCCGCTGCGGGCCAGCGCGACGACCTGCTGCTCGATCTGCTCGCCGACCTGCGGCTTCGACATCTTGACCGTGTTGAGTCGCTTGCGCGCGCCGTCGGTGAGGTTCTGCTTGAGAACGGCCTGTTTCTGAGCTTCGGCCTGTTGTTGGGCGGCCTCCTGGCCCTCGCCCTCGCCGCCTTGCTGTTCCTTGAGCTGCTCCATCTTCTTTTTCCGGAGCTCTTCGAGTTCCTCCTCGCTGGGGTCGCCACTCATGGTTGTGTGAAAGTACTGGAGTCGGCCGGAAAACGATTTCGGAGCAGGGGCTACGGACCGAGAAAGGCGTCGGTCAGGCGTAGCGTTCGAGTTCCGGGCGGTCGAGTTCCGTCAGGAGGTCGCCTGCGGTGTCGTCGAGGAGGCTGCGGCCCTCGCCGGTGACGCGGCGGCCGTCGTTCTCGCTGGTCTCGACGTAGCCGGCGTCTTCGAGCTGCTGGAGCGCCGTCCGGATGATGTTGCCCGAGCCCTTGGTCTTGTGGTGGGGGCGGACGCGGTAGCGGGTCGTCCCCTGCTTCGAGGTGCCGTACTCGGAGCGAAGGGCGTTGACGCCGACGGGGCCGTCGACGGCGACCTTCCGGAGGAGGCTGGCCGCGCGTCGCGCCCAGAAGTCTTCCTGCTCAGGTGGGAGTTCGCGGTCGACGCCGGTCTTGGTGTACTCGGCCCAGTCCGGCGCTTCGATGTCGTCTTCGTCTGCGAGCGTCTCCGTGAGTGCCTCGATGAGTTCCTCGGGGGGAACGTCGTAGAGTGTAGCCATTGCAGATTTCTTTCCGTCGCCGTCATTTAAACGCGTCGTTCGCAGTCGGCGGGCGTGAACCGTTCACTCGCCCGCAGGACAGCGATGCTACCTCGTCGGAGACGGCGAGGATCATTCCTCGGGCGATGCGGCCCGGTCGACACCGAGGGCGGCAGCGACGCCGCCACCGATAATCGTCGGCAACAGGTAGCTCCCGAGACGGTGGATCAACACCGCCGAGGTGGCCAGTGCGGCCGAAACCGGGGTCGTCGACACCAGCAGCGTCACGAGAACCGTCTCGATAGCCCCGGACCCCCCGGGAAGGGGTACGACGCTAGCGATACTCGCGACGGGGACGACGAGCAGGACGACCTCGGCCGACACTGGCGTCCCGACGGCGTACAGCGACGTCCACAGCGACGCCGACAGGCAGGCCCAGCCAAAGGCCGAGAGCCCGAAGGTCTGGAGCACCGTCCGCCGGTCGGTCGCGATGCGCTCGATGGACGAAAAGAACCCCTCGATTCGTTCCTCGATACTGGCCGCGGACGGCGGTGACCACCGGGGCACGATGTTCGACAGCGCGGCGAGGGCCGGTGCCACGCCGCGGATGATCGCCGCCTCAACCTGGTACCGGTGGTGCCAGCCCAGGACGGCGGCGATGGGGATGCCGACCGCGAGGACCGCCACGGCGACGGCGGCAAACGCGAGGTTTCGGGTCAACTGGACCGCACCGGCGGCGACAAATGTGAAGCCGACGATGGCGTACCCGACCGACGGCAGGAAGTGGACCGTGTCGACGGTGGCGATAGCCGCCAGCCCGGTCTCGTACTCGGTGTCGGCGGCTGCCGAGATGAGCAGCGCACTCAGTGGCTCCCCGCCTGCCTGCCCGAACGGCGTGACGTTATTCGAGAACACGGCGGCGACGAACACGAGAACGGCAGTGTGTGGCGCAACTGGCGCTCCGAGCGCTTGCAGCACCGTCCACAGCGCCAGCCCCCACGAGACGAGCCACAGTATGGCGATGCCCGCGACGGCGAGAAGCGCACCCGTGTCTGCCGTCGCGAGCGCGTCCAGTGTCTCGCCGATGCCGACAAGCCACACCAGTCCCGCGAGGACAGCGAGCGCCGCCGCGAACCCGACGACCGTCGCCATCCGGTTCCCATCCATGTGGATGGGATTGGCAGTCTCCGGTTTCAACCCACCGACCCTGGTCCATCGGCCGATACCCCCGAGGGTTTTGCCCCGGGGCACCGACGACCGGGTATGGACGAGCGGGCTGCACTCGCCGATCTCGCCGACCGGCTTCCCGACGCGGGCGACGACTGCGCCGTCGTGGACGGACAGGTCATCACGACCGACATGCTCCACGAGCGGACGGACTTCCCGTCGGGGACGACCCGCTACACGGCCGGCTGGCGGGCCGTCGGGGCCTCCCTGTCGGACGTGGCCGCGATGGGGGCCGACGCGACTGCCGCGGTGGCCGCCTACGGCGCACCGTCGTTCGAGGCGGACGAACTCGGGGCCTTCGTCGACGGCGCACAGGACGTGTGTCACGCGGTCGACGCGGAGTACGTCGGCGGCGACCTGGACAACCACGACGAGTTCACCGTGGCGACGACGGCCATCGGGACGGCCGCGGACCCGGTGTTGCGCTCCGGCGCGTCCCCTGGCGAGGCGGTCTGTGTCACCGGAACGCTCGGTCGGACAGGGGCCGCCCTCGAACTGTTCGACCGGGGCGACAGCGACCGGGCGAACGAGCTATTCCGATTCGAACCCCGCGTGCGTGCGGGCACCGCGCTCCGACCGCACGCGACGGCGATGATGGATTCGAGCGACGGCCTGGCCCGCTCGCTGCACCAGTTGGCCGAGGCCAGCGGCTGTGGCTTCGCTGTCAAGGAGCCACTCCCGATAGATTCGCGGGTCGACGCGCTCGCGGAGACCGAGCAGGAACGCAAGGAGCTGGGCGTCTTCTTCGGCGAGGACTTCGAGTTGGTGTGTACGCTGCCCGAGTCCGACGTTTCCGCGGTCAGAGAGGCCGTGCCGTGCCCGCTCCACCGGATCGGAACGGTCACCGAGGGCGGCGTCACGCTCGACGGCGAAGCGCTGCCGGACCGAGGCTACTCACACTGAGAGCGGGTCGGCGCGACGCGGAAGCTACTATACTGCGCTGATCTCGAACGGCACCGGCGTGAAACAGGCCAGCCCCAGCAGGAACGTGAACACCCCGAGGAGCATCCGCTGCCGGTCCAGCGGCGCGTCCACAGTGGGTCTGGCGGGACCCGCATACGCGAGTCCGGTGGCGAACAGGCCCCAGAACACCCACAGTCCCCAGACGCCGAACCCGACCGGCGGCGGGTCGCGGGTGAAATACAGGTAGCCGGCGAGCGCAAACAGCGCACCGGGGACGGCGGCGGCGACTGTCTCCTGACGCTGTCCGACGATGGATCGCACGATGTGGCCGCCGTCGAGTTGCCCGACCGGGAGCAGGTTCAGGAACGTGAAGAACATCCCGGCCCAACCGGCGAACACTATCGGGTGGACCGACTCGCCGGGGCCGACCTCAGTCCCCAGTCCCAGCGCGTTCACCAGGGCGTCCAGCGCCTGGAACAGCAGCGGATAGTTGAACGTGATGATGACGCCGGCGTCGCTGTTTGCCACGCGTTCCGGGACCGTGATCGGATCTATCGAGAGGCCGATAACAGTGACGACGGTCGTCGCGACGAGGCCGGCGAGCGGGCCGGCGACGCCGATGTCGAACAGTGCCGTCCGGTCGGGGATGCGCCCGCGGATATTGATGACCGCCCCCATCGTCCCCAGATACGACGGGAACGGGATGAAATACGGAAGCGTCACGTCGACGCCGTGGTAGCGGGCCGCGGCGTAGTGGCCCAGTTCGTGGATGCCGAGCACGCCCAGCATCGCGACCACGAACGGCCAGGCCTCAAAAATCCGAAGCGGTGCCTCGGCGACCGGAATGTAGTACCAGGCGCTCGCCCCGACGTACAGCGTCGACGCGATGGTCGCAAGCAGGAGCCCGATGTTGAGCCACGGGATGCCGCCGGTGTCCGTCTCGGCGGGCTCCGCCACCAGCGCGTACTGGTTCGGGGCTGCGTTCGACAGTCCACCGGCGGCGGTAATCGAGTCGTCGACGCCCTGGCTGCCGACAACAGTAGTGCCGCCGTTGCTCGCAGCGGCAGCTGAATCGGCCGTTTCGGGACCTAGTTCTTCGAGCCGAACGTCGTAGCCCCGCTGTCGGAACACCGGCCCGAGTTGCTCGACGACAGCGCCCGGTGGTACCAGCGGCTCGCCGATATACTGGATAGTCCCACCCGTCCGCCGTATTGACGAGACGGCGAACACGCCGGCCAGTCGGTCAGGCGACGGCGGGTCGGCGGCGGAGCCACTCATCGACTGCCCATAACTGGTGCGAGCACAAATACTCCGCGAACGAACACACGGCTGGCAGGTACTATCGTCCGAGAACGGTACGCGGGGACCAGTCGCCTACGCCGGCTCGATACGCCAAGTGGTCGCGCTCGTGTACGACCACTTCTCGACGTTGATCTCGGACGCGCTGTCCTTGAGCTTGACCATCAGGGCACCGATCTCCTTGGGGGAGAGACCGACTTCGTCAGCGATGAACTTGCTCTTGAAATACATCTCGCCGTCACTTGCCTTCTCTGCGAGGAACGACTTCAGTCGCTCTTCTTTGGAGGGCTCTTCCTCGCCGGAGGGCGTTGCGGTAGCGCTCATCTTTGTCACCTCACTTCTCCGTAACCCCGCCGGGAGTATATAAAGAAAGGAACCTTCAGGTCACTTCGGTCACTTTCAGGACAAATCGAGCTAAAACGCATTTTTTACGAGTGTTCGAGATTCTTTTAGACGTTTTACAAAGCTTTCTCAGTCCGTAGATCGGTTCTCGTATCGACGTGTTTTGAACGGTCTGTAAAAGAGCAATATCACCTTCTGGTGCGCCAATAAACGGCATATTTCGCCGATAGAGTACCAGAACCGTCAGACGCGTGTCAGCGTGTCGGGCACACGTCAGACGGGCGTTCTCTCCGAGGCCCGGCCGACAGCGGTCGCAAAGGGGACCGGAAAGGGCTGCCTAGAGGGACGGCGATCAGTAGCCTTGACAACCCTTAAGAGTGCATCGCGGTTACGGCGGGCTAATGAAAGTCGTCGTCTCCATCGGCGGAAGCGTACTGGCCCCGGACCTCGACGCGGACCGGGTCGCCGCCTACGCCGACGCCATCCAGTCACTCGATGCACAGGGGCACACGCTCGGCACCGTCGTCGGCGGCGGACCGACCGCACGGGATTACATCGGCAGCGCCCGCGCCCTCGGCGCGAACGAGATCGAACTCGACCAGCTCGGCATCGCCGTCACCCGGCTAAACGGCCGGCTGCTGATCGCCGCACTAGACGACCGTGCGGCCCCGACGCCCGCCGAGAGCTACGACGAGGGCCGGGAGGCCATCCGGCGTGGGGACATTCCCGTCCTCGGCGGCATCGTCGCCGCACAGACCACCGACGCCGTGGCGGCCGCCTTCGCGGAGTACGTCGGTGCGGATCTGCTCGTCTACGCCACGTCTGTTCCCGGCGTTTACGATGCCGACCCGAACAAGGACGACGGCGCGACGCAGTTCGACGAGCTCGGCGCGGACGAGCTCGTCGACGTGATCGCCGACATCGAGATGGACGCCGGCAGCAGCGCGCCGGTCGACCTGCTAGCCGCGAAGATCATCCAGCGATCCGGCATCCGGACGATGGTGCTCGACGGCACTGACCCCGAACGCGTCGTGCGCGCGGTCGAAGACGGCGAGTTCGACGGGACCGAGATCCTCCCGGAGGCATAGATGGCGGAAGACCCCTACGAGGTCGGCCGCGGCGGTGGCCGGGCCTTCTGGGCCGATTCCGTCGCCGACGCTATCGAGGCGCGCGACCCCGACGAGCCGGTCGTTATCAAGGGCGGCGTCTCCCCGTCGGGCGTCCCGCACATCGGCCACTTCAACGAAATAATGCGTGGCTACTACGTCGCCGAGGCCCTGCGGGACCGCGGCCACGAGGTCCGGCAGGTGTTCACCGCCGACGACAAGGACCGGCTGCGGGCGGTCCCCCGCCAGCTCGCCGACCTCGACTGGAACGTCGTCGGCCTCGGCGAGGTCGACGCCGGCGCGCTCGGCCGGAACCTCGGGAAACCGTACACCGACATCCCGGACCCGTTCGGCTGCTGTGACTCCTACGGTGCGCACTTCACGACACTCCTCCAGAAAAGCGCCGAACTGGTCGGCGTCGACGTGGATTTCGTCTCTAACACGGAGCTGTATGCCGACGGCGAGTTCGAAGCAGTCACGCGGCGCGTCCTCGAACGCGCGGACCGCGCCCGCGACGTGCTCGCCGAGTACCAGAACAAGGTCGACGACGACTACGTCCCGTTCCTGCCACAGTGTTCCGAGTGTGGGAAGCTAACCGAGGGCGTCACCGCAGTCGACCTCGACGCCGGCGAACTCACCTACGTCTGTGAAGACGTCGAGGCCGGCGACCAGACCATCGAGGGCTGTGGCCATGAGGGGACGGCGACGCTCCGGGACGGCAAGCTCCCGTGGCGCTTCGAGTGGCCCGCCCAATGGGAGATTCTGGGCGTCGACTTCGAGCCCTTCGGCAAGGACCACGCCGAGGGTTCCTGGCCGTCCGGCGAAGACGTTGCCGAGAACGTGCTGGACATCCAGCCGCCGGTCCCGATGGTGTACGAGTGGTTCACGCTCGACGGCGAGCCGCTCTCTTCCTCCTCGGGCAACGTCATCACCGTCGACGAGGTGCTCGATATCCTCGAACCGGAGGTGTTCAAGTACTTCTTCGTGAAAGACCCCCGGAAACAGCGGGACTTCTCCGTCGAGAACGTCGACCAGCTCGTTGACGAGTTCGACCGGTTCGAGCGGCGTTACTTCGGTGAGGCAGACGGGAGCGAGGACGAAGTGGAGCTCGCCGAGCGGGCCTATCCGATGGTCGTGGACGAACCGCGCGAGGAGCGGGTTCGAATCCCATACACGTTCGCGGCCGTCCTCGGAATGACCGACGACCCCGAACTCCGGGAGGAGATCGCCCGCAGGGAAGGACATATCCCGGACGACGCGCCGGAGTGGGCCGTCGAAGGGGCGCTCGCTCGGGTCGAGCGCGCCCAGGAGTGGGCCAGCCTGACGAACAACGAGTTCAACTACGAACTCAAGCGCGCCGAGGTCCCCGACGTGTCCTTCGACGACGCGACGGCGGCCGCGCTGGACGAGCTGGCCGAGTTCATCGCCGAAGGCCACGACGGCGAGGCGATTCAGGCCGAGATCTACGAAACTGCGAAGCGAAACGACATCGACATCGGCGAGTTCTTCTCGGCCGGCTACCGGCTCCTGTTCGACGACACCGAAGGCCCACAGCTCGGGACGTTCATCGCGAAACTTGACCGGGAGTTCGTCGTCGAACGCTTCCGTCGGAACGAGTAGGCCCGAGTAGGCCGGTCCTACCCACCGAACGCGCCATCGAAACGGCGCGTTCAGGGCGACTGTTCCTGCGTGTCGACCCGCTCGAACATCGGCCCGAGCCGCTCGTCGTAGCAGTCCTGACAGACGTACGCGTCGATGACGCCTGTTTCACTGTGGGTGTGAATCATCGCGTGAACCGTGGCGTCGAACGGAACGGTCTCGCCACAGATACCGCAGGTTTCTGGCATAGTCCGGCACCTGCTTGTTATACGCTCTCACAGTACATAGAACAGGTGGTTCGCAACCCCTCTCAGGTCGAACGAGGCGTCACCAACACGGGAACCGAGACGGTTCGGAGCAGTTGCGACGTGACGCTGCCGAGCAACTGGCGTTTCAGGTTCGAACGGCCGTGTGATCCCATGACGACGAGATCGATATCGTGATTGGAGACGTACTCGCGGAGACCGGCGGCGACGCCGTCGAACGAATCCGTCCGTTCCACAGCAGGTTCGACCGCCACGTCCGGGACCATCTCTTCGAGGTCGTCGACGACTGAATCGACGGCGTCACGCCCGTTCTCCTCCAGTCGTTCGATGAACGTCTCGTTCAGCCCGCCGGCGTTGAACGCCCCGCCGGCGGCCTGGATATCGACGACATTGAGGGCGTGGACCGTCGCGCCGTACCGATCAGCTAGCGCCGCGCCGTGTTTTGTCGCTGTTTCGGCGTTCGCACTGCCGTCAGTCGGGAGGAGTATCCGCGAGTAATCGAACCCGTTGATTCCCGTCTGCGCTGTATCCGAGACGACCAGTACAGGCACCGAAGTTCGGTGCAAGACCTGTTCAGTAACCCCACCGAGGAGTCGCTTCCCGAGACCGGTTAGTCCCTGTCGGCCGAGGACGATGAGCCCTGCATCGGTCTCGCGGGCGTACGCGTCGATCTGCACGCTCGGTTTCCCCTTCAGGAGTTCCGTCGTGACGGGCTGGCCGACATCGGCGGCGAGTGACTCGATTTCCGCGAGGACGGACTCGCCGCGTTCCCGGAGGCGGCTGCTCTCGCGGTCCGTTCGGGTGAGCCTGCGTGCTCGCTGCTGGACGACGTAGACCGCCTCGGCCGTCGCGTCAAAGTCCTTGGCCAGTGCGAGGCCACGTCGGGCGGCTGCCGTGGCTTCGTCGCTGCCGTCGACGGGAATGAGAATGTGTTCGTACATTGTGTGGTCGTTTGCCGCGCGGTCACTTCACCGTTGGCCGCCGGGCGGCGGTGTGTCCCAAACCAAACCCTCTTGCTTGGCTAAACCTAGTTTCCGGTACATGGTGAGTACGCTGACGTGGGTCCTCGCGGGCCTTGTCGCTTACACCCTCCTCGCGATGGCGCTACGGACCCGCGGCGTTGTTCCCGAATATATTCGTTTTAGCGGCCCGATTACGACGATCCACACCCAGAAGGGCAAGGCCGTGCTCGACTGGCTCGCGGGGCCAAAGCGGTTCTGGCGGGCCTGGGGGAACCTCGGCGTCGGGTTCGGTCTCGTGGTGATGGTCGGCTCCTTCCTCCTCGTTGCGCTCGGCGCCTACCAGGCGCTCGTCAACCCACAGCCTTCCGCACTGAACGAACCGCGGAACGCGCTGGCGATCCCCGGCGTCAACGACTTCCTCCCGCTGTCGGTCGCACCCGAAATCGTGCTCGGGCTGTTGCTCGGGCTCGTCGTTCACGAGGGCGGGCACGGACTCTTCTGCCGCGTCGAGGACATCGACATCGAGTCGATGGGGCTGGCCTTGCTGGCGATCATCCCCATCGGCGCGTTCGTCGAACCCGACGAGGACGAACTGCTTCGCTCCGACCGCGGGGCGCAGGCCCGGATGTACACGGCGGGCGTGACCAACAACTTCGCGCTCGCGATCATCACGCTCCTGTTGCTGTTCGGGCCGGTCGCCGGCGCTATCGCCGTCGTCGACGGCGTGCCGGTCGGGAGCCCGATCAACGGAACTCCCGCCGCCGATGCGGGGATCGAATCGGGCGACGTCATCACGGCGGTCGACGGGCAGCCGGTCGCGAACCAGCAGGAACTCGAAGCGGTGCTGGCCGAAAGCGACGCACAGACCGTCGAAGTGGCGCGTAAGGACGCCGAAACTGTCTCCGTCGAGCGGTCCGTCGTCGTCTCGGCGGCCCTCCAGAGCGCACCACTTGGAACCGGTGAGACGATTGTCGCTGTCAACGGGACTGCCGTGACGACCGGCAGTGAGTTCGAACAGGCGGCTCGGAACCATCCCGTTGCGACGGTCGAAACTGAATCCGGAGAGACGGTCACGACGCCGCTGGGCGCGTACGTGCTGGTCGCCGAGGACGGCCCGCTCGCCGGGGAAGGCGCACCGGGCGGCGAGGGCATGATCATCACAGAAGTCAACGGGGAGCGAACGCACAGCGGGACGGCGCTGCGGCAGTCCCTCGAAGGCGGCGAACCAGGTGACCGGGTGACGGTCACCGGCTACGTCGACGGTGAACGCGAGACTTACGAGGTGACGATGGCCGAGAGCGAGCAGGTCGACAACGGCATCATCGGCGTCAGCATCCAGCAGGGTATCAGCGGCATCCAGGTCAGTGACTTCGGTATCGACGCCTACCCCGCGGCCGCGTTCCTCGAATTCATCGGCGGCTCGCCTGACACGCCGACATCGGTCTCCGAGTTCTCGTTCGCTCAGCGGATTTTCAGCACCCTCTTGCTCCCCTTTATCGGCGTCGCCGGCGGCTTCGGCTACAACTTCGCCGGCTTCACCGGCATCGCGACGAACTTCTACACCGTCCAGGGCCCGCTCGGCGCGCTCGGGACGACGCCGGTGTTCCTGCTCGCGAACGTCCTGTTCTGGGCCGGCTGGATCAACCTCGTCATCGGTCAGTTCAATCTCATCCCGACATTCCCGCTCGACGGCGGCCACATCCTCCGGGCCGCGACCGAGTCGTTCGTCTCTCGCCTGCCCGTCTCGGACGGGCGGCGGGTGACGACAGCCGTCTCCATCGCGATCACGGTGTCGATGATCGGCGGCCTCCTGTTGATGGTGTTCGGGCCGCGACTCCTGACCTGAGACGGACTGCTGTCCCTGTTTCTCTCGACGACCGCCCGACTCACGGCGGTCGACGTGGACATCACGTACAGGAGTCCGTCTAACACGGCCAGGGTTTCGTTACCCATTTACTCCCCGCCGCGAAAGCCCGGCGTATGTTCCTGCAGCTCCGTGCGGAGGTCGAGGACGCCCTCGCCGACGCACTCACAGCCCTCGACCTGCCGGCCGAGGACCTCGGTATCGAGGAACCACCGGAGGACGTCGACGCTGTGCTGGCGTCGAGCGTTGCCTTCCGGCTGGCCGGCGAGGTCGGTACCGCGCCGCCGAACGTCGCCGCTGATATCGCCGACGCGATTGACGCCGCCGATCTCACCTACGTCAGCGACGTGACGACACAGGGACCGTACGTCAATTTCCTCCCGAGCGAGGCGTACTTCGCGGAGACCCTGCAGTCGGTCACAGAGAGCGGGTTCGGCCGGCTCCCCGACCGCGACACCAGCGTCGTCGTCGAGCACACCTCGGCGAACCCGACCGGCCCGGTCCACGTCGGGCGAGCGCGCAACCCCATCATCGGGGACGCCGTCGCTCGCGTGCTCGATTACGCCGGCTACGACGTCGACCGCCACTACTACGTCAACGACGCGGGCCGCCAGATCGCCGTGTTCACCTGGGCCTACGAGACTTTCGACGAGTCAGACCTGCCAGATCCCGAGCGGGAGTCCCCGGAGTACGAGATGGTCCGGTACTACCGCAAGGGCAACACCGTCCTCGAAGAGGGCGACCCCGACGAGGTCGAGGCGGCAGAGGCCGAGGTCCAGTCGATTCTACAGGGCCTCGAAGACGGCGACGAGGAGACCTACGAGCGCGTCGCCGAGGTCGTCGACACCGTGCTGGGCGGGATGCAGACCACGCTCGGCCGCCTTCCCGCTGAGTTCGACGAGTTCGTCAAGGAGACGCGGTTCATGCGCAACGGCGACACGGACGATCTGGTCGACCGCCTGAAGGAACTCGACTGCGCCGTCTACGAGGAGGACGCCTGGCAACTGGACCTACCCGACTTCGAGAAGAACCTCGTGTTCCTGCGTTCGGACGGCACGTCGCTGTACACCACCCGGGACCTGGCACACCACGAGTGGAAGTTCGACACCTACGACCGCGCCGTCACGGTGCTGGGCGAGGACCACAAGCTCCAGGCCGACCAGCTTTCGGCCGCCCTGGAACTGCTCGACAACGACACTGATCAGCTACGGCAGGTGTTTTACTCCTGGGTGAACCTTCCCGAAGGCGGGATGAGCACCCGCGAGGGGACTGGCATCGACCTCGACGACCTGCTCGATGAGGCTATCGACCGAGCGCGCAAAGAAGTCGAGTCCCGGCTTGACGACCGGACCCGCGGCGACCTCGACGCGGACGACATCGACCGCATCGCCCGCCAGGTCGGTATCGGCGCCGTTCGGTACGACATCGTCTCGAAACAGCCGACGAAGGGCATCACCTTCGAGTGGGACCGCGCGCTGGACTTCGAGGCCCAATCGGCCCCCTACGTCCAGTACGTCCACGCGCGCTGCTGTGGCATCCTGGGCGACGTGGAAGCTGACATCCCCGAGGAGCCAGCCCTCGGTCCGCTGTCGGAACCGGAGGAGCGCGACCTGCTCCGCGAACTGGCCCGGTTCCCCGCCGTCATCGAGGCGGCCGCGGACGACCTGACGCCACACACCGTCGCCACCTACACCCGCGACCTCGCCGAGACGTTCAACGCCTTCTACCGGGAGTGTCCGGTTCTCGACGCCGACGACGAGACCCGTGCGGCGCGGCTGGCACTCGTCGACGGGACCCGGACCACGATTGCGAACGCCCTCGACGCGCTGGGCGTCGAAGCGCCGACCTCGATGTAGGAGCGGTCCGCGCTGGGAGCCCGGTTAGAGGTGCGATTGCTGCGAAAAATCCGTCAAACCGGCCTATTTTTGCAGGAACGCGTCGACTTCCGCTACGACCAGGCCGGGGGCCTCGGCGGGGCCGCTGTGGCTGACCCCATCGAACTCGACGAATCGACTGTGAGGCAGTGCCTCGTGAACGTTCCGGGCGCTCCGCCGGAGGAACTCCGGCCCGTCGGTACCGGCCAGAATGAGCGTCGGTGCGTCCACGTCGAGACGGTCGGGGAGCCGATACTGCTCGACGGACCGGTTCATCCGAACGACTTCCTCGGCGAGGTCGACGCAGTCGGGCCAGACAGGCCATTCCGCCAACCAGGCGTCGAGGTCGTCGATACCGGCGGGATGGAGGACCTGCTCGATGTAGCGTTTCACCGCTTTCTCGCGCTCCCCGTTCTGTAGAAGCGACGCCATTCGGTCAGCGAGGTCGGCATCGGCCCGGTAGTCGGCGGGAAGCACTGCCGGTTCGTAGGCGATGACCGACTCGACTGACATCTCCGTCGCGGCCTCGATAGCAGTGAGTGCGCCGTAGGAGTGACCGAACAGGATCGGGTCGCCGTCGACGGCGTCAGCGAGCGCCTGGACGTAGCTGACCTCGCGGTCCAGCACCTCGTCAGCACTCGTTTCCGTGGGAGAGTCGAGACAGGTCCCGAACCCCGGGCGCTGGGGGACGACAGCGCCGTATCCCTCGAACTGTGAGACGACTGGGGCCCAGTACTCCGTGGGAGCCATCCCGCCGTGCAGGAGCACCAGCGGTTGGCCGTCGCCGTGTCTCTCGTACTCGATCTCCATCTCGTCTGTGGGCTGTGTCGACTGCATACAACAGATGATCGGGCGTAGTCGGGCTAAGCCGTTCTCTCAGTGATTGGGCCGTTTAAGTGGGGTGTCGAAAACAGGACGGACAGCCCCGCTGTACCGACAGGCGCTTCAGGCGCGACGGAGACGATACCGTATGGGGCTTATCGCCGAGTTCCAGATAGACTGTGAGGCGCTGCCGCTCGTGTCGGTCGCGGATGCGGTATCCGAAGCGGCGATCACCCTCGCCCTGCAGTACAACCACGGACGCCGTCCGGTGTTTCTCGCTACCGTGACGGGCGGTTCAGAGCAGGCCATCGAGCGGGCGTTCACGGATGCCTACGACGTGCAGGAGTGGACGCGGATCGGGACGGCCGGCGACACCCGCCGATATCAGGCTATGCCGGCGCTGAGCTTCGAGGAGCAACTCGGTGGGCAGATAGACGACCTGGACGGACTCGAAGCGCTCGCCACTGCAGACGCCATCATCGAACGGATAACCGTGACTGCGGACGGGTGGCAGCAGATGGGCTGGTTCGCCGACCGGGCGGCGTTCACCGAGTTTTCCTCGTTCTGGCAGCGAAACGCCGACTTCGAACTGGAGCGTCTGACGGGGGACGGAGAGCCGAAATCGCCCGGTAACGGGCTCACTGACAGACAACTGGAAGCATTGCGGACGGCATACGAGTTGGGGTACTTCGAGATCCCGCGACGTGCATCGCTGGAGACCGTGGCACAGGAGCTGGGTATCTCCGCGTCGTCGCTCTCGGAGCGATTGCGCCGGGCACAGACCCAGCTCATCCAGGAAACGGTCGCGACGCTGTGGCCGCCGCTCCCGGAGTGAATCGGCGGGGCGGGACCGAGACAGCGGGATCGAGCGGACCAGCGACGGGGTGACGATCAGTTAAACAGGCCGAACACGCCGCCGGAGTCTTCGTCATCGTCGACATCGGAGCGGTCTTCGGTGTCTTCGAGAAACCACTCGTTGTCGAGTATCGTCTCGATATCCGTTTCGGGGCTTTCGCCGCGGAAGAACACGCCCTCCAGCGCCTCGGTCAGTCGCTGGTAGGCCTCGGCGGCCGTGCTCTGGGGGGCGTTGAGCACGAGCGGTTCCTCGGTCGTCGCCTGCGGGTCGTCCGGGATGACCGCGAGCAGCGGGAACTCCATCTGTTCGGCGATGGCTGCGACGTCCGTGTGGCGGGTCGCACGGTTGATGATCGCACCGAGGACGGTCCCGTCGATGCGGTTCGCCAGCTGGGCTGTCTTGACCGTATCGCCCACCGCAACGTCGTCGGGGGTCGTGACGAGGACGATGCCGTCGGCCAGCCCGAGCGGGACGGCGACTTCGTGGCTCAGTCCAGCTCCGGTGTCTATCAGCACCACGTCGTAAGCGTTTCGAAGCGTCTTGATGACTTTCCTGAGTTTCGCGGGGTCAGCGTCCGCGAACGCCTCCAGCGACTGCTCGCCCGGAATCACCGTGAGCCCACCCGGTGCATCAGTCAGGGCCTCACTCACGGCAGCCTCGCCAGCAAGAATCTCGTGGAGGCTCTTCTCGGGCGCTACGGAAAGCATCGAGCCGAGGTTCGCCATACCCAGATCTGCATCGACGACGGCGACGTCGTAGTCCATCTCCTGGAGGACGGCCCCGAGGTTTACCGCGGTCGTCGTCTTTCCGACGCCGCCTTTGCCGCCCGCAATCGTACACACATACCCCGCCATAGTCTGATTGCTTGGGTACAATGCAGGCAGTCATATAAACCCGACTGTCATTTGCTGGACCGCTACGGTCCGTGCGGTGCCCAGCGTAGTCTGTTCCACGGCTCCCACTGCTTGGCGTTCCAGTTCGAGGACCACTCACTCATCCTGCGATTCTCGCTTCGCTCGAATCGCACGGCTTCCTCCGCGGCTCCTCATGGTCGCCGCTCCGGCACGAGGGCCGCTCACTTCGTTCGCGCCCCTCGCTGTCAACAGGTTCTTACGCCACCTCGGCCAAGGTAGAGTAATGAGCGAGCAGCAGGAACAGGAGCAGTCGGACAAACAAAAATACGAGTTCCGGAAAGTCATCGAGGAGCTCAAGGACTACCAGGGCTCGGGGACCCAACTCGTCTCTATCTACGTGCCCGAGGACAAGCAGATCAGCGACGTCGTCGCCCACGTCACCCAGGAGCACTCCGAAGCCTCGAACATCAAATCGAAGGACACCCGAACGGCGGTCCAAGACGCACTCACCTCGATCAAGGACCGGCTCCGGTACTACGACAATACGCCGCCGGAGAACGGCCTGGTGCTGTTCTCGGGGGCGTTCGACACCGGCGGCGGCCGAACCGACATGGTGACCAAAGTCCTCGAATCCCCGCCGGACCCCATCGAGTCGTTCCGCTACCACTGTGACTCGGAGTTTCTCACCGAGCCGCTGGAGCATATGCTTGCCGACAAGGGACTGTTCGGCCTCATCGTGCTCGACCGGCGCGAGGCCAACGTCGGGTGGCTAAAGGGCAAGCGGGTCGAGCCCGTCAAGTCCGCCTCCTCGCTGGTACCGGGCAAGCAGCGGAAAGGTGGCCAGTCAGCCCAGCGATTCGCCCGCCTCCGGCTGGAAGCCATCGATAACTTCTATCAGGAAGTTGCCGGCATGGCCAACGACCTGTTCGTCGCCGACCGCCACGAACTGGACGGCATCCTCGTCGGCGGTCCCTCACCGACGAAAGACGAGTTCCTCGACGGGGACTACCTCCACCACGAACTCCAGGACATGGTGCTCGGGAAGTTCGACGTGGCCTACACCGACGAATCCGGCCTGTACGACCTCGTCGACGCCGCCGACGAGGTGCTGGCCGAACATGAGATGCTCCGGGACAAGGAGCTCATGGAGGACTTCTTCAAGCAACTGCACAACGGTGACAAGGCCACCTACGGCTTCGACCAGACGCGCCAGAACCTCAACATGGGCGCAGTCGAACAGTTGCTTATCTCCGAGGACCTCCGGAAAGACGTGGTCGCCTACACCTGCGAGAACGGCCACGACGAGTACGACCTCATCAACAGCAACGCCGGGACCGACGACCACGAGTGCTCCCGCTGCGGGGCCACCGTCGACGCCGGCGAGGGCGAGCGCGAGGACGCCATCGACCACCTGATGGAACTGGCCGACCAGCGCGGTACCGAGACGGTGTTCATCTCGACGGACTTCGAGAAGGGCGAACAGCTCCTGACCGCCTTCGGCGGCGTCGCCGGCCTGCTGCGGTACTCGACGGGCGTCTAACGCGCGCCGGTCGTTCTCTTGTCGCTATTATAACAGCTGTTCGAGTTGCCGACGACGGCGACCGAGGTCGACGTGGGCCGCCTCCCCGTAGCTGGCATCGAGGCGGTCAAGCACCAGCAGTGGGTCGACGCCCTCGCGTTCGACTCGCTCCAGCAGTGCGGTGATCTCCTCGCGGTGCATCGCGAGCGAATCGAGCAGTCCGACGAGCAACAGTATCGAGACCGCCGCCGCGTCATCCTCTGGAATCGCATCGTCGAGCGTCGTAAAATCCGGCACATCCGCGGGAGGCTCCGCCGCCGGCTGGAGCGCCAGACAGGACCGACAGACGCTGGCCCCGGACTCGTCGCCAGGGAGCAACTGCCGGAGATCAGCCGGGACCGGGAACGAAACGAGGTCGCCGCCGCAGTCGGGACAGGCCATACGCAACTACGGACGTGAAAGCGCAAAAACGGTACCGATCAGGACGCTTCCCGTTCAGTCGTCAGCAGTGACCGGCTCGGCCTCTTCTTCCGCTTCCTCCGCGGCTGCGAGTTCGTCCTCCTCTTCTTCCTTCTTGGCTTTGATCTTCTTCATGCGGAAGATCTCCTCGCGCTCCTGCTCTTCGAGTTTCTGCTCGATGTACTCCTGGTTGTCGTAGAGATCGGGCAGGAGTTTGAACTCCAGCGCGTTGACGCGGCGCTTCGTCGTCTCGATCTCTTCGAGCATCTTCTTCATCGCCGTCTCGACTTCGGCGGCGAGGATGATGTTCTCGAGCAGTTCCTCGTAGGCCTCGGCGGCCTCGTCGATGCGGGCGGAAGTCCCCATGACGCCGTAGCCGCGTTCGTCCAGGGACTTCCGGACCTTGCTGGACTCGATCTGGGGGACGACGACGCCCATGATGTTCTTGGACTGGGTCGTCAGTTCGGGGTGTTCTTTCAGTGCTGCGGCGGCCCCGCGGACGGCCACGTCGCCCTCCATCGCCCGGGCCATGTTGATCGCGCGCTGGGCCCGCTCGTAGGAATCGTCGAGGTCTTCACGGACGTCCTGGGCCTGGTCCAGAATGTCCATGAACTCCATGATGAGGCCGTCACGCTTCTTCTCCAGCGTGTCGTGCCCACGCTCGGACAGCTCGATGCGGTCCTCGATCTGCATCAGATTCTTGCGCGTGGGTTTGACGTCCTTAGCCATTACGGGTCTTTTTTCGACGTAGGCAGTTAACGGTTTCCAGTTATTACGGGACGAGCGCCGCAGCTATCGGGCTGGCGTCAAAAAAACGGGGTCGTCGAGCGGCAGCAGTTAGTCGGCCGTTGCCGTCGCACCGGTACCGGTCGTCTCCGCAGCGCCGTCGAGCACGCCGTGGCTCCGGAGCAGGATGATACCGAAGCCGACCTTGGCGGTCAGGTCGATGACCATGAAGCCGGCCGTCTCGATCCCGATCCCGACGAGGCCGATTCCCTCGGTGCCGACGAGCCACCAGACCGGGTAGACCAGCCACACGACAGTCACGAGATTGCGCAACGTCTTGAACGTGCTCCGCGTGTCACTGGGCAAGTCCGCGACCCGGCCGGACAGCGAGCTGAACAGGAAGTACAGCAGGACCAGCAGGAAGGCGGTGCTGATACCCCACCAGACCAGCCGTTCCGCGCCGGCCGACAGCACGCCACTTCCTGCGCTCAGCGTCGCGACCAGACCGGTGCCGATCATCAGCACGTCGAGGCTGACGAGCGAGCTAATGGTGTTACGGTCTGCCCCCGCAAGCAAACCGAGGTCGTACAACAACAGCGGTGTCGTGAACAACCAGTCGCTGTATCGCGCCCAGTAGATGGGGCGTTCTTCGCCAGCGATCTCGACGATTGTCAACCCGAAGCCGAGCGCCATCGCGAGGTAATTCACGAACGCGATTGCCGTGATCAGTATTGTCGCGATGTAGAACTTCTGACGCCGGCTGTCGGTTTCACCCCAGCCGCGCGCGATGAAGTATAGCATGCCGAGGAACATGCCCGCTGTACCTAACCACAGCCAAATGGCTTCACTCCCTGGTTCTGGCATAGTGCATGTTAGTATAGGTAGTCAACGCTAAACAGTCGCGTACCCAAAATATATGGTATAGATCGCGGACTGCCGGAAAGATAAGCCGTGTCGTCAGGCTTCGACGGCTTCGGCTTCCTCGTCCTCGCGGTAGTGCTCCTCGATGAGGTCTTCGTCGATGCGGTTCAGTGCCTCCTTCGGGAGCATCGAGAGCAGGTCCCAGCCGAGTTCGAGCGTCTCGTCGATGCTGCGGGCCGTGTCGGTCCCCTGGTCGACGAACTCCTCCTCGAAGCGGTCGGCGAAGTCCAGATACTTGTTGTCCAGTTCCGACAGCGCCTCGCGGCCGACGATGTTGACGAGGTCGCGCAGGTCCTCACCTTCCGCGTACGCGGCGAAGATCTGGTCTTTCACGTCGGCGTGGTCGGCGCGGGTCAGCCCCTCGCCGATGCCGTCGTCCATCAGCCGCGACAGGCTGGGCAGGACGTTGATCGGCGGCGTAATGCCCTGGCTGTTGAGGTCCCGGTCGATGTAGATCTGACCCTCCGTAATGTAGCCTGTCAGGTCCGGAATCGGATGGGTGTCGTCATCGCCCGGCATCGTCAGGATCGGCAGCTGGGTCACGGAGCCCTCGCGGCCCTGGATCCGACCGGCACGCTCGTAGAGCTGTGCCAGGTCAGTGTACATGTATCCGGGGTAACCACGTCGGCCCGGGACCTCCTCACGCGCGGCACCGATCTCGCGCAGCGCCTCGCAGTAGTTGGTCATGTCCGTCAGGATCACCAGCACGTGGTAGTCCTTCTCGAAGGCGAGGTACTCGGCGGTGGTCAGCGCCAGCCGCGGCGTGATCGTCCGTTCGACGGCCGGGTCGTCCGCGAGGTTCATGAAGACGACAGAGCGTTCCAGCGCGCCGGTGCGCTCGAAGTCGTCCATGAACTCGTTTGCCTCTTCGGCCGTGATACCCATCGCACCGAAGATGACAGCGAACTCCGAGCCCTCGTCGTCCTCGCCTTCCTCCTCTTCCGGCACCGTCGCCTGTCGCGCGATCTGCAGCGCCAGGTCGTTGTGCGGCAGGCCGGAGGCGGAGAAGATCGGCAGTTTCTGGCCGCGGACGAGCGTGTTCATGCCGTCGATGGCCGAAACGCCCGTCTGGATGAACTCCTCGGGGTACTCCCGGGAGTAGGGGTTGATCGCCTCGCCGACGATGTCGCGGCGCTCGTCGGGGACGATCTCAGGCCCGCCGTCGATGGGCTGGCCGGTCCCGTCCATGACCCGCCCGAGGAGGTCCTCGGTGACGGGCATCTTCATCGTCTCGCCGAGGAAGCGAACCGAGGCATCGCGGTCGATCCCTTCGGTGCCCTCGAACACCTGAATCGCGACGTAGTCGCTCGCGGATTCGAGCACCTGGCCACGGCGGGTCTCGCCGTCGCTGAGCTCGATTTCGACGATGTCGTCGTAGCCGACCGGTTCGTCGGTCTCGACGAACACCAGCGGTCCGCTGATCTCCGTGATTGTCTGATACTCTTTCATTGTTAGTACAGCTCCCGCAGTTGAGACTCGATGTCGTCTTCGAGGTCGTCGATGTACTCGTTCCAGTCCTCCTGGACGCCGATACGGTTGAGCCGCGGTGCGGCGTCGATGTCGGTGATCTCCTCGACGGGGACACCGGCATCCAGCGCCTCGAAGGCCGCGTCGTTGTACGTCTTCGCGGCGTCCATGATACGGTATGTCTTCTCGGGCTCACAGAACGTGTCGACGTCGTGGAAGGCGTTCTGCTGGAGCCACGCCTCGCGCAGGTAGCGGGCGATCTCAAGCGTTAGCTGCTGGTCCTCCGGCAGCGCGTCCTTCCCGACGAGCTGGACAATCTCCTGCAGTTCCGCTTCCTCGTCCAGCGTGTCGATGGCCCACTGGCGCGTCTCGGGCCAGTCGGCCCGGACGTTGTCCTCGAACCACGGATCGAGCTGGTCGCGATACAGCGAGTACGACTCGTTCCAGTTGATCGACGGGAAGTGCCGGCGTTCGGCCAGGTCCGCGTCGAGCGCCCAGAACGTCTTGACGATACGCAGCGTGTTCTGGGTGACCGGCTCGGAGAAGTCCCCGCCCGGCGGCGAGACAGCCCCGATAACACTCACGGAGCCCTCGGTGCCGTTGATGTTCTCGAAGTAGCCGGCGCGCTCGTAGAACTCGCTCAGACGAGCGGAGAGGTACGCGGGGTACCCCTCTTCACCGGGCATCTCTTCGAGACGCGAGGAGATTTCGCGCATGGCCTCGGCCCACCGGGAAGTGGAGTCGGCCATCAGCGCCACGTCGTACCCCATGTCGCGGAAGTACTCCGCGATGGTGATACCCGTGTACACGCAGGATTCACGTGCTGCCACGGGCATGTTCGACGTGTTCGCGATGAGGCAGGTCCGGTCCATCAGCGCGTTGCCGGTGGTCGGGTCCTCAAGCTCCGGGAAGTCCTCGATGACCTCGGTCATCTCGTTGCCACGCTCGCCACAGCCGACGTAGACGACGATGTCCGCGTCGGCCCACTTGGCGAGCTGGTGCTGGGTGACCGTCTTCCCGGATCCGAACGGGCCGGGAATGGCGGCCGTCCCGCCTTTCGCAATCGGGAACAGGCCGTCCAGCACGCGCTGGCCCGAGATGAGCGGCTCCGTCGGAGTCTCCTTGTCGACGGTCGGGCGCTGCTGGCGCACCGGCCACTCCTGGTGCATCTGGATCTCTTCGCCGCTGTCGAGTTCGACGACCGTCTCTTCGACGTTGAAGTTGCCGGACTCGATGGCGACGACCTCGCCGCCCTCGGAGTCGGGCGGGACCATCACCTTGTGGTCGATACTCGGCGTCTCGGGGACGGTGCCGACGATGTCGCCGGCCTCGACCTCGTCGCCTTCCTCGACCTCGGGGGTGAACTCCCAGGTCTTCTCCAGGTCGATGCCCGGCGCGTCGACACCGCGGTCGAGGAACGCCGACCCCATCTTCTCTTCGAGCACGTCGAGCGGGCGCTGGACGCCGTCGTAGATGGCGTCGAGCATGCCCGGCCCGAGGTCCACGGAGAGGGGCGAGCCCGTCCCTTCGACGGGTTCGCCGGGGGAGACACCGGAGGTCTCCTCGTACACCTGAATCGTGGTGATGTTTCCTTCGATCTCGATGACCTCGCCCATCAGCCCTTCCGAACCGACGTAGACGACGTCGTTCATCCGGGCGTCGAGGTCCCGAGCCGTTACGACCGGTCCCGAGACGCTTTCGATAATGCCGTCCTCGCGGACGTCTGTGTCTGTTGCTTGACTCATGGTTAGTCCTCGTCCATCAGGTCGATACCGATGGCTCGCTTGATCTGTTCACGCAGTCCGCCGCTGCCTGTGCCGCCGCCGAGCGTGACCATCACCGGCTCGACACTCGTCTCCGCGTCCTGCCTGACACCGCGTGAGAGATGCGACAGGTCGTCGTCGTGCATCACGACGATACCGACGTCGTCGTCGTTGAGCATCTCCTCGACGGCGTCGTCGAGCTGCTCGTCTTTCTCCTCGGCAGGCACGTCCGCGAACTTGCGGACGCCCGCCAGCCGAAAGCCCGTCGTGAACTCCGGGCTTCCGATGACAGCGATCTCCTGGCTCATAGTATCACCAGCTCCTGTTCGATTTCGTCGGGGCCGAGGCCGGCCTCGCGACCGCGGGCGATGGCCCGGATGTTGTCGACCTCGCGCTCCTTTTTGAGGACGTATGACAACACCGGACAGACCGACAGCGGATAGCGGTTCGAGAGCCGGTCGGCGTATTCGAGCAGCGCCGCGTCCAGCGCCCGCTCGAAGTCGATGAGGTTGTCGGCCTCCTCAAGCGCCGACAGCGCCTGGTCGAGGTCGTCGCCGTACTTGCTCTCGCGGACGGCACTGACCAGCTGGTCGAGGTTCGTCGACAGCTGTGCGACCTCCTGTTCGTCGAACAGCTGGCCGCCCTCGATGAAGTACTCCGAGGGGTCGATGTCCGCGCCACTGCGGGCCAGCCGGAGCGCGTTCCGGAGATTGCGGAAGTCGACTTCCGTCTCCAAGAACTCGACGTACAGCCCGGTCGGGCTGTCGATCTCCGGGTTGTCCGGCAGCCCCGACAGCAGCGTTTCGTAGAAGGCGCGGTCGAGCGCGTTCTCGAGGGGCACGAGGACACCGCTTTCCTCGTACACGTCGAACGCCTCGGCCATCGACTCGCCGAAGATGGTGTCGTCGAGTTGCTCGACGACCTCTTCGATGGAGCCCGCGTTCAGCAGGTCTTCGATACGCCGGTCGCTGAACTCGCCGGCCCGGATGAGGTCGTCCTCGACCTCGGTCCGGTCCGCGTCCGAGTAGAGCCCGCGGATGATGGTCTTGACGTTCCACACGTCGAACTTCCGCAGGTAGCGGGCGATGTAGTCGTACAGCGCGCCCTCGGACCAGCGAAGCAGGTCGTCGAAGTGTTTCGCGAGATTGCGGTTCAGCGCGTACTCGACGAGGTCGACGCCGTCGTACCGGGAGCCGAGCGCGTTCATTTCGGTCTCGTACTCGGTTTCCTCCATGAAGCGGGCGATCTCGCCCGTCCCCATGCGGACCAGCTTCCGGTAGTCGTCATCGTCGAACAGGGACGCGCTGCGGGCACGAACCCGTGCGATGACGTACTCGTAGTTGCTTCCCTGGCCGCTCGTTCCCGTTCGCGAACTCATTGGTCTTCGAACAGGCGGTCGCTGATTGCTTTCAGGTTGTCCTCCCAGACGTCCTCAAGGATGGAGTCGAACGTGTTGTTCACACGGACTCGTGACTCGCTGCTCTCGACGACGACACCGCCGAGGCAGTCCCGCTCACCGGCGTACGTCGCGCCGTCGTAGTCATCGAGTACGTCCTCGAGAAGCGACTGGTCCGACGCACGGCCGTACACCGACAGCTCGTCGCTGTCGTCGAATTCATCGACGGCGGCGTCAAGCAGTGCGCGTGTCAGTTCCTCTCGTCTGTCCCCTTCGAGGGCCGCAAGCGCGTCTTCGACGTCGCCGTGAACGTCTTCGAGGATGTCACGCCGGGCGTTGAGTCGAGCCTGTTTGGCCTCGAGCTTCGCGGAGGAGAGCCGCTGCTCCCGCTCTTGCTCGATGGTCCGCTCGACCTCGGCTTCGCGTTCCTCACGGATCTGCTCGGCGTCGGCCTCGGCGTCGGCGATAATCTCCTCGGCACGTTCGTCGGCCTCGTCGCTAATCTCCTGAGCACGCGCGCGGGCCTCGTCGCGGATATCCTCTACGACTGTTTGAAGGCTCATTATTGGAAAAGACGGAGTGTTGTTAGACGACGAAGACGACGACAAGCGCGAGAATGACGAGCGTTTCCGGCAGGACTGTCAGGATGAGCCCGCGGCCGAACATGCTCTCGTCCTCTGCGATTGCGCCGACGGCGGCGGCCCCGATCCCTCGTTCCGCATACCCCGAACCGAGCGCGGCGAGTCCGACTGCGAGCGCTGCGCCGGCTGAAGCCGGAATAGCTGGAGCACTGGCGGTACCTTCCTGCAGTACTGCGTTGACAAGGAGTGCGATGGTTTCGATCATGGATGTGTAGTCTCTGGAATTGCTCGTGTCCGAACAGGCGTATGTGAATCCACGTAGTTCATAAAGCTTCCCAAAACGGTTCGTCAGCGTGCTGTTCGGGCGGTTTAGGGGCTCAGCTGTAGTCGGTTGTGAGCGTGTAGCAGTCGACAAGCTCGGGGAAGCAGTCAGAACCGGCGGAAAACAACCTGTATCAGTCCGGGAAGAACGGAAGCGCGCGATCATACTGTTGGCTGTAACTATTGCAAGATATTCGCCACACCGGGGTGGCGAAATTCTTCGTGGGCTTACAGCCGACAGTATCAGTCCTCAGTCGTGTAGTTGCGTTCGTAGCCGAACGGGTTGTACCGCTTCCCGCCGCCTTCGAAGAACTTGCCGAAGAACTCCACGTACTCGAGTCGCACGCCCTGCAGTCCGGCACTGGTGATACCGAGCACCAGCACCAGCAGGTGACCGATGACCAGGATGAGGACACCGACTAGCGCGGCGGCGATGCCGGAGTGGATGAGCCCGGGGAACATGATCGCCTCCTGGCCGTACTCGGCGATTGCCCATTCAGGCCCGTGCCCGATGAGGAAGTGGAACTCGCCGTCGTGTGAGTAGGCCCCGAAGAACAGCAGGTTGACCACGAAGGCCATCCCCGCCTTCGCGAGCAGCACGGCGGCCAGCCGCGTGTACGACAGGACGTTCACCAGCACGTTGAGGAACTCGACGACCTCGATGGGGTCGGCGAGGGCCAGCAGGACGAGGCCGGCGAGGAAGAGGACGAGCCACGCCGAGAACGGCGCACCCAGCCCCGGAATCGTGAACAGATCGAACGCCGGGACGCCCTGGAATCCAAACGGCAGCGGGTTGCCAGCGAAGACGCCATCAGAGCCGTAGAGGAAGCCGGGTGCCGCGCCGTTCGCGCCGGAGAACACCCACGCCCAGAGGCCGAACAGCATCAGCAACCAGGACCCGCTCTCGGTGATCGCGTCCCAGAGGCCGTGATTCAGGTTCTCGATGAAATCGAAGATCCAGCCGGCGGCGAGATGGACCATCCCGGCCAGCAGGCTCACGGTCAGCCACGCCAGCGCGTAGTCGCCGTAGTGGGGCTGGAGACCCTTGTGCATCGGTGGGTGACCGTTCCAGACGATCTCACCGAGCTGGTGGAGGCCGAAGAACTCGCCGTACAGCACACCGAACAGCGCGGTGAACCCGCCGGCCCACATGCCGACGCCACCGAGGCTCTTGAGCACGTCACTGTCGACCTTCGAGTACAGGCCGTAGCCAAGCGCCAGGTACAACAGCCCGTAGCCGAGGTCGCCGATCATGAACCCGAAGAAGGCCGGGAACGTCAGGAAGAAGGCGACCGTCGGGTCGAACTCGCCGTATTTCGGTCGGTTGACGACCTCGACGAGGTCCTCGAACGGTTTGACCCCTTTCGGGTTGTCCTGAATGACCGGCGGGTCCTCGTCGCCCATCGTGATGACGCCGCCGTCGGCGACGGTCTCCTGTGGTTGCCGCTCGCTCTCCGCTTCGGGTGCGTCGACGGAGCTACCGACCGGTTCGCCGCCGTTGCCGCCCTCGCGCTCGACTTCCTCGTGGGACTCCGCGTGGCCCTCGCTGTCGTACTCGGCGATTTCGATCCTGTCGATGTCGACAGCATCGCCGACAGCGCTCGAAAGAGCGCGCTTGAACTCCTCGTAGCGCTCGTTCGGAATCCAGCCCTCGGCGATGAAGGCGTTTTCCGTCGTCGCGAACGTAAGCGGCGCTTCGCCCTTCTGGGCCTCGATAGCCAGTTTCTCCTCGGCCGCGAGCAGGAACCCGGCGTGGTCGAGACGGAGTTCGTTGAGTTCGTCCTCGACAGTCGAGAGTTTCGATTCGAGCTGTTGTTTCTCGTGTTCCAGCTCTTCGAGATACGCCGTCGGGTCGCCGTCGCCGTCGGGGACTTCGAGTCGGGAGAACGTCGCGCCGACCAGCGCGTCCTGCAGGGCGTCTTCCTCGGCCTGAGCGAACACGGCGACGACGCCGTCCTCGGTGAACAGTTCGAACGTCCCGACATCGCTGTCCGCGAGGACGGCGTCGATCTCGTCGCTGTCACCTTCGCCGACGACGACGGACAGCGAGTCGTAGCCACGGAGCAGGTCGAGATCGATGCCGAGCGTGACGAACGGCGCCATCGTGTTGATCCGATCCTCGACGGCCCGGAGGTCATCACGGACGTCGTCGCGCCGGTCGTCGAGTTCGATGACCGCAGTGCGGACTTCTTCGAGTTGCTCCTCGATCGCCTCGTCGGTGACGACTCGGGTGGGACCGGCGTCCTCCTCGCTGACGTCCAGAATGGACTGCAGCGAGCGAACCGTGACGAGCTTGTCGGCGACCTCGTTAGTCCCCGCAAGCGAGTTCCCCGGGTCGAACCCGTCCCAGGAACCGTCGTACTCGGTGACGTGGAGCATATCGAGGTCGTGGACGGCCTCGATAGTCTGCTCCATCGCACGCTTCGACCCCGTCACCGAGACGCGGCACATCTTCTCAGGTCTGAGCATGCACCGCCTCCTCGAACAGGTCTGTGACGTATTCGACTACCTCGTCGATCTGTTCACTGGCCTGCTGTTCGAGGTCGTCGCGAGCGCTCTCACCGTCTTCGATGATCTGCTCGCGCTCGGCCTCGATCTCTTCGCGAGCCGCCTCAAGGCGGTCCTCCGCTGCCGCTTCGGCCTCTTCCCGCGCGGATTCGCGGATTTCCTCGGCCTCCTCGCGAGCCTCCGCGATGCGGTCCTCGCGGTCTTGTTCGGCCTCTGCGACGATCTCGTCGGCCTCCTGCTCGGCCTCCTGTATCCTGTCAAGAACTTCTGGCCGTGGCATTCTCTAATCACGTGAGCGTTGCCAGAGCGGCTATTTGGTAGTTGCGAAGTTTCCCCGTGTGACAGACGGGGGGAAATCCGGGGAATTATGACCGCCAAGTCCTAAACCGGCAGTAATGGGAGTCCTCGAGAACAAGGCCCGCGCGCGGACGTTCTACAAGTACCTCTCGAAGGTGTACGACCAGATCAACCCCTTCATCTGGGACGAGCGGATGCGCGACGAGGCGATCGCGATGCTCGACCTCTCGCCCGACGACATGGTCCTCGATGTCGGCTGTGGCACCGGCTTCGCCACCGAGGGACTGCTCGAACACGTCGATACGGTGTACGGGCTCGACCAGAGCCCCCACCAGCTCTCGAAAGCCTACGAGAAGTTCGGCAAGTTCGGCGACGTCCGCTACCATCTCGGTGACGCCGAGCGGCTCCCGTTCAAGGACGACACCTTCGACGCGGTGTGGTCCTCGGGGTCCATCGAGTACTGGCCCAACCCCGTCGACGCGCTGGCCGAGTGCCGGCGGCTGACCAAACCCGGCGGCAAAGTCCTCATCGTCGGTCCCGACTACCCGAACTCGACGGTCTTCCAGAAGATGGCCGACGCCATCATGCTGTTTTACGACGAGGAGGAGGCCGACCGGATGTTCACCGAGGCCGGGTTCGAGGAGTTCGAACACCACATTCAACAATCCCGACCGGGGAGTCCGCGCGCGATTACGACGGTTGCGGAAGTACCGGAGTAATCCGCGGCCACGAGCACAGCGAGTGGCCGTTTTTTCGCCCACGTTTTTGCGGTGAGCGGTGACCGGCGGTCACCCGAACCGGAAAAAGGTGGTTTAGCAGTCCCGACCGGGGAGTCCGCGCGCGATTACGACGGTTGCGGAAGTACCGGAGTAATCATCGGCCGCGAGCGAAGCGAGTGGTCGCTTTTTCGCTGGCTACGCCGACCCGCTGACAGGGACCCGGACCCGATCACCATCCTGTGTGGTTGCGGTGACCGTGTACTCGCCGCGAGGCTCAACCGTCCAGAGGGCGCCGTCCGCGCCGGTCGTTCCGATCCGTTTGCCGTTTATTCTGACGGTCGCATCCGCCGTGGAGCCCGTGCTGTTGTCGGTGACTGTGACGAGTAGCGGTCCGGACTCGAAGGACTGCTGGACGCGGACGCGGACCGACTCGTTCACGTTCGTCGCCACTTCCGACCGGTCGACGGTCGTCAGTTCGAGGTGCTGGGTTTCATAGAAGACGTTCGTCGTGCCGCCGTCGAGGTAGGCGGTGAGTTGTCCGTTCGGATGGTCGGCCTGGATCTGGTAGATGGCGCTCCGGCCGTAGGCTTGGACGGACGGGTACTGCTCGCTGTAGAGCCACGGGTAGAGGTTCTCCGCCCGCGTGTTGACCGCACCGAGGGGGTCGTCGGTCTGGGCGAACTGGTCTGTCGCCGTCTGATCACGGTCCTGACCGAGATACGTCTCACGCGCGTACTGACCATTAGAGACCGTCGACAGCATGTATCCCTCCGATGACGCCTCAACGTACACCGCGTTCGGGTCGGTCGTTCCGGCGGTTTCAGCACTGACTCGCTGGCTAATCGGGCCGCGGTACGTCCTGAGCACGCCTCTGTTGTTTTCCAGCCGGAACCGCTGCTCCGGTGACAGCGAGTAGTCCGGTGCAGTGCCGGCGGCCGTCCGAACACGTTCGAGTCGGTCGGTCAGTTGGCGGGACTCGGCGTCGACGAGTGCGCGCTGTCGCAGGAACTGCGTGGCTGTTATCGCATCGCTGGCGTACTGCTGGGTCGCGATCCGGTTTCGTCGCTCTAAACTCGTTCGCTGGGTTTCGATATCTGTCAGTGTCTCGTCAACGAGCCGGTCGCGGGCGGCCTCACTGTCCTGCTGGAAGAACTGCCGTTCGAAGTTCGTCGTCGCGTAGTCGCTCCGAAGGTCGCGGGACCCGGCCGCGACCGCGACCCCGACATCGAGGGAAGAGCGGTTGTACGTCGTCGATCTGACGTCGCTGGCGGGGATCGCGAGATGGTTCGTCGTGTTGTCAACGGCCGTGATCTGTGGCAACTGGTCGCTACCGTCAGCGGTCTGGGCCGGTTGGGCGAACCCGGCCACCGGAGCAGCCATCGAAACGACCACGAGGAGGATCACACCGACTGCGGGGAGGGGACGCATCACCGTTGAATACTTGCCCACCCTACAAAAATCCCCCCATTCTCCATATCTCTACTATCACCTGAGAAGGCACGAGACCTTTCAAAGCGTGCGCTGACGTTTTATTCTTGGATGGAAAGGGTTTTGCCCCCAGGCTGTTCATCGATGAACGAGAATGACCCCGCGGGTATCAGGTGCCCTCCTCCTCCTTGTCCTGTTTGCCCTGTTGGCGACACCGCCGCTTGCGACAGCGGCGACGACAGATACCGTCCCCGCCCAGCAGACGACCGGGACGCCGACACCGGTGGCGGAGAACACGACGTTTGCCCTGCAGATACAGTCAAACGGCGATGCTAAGTGGACGATAACAGACACCTACGCGCTCGACGAGACCGAGACTGACGCGTTCAGAGACACTGGCGAACAGTTCGCGAGCGAGGACGGCGAGGCGGTGTGGCTGCCAGCATTCCGAGAAGCGAACGACGAGGCCAGCGCCGTCACCGGTCGCGAGATGGATATCACCGATGTCGACCGTCGGTACGAGGTGTCCGATCGCAAAGGACAGCTCATCCTCGAGTTCACGTGGACGAATTTCGCAACCGTCGACGGCGAGAACATCGTCGTCGGCGACGCGTTCAACTCCACGGACGGCACGTGGTTCGGGACGCTGACCGCGGACCAGCGACTCGTCATCTCGCCGCCGCCGGGGTACGGGGTGGAGAGCGCCCCCAGCGCCGTCGACGATGGGAAGTTGATTTTCGAGGGACAACGGACGTTCGAACCGGGATATCTATCGGTCGTCTACACCGGCGAACAACCGACCACAGAGACGCCAGCGGAAACCCCTGAGTCGATGTTCGGCGGCATCGGGCCGGCCTGGCTCGGCGGGGTGGTGCTGATGGTGTTGCTCGCCGGCGCGGTCGGCTACATGTTCAAATCGGGGTACGCCGATGGGCTGCCGTCGGTCCGGGGCGGGTCGTCCGATGACGGCGACGGCACCAGTACCGGCACAGCAGCGGCAGCGAACGACGCGGCACCCGCGGACGATGTCGACGTGGAGCTCCTGAGCGACGAGGAGCGCGTCGAACGGCTCCTCGAAGAGAACGGCGGGCGGATGAAGCAGGCCCGCATCGTCTCCGAGACGGGCTGGTCGAACGCGAAAGTGTCCCAGTTGCTCTCGTCGATGGACGAGGAGGGCCGCATCGACAAGCTCCGTATCGGTCGGGAGAACCTCATCTCGTTCCCGGACGAGGACATCACCGACTTCGACGAGTGACGGCCCGGGCCCGTCGAGTGTAAACGACCCGGGCGTGGTTTCTGGTTCGAAAACGTTTATTCGCTGTCCGGTCGGACTGCAGGGTATGAAAATCCTTGTCACGGTGAAGGAGGTGGCCGCCGTCGACGACGAGTTCGAGATCGACGGACTCGCTATCGACGACCGTTACGTCACGGCCGACCTCAACGAGTGGGACGAGTACGCTGTCGAAGAAGCCGTCCAGATAAAGGAGGCCCACGACGACGTCGAGGTCGTCACCGCCACCATCGGCCCGTCCGAGACCGCCGAGACGATCCGGCAGGCGCTGGCGAAAGGGGCCGACCGCGCGACCCGCGTCTGGGACGACGCACTCGAGGACGCTGGCCTGCTGGACCCCGAGACGAAAGCCGAGATCCTGGCCGCCGTCGCGGCCGAGGAAGACCCCGACCTGGTGCTGACCGGCGTCCAGTCCGCCGACGACGGGTTCGGGGCGACCGGCGTCACGCTGGCCGATAAGCTCGACATGGAGTGGGGCGCGGTCGTCAACGACCTCGAGCTCGACCTGGAAGCCGGTGTCGCCAGCGTCCACCGGGAACTGGAGGGCGGCATCGAGGAACTCACCGATATCGAGATCCCGGCCGTGTTGACTATACAGACCGGGATCAACGACCCCCGCTACGCGAGCCTTCGGGGCATCCGGCAGGCCCAGAGCAAGGAACTCGCGGAGTACAGCCTGGCCGACCTCGGCCTGGACGCGACCGGGATCGAGAGCCCGCTAGAACAGACCTCGCTGTACGAGCCAGAAACCGAGGGCGAGGCAACGGTGTTCGAAGGGAGCCCCGAGGAGACGGCGGCCGAGTTGGCTGAACTGCTCGCGGAGAAGGGGGTGACCAGCTGATGTCGGTCCTCGCTATCGCCGAACACCGTCGCGGCGAACTGCGCCCAGTGAGCGTAGAGCAGCTGGCGGCCGGTCGTGACCTCGCAGACGAACTCGGCGCCGAGCTCCACACCGCCGTTATCGGCGGCGACGTCGAGGCGTTCGGGGCGGAGCTGAACCGCGAGGGCGTCGACACCGTCCACACCGTCGACATCGGCGAGGAGTTCAACCACGACGTGTACACGCAGGTCGTCACGCAGTTGGCCGAACAGTTGGAGCCGTCCGTGCTGCTGATGCCCAACAGCGTCAACGGCCTCGATTACGCGCCGGCGGTCGCAAACCGGCTGGGCCGGCCGCTCGTGACCGACGTGGTCGATATCGACGCCGAGGACGGACTCACCGCCACCAGGGAACTGTACGGCTCGAAAGCCGAGACGACTATCGACGTCCACGCCGACCAGGCGGCCGTGACCATCCGTCCGGCCGAGTGGCCGACCATCGAAACGGGCGGTGACGCCGCCATCGAGGCGTTCGACGCAACCATCGACGAGAGCGCGGTCAGGTCCACGGTGAAAGGCTTCGAGGAGGTCGGCGGTGGCGACATCGACATCACCGACGCCGACGTGCTGGTCTCGGTCGGCCGCGGGATCGAGGAAGAGGAGAACCTGGACATCATCTACGATCTCGCGGAGGCGCTGGACGCGACGGTGTCGGGATCGCGGCCGCTTATCGACAACGGCTGGCTGGCGAAGGACCGCCAGGTCGGCCAGAGCGGGAAAGTCGTCACCCCGGACGTGTACATCGCCATCGGCATCTCCGGGGCCGTCCAGCACGTCGCCGGGATGAAAGGCGCCGAGACGATTGTCGCCATCAACACCGACCCGAACGCCCCGATCTTCGACATCGCCGACTACGGCATCCAGGACGACCTGTTCGAGGTCGTCCCGGCGCTCACCGAACAGTTCCAGTAGCCGTCACGCACCGAATCGCGGGTGACAAGGTACTTTTTATGGTAGTCCTAAGGGGGCGGTAATGGAGTATCTCGAGCGCCGGCGGGACCAGGTCGAGGAGCGGTTGGAGGCTGTCCTCGACAGTGTCGAACCGGACGAGCTCGCAGACGAAGTCCGCCACGTGGCACTCTCCGGCGGGAAGCGGGTACGGCCGACGGTAACGGTGCTGGTGTGTGAGGCGCTGGGCGGGGAGCCGGCCGATGCCGTCGACTTCGCGGTCGGTATCGAACTCGTCCACAACGCCTCGCTGGTCATCGACGACATCATCGACGAGTCTGAACTCCGGCGGGGGTCCCCGGCCGCCTGGGAGGCCTTCGGCCACGGCCCGGCCATCATCGCCTCCGACGGCCTGCTCGGCGAGGCGTTCGCCCTCTTCTCGACGGACGAGCGCGCCATGCAGACCGTCTCGGAGTCGATGGTCGAACTGGGCGAGGGCGAGGCGATGGAGCTGGTCGCGGAGCCGACAAACGAGGAGGAGTACATGGAACTCGCCCGCCGGAAGACGGGCGCGCTGTTCCGCGCGGCGGCGGAACTGGGCGCGATTGCCGCCGATTCGGACCCGTACACGGTCGAGGCGGTCGGCCGGTACGCCGAGCGGGTCGGCGTCGCCTTCCAGATGCGCGACGACGTGCTCGACGCGACAGCGGACGCCGAAACCCTGGGCAAGCCGGCCGGGACCGACGCGGAAATGGAGCGACCGTCGCTCGTGGAAGTGACGGAGTTGACGACCGAGGAGGCAAACGAGCGGGCGCGGGCCGAGTCCGACGCCGCGCTGGAGTCGCTGTCGACCATCGACGCGCCGGACTCCCAGTCGATGGAGTACCTGCGGGACCTCGCGGAGTTCGTCGTCGTCCGCGAGCGGTGAGGCCGAACGGGAGGGCTTTTGCCCGCTGCTCGATTACGCCCGGCAATGACAGTTATCGGTATCGTCGGGCTGCCGGGCAGCGGGAAAAGCGAGGCAGCGAACGTCGCCGCCGAGATGGGCGTGCCGGTCGTGACGATGGGCGACGTCATCCGCGAGGAGTGCCGTGACCGCGGGCTAGACCCCGCGTCGGACCACGGGACGGTCGCGAAGGCCCTACGGGAAGAGAACGGCCCCGCCGCCATTGCCGAGCGCTCGCTCCCGATGATCGAGCGCGAACTCGAATCGAGCGAGACCGTTCTCGTCGACGGCATCCGGTCGGACGTGGAGGTCGAGACGTTCGAAGCGGCGTTCGGCGACGGGTTCCTGCTGGTCGAGATTGACGCCCCCTTCGAACTGCGAGCGGACCGCCTGGACCTCCGCGGGCGGGACGCCACGGCGGAAGAGGGCGGCGAATCCCTGGAGGACCGCGACGCTCGCGAACTCGGCTTCGGAATGGGCGAGGCCATGGAGATGGCCGACCGGACCATCGAGAACACGGAGACGCTGGCCGCGTTCCAGCGAAAGATCCGTACACTGATCCGGGACGGTCCGGAGGTACTCGACCAATGAGCGCCGTTTATTCCGTCGACATCCGGATCGAAGCCCCCGTCAACGACACAGAGGTAACCGACCGGGTCGCCGATGCGGTCCGGAACCTCTTCCCGGAGGCCGACCCGACCCACCAGCAGGGTGCACTCGTCGCCGAATTCCACACGATGGACGGGTTCTCCGAGCTGCTCCACCGGCGAGAGATACTGGATACAGCCCGGTCGGTCTTCTTCGACAACCTGGAGGGCGACACCTTCGCGTTCGACGTGAAGAAGCAGGCGGCCTTCGAGGGACGGGTCAACTTTGCCGTCGGAGAGCCCTCGGAACTGGGCGATATCCACGTGAACGTGAGCGTCCACGAACCAAGCGCCGAGGAGTACATCGACTACGTCGCGCCGCCGACAGAGGACGGCCAGCCGGTCTACGACGACGACACATGACGACGACCATCTGTTTCGACCTCGACGATACGCTCGTCCACTATCCGGAACCATACGAGAACATCATCCGCGGGACGGTCGAGGACCACGGCATCGAGTACACGGACGAGCTCCGGGCCGTGAGCAAGGACGTGTTCTATACGGCCTTCGAGGCACTGGAGCCGGAGCCGTACCGACAGTCGATGGCCGCCGTCGCCGAAGCGGCCGGGGCGGACGTAGACCTTGATGCGCTGGTCGAGACACTCAGAGAGACTGAATACGGATCGACGACCGTCCCCGACGCGGCCCGGGACAGCCTGACCGCACTCGCTGCCGACAACCAGCTCGCGGTCGTCACGAACGGCGTCCGGGACTGGCAGGTCGGCAAGCTCGACCACCACGGGCTGACCGACCTGTTCGATCTCGTCGTCGCCTCCTACGAAGTCGGCGCGCACAAACCCGACAACGCGCCGTTCGACCGGGTTCGAGCGGAGCTGCCGGCCGACGAGTACGTGATGGTCGGCAACGAGTACGAAACCGACGTGGAGGGTGCACGCGACGCGGACTTCGTCCCGATTCACTACGAGTCGGGCGACGACGGCGGGCCGGACCTCTGGGCTTCTATCGGCGCACTGGTGTAGTGCGTACCCTGGCACCGAAAACGGCCGCCGGCCTCAGGCCAGAACGGCAGTGAGGATGATACCGGTGTTCCACGCCGTCACCGTGACACCGAGGAGCGCAAGCCCGAGCGGGACACCGATGGAGTACGGCCAGGAGACGTACTTCCAGACGGCGAAAAAGCCCACGAACACCGCGGCTTTCAGGCCGGTCAGCGCCAACAGCGCGTGCCGTTCCAGCAGGAGTTTGACGACCGGGCTGAGTTCCGTCACGCCGGTAACGCTGTAGCCGACGAGCGTCGTGACGAGATCGCCGACGCCGAAGAAGGCCACGGCAACCGCCCACAGGGCGACGGCGGCGTTCGACGGACCGGTGCGTCGGGCGGGCTGCCGCCAGTTCATAGCCCCCGCTACCGTGCCACCGTACTTCGTTAGTAGTAGCTTCAATGACAGCTACGAGCGGTAAGCTGCTCTTTCGAGCGCTGAAAGGACCGTGTTGCGCTGAGCCCTGCGTCGGCGAGGACCGACGGTTCAGCGGGATCTGGCCGCCGAAGCGGGCAGATACCGCGGGTAGCCACCGCTTTCCCAACAGGACTTCGCGGAGGGGCGACCGCACTGCCGTCGGGAAGTGCACGAGCGAACTCGTGTGGGATCGTGTAGCGTATTTCCGGTCGGTCCCGCCCCAAAGACACACACCGGTACATCGCGACAGCGATCCGCATCAGAGCCCGCTCACGAATATCGCGAGCCACTCTCCGAGTTCCCGGCGCTTGCTGACCCGGACCGACTCGACCCACTTCACCCACTGGAAGCCCCGTCGGCCGGGGGCGACGAGGCGGAGCGGGTAGCCGTGACCGTGGGCCAGTCGCTCGCCGTCGACGTGCGTCGCTAGAAGGGCGTCTCGGGCCTCCGACAGCGGGAGGCTCCACCGGTAGCCGGTGGCAGAGCGGAACTGGACCCACGCCGCCGCGTCGTCGGGGTCGGCGGCGTCGAGCAGGTCGCCGACCCGGACCCCCTGCCACTCGTGGCCGGAGTACCAGCCGCTCGTGCAGTCGAGAACCGCCGACTCGGTGGCGTCCGGCGAGAGATCGGCGGCGGCGTAGCTGGTCTCGCCGGCGACTCTGCCAGCGACCGACAGCGACCAATCGGCCGCGTCGACCGGATCCGGGGCGTCGGCGACCCAGCTGGTGACGGGGAACCGGTTGCCGTCGTCGGTCCCCTTCTCCCGCGACCCGGTGTACCGGCGGTCCGCCCCGGCCGTATCGAGGGCGTCGTTAACTGGCCCCTGGACGCGCCAGAGAAGCGCACCGGCGGTCACCAGTCCGGCATACCGGAGGACGTCCCGGCGGCCGCCGCGGGTGACCTGTGCCGGGGAGTGGAACCGGGTGCGGAGATGCACCAACAGCAGCGGCGGGACCAGCAGGCCGAGCGCGACGTGGAGGTGAAACAGCCCCCACGGGCCGAGGTCGAGCGTGCCGCCGAATATCCACCAGACGCCGGTAGCGAGCGCCCCCAGGACAACCACAGCCAGACCAACCGAGAGGACGCGGGTGCCGGTCAGCCGCGACGGAGCGACGCGGTGGGAGACGCGGCGGA
This sequence comes from Haloarcula sp. HT12, assembly GCF_055271655.1. Taxonomy (NCBI): domain Archaea; kingdom Methanobacteriati; phylum Methanobacteriota; class Halobacteria; order Halobacteriales; family Haloarculaceae; genus Haloarcula; species Haloarcula sp. HT12. Next base: position 793,117 of record NZ_JBUXKW010000001.1, read on the forward strand.
GTTTCACCGGCAACAAGAGCGTCAGAACCACGCCGGAGAGGGCGTGGACGTCGATGATCCACGCACCGTCTGGTGTGCCCGCGAAGATGGTAGCGACGCCGGTGGCAAGCAGCGTCGTCGCCGCCGCGAACAGCCCCCAGTCGACCGCCCGGGGCGTCGGCGTCAGCCGGCGGATAGCCATGGTCCCTGTTAGCACTCAAGCGGTTTATACTGCCGTGGCAACGGGGCGGCGTCAGTACGATTGGCGGCGGACTGTCTCACCGCTGGCGTTCCGAACGATTACCGTGTCGCCGTCGTTGTTCCAGACCGCCCCGTCCCGGCCCCAGTACCGCTCCGTGGTAGTGTCGGTTCCGCTCCCGGTGTACAGGGTCACCGACGCGTTCGGGTCGAGGGTCAGGTTCGTGAACGTGTACTGGTGGCCCGCGTCGTCGCTGACCGTCCACCCGGACAGGTCAAGCGCCGCCTCGCCGGTGTTCGTGAGCGTGACGTATTCGTCGTTCAGGTTCTCGTTATCGTTGCCGGCGGCGTCGGCGTGGATGTCCGCGATCCTGAGGCCGCTGGCACTCTCGGTCCCGCCGTCGGCGATAGCTGTGCGGGTCACTGCGTCCGGGTCCGTACAGCGCCAGAGCCCTCGGCGGTCGGAGCGGGCGTCGTCTTCGGCCGCGTAGAATCGGTCGGCTCGGGTGAATTCACTGTCGTACACGCGCGCATGCCCGGTCTCGACGAGTCGGTAGTTGAACAGCGTCCCGTCGAGGACGACGTAGGCCAGCAGCCGGTCGTAGTAGCCGCGCCGGTCCGTGTCCGAGTCGAATGCGAGCCCGACCGTCTCGCCCAGCAGTCGTTGCTTGGCGAGCGACGAGGCGTTGGTGCCGGCCTCGCGGAGACAGGACGCCCCGGCGTCCGTCTCGGGGACGCCTTCGAACTCCGCCGGGTCGTTCTCGGTGTGGACTTCTGGCGTGTCGATGCCGACGAGTCGGACGGTGTCGCCCGTCCCGTTCTCGTAGGCGACCTGTATCGTGTCGCCGTCGACCACGGCCGTGACGGTCACAGTGACATCAGACTCCGGAGCGTCGACTGGCGACTGACCGTCGACGGCGGTCCCCGCCGGCTGTGACGGCGTTCCGGCGAAGCCGCTGCAACCGGCGGCAACCGCGAGCACGACGACGAGACCAAACGCGAGCCGACGCATTGTCGAAATGTCGGTGCCCGGAGACACAAGGGTGCCGGTGTCTTCGGGCGGACTGTTATACGTCTGCCATGTCTGGTTTCCGGTACAATGCTCGTCCCGCTGCCAGTCAGAGAGATTATGCGGACGCCGGTCGAAACCATCGTCCCCGACGCGCCGGTCATCGAGGCGGCGCAGCGCCTCCGTGACGAGGACATCGGCTCGCTCGTCGTCGAGGACGATGGTGGCTGCGTCGGCATCATCACGGAAAGCGACATCGTCGCCGTCGCCGCAGCCGAGGGCGATACCAGAGCGCTGTCAGTCGGTGACGTAATGGCCGAGACGCTGGTGACGATCACCCCTGACGCGGACGTCGAAACGGCCGTTGACCGACTGCGGACGAACAACGTCAAGAAACTGCCCGTCGTCGAGGACGGCTCGCTCGTCGGTATCGTCACGACGACCGACCTCTCCGATTACATCCCGCACCTCTCGCGGGCGAAGGGACCGACTGACGGGCCGTCACAGCAAAAGCGGTTCACCCGGCCGGACACGCTGTACGAGAACGAGGACTGGTCGTTCGAGAGCTACGGGACCGCCGACGGCATCGACATCGGGGACCACGTCCGGTTCACCAAGACGATAACCCAGGCGGACGTGGAGGCCTTCGCCGAGGCCAGCGGCGACACGAACCGGCTCCACCTCGACGCGGAGTTCGCGGAGGGGACGCGGTTCGGCCGCCGGATCGCCCACGGAACGCTCGTGTCCGGAATCATCAGCGCCGCCCTGGCGCGGCTCCCGGGACTGACGATCTACCTCTCCCAGGAGCTGAGCTATCAGGGACCCGTCGACATCGGCGAGGAAGTCACAGCCCACTGCGAGGTCGTCGAGCGCATCAAGGACAACCGGTTCCGCCTGGCCACGGCCGTCGACGACGCCGAGGGGAACTGCGTCATCGAAGGCGACGCCGTCGTCATCTCCGATCCGATCCCGGAGACGGCGTGAGCCGCCAGTCAGGGCCGTCTCGTCACGTTCGACCGGGACTGCTCGGACAGAACGCCCATCACGTTTCGTGTTTAGTGTTACCAAATAACAATTGTTAATAATCTGCTAGTATATTATCCGATATGGACGCTGTCGAACGGCCGACATTCGAGACGAGCGCGGCGATGGAGGTGTATCAGCACATCGAGCGACACGGGACGGCGGCACGGCACAGAGTCCGCGAGATGGTAGACCTCTCGCCGGAGGCGTTCGAGGAGGCCCTGACACACCTCCTGTCGAAGGGGTATATTCAGGACGACGGCGGGACCCTGGCGCTGGCACTCGACGTCGGCTCCGTCGAGCAACACACCACGAACGGGCTGACGTACACGATTCGGCCGGCTCACAACGACGACTTCGAGGGGCTCGTTCAAACGATTCGGGACGTGTCCAGCGACGGCACGTACGTCGTCGCCGAGAGCGTCGCCGAGCAGTTGCTGTATGAGGATGCCGTCACGCGACACAACACGGTCGAATCGAGAGTGTTCTTCGTCGCCACGATCGACGGGGAGGTCATCGGCTGGTGTCACCTCGATATCCCGCAACTGGACAAGCTCCGCGAGACGGCCCAGCTCACCGTCGGCGTCAGGGAGGAGCAGCGAGGCCAGGGCATCGGCAGTCAGCTCATGGAGCGCGGGCTGGACTGGGCGAGGGCCAACGGCTACCGGAAGCTGTACAACAGCGTGCCGGCGATCACGGAGAACGCGATGGTGTTCCTCGAAGACCACGGCTGGCACACGGAGGGAATCCGCCGGAACCACTACACCGTCGACGGGGAGCAGGTCGACGAGGTGATGATGGCCTACACGTTCGAGTAGCCGGGCACCGGTTTCCCGCTACAGTAGGACGACCAGCGCCAGCGCGATCCAGACGATTTTCAGTCCCGTGTTCACGACGATGACTTTCGAGCCGAACTCCCGGCCCCAGATGCCGTACTGGAAGGGAATCGAGCGTTTGAACGTCGAGACGGCAAAGGAGATGATGCCGCCGACGAGCATCGTCGCCACGGCGGTCCGGGCGGTGAAGGTCCCGTTTCTGATGAGCGGCGCGATGACCGTCGCCCCGGAAGTCGTGTCGAGGGCGTACGCGGCGATGACGGGGATGGCCGCCCCCGGTAGCCCGAGCAGCCCGGCGAACCCGTCGGCGGCGGCGGTGACAGAGGCCCCGTCGCTGCCGAGGAGGGCGAGGATCTCGTCGCCGTAGGCCACGAGTAACGAGACGACAGCGTAGATAGCCGCAAGCCGCGGCAGGATGTCCCGGACTTTCTCGGCGGTGGCGTCGAATGCCGACCTGACGGCCGCCCGGCGACTGTCCGGACGCTCGTCGAACACGTCGCCTGCGTCGTCGGCCGTCCCACCGTCGGGGGCCGGGTCCGTGTTTGCGCTCGGCCGGCCGACGTTGGACGCGTCCAGTAGCACCGCGCCGGCCGCGATGCCGGTCAGCGTGATCGCCAGCGCGATGAGTCCCCGCGTGGCGACGTACAGCACCCCGACCCGAAAGCCCAGAATGGGGATGAGGATCGGCGCGTAGAAGGTGATGATGTGCTGGGCGAAGCCGAAGAACGTGTTGATGGTGACAGCGATTATCGTCGCGCGGTCGGACAGCACGCCGGACTCCCGGAAGTCGGCGAGCATGCCGTAGCCGGCGGTCGTCGACGCGGTCGTCGTCAGGATAGCGGTGCCGACCTCGTCCGGGAGGTTCGCCGGCGACGTGAGATAGCGCGAGACGACGGCGATCTTCTCGACCAGCCCGAACGCGACCGCCAGTTCCGCGAGGAACACGCCAACGGAGAGGAACAGCGTGATACGGAGGACCCTGACAGCGACCTCTCCGAGGACAGCGACTGCCGGGTGGCCGAGCACAGCGGCGACGAGCGACTGCACGGCTCGAAGTAGTGCCTTTCCCGCAAAAGGCCCATCGGTAGCGTCAGCCGCTTCGGGGGTGATACTGCGCACACAACTCACACGAGCACGCGGACGGTACCGAACAGCACCACCACACCCAGCACGTCACAGACGTTCGTGACGACGGGGATGACCACGTCGTCGGGGTCCAGTTCGAACCGGTAGGCCGCATAGGTCGTCACCGTCGTCACGACGATGGCAAGCACCGCCAGCAGACTCCCGCTGACGAGCGCGACGAGGACGACCGTCCAGAGGGAAAGCGCAGTCCCGCCGATGAGGGTCTGGAGGAGCCACGCACCCGCACCGACGAGCGGGAACAGCGTCACCGCGAGGGCGAGGGTGGCGATAGCGTTACCGGCGAGCCGGTCGTCAGTCGCCGCGAAGGACAGGAGCCCGAGGTGAAACGCCGTCGAGAACCGCGCCGCGAGGATGCTGCCGAGGTTCCCCGCCATGCCGATTGTCACCGGGACAAGCACGAGCAGGGACGGGTACTGCAGCAGCGTTCCCTCGAAGGTATCGAGCACGAGGCCGCTCCCGAGTTCGATAGCGGTGAGCACGACCAGAATGGGGAACATCGTCCGGACGATACCCGAAACCGACCACTGGGAGGCGAACTCCGCCATTCAGCCACCCCCCAGCGCGAGGACTAGTCGGGTCGCGCCGAGCAACGTCGCGATACCGACCACGTCGCCCGTCGTCGTCACGACCGGACCGGCGAGCGTGTCGGGGTTGAGCCCGCGGCGGTAGCCGACGAACACGACCGAGACGACGGCGATAGTCAGCAACAGGCCAGAGACGAGGCCAGCGAGAAGCGCGATGGCGACCAGGGTTGCGAGGGAGGCCGACGGTCGCCCGACCAGCGCGAGCAGGGCGACGGCCATCACCGCGGCGACGCCGCTGATGAGCACACCGTTTGCCAGGGCCGCCGCGACGGCCGCGTTGACGCGGTCGTCGTCGAACGAAAACGTCGGCTCGATGAGCCCCTGGTGGAGCGCCGAACCGAGGCGGGCCCCGAGCGAGCCGTAGACGTTCCCCCGGGTGGCAAGCAGCGCCGGCACGAGCACGAGCAAGCCGGCGACGTCCTGTAACTCCGCGTCCATGCCGCCGAGGACGACGCCCGCGAAGAGGCCGCCGACTGCACTGAGGGCCAGCACCGGGAGCGATTCCCGGTAGGCTTCGAGTGCCACCTCGCGGACAGTCATTGCAGGCCGAAAGACGGCGAGCGAAAAAAAGCCCCCTGATAGCGTTGGCGACCCTTCAACCCCGAGTCGACTGCGCCCTGTCGCGCCACGGCGGCGGCCCGACCGTCGTGTTCCCGACGGCGGTAAACCTGACAGTTCTGGTGACCGTGACCGGTTCGCCGTCGTCCGTGACCGTCGTGTACTCGGTCCGGTAGTCGCGAACGAGTCCCGACCGGGTGACGTGGGCGACGAGCGTCGCGTTCTCCCGGGCGGCCCACGCTGTCGACGTGGTGTTTTCCCGTAGCCGGTCGCCCCTGATGACGTAGACGGTCCCAGCTGACTGCTGGGACTGCATGGTCCGAGTGTGGAACGGTGCAACAGTCCGAGTCACGTCGGCGGCGGGGCGGCCGTTCAACGCCGCGGTGTGGACCCAGTAGCGCCACGTGCCGGCGTAGCTGTCGGGCGGAACGTACTCGTTGTAGATAGTTCGGTTGTCCCGCACGAGTCGGCGAAGGTACGTGTCGCCGTCGGACCAGAACGACGCGGTCGCCGGCGGCCGACCGAGGAGCACCGGGGCCGCGTGCCCGCGGACGGAGATGTTTGCGAGATGCGTCCGGTTCGCGTCCAGCGCAACGTGGACCCGGAGGTGTGACCGTAACGACCCGTTCGCATACCGGACGGTCCGGTTCATCGTCAGGGTGTATCCGGTTCCGTTGAGACGGTCCCCGTGAGCGGACCCGAGGAGCGCTGGGCTGGTGATACCCGTCGATCCGACGCCGGTCGGGTACGTGGTCGCGGAACTGGTCGGCACTGGGGCGGGAGTCACCGATGCCGACGAACCGTCGCCGTCGCTGAACCCGAACCCCCCACAGCCCGCGGTCACGACGACGGCAATGACGAGTAGCAGTCGCCCCATACACCACGCCATGGTATAACAAACCATTCAAGTCGAAATAAGTCTACGGATCGCCATTCAGCCGGAACGTGTCGGTCTCCAGATATGAAATCGCTGACTAACTTACCGAAACTATTATGATGGATTCAGACACCCTATGGAACATGCCAACTAATGGCAGTTCGGTCAACCGACGACAGTTGCTGAAGAGTACGGGCGTCGCAGGTGTGGCAGGTCTGACGGGACTGGCCGGTTGTTCCGGTGGCGACGGTGGCGATGGTGGCGGAGACGGTGGCGATGGCGATGGTGGCGGAGACGGTGGCGATGGTGGCGGAGACGGCGGCGACGACTACCCGGCGCTTGGCAATTTCCCGGTTGAGGGCGACACGGTCACGTTCGGGTTCAACGTTCCACAGTCAGGGCCGTATTCCTCGGAGGGACAGGACGAACTCCGAGCGTACGAACTCGCGCAAAAGCACCTCAACAACGGGGGTGGCTGGGTGGACAGCTTCGAGGACCTCAGCGGCGACGGCGTCCTCGGGTACACGGTCGATTCGGTGAACGGCGACACGGCGACCGACGCCGACACCGCCCGACAGTCCGCCTCGCGGATGATAAACCGTGACGACGTGGTGATGATCTCGGGTGGCTCGTCCAGCGCAGTGGCCATCGCCGTGCAGGGCCTCTGTCAGACGGAGAGGGTCATGTTCATGGCCTGTCTGACCCACTCCAACGACACGACCGGGAAAGACTGCGCCCGGTACGGGTTCCGGGAGATGTTCAACGCGTACATGACCGGCCAGGCGCTCGCGCCGGTGCTCGAAAGCGAGTACGGCTCGGACAACTCCTTCTACCAGCTGTACGCCGACTACTCCTGGGGGCAGACCCAGCAGGACTCGATGAATCAGTTCCTCTCGGAGATCGGGTGGGAAGAGGTCGACAGCGTGGCGACGCCGCTCGGGACCAGCGACTTCTCCTCGTATCTCTCGGAGGCCGCAAACAGCGGCGCTGACGTACTCGTCCTCAACCACTACGGGCTGGACGGCGCGAACTCCGTCTCACAGGCCGTCGACGCCGGTATCGACGAAAACATGGAGATCGTCGTGCCGCTGTACAACCGCCCGATGGCACAGGCCGCCGGTGGCTCCATCGAGGGCATCTATGGGACCATCGCCTGGGACTCCCAGATCGACAACGAGCCCTCGAACGCGTTCACGGAGGCGTTCCAGAACGAGTACGACCGCGTCCCCTCCGGACCGGCCCAGCTCGCCTACGCCCAGACGCTCCAGTACGCCGCCGCCGCCGAACGAGCGGGCACGTTCTACCCGCCGGAGATTATCCGCGAACTGGAGGACTACGAGTACAGCAACATCGGCATGGGCGAGGAGACGATGCGAGCCTGTGACCACCAGGCCCAGCGGGCGATTCCGGTCGCCCAGGGACTGCCGGAGAGCGAACAGTCGGACGGGAACTTCATCGACATTGTCGAGATCACGTCCCGAGACGACGTCGGCTACGGCTGCGATTCCGGGCCGGCCGCGGAGTGCGAACTCGGTGAGTACGGGGACGAATAGGCCGTAATCCGGACAGGGGACCGTCCCCTCATGATTTATAGTGCATGAGTTCGCCTTACTTGATACACAAAAACTAGCATGATTAGGAATACGCAAATACTACGAGAAGAGTGCGGTGGGGGGAGTCCAGCGTGACGCTACTCGCGGACATCCTCACCATCTTATTGAATGGGCTGCAACAGGGCGCGATCTACGTCCTGCTCGCAGTTGGACTGTCGATTATCCTCGGGACACTGAAGTTTGTCAACTTCGCTCACGGAGCGTTGTACCTCATCGGTGCGTATCTGGGGCTGTTCATAACCGCCCAGGTACCGCTGAACGACGGCCAGTTAGCAGCATGGGGGATCCAGTCATACGGCATCGAACTGGGATTCATCGCTGCACTGGTCATCGTACCGATTGTCGTGTTCATTATCGGTCTCCTGATGGAGCGGTTCGTCGCACAGGCGTTTTACGACCGCCCCGACACCGACCAGATTCTCGTGACGTTCGGGCTCGCGATCATCGTCCAAGAACTGCTTCGGGCGATGCTTGGCGGGAACAGCCAGCCGTTCCCACAGCCCTCGTGGGCATCCGGCCCCATCGCGCTGCCGGTCATCGGAAACTTCCCGCGCTGGCGGCTCGGCGTCATCGCGATTACGGCCGTCCTCGTCCTGGGCGTGTACGCCCTCGTCGAGTACACCGACTTCGGCCTCATCGTCCAGGCCGGTACCCTCGACGGCGAGATGGTTCGTTTGCTCGGAATCAAACTGAGCCGACCGTACCTCGTCGTCTTCGGCATCGGTGCCGCACTCGCCGGCGTGGCCGGCGTCGTCGGCGGCCCGCTCGCCAACGTCAACCCCAACATCGGTACTGAACAGTTGGTTCCGGCGTTCCTGACCGTCGTCATCGGCGGCGTCGGGAAAATCGAAGGGGCCGTCGTGGCCGGGCTGATGCTGGGAACCCTACAGGTGTTGCTCATCCAGACCGGCTACGCCGGCTGGAGTCAGGTCGGCATCTACGCGCTCGCGGCCATCGTCCTGCTGGTGCGTCCGCAGGGCCTGCTGGGTTCGGAGGTGGATGTCTCGTGAGCGACGAACCCCGAGACGCGACCGCCACGGCGGCGGCCGACGCTGACGCGGAGGTCACCGGCGGCCTCGGCGACCGGTGGGCCAGCTTCCGCGACCGGGAGATCTCGACGGTGTTGCTCACGGTCGTGGGCGTGGCCGTTTTCCCGTTCCTCTTCAACAACTACCTCGACGGCTACACGCAGCTGGCGACGCTGATGCTCATCTACGGCATCTTCGCCGTCGGGTTCGACATCCTGCTGGGGTACACCGGCCTGCTGTCGTTCGGCCACGCCGCCTTCTTCGGTGGGGCGGCCTACGCCGCCGGTATCTTCAGTGCGAGCGTCAGTAGCTCGCCGCTGCTGGTGTTGCTCGCCGGCACGGTGTTCGCGGTCCTGCTGGCGTGGATTGTCGGCTTCCTGTCGCTGCGCCGCGGCGGGATCTACTTCGCTATCCTGACGCTGACGTTCGGCCAGATGTCCTTCTACCTGGCGGCGTCGCCGCTGGCCTTCCTCACGAACGGTGAGAACGGCTTCACCTCCGTGGATATCGGGCACCTGCTGGGCGTCATCGACATCCACGGCGGGGTGCCGTTCCCGCTGTCGATGCTAGTCGACAACATGCTGTACGTGTTCGTCGCCGTCATGACGGTGCTGTCGGTCGCGATGGCGAACCGCATCCTTCACTCACCGTACGGGACCGTGTTCCGCGCGATCCGCGAGAACGAGCGGCGGGCGGAGTTCGTCGGCCTGAACGTCTGGCGGTACAAGCTGATGGCGTTCGTCATCTCGGCGGCCTTCGCCGGCATCGCCGGGAGCCTGTTCGCAATCGAGGGGAACTACGTGCCCCTGGAGTCGCTGTACTGGACCGAGTCCGGTCGCATCGTCATCATGACCGTCCTCGGCGGTGTCGGGTCGCTGTTCGGACCGCTGTTCGGTGCCGGTCTGTACCTGTACATCGAGAACATCGTCAGCGGGTTCCCGACGCTTGGGCCCTTCTGGCACCTCATCCTCGGCGTCGTCTTCGTCGTCGCCATCGTCCTCTTCCCGGAGGGCATCTGGGGCGGTATCGAGTACGTCCGTGACATGGTTGTCGGAGGTGACGAAGAATGACAGTCCTCGAAACCGAGCAACTCACCAAGCAGTTCGGCGGCCTCACGGCCGTCGACGAGGTAGACCTGGAGATAGAACAGGGCGAGGGCGTGAGCCTCATCGGCCCCAACGGTGCGGGGAAGTCGACGTTCATCAACCTCGTCACCAGGCGACTCGAACCGAGCTACGGGGAAATCATGTTCCAGGGGAACTCCATCCTCGGGATGGACCCCCACGAGGTCGTCCAGAGGGGAATGAGCAAGTCGTTCCAGACAGCCTCGATCTTCCCGGAGCTGACGGTCAAGGAAAACGCCACTATCGCGGCGTTAGCGGCCGAGCACGGCTCGTTCCGGTTCAACTTCTTCCGGCATCAGAACAGCTACCCGGAAGTGGACGAACTGGCCGACGAGGTGCTCGAATCTGTCGGCCTGTACGACGAGCGGGAGAACCAGGCCGACAGCCTCGACTACGGGAACAAGCGCCGGCTCGAACTCGGCATCGCGCTGGCCGCCGAACCGGACATGTTGCTGATGGACGAGCCGACCGCCGGGATGAGCCCCGACGAGACGAAATCGACCGTCGACCTGATCAAGCGGGTCAAGCAGGAGCTCGACCTGACGTTCCTGCTGGTCGAACACGACATGGAGATCGTCTTCGACATCTCCGACCGCATCGTCGTCCTCAACCGCGGCTCGGTTATCGCGAAGGGGACGCCCGACGAAGTGCAGGACGACCCCGCTGTGCAGGAAGCCTACCTCGGAGGTGTCGAAGAATGACGCTGCTCGACGTGGACAACATCAACGGCTACTACGGCGAGAGCCACATCATCCAGGACGTATCGATGAACGTCGACGACGGCGAAATCACGGCCCTGCTGGGCCGCAACGGGGCGGGGAAGACCTCGACGCTCCGGTGTATCTCCGGGGCGACGCCGCCGGACGTCCGGAGTGGCACGATTCAGTTCGACGGGACGGATATCACCAACCAGCCGCCGGAGGATATCGCCGTCCGCGGTATCTCGTTGGTGCCCGAAGAACGGCGCGTGTTCACCGACCTCACTGTGGCGGAGAACCTGCACCTCGCGGATACGGTCCGCAACAAGACCAACACCTGGCGGCGGAAGCTCGATTTCCGCGACGAAGGGATGTCGACGGCGGAAATCTACGAGTACTTCCCGCGGCTCGACGAGCGCCGGTCCCAGAAGGCCGGAACCCTTTCGGGCGGCGAACAGCAGATGCTCGCCATCGCCCGTGCGCTTCACCAGAGCACCGACCTGTTGATGCTCGACGAGCCATACGAGGGGCTGGCCCCGCAGATCATCCAGTCCGTCGAGAACGCCATCGAACGCATCAGCGAAGACGGCACGACGATACTGCTGGTCGAGCAAAACGCCGTGGCGGCGATGAAGATCGCCGACCGGTGTTACGTGCTGGACCGCGGGCAAGTGGTGTTCAAGGGACCCGCCGAGGAACTACAGAACGATCAAGAGACGCGCGACAAGTACCTGGGTGTCTGAATGTCGGAAACCCAATCCGCCGAAGCGCTGCTCGACGCACTGGAGGACGAAGGTGTCGTCGTCGTCGACGAGGAAACGGACGAAGTCAGCACGACGGAGGCCTTCGAGGCCGACCGCGAGGTGTACTACGACACCTACGTCACGATGGGCGACACGGAGTTCCACGAGTCCGTCGCCGACGTGTTCGGCCTCGATTCGGCCGCCGTAGCGGCCGAACGAGTCGACGAACTCGACGTGTCCCGCGAGGAGTTCGCCACGTTCCTGACCCTGCGGTCGAACGTCGACGGCTCCTACACCACCGTGGAACTGACGACGATGGCACAGATGGCGACCGAACTGGGGCCGGAGACGCCGGTCCCCGACGCGGTCGAACACTTAGACGACGACAGCTACGAGGCCTTCGTCGACGCTCACGACCGGTGTGTCGTCACCGTGTGGAAACTGTTCTGTGACCCCTGCGAAGCGATGAAAGCGCAGTTAGACGAGGTCCTGGCCGCGTTTCCCGAGGGCGTCCCGGTCGGCGGCGTCGCCGGCGAGCGGTCGCCCGAGTTCTGTCGGTCAGTCGGTGTCAACGCGGCACCCGCCGTCGTGTTGTTCGAGGACGGCGAACCCGTCGAGCGGATCACTGGCCGAACGGATCCGTCGCCGCTCGCTGCACGGGTTGAAGAAGTGTACGGCCTCTGACTGCGGCGCTAGTCTTTTTCGCCGCTACAGACCAGCACGGAGCGGTCCGTGCCCAGGATCACGCTCTGTGTGACGCTGCCGAACAGCACCTTGCCCGTCGGCGTCCGCTTGCGTCCGGCGACGACGATCATGTCGGCGTCCTGCTCGTCAGCCAGCCGGAGGATCGCGTCGGCCGGTTCGCCGCTCGACTCCTCTAGGGTTACCTCGACGCCGGCGTCCTCGAGGACTTCCCGCGCCCGGCGCACGGAGGACACCTGGTCGACGGACGCCCCCTCTGGGTTCTCCTCGAAGTCGTGCAACAGTGTGACGCGAACCTGGCTGGCGTCCATCGGTATCTCGGTTATCGCTTCCGCGATGGCAGTCCCACGAGCCTCACTCTTGTCTATCCCAGCGACAATTTCGTACATGCTCGCTTCATCCGTAGGACGGGCCAACCCTTAGTTCTGGCCCGTATTTCGCGCTCAGACACCCCAAAAATGACGCCCGGGCGTACAGTTTTCTCCCGAAACCCAGAAGACTCAGTCGCCGAACGGCCCCATACCGCCGCCACCCATGCCGCCCATCCCGCCACCGCCTCCGCCGCCGCCCTGCTGCATCTGTTTCATCATCCGCTCCATGTCGCCGTCGCCCATGCCCTGGAACTGCTTGAGCATCTGCTCCATCTGCTTGTGCTGCTGGAGGAGTTCGCGCACCCGCTCCTCGGGCTTGCCCGAGCCCCGACAGATACGCTCGGTCCGGGACTGGCCGACGACGCGGGGGTTTTCCAGTTCCTCCTCGGTCATCGAGTCCATGATCACGTCGAAATCGCGCATCCGCTCCTGGGTCACGTCCATCGCGTCGTCCGGGAGCTGGTCCATCAGGCCGCCACCCAGGCCGGGGATCATGTCCATCACCTGATCGAGCGGCCCCATGTTGTTCATCGTCTGCATCTGCTTGCGCATGTCCTTGAGGGTGAACTGCCCCTCAAGCATGTCCTCGGGGTCCCAGTCCTCCTCGTCGCCTTCCTGGGTCTCCTCCATGGCGCGCTCGACGCGCTCGGTGAGCTGCTTGAGGTCGCCCATCCCGAGCAGGCGGGAGATGAACCCGGAGGGCTCGAACCGCTCGATGTCCTTGACCGTCTCCCCGGCGCCGAGGAAGGCGATGGTTGAGTCAGTCTCGTTGACGGCGGCGAGCGCGCCGCCACCTTTCGCCGTCCCGTCGAGTTTCGTGATAATGACGCCGTCGATGCCGATTGCCGCCTCGAAGTCGGCGGCCTGGCTCTTGGCGCTCTGGCCCATCGCCGCGTCAAGCACGAGCAGGTCCCGGTCGGGCTGGACCTCCTGTTCGATTCGCTCGATCTGTTCGATGAGCTCTTCGTTCAGACCGTCACGACCGGCCGTGTCCACGATGCGAACGTCCGCGTTCGCCGTCGCTTCCAGCCCCTCGCGGGCGATCTTCACGGGGTCGTCCTCGTCGGGGTCGCCGTAGAAGTCGACCTCGGCGCGCTCGGCCATCTCCTTGGCCTGGTCGTACGCGCCGGGCCGGTCCGTGTCGGTCTGGATGATTGCCGGTCGAAGCCCCTTCGTCGAGAACCACCAGGCCATCTTCGCGGCCGTCGTCGTCTTCCCCGACCCGTACAGGCCGGCGAGCATGATGGTCTGTTCCTCCAGGGGCAGGTCGGTCGATTCGCCGACGAGATCGACCAGTTCCTCGTAGACGATTCGCAGGACCCAGTCCCGCGGCGTCGTGCCCGCCGGCGGTTCCTCCTCCAGGGCGCGCGTCTCGATGCTGTCCGAGAGGTCCTGTACGAGCCCGACGTCCACGTCGGCCTGCAACAGCGACCGCTGGATCTCCTTGACGATGTCCGCGATGTCCTCCTCGGAGAGGCGGGACTTCCCCCGGAGGTCGTCAAGCGTCCCCCGGAGCGAACTCCCAAGATCGTCGAGTACCATTGTTGGACCGAGATACGCGACCACGCGGGTAAAGGCTTGTTGTCGTGCTGTCGGACCACGGATCGGGGCGGTGACTGCCACATCTGCCCGGGACGAAAGGGTGAAAAGGTCGAGCCGACTGAGCGGCAATATGGCCGTTCTCGGACAGCTCGGATTCATGGTCGCGTTTCTCTCGGCGGGCGTGGCCGCCGGCGCTCTCGGGCTGTTGACCGAGCGACGGACGGAAGTGCTCACTTCCCTCGTGTTTACCGTTGCGCTCCCGGCGCTCATATTCCGGTCCACGTACGACCGACCGCTGCAGGAAATCATCTCGCCGGCGTTGCTCGCGGGCTTCTGGGCCGTCATCGCGCTGACGGTCGTCCTGGGCTGGGTCGTCCACAGGCGACTGGAGTCGGCGGGCCGGCGGAGCGTGTCGGTCGTCCAGTCGTACCACAGCAACATGGGATTTCTCGGCCTCCCGCTGGTGGCGGCGACGATGGGAAGTGACGCGACGGCCGTCGCCAGCGTCATCCTCGGCATCGGCGCAGTCACGCACGTCCCGGTGACGGTGTTTCTGCTCGTCCGCATCAACGGCAGCGACGCCTCACTGCTCGGGGAGTGCCGGAAGCTCCTCACGAACCCGGTGCTCATCGCGCTCACGGCCGGTATCGTGGCGTCGGTCCTGTCGCTGTCGGTGCCCGAGACGCTGATACAGGCGCTCGGGGTGCCGGCGGAGCTGGCGCTGCCCGTCGCGTTGCTGTGTATCGGCGCGACGCTGGATACGGACCTCCCGCTGTCGGACGTACAGGAGACCGTCAGCGTCGTCGGGCTGAAGGTGCTGTGGATGCCAGCGCTGGCGTGGCTGGTGTACTCCTCGCTTCCGGTCGATGCGACGGCGCTCGGCGCGGCAGTCGTGATGTTCGGCGCGCCCACCGCCGTTTCGACGTACGTCTACACGACGGAGCTAGGTGGGGACGCGGCCTTCGCCTCGCTGAACGTCTTCACCTCGACGGTGGTCTCTATCGGGACGCTCTCGGTGCTGGTCTGGCTGTTCGGCTAAGGCGTCGTAGCCACGCTTTTGCCCGCCGACGCCCCCAGCGACGGTATGGGCTATCACCAGATCGTTCCAGAGGACCTGTCGGCGACCGATGACTACCCCTGTGATCGCCGGGGAATCTCCGACGCCGCCGAACTCCACGCGCTTCACGCGGCCACCTACGAGATGGCCCCCGGCGAAGACCTCTCGCGGGCCTATCACTACCACGAGACCCGCGAGGAACTGTTCTACGTACTCGATGGGACACTCCACGTCGAGACGCCCGACGGGGAGTTCGTGGTCGCCGCCGACGAGGTCTTCGTCGCCGAACCGGAGAGCCCCCACCGCGCGCACAACCCCGACGACGCCGGCGAATCGGTGACCGTCCTGGGTGTCGGTGCGCCGCCGACCGACATCGCCCGGCCGTACGACCCCGACACGTAGCCACAGTTCAGACACGCTTTTGGGCCACCCCGTCGCAGGTGCGCCCATGACGAGCAAACAAGCAGTCCAGCAGCAACTGGTCGACAGCGGCGTCACGGCAGTCCTGCGCGGTATTCCCGAAGAGAAGATGGTCGACGTGGCGACCGCCGTCCACGAGGGCGGCGTGACGGCGCTGGAACTGACCGCCGACGCGAAGCGCTGCTCGGACATGATCGCCGCCGTCGACAAGGCGCTCGACGACACCGACGCTATCATCGGGGCCGGCACGGTCATGGACGCCGCCGCCGCCCGCAACGTCATCGAGGCCGGCGCGGAGTTCGTCCTCGCGCCGAACTTAAACGAGGACGTCATCGACGTGTGTAACCGCGAGGGCGTCGTCGCCATCCCCGGCGTCATGACGCCGACTGAGGCCGCCGACGCGATGGAAGCCGGCGCGGACATCCTGAAGATGTTCCCGGCGAAAACGGTCGGACCGGCCCACATCGGCGCGCTGCAGGGGCCACTCGGCGACGTTCCGATCATGCCGACCGGCGGTGTCTCGGTCGATAACGTCGACGAGTTCTTCGACGCCGGCGCGGTCGCCGTCGGCGCTGGCTCGGCGCTGGTCAACTACGAGGCCATCGAGAACGACGACATGGACGGCGTCCGCGAACAGGCCGCCGAGTTCGTCGCTGCCGTCGAAGCCACCCGAGAGTAGTAACTGCGTCGGAGCCGCCGGGCCTGGTCCCGGTCGGAGTGACAAACGCCTACAAAAGCGGCCTACTCTTCAGTTTCGTTCGTCGTCTCGTTGCCGGTCATGTTCCCGGTCGCTGTCTCGTTGCCGGTCATGTTTCCGTCAGTTCCGGTCTCGTTTCCTGGCATCTCAGTTACATCTTCGCCGAGTTCGGTCTCGTTTTCACCCATCTCGGTTTCGTTGCCCGGCATGTCCGTCTCGTTTTCGCCGAGTTCGGTTTCGGTTTCACCCATCTCGGTCTCGGTCTCCATCTCAGTGGGCGTTTCCATCTCCGTTTCTTCCTCTGTCATCACGTCAGTCTCTTCTTCAGTAGGCGTGCCCGGGGCCTCGGCACCGCCGCCGTCGGTCTCCGTCCCGGTATCGCCTGCATCACTACAGCCAGCCAGCGCCACGAGCGCGCCGCCTGCGAGCTTGATAACGTTCCGTCGCGATTTTATCGATCCGTCCATAGCGTTTCCCCCAAGACTACGGGGACAGTTTATGAATGACCTGCTAAGCGTCTGACGGAGCGCTGACAGGATCGGGTAGCCACACCGGAAGTCAGGGCTGTTTCGGGCGGCGGGCGTGAACAATCCGGTCTAAGCCATGATTGGTCGAATGGTGGTGCCGAGGCGGGTAGTTCAGCGGGTCTCGCGGGGGAATACAGATCATAGCGGACCGGGGATCAGCGTGCAACGAAAAAGGGCTGTAACCGGGAAGTAACCATCCGGGCCGAACTACCAACGGACGATTATCGAACGCATAGTTCTCGCCATCGTCCGAGCCGGTAGATACCGCTCTTGCTCCGGTATCTGTCCGGTGAGTTCAATTTCCGCCATTGTTTGATGAAATACGCAGTCCGGTTTCCGTCTGCAAACACCGACGTCGACAGTCCACACGAAACGAGTTCGCACAAGGGAGCCTTACCACCGGGCCCACGGTCAAAATCCGCTCGACTGGCAGGTTAGCAACGGGATAACACCATTGCGTCGGAGCGCGACACGGTATCACGAAACGCCCCGTTCAGTGGTCGCTCTCGTGAGGGTGGAGTTCGGTCCCGTAGTTCTCGGCGTGGTCAGCGTAGTCGATAAACCGAGGGGCGTCGGGATCGAAGGGGCGCTGCAACGCGTCGAAGGCCTTCTTTTTGTCCCAGCCCTGGAGCTTGCCGACGGCGGAGCGGTCTTCGAGGTCGTGGTAGTCCAGGTCGGGCTCGGTCAGTTCCCACGCCCGCAAGCCGGTCTCGGTGCGGACGATGACCGAGGAGTACTCGTCGCTGGAGCCGACGGAGCCGACGGTGAGGTCGGCGCAGTAGCCCGTGAAGTCGGCACATTCGTCACAGCCCTTGAGGGCGGCGTCGTGGAAGGCCTCGACGTCTTCCTCCAGCAGCATCTCGCCGTCCTCGCCGTAGACCATCATCTTCCCGTGGAGCACGTCCATCTTGCCGATGTCCGCGCGGTCGATGCCGCGCTCCTCCTCGATGAGCTCGCCGATGAGCGAGTAGTAGTTGAAGTTCTTCGTACACATCAGCGCGATGGTGTAGTCGATGGCGCGGACCCCATCCTCCTGGGCGGCGTAGTCCCAGTCGAAATCCTGCAGGGCGCGAATCCCCTCGATTTCGCAGGGCGTGCCGACCAGCGCGAGCGACGCCTCGGCGAGCGGCACGTTGAGCTTGTGCGCCCAGCGTTCGAGGTCGAGGTTCCCGAGCGCGAGCGTCTGGTTGTAGAAGCTCCCGGCGTTGTCGATGCACTCCTCGGGCGTCGTCGCGAGGAACGACTCGGCCTTCCACTCGGCGTCGTCGCTCTCGGTCGCGATGAGCGCGCCGTCGATTTCGCCCGCTTCCAGCAGGTGACACAGCACCGCAGTGACGAGGCCGCCGTCCTGGGCGTTCTCGCGCCAGTCGTCCTCGACTTTCGCGGAGAACTCCGTGATGGGGTCGCCCGCGCCTTTCACGTTGTCGTCGCCGCCGGTGATCTTCCACTGGCGCTCGTATCGGAGACCGCCGCGGGGACACATGTCCCAGCACAGCGAGCAGCCGGTACACATCTTCACGAGTTTCGGCAAGTCGTCGTCGCCGATACCGATGGAGTCGCTGGGACAGGCCGCGACGCAGGTCCCACACTGGATGCAGCGGTCGGCCTGGATGACGGCCTCGTCCAGTTCCATGAACCACGTCTTGCCGTCGGGCTCCTCGATGTCGCTCATCTCCGCGCGGATGCCGTAGCCGGGCGTGTCGAGGTCCACGCCCTCGGGGACGTTGACCCGTTCGTCGGGCCGGCCGTCGTCGACGTTCTGGCTGGCCCCCGTCGCCGGCTCCGTGAACTGGATGGGTTTGAGCTTCCCGTTCGGTTCGACGTTGGCCGCGCCGGTGCCGCCGTCCGCCCGGGCGCGCCGCTCGGTGTCTCGGCCGTGTCCGTGGCCATCGTTCCGGCCACAGCCACACGACTCCCCACAGCCGCAGTCACCGTCTTGACCGTCGCCCTCGTCGTTTGGAACGCCGGGCATCGGTCGGCCACCGTCGGTCACCAGCGGCGGGTCAGCGCCGTCGCGGTCCGCCGGGGCGTCCGCTATTGGCTCGACGAACTCGGGCGCGGCATCGGCCGGCGCGACCTGCCGCCGGTAGCGCCGGTCAGTCATCGTCGGCCACCTCCCCGCGACCGCCGCCGTCGCCGTGGGCCGTTCCACCCGAAACGTTCGCGTCGGCCCGCCGCATCACCGAGCGAAGCCGGTCGTTGTCCACGCGGCGACACCACTCGTAGAACCGCTCGCCGTCGGTTCGCTCCTCGGCGTAGGCCGCAAACAGTTCTTCCAGGGCCGGAATCACAGCATCCGCTGGGACGGCGTGTTCGACCCAGTCGAGGAACTCGTTGTCCGCACCGAGGCTCCCGCCGAGGCCGAAGTCCATCCCCTCGACGATGTTGTCGCCCTCCTCGTTCGTGGTGCCCTCGGGGTCGTCGACCTGGACCGTCTCACCGCGGAAACCGATGTCAGCGATCTGTGGCTGGGCACAGGAGGCCGAACAGCCGGACATGTGCATCCGGACGGCGTCGATTTCCTCGGGCACGTCGATGCGGCGGTCGAGCGCCTTCGCCCAGCGGCGCACGCGGTTTTTCGTCTCGATGATGCCGTAGTTGCAGAACTCAGAGCCGGTGCAGCCGACCGCCCCCCGCGAGAACGGACCGGGGTCGGGCTGGTATTTCCTGGCGAACGGCGTATTCAGCAGGTCGCCGATGTTTTGCTCGGGAACGTGCGTGATAAGGAAGTTCTGATCGGTGGCCAGCCTGACCGACGCGTCGTCGGTCCCGTACTCTCTCGCTGCGTGAGCGGCCCGCCGGAACTCGTCGCCGCCCATCCGGCCGGCGATGACGTTGAAGCCGACGTATTTCAGACCGTCCTCGCGCTGGTCGTGGACGCCGACGTGGTCGCCCCGATACCCCTCCGTAAGGTCGGTGCCGCGGGTCGGCAGGTCGACGGTACAGCGGTCCCGGACCGCCTCCTCAAACTTCTCGGCCCCCATCTGCTGGACGAGATAGCGCATCCGGCAAACGCCGCGGTTGTTGCGGTCGCCCAGTTCCTTGAACGTCTGAGCAACGGCCCGGCAGAACTCGACGGCATCCGCCGGCGGCACGAACACGTCCAGATCCGAGGCCATCCGCGGCCCGTCGGAGAGGCCGCCGCCGACCCTAACGTGGAAGCCGTAGTGCTGCTCGCCGTCGACTTCGCGCCGGGCCGGCGTCAGCCCCACGTCGTTGATCTGGGACTGCGCACAGTCCTGGCGACAGCCGGTGATCGTCAGCTTGAATTTCCGCGGAAGGTTCGCGTACTCCCGGTTTTTCGTGAAAAACTCCGAGACGGCGTCGACCACGGGCTGGGCGTCGAAACACTCGTGATCGTCCAAGCCGGCGGCGGGACAGCCAAGCACGTTCCGCGCCGAGTCGCCACAGCCCTGGACCGTCGTCAGCCCGACCTCGTCGTAGCGCCGCCAGATCTCGGGCACGTCCTCGATTTCGATCCAGTGCATCTGGACGTCCTGGCGGGTCGTGATATCGAGGAAGGCGTCGCCCCAGATGTCGTTCTGTTCCTCGCCGCCGAAATCGGCTGGCGCGGTGGCGTACTCCTCGGCCACCTCGCCGACGACTTCGGCCTGCTCGGGCGAGAGATAGCCGCCGGGGACTTTGGTCCGCATCATGAAGTAGCCGTCCTGGCGGCCGTGGGCGTACAGCCCGGCCCACTTCAGCCGCTCCCACTCGCCGTCACCGGCCCGGGCCTCGATCTCCTCGAAACTCAACTCCTCGGCCGCGTACCGCTTGACGTCCGCGATGACGTCCAGCGGGTGCTTCTCCTGTTTCCACCGTTCAACCGTGTTCATTAATAGCACACCACAATACTGTGTGAATTGATAATGAATGACAAGTGCCTTCAACGCGCCCCTGCCGGCGAAAACGACCACACCTCCCCTGATGTGGTAACAATTGCCTCAATATATGCAGGGCTGTCCCGGCGCGACGGCCCGGACTCTCCGGGTTCCACACAATCAGGGTCGATGGTTACCGCTCTCAGCTACTAGGTGTCGGCAAAAATAGCCGCGAAGTCCGGAGGCCTATTCGCCGATGAGGCTATCGACGATTTCCTCGGGATCGAACGGTTCGAGGTCGCCGTAGTCCTGGCCGGTCCCCAAGAAGAGGATGGGCTTCCCGGTGACGTGGGCGACGGAGATAGCGGCGCCGCCCTGCGGGTCGGCGTCGGCTTTCGTCAGGATCGCTCCGTCGATCTCGGCCGCGTCGTTGAACTCCCGGGCCCGATTGACGGCGTCCTGGCCCGCAACCGCCTCGTCGACGAACAGCGTCATGTCCGGGTCGATGTTGCGGTCGATCTTCTCCAACTGGGCCATCAGGTCGTCGGAGGTGTGGAGTCGGCCGGCCGTATCCCCAAGCACCACGTCGATGTCGTTTGCCTTGGCGTACTCGACGGCGTCGTAGATGACCGCCGTCGGGTCCGACCCCTGCTCGTGGGTGATGATCTTCTTGCCGAGGTTCTCGGCGTGCTTTTCGAGTTGCTCGTTCGCGCCGGCGCGGTATGTGTCGCCGTTTGCTAGCACCGTCGAGAGCCCGCGGTCCTCGAAGTACCGGGCGAGTTTCGCAATCGAGGTCGTCTTCCCGACGCCGTTGACCCCGGTGAACACGATGGTGACGGGCTTGTCGGCCTGCTGGACGCGCTCGTCGAAGTCGAACTGGCCGACGTTGATAACGTCGTACAGCGACTCCCGGAGCGCGTCACGAACGAGGTTCCCCGTGCTGGAGAGCCGTCGCCGGGTCTGGCCCGTGAGGTTCTCCTTGACGCCGTCGAGGATCTCGTTGGCGACGCTCATCTCCACGTCGCTCGACAGCAGCGCCAGTTCGAGGTCGTCGAGGTGACCCTGCAGGTCCTCCTCCTCGATGACCGTCTTCCCGGTTGCCATGAGCTTCGCCTTCGCGGCGAGCCCGCGGCCGCCGTCGTCGTCCGCGTCCGACTCTGAGTCGTCGTCGATTTCGGCTGTGTCGTCCGACTCGGACGCTTCTTCAGGGTCCGCAGCTACGTCCTCGGCCGCCGAGGACGATGCAGTGGCTGACTCATCTGCTGCCTCGGAGTCAGCGGCTGGTGGTTCAGAGTCAGCACCGGACTGGTCATCGACAGCCGCTGGGTCCGCTGCCGCCGTCTGCGCGTCACCGGACGGTTCCGCGTCTGCGTCCGCGGCGGGCTCTTCGGCTGCCTGTTCGGCAGGCGCTTCCCCATCCGCCTCGTCGGCGTCCGGTTCCTCCTCCGCTTCGAGTGCCTCTTCGTCGACGTCTTCCTCGACGTCACTCGTGAACCCGCTGAGTTTGTCCTTCAGTCCGTCGAACATGCGGCCTTACTCGTCTTCCTGCTCTTGCTGTTGCATCATCTGCTGCATCTGCTGCTGTTGCATCTGCTGGGCCTGCTGTTCGAGCTCTTCCATCTCAGTCTCGACTTCGGCCTTCTCTTCCTGCAGGTCGCTGATGTGGTCGTCGAGCGTCTCCTTCTTCGTTTCGAGGGTGCTGACAGCGCCGTCCTGCTCGCGCTCTGCGGAGTAGCCGCCACCGAGGGAGACGACGACCTCGTCGATGTCCTCGATAGTCGCGCGGATGTAGGCGTCGCCGCCGAGCGGGACCTGCACCGTCGAGCCGGAGTCCAGCGTCTCGATGGCCTCGATGGCCTCGTCGATGTCCGTCTGCTTCTCGCGGAGGCGTTCGATCTCCTCGTCGATGGCGTCGACTTCCTGCTCCATCTGCTCGATCTCCTGTGCGACCTGCTGCATCTGACCGCCGCCGCCACCGCCGCCACCGCCCATCATGCTGCCACCTCCTCGATCGTGATCTGCGTGCGCTTGAGGTTGTGCTGGGAGCCGAAGTCGCTGTAAACGCGCTCCTCAGCGACGTTCTCGTTCGGCGCTTCGACCTCCTTCTCGAACTGTTGTGGGCCGTCTCGGGCCGGGAAACTACCGCGAACAGTGTACGTGCTCATACACGCAGGTGCGGGCAGGGCAGGGAAGTATCTTCCCCTTCCGCCTTTTTCGAGTCGGCGAAACACGCTCCGTAGAAACTGGCCGCTACGCGATTGACTGCGGACCGCCGGGACAGCAGCCAACTGAACAGCCGGACCTACTCGTCGGTTCCCGGTGCGTACACCATGTCGCCGCCACACTCCGGACAGGACGGGCGAAGCACCGCTGTCGAGTAGTCACACTTCCGGCAGACGAGTCGGTTCTGGTCGTCGACGGCTGGGGTTCGTTGAACCATATGTGCTAGTAGTGCACACACCATATTATTCTTTGACACGGAGTATCATGGTCACGGGTCCTGAGGGATTTGACGGGGTAGCCCCAACATGCGACCATGAGTGAGACGACCTACCGGTGCCAGTGCGGGGCGACCCTGCGGTTCAGGCAGGATCTGACGCTGGAACAGGCCGGGACCAGTCGGTCCTGGACGTGTGGGGACTGTGGACTGCCCGTTCCGGGCGTGGTGGCGGAGAAAATCGGCCACCAGCACCCGTCCTGAACGGGCGGCGCGTATCGGGAAAACGAAGGGTCAGTCGATGTAGCCGAGCGCCTGGTCGATACGGCCCAGTTCCGGCCCGGAGGTGTCCGAGCCACAGACGTAACCGTGGTCGTTGGCGATCAGCCCGGAGCCGACGAGCGGGCCACCGTAGTTGATGGTCCCGATGTCGGCCGGCACGTCGAGAACGTCCTCGAGGGCGTCGAGTTCGCCGTCCGTGGCTTTCGGATGGCAGAGCACGCCCCTGTTGGTGGCAACGGCGGCGGTCCCGACGGTGGTGACGCCGGCGATGACGCCGCGTTCGACGGGCACGTCCAGCCCATCCCTGATCGCCTGCACGGCGTCTCTGGAGAGGTCGGGGTGGACGTACGCGCCGTAGTCGTTACAACAGACGACGTTGCCGGCGGCGTTGATCCGGCCGGGCAGGCGCGTGATGGGCACGTCGACGACGTCCTGAATCCGTTCGACCTCGGTCTCCCGGACGCGCTCGGAGACGACCAGTCCGTTCTCGTTGCCGGTCGCGAGCGCGCCGACGGTCCCGGAGCGGCCGACGGTCGTCGGCACGGCCGGCACGTCGAGTTCGTCGCTCAGGTCATCGAGCAGCGATTCGTCTAAGTCTGGGCGAACCAGCACACAGTCGTCGGTCGCACGGGCGTACACACCCACGTACGACGACCCGGAGAAAGCCGCGCGGAGCAACGTTACTCTGCGGTCTCTGCTTCGACGATGGCTTCGCCCTCTTCCTCGAAGCGGGCGGCGCGAACACGGATCTTGCTCGGCGTGTTGGCGCGACCGCGGGCCCAGGCCGCCTCGTTGATCGAGGGGTCCAGACGGACGGCGTCCTCGTCGACAGAGAAGTGCTTGGCGAGGTGCTCGCGGATGAGGACCATCGCTTTGTCGGCGCGCTTGTGGTTCGGTTCGGCTCGTGCGTCTCGGAGCGGAATGGTGACGACACGCTCCTCGAAGTCACTGGCGCTCATTATTCGTCAGTGTCGTTGCGCCGCCAGTGGCGTCGTTTGTGGTTGCGCTGGACCTCGCGGTCCGTCTTGAGCATGACCCAGGCCGGGACTCGACTGTTCTGGTTGTCGAGCTTGGCCAGTCGCTTCTTCGTAGCCTTCGATTTCTTACCCATGGTATGGTGCTTGTTCCGCGGCGTGGTTTAAATTCCTTCCTTTTCGAGCCGGTCACAGCCCGTTATCAGCGGCTATAACTGCGGACGTAGAACTAAGTGGCGCATAACCCTGATTATCAATGGATGAAGCGTCGGAGATTCCTCCAGACAATGGGTGTCGGTGCGACAGCCGTCGGGTCGGGCTGCATGGGCGGTGGCGGTGAGGTCGTCGTCAGCGTGCAGCAGGATGTCAGAGTCAACCCCCACGAGGCGTGGATTGAGGAGGAGATCCCGGACGTGTCCGATCCCGGCGGCGAGATACAGTACATCGTCAAAGCGGACATCCCGTTCAACGTGTACTTCTTTACCGACCGTGAGCAGTTCGAGCAGTACGACATGTACATCAAAGGTCGAGAGCCCGACGAGACACCGCCGGGGAATCCCAAATTCAGTCAGACAGCGGTCCAGCCCGAGGGGTCAGATATCTACGAAGCGTCGACGGACAACGGCGGCGCACGGGAGTCACTCGACGAACCCGGGCCGTACTTCTTCGCCGTCGACCACTCGAACTACCGGATGGAAACCCGTGTCGACGACTACGACGATCCGCTGACGGCCTTCGTCGACCTCACCGTCATCCAAAAGAAACTCCCCTTCTAGACGAACGCCAGCGGCACCATCGCCATTACCCCGATAACGATGCCGGCGGTCAGCTCGCGTTTGCCCCCGCCCGGCAGGCCGTCCCCGTACTCCAGCGCCTCGGGAACGAACTCCGTGAGAACGAGGTACACCATCGCCCCGGCGGCGAAGCCGAAACCGAACGGGAGAAACGCCTTCGCCAGCGTGACGAAGTAGTACGCGATAACGGCCCCGACCGGCTGTGGGAGCGAGGAGAACACCGCCCACCAGACCATCCGCCACTCGCTGACGCCCAGCGAGCGAAGCGGGATGGCGATGGCGGTCCCCTCTGGAACGTTGTGGATCGAAATGGCGACCGTCATGAACACCGCCAGCAGCGGGACGGAGACGCCGGCAACGCCCACGGCGGATTCGGGCGTGGCCGACTCCAGCCCGAGTTCCGCGAAGGAGACGCCGACAGCGACGCCTTCGGGAAAGCTATGGACGGTCAGGATGCCCAGAATCAACAGGAGCTTCGTGAAATCCGCCTGCTCGAACTGCTTGGGCGACTGATCGAAGCCATCCAGCAGTTCGTGAGCCACGACGACGAGCAGGACACCGGCGAGGATGCCGGGAATCATTAGCAACGACGACCCGTAGGCCAGCCCCTCGCGGACGAGTCCGAACAGCGAGGCGGCGACCATGATCCCCGAGGCCAGCCCCCACAGCAGGACGTTCCACCGGTCGGAGAACTCATCGACGAGAAAGAACGGGATCGCACCGAGCCCGGTGGCGAGTGCCGTGAGCAACCCCGCGACGAACACAAAGGCGACGTTCTCTACGGCGACCATATCGGTCCTATGCCGCTCGGGCCGATAAAAATTATCACTAACCTGATTGTTTTGGCCGGCCTAAACAGCTTGCCAGTACGCTTGTGGACAGTTACTCGGACGCTAAACCGACACCTTCAGCCCGGATCCCGGCCAGTTATTCGTTCGGACCGACGCCGCCGAATATTTACTGTCAATATTTTTATAACGGGTGTCAGTCAGTATCGTTCGCACCGACAGCAACCGCCCGGCCGTAACAGGACACGTGCTCACAGCGAGACGGATTCGACAGTCCGGTACGTCGGGCCATCGGGCCCGAGTTCGCTCTCTTTCAGCCTGATTCCCTCGACCCGCAGGCGTCCCACGTCAGGATCGTCGTTCTCGACGGCGTTCTGTACCGTCTCTTTGCCGCCGGCGTGGTCCATCCTGGCGATGGTCGCGTGGGGCGTGAACTCGTGGTCCGTCGGGTCGAATCCCAGGGCAGTGGTCCGGTCTTCGACAGCGTCGTGCAGCGCGGTCAGTTCCGCACCGCCCTGGCCGTCGCGGACGCCGACCCAGACGACGCTGATGTAGGACAGCGACGGAAAGACGCCGAGCCCGCCGAACTCGGCTTCGAACGGCGCAACGCCGCTGTCTTCGACTGCAGTTTCGAGGGCACCGACGATGTCGTCAACGCGGTCCGGGTCCGTGTCGCCGAGGAACTTCAGCGTGACGTGGGTCTGTGCTGGGTCGGTCAGCCGGAGGCCCGAGACGCCGTCGAAGCGCTCCTGAACGGCCGCCACGGCGTCTCCAAGTCCATCCAGGTCGACGCTGACGAACAGGCGCTTGGCCATAACGAGCGGTTCCGGTCGGGTCCGCAAGAAGGCTACGGCAAGGAGTCAGTGGCTGCTGTGGTCTGGGTCCATATACCACCGCTGGAGGCCGTGCCCGAGCCCCAGAGCGACCATCGCGACCGCGACGCCGAAGAGAGCGGAGATGGCGGTGTCGGGAAGTAGACCGAGGGACAACCGGGCGAGGATGGCCACCATAATCAGGAGGATCACCTGTGCTCGGTCCCGGGGCGTCTCGGCCGGACTGGCCACCCGACGCCAGAGCGCCGATAGCTGCGCGTAGTAGCGTCCGACGAGAGCCGTCAAAACGACCGTCCCGGCAACGCCCGCTCCAGCGGCGGGCAGTGACAGCGGGGCCTCGTTCGAGGTGATAGCAGCCCAGCTAACGACCGCGAACACACCCCCGAAGAAGACGAGCAACGCGTCTACTGCCAGTGGGTCCCGCATAGCCGAGAATCCGACGGCAGGACACCTAAATCTTCACGAGCCGTGGACGTAGCCCTTAACCGGATTGGCCGTCAATCAGGAGGTATGACAGACCACGACGACGATCACGCCTTCTCCGAGGGCCAGGGGTTCGACGACCCCTACGAGGGGTTCGACCTCGAACCGCCGGAGTTCGAAGTCGACCCGGACAAGGTCGACCCCGTCGACTCGCGTGTCGTCACCGACCTGCTGGACCAGCGGAACGTCTCCTCCGATGCGGTCGACCCCGAGCAGCTGCTCGATGTCGGCCTGGAGTACATGCACATCAACCGCCACGAACAGGCCGCCGAGACGTTCGAGCGCGTCGCCCAGTACACGGACGACGACCGGCTCAAACAGGAGGCCTGGACGAACAAGGGCGCGGCCCACGCGGAACTCGAAGAGTGGGACGCCGCCATCGGCGCGTACAAGGAAGCGCTCAACTTCGACGAGGAATCCGACCACGCCGCCACCGCGGAGACGAACCTCGCGTACGCGCTCTGGAAGTCCGGCCGCTCCGAGCAGGCGCTCGAACACGCCGAGCGCGCCGTCGAGATCGACCCCCGCTTCGGCGAGGGCTGGTACAACCGCGGCTTCTTCCTGCTAGAACGCGGCCTGGCCGACGAAGCCATCGACGCGTTCGACAACGCGGTCCGCCTGGGCTTCCGTAACGCCGACGTGCTCGAAGAGAAGGCCCGCGCCCTCGAAGAGGTCGGCGAGTTCGACCGCGCCGAGGAGCTGGCCGAGGAAGTCGACGAGATGCGCGAGGAGGCCGAACAGCAGCTGCTTGAATGATACTCAACGAACGCGACACCGACGAGGGGCTGCTCGTCTCTGTCTGTGACCCCGACATCATGGGCGAAACGTTCGAGAACGGCCCCGTGTCGCTGACCGTCAACGAGGAGTTCTACGGCGGCGAAACGGCCACTGAAGACGAGATCGTCGACAGCCTCGCCCGCTGTTCCGTCGCCAACATCGTCGGCGACGACGCCGTCAGCGTCGCCGTCGAACACGGCTTCGTCGACGAGGAGAACGTCCTCGACCTCGGCGAGACCCGCCACGCGCAGTTGCTCTGGATGTAGCCGCGGTCGCTGCCGCTTCACCGATCCCGAGGGTCTTTGCGTGCGCCCATCGAGGACAGACACAGATGTATTCCAGAGACCACGCCATCGTCTCTGTGGTCGTCGGGGCCGCCGGCGTCGCCGTCCTGCCGGTCCCCCTCCCCTGGTGGGCCGCCGTCGGCTACGCGGTCGTCGTCGGCGTCGCCATCGACTTCGACCACTTCGCCGTGGCCCGACTGGAGACCGGCGACTGGGCCGCGCTCCGGCGCTGTCTCCGGAACCCGAAGATCGCAGTGCTCGACCAGGACGAGATCTTCGACCCGCAGGACCTCTGGCCGCTCCAGCGGCTTCTCAGCCACCACCTCATCGGCGGCGTGGCCGTGTTCGGCCTCTGGGTCGTCTCCGAGCCGCTGGCGCTGTTTACCGCCCTCGTCCTGTACGCCCACGTCCTCGGCGACCTCGTCTGGGACAACTACTTGCTTGAGACCTACCAGGAACAGCACGCGATGGCCGCCGAATCCGCGTCTGAATCCGATTCCGGATAGAGCAAATCGCCGCCGTTGCCGGAGCAGAGTTCTAGGTGAACCGAAGGAATGTTGCCCGTCGAGCCCCTGAACAGAACTAATGGGACACGCTGAATCTGAACTGTTGGACGTGGAGCGTATTCGCGAGGACTTCCCCATCCTCCAGCGCGAGTTCGACGGCGAGCAGGTGGTGTACCTCGACAACGCGGCCACCACGCAGACGCCCGAGCCGGTCGTCGAGACCATCGCGGACTACTACCGGACGACCAACGCCAACGTCCACCGTGGCCTCCACCAGCTGAGCCAGGAAGCCAGCGTCGCCTACGAGGACGCCCACGACCGCGTCGCCGAGTTCATCGGCGCATCGGGCGAGCGCGAGGAAATCGTCTTTACCAAGAACACCACGGAAAGCGAGAACCTCGTCGCCTACGCCTGGGGCCTGAACGAACTCGGCCCCGAGGACGAGGTCGTCCTCACGGAGATGGAACACCACGCCTCGCTGGTCACCTGGCAGCAGATCGCCAAGAAGACCGGCGCGACCTGCCGGTACATCAGCGTCGACGAGGACGGCACGCTCGATATGGACCACGCCCGCGAGATCATCACTGACGACACCGCGATGGTCAGCGTCGTCCACGTCTCGAACACGCTCGGTACCGTGAACCCGGTCTCGGAACTGGCGGACATCGCCCACGACCACGATGCCTACATCTTCGTCGACGGCGCACAATCGGTCCCAAACCGCCCGGTCGACGTGGAAGCCATCGACGCCGACTTCCTGGCCTTCTCGGGGCACAAGATGGCCGGCCCCACGGGTATCGGCGTCCTCTACGGGAAAAAGCACCTGCTGGAGGAGATGGAGCCGTACCTCTACGGCGGCGAGATGATCAAGAAAGTCACCTTCGAGGACGCCACCTGGAACGACCTCCCCTGGAAGTTCGAGGCCGGCACGCCCGTCATCTGCCAGGGCATCGCGCTGGCGGAGGCCTGTGACTACCTCGACGACATCGGCATGGAGCGCATCCAGCGCCACGAGGAACAGCTCGCCCAGTACGCGCTGGAACAGCTCCGGGATGAAGGCGACGTGGAGACGTACGGCCCGCCCGCGGGAACTGAACGGGGTGGCCTCGTCGCGTTCAACCTCGAATCGGTCCACGCCCACGACCTCTCCTCGATTCTCAACGACTCCGCCGTCGCCATCCGTGCCGGCGACCACTGCACACAGCCCCTCCACGACAAGATGGGGGTCCCTGCCTCTGCGCGAGCCTCGTTCTACATCTACAACACGCGCGAGGAAGTAGACAAACTGGTCGCGGCTATCGACGACGCCCGACAGTTGTTCGCGTAATCGGATGCTCCGGGACCGAACGAAGTGAGGTCCCGCTTTTTCGCCACCGAAAGGTTCGCTTTGCTCGTCTTCCAGGTCTCGCTTAACCTCGTTCAGCAAGACCACGTTTTTCCAGGGCGGTCACTAGGGGCGACTCGATAAAAAAGGCGGTTTCATCATATATGCGAAAAGGTCGACAAGCTGGTCGCGGCTATTGATGACGCCCAGCAACTATTCGCGTAGTCAGTCTTGTACCGCGAGCGCAGCGAGCGGTTTCACCGGTCGCGCAAAGCGCGACCGGCCTTTTTCGCCACCGAAAGACTCGTCACACTCGTCTTTCGAGCCTTGCTTCACTCCGCTCAGCAAGACCACGTTTTTCGAGGAGTAGTCGCCTTCGGCGACCCGACGATGAAAAAGGTGGCTCGGAAGCCTTTTCCGATTGACAGCCGTATCGTAGTTCAATTATGGGTATCGGTGGCTCGGACATGTACCGGCAGCAGATCCTCGATCACTACAAGAACCCTCGGAACTACGGGGAGATCGAGGACCCGACGTTTACCCACATCGGCGAGAACCCGATGTGCGGCGACGAGATACGGATGGATGTCGTCCTTGACGAGAGCGAGGAGACCATCGAGCGGGTCGCGTTCCAGGGCGACGGCTGTGCCATCTCGCAGGCCTCCGCGTCGATGCTCTCGCAGGAGCTTGCGGGGATGGCGGTCGAGGACCTGAAAGCGATGGACCGCGACGACATCACGGAGATGCTCGGCGTCGATATCTCGCCGATGCGGGTCAAGTGCGCCGTCCTCGCCGAGAAAGTGGCACAGGACGGGGCGGAGATCTACTTCGGCGAGAAGGACATCGACCGGACGACCACCGAAGACGACGACTGAGACGGCACACATCGCCGGTATTCTTTTACACTACGTCGACCGTCACTCAGTGCATGGCAGGCAACGACTGGGATCCCGACGACTACGACGACCGCCACGGGTTCGTCCACGAGCACGGCCAGTCAGTCGTCGACCTGCTGGACCCCCAGCCGGGCGAGCGGGTGCTGGATGTCGGCTGTGGCACGGGCCACCTGACGGCGGAGATCGCCGACAGCGGAGCCGAGGTCGTCGGCATCGACGCGTCGGCGGAGATGGTCACACAGGCGCGTGACGCCTATCCGGGACTCACATTCGAGCAAGCCGACGTGCGGACCTACACCGCCGACAGGCCGTTCGACGCGGTGTTCTCGAACGCGGCGTTGCACTGGATCCCCGGTGAGGACCACGACGCGGTGCTGTCGACGGTCGCCGACGCGCTGACCGAGACCGGGCGGTTCGTCGCGGAGTTCGGCGGGGCGGGCAACGTCGCGGCGATAACCGACGCGCTCGTCGCCGAACTCGACGCACGCGGTTACGCGGTCGACCATCCCTGGTACTTCCCGAGTATCGGCGAGTACGCGCCGCGGGTCGAAGCCCACGGGCTCGAAACCCGGTTCTCGCGGCTGTTCGACCGGCCGACGCCGCTTGAGGGAGGCGAGGACGGGCTCCGGAACTGGATCGGGATGTTCGGCGACGAGTTCTTCGCCGATGTCGAGGACGACGAGCGAGCGGCGGTGCTGTCGGCCGTCGAGAACCGACTCCGACAGAGCCTGTTCGACGGTGACACCTGGGTGGCCGACTACCGGCGGCTGCGGCTCGTCGCCGGTCGGTAACGGAGAGGTGGCCAGACGAGAGAGCGTTCGTCAGGCCAAGAACACGTGGCGCGGTCGGTCGGCAAGCACGTCGCGGCCCCAGTCGACCGTCTCCCTGAACTCATCGGAGCGGAAGAAGGCCATCGCGTCCTCCTGTGAGTCCCACTGGCTCGCGATGAACATATCGTTCTCGTCGTCGTGGTTGAACAGCAGCGAGGTCTCGCGGTGGCCGTCCATCTCTTCGAGCAGGCCGCCGACGGTGTCGAACTTCTCGACGAAGTCCTCGTGGTACTCAGGTTTGACCGTGTAGAACATCCCCATCGTCCCGAACCCGTCGCCCTCGCCGTGGCGACCGACGACGCCGGGGAGGTCGGTGAGGTAGTCGCTGGCGGTCTGGGCGGCGTCCTCAGTGTCCCACAGCGACGCGACGGCCGAGAGGTCGCCGTCGGCGTCGCCGTACACCGTCGTCTGGACGTGGGTGTCGTAGCGGTCGAACGCGCTCCGGAGGTCCGCGACCTCCTCGTCGAGCGTCTCGGCGTCGGCCTCGGAGTAGACGACCAGCGCGTACACGTCCTCGCCGTGCGGTTGCCCGGCGTAGACGCCCGCCGATTCGAGAGATTCGCGGATGGACTGGGACGATTCGGCGGCCTGGTGGTCGCTGTCGTCCTCAGTTTCGCCGCTCTCGTCGGCCTCGCCGAGGGGACCGCCGAGCTGTTCTTCGACGCCGTCGATGTCTTTCAGGAACCCGGCCGCCGTCTCGGCGGCGTCTTTCGCCGTCCAGATGCTGACGACGTAGGTCTGGCCGCTGTCGGCGCGCACGGCCGTCCGGACGTGGCGGTCGTAGTGGTCGAAACTGCTCTCGAGATCGGACACGTCGTCGACGATGTCCTCCGCATCTGCCGAGGAGTGGAACACCAGTGCGTAGTCGCCGGCGTCGTACGCATCGCCCTCGTGCAGCCCCAGTCGACCGAGCCGCTGTGGGGCGTCGTCGACCTCCTCGAAGTCGGCCGAGACATCCGGCCGGCCGCCCGAGCTACTCGACGACTCTGAGTCGTCCTCGCCGGAGGATTCCTCCGAATGCGGATGGTCGCCCTCGCCGGCGCTCCCGGGGTGGGCACCGCCGTGGCTGCCGGTGTCGCCCCCAGCGTGTGCCCCGGCCTGTGCGTCGCTCGAAGTCGGCTCTTCGGCGTGGCTGTGACTCGCGCCGGCATCGGCGGGTGCGTGCTCGTGTTCCGCAACGTCCGCCGGCGTCTCCGGAACCGACTCGTCGTCGGTCGGGACCCGCTGGCCCGCCAGGACGGCTGGCAACTCCGAGGGGTCGAACCGCCGGCCGACGTAGAAGGGACCGAACTCGGCGAACTGCGAGGTCGAGGGGTCGAAGCGCATCTCGGTCAGCAGCTCCTTGATGTGGCGCATGTCGTCGCTCCAGAGCGTGATACCCCACTCCCAGTCGTCGAAGCCGATGGAGCCCGCGATCATCTGGTTCACGTCCCCGCCGTAGGTGCGGCCGATGTCGCCGTGGCGTTTGATGTGGGCCGCCCGCTCCTCGAAGGACGTGTCGTACCAGTTCTGGTCGGGCTGGCGGCGCTTGCTCATCGGGTAGAAGCAGACGAACTCGTCGTCGGGCACGTCGGGGTGGAGCCGGGCCTGGATGTACTGGGCCAGGCCGGAGTCGTCGTCCACCTCGCCCTCGAAGTACTCGCGTGACTTCTCGGTGTAGCCCGAGGCCTCCGTCACGGAGACGTAGGAGAACTCCCGCTCGGTGAAGGCGGCGAACTCCGTCTGCTCGAAGTGCCGTTCCGCCGCGTCGAGGTCGCCCATCGTCGGCCGCAGGTGGAGGATCATGATGTCAGATTTGTGACCCATGACGGTGTACACCGCCGTCTGGCCCTCCTCGGCGTCCTCGACGGCTTCGTACGCGTCGAGGAAGCCGATCCCCTCCGAGAGCGCACGGTCGCGGACTCGCTGGGGGGCCTCGCGCCAAGCGTCCCAGTCGATGCTCCGACAATCGTGCAGCGCGTACCAGCCCTCTTCCGTGGCTGGCGGCTTTCGTTGGTCCATAGATGCCGGTTACAGGTCGATAGTAAGGAAACTTCCCATGTCGTTCCACGACGGCAACTTCTGAGCCAGCAGTTCGGACTGTGTCTTTATTATTTCGACGTGTCAGCTGGTCGGTGTTGTCGCATGAACAACCCAATCGATAGACGGGTCGCAACTGCCCTCCAGTCGTACACGGTACTTGCGGTTATCGCGATTCTTATCGGTGCCGCGGTCGTGCCGTATGCGGCATCTGTCGCCGAGGGCGACGAACAGTACGTCGCTGTGGTGAACATCGACGAAACGATTTCCAGTTCCAGCTCACAGGAGACGATACAGACGCTCCGCGAGCTTCGCAGCAACGAGTCGGTGGCGGCTGTCGTCCTCCGGGTATCGAGCCCCGGCGGCAGCGCCGCCTCCAGCGAGTCGATGTATCTGGCCGTCAAGCGGCTCTCGGCGGAGAAGCCGGTGTACACGAGCGTCGACCAGTACGCCGCCTCCGGCGCGTACTACACCGCGGTCCCGAGCGACCGGATCTACGTGACGCCGGCCAGTATCGTCGGCCACGTCGGTGTCATCGGCACCGCGCCGAGTGACGGCCTCAGTTCGTCCGCCACAACGGGGCCCGACAAGGCCCATCGGGGCATGACGCGCGACGAGTACTTCGCGAGCCTCGAATCGATGAAACGGTCCTTCGTCGGCGCGGTCATGACCGAGCGCGGAGACAGGCTCGAAGTGTCTCGTGAAACTGTCGCCGAAGCGTCGGCCTATCAGGGTGGCCGCGCGGTCCAGACCGGCTACGCCGATGAAATCGGTGGGCTCGAAGCCGCGATAGCCGGCGCGGCTGAAGCCGCCGACCTCTCGGCGTACCAGGTCGTGTACCACAACCCCGCGGATCCGCAGGGACTGCTCCTCCTCAGTGGCGGGAGTGACGCCGGCGGGAACGCTACCGTCGCTGCCGAAGACGCGCCGTACACGTTCCGCGGTGTCGACTCGGTCCACTTCCTCATGATATACGGCACGCCGGAGAACCAGCAGGTCGTCTACAACAGCAGCGCACAGGGAGGTGCCTGAGATGGCGGGATCGAGTGCAATCGCACGTGCGGGCTTTTTCGCCGCTGTCGTCGTCCTCGCGGCGGTCGTCGGAACCGCGGTGATCGG
The DNA here is from genome assembly GCF_055271655.1 of Haloarcula sp. HT12. Lineage (NCBI taxonomy): Archaea > Methanobacteriati > Methanobacteriota > Halobacteria > Halobacteriales > Haloarculaceae > Haloarcula > Haloarcula sp. HT12. Next base: position 828,016 of record NZ_JBUXKW010000001.1, read on the forward strand.
TGGTGGTGGGAGCCAATCGGCTCCCGAGGTATCCCAACTGAACGCGGCCTCGTTCAACAGCGACGAGGCCGTCGCAACCCCGGCGGACGAGAGCGGTGCCCTCTCGATGACAGCGGACGCGTCCGGAACGGTCGTCGTTATCGACGTGGCCCACGCCGGAGATATCGACCGCGAGGCGCTCACGCCGCTCGTGTCGACCCTGACGGAAAGCGGCGCGACGGTTCGGTACCACGTCGGCGAGCGGCAACGCGGTAGCCCGCTCAACGAGTCGCTCCGTTCGGCCGACGCCTTCGTCGTCCTCGGCGCGGAGCAGCGTTACACCGAGAGCGAACTGAACGGCCTGGCCGCGTTCAGCGACGCCGGCGGTCGCGTGCTACTGCTGAACGAGCCATCGCAGGCGAGTCCCGCCGGACTGGGGCTTCTCAGCCCGGTCGCCTCGGACAGCGTGACCAAGCCGATGGCCCCGCTGGCGAGTCAGTACGGGCTCTCGTACGGGAACGGCTACCTGTACAACATGCACGAGTACGACACCAACTACCGGAGCGTCTACGCGACGCCGGCGAGCGACACGGGGCTCACGGAGGGTGTCGATCGGGCGGTGTTCTACGCCGCCGTCCCCGTCCGGGGCGGTGACGTGGCCGTCACTGCGACGGAACAGACGACGCTCTCACAGACCCGGCGACAGGACACGTACGGCGTCGTCACCCGTTCGGGGAACGTCGTCGCTGTCGGGGACACGAACGTCGTCACCCAGGAGTTCCTCTACCGGGCCGACAACGAGCAACTGGTCGGGAACCTGCTCGATTTCCTCGTTTCGGGAGAGAAATCACCATCAGACGCGCCACAGACCGCAGACGAAGGCGAGTCCCGACCCGGTGGACCGCTCCCCGGTGCAGGCGGTGGCAACGTCCCACCGTCCGGAGAGCCGACACCGGACGCGACTGAGACGCCCGACGAATAGGGCGTCACCGCGCGGTTCCTCGGCTGGACCGATCGCACAGAGCAAACGGACAGCGATTGGCGGAGTCCGCCAGACGCAGTCAGTCGTCGAGGTCGAACACGCGGCGCAGTTCGCGCTCGATCTCGTCGACGTATTCTGAGAGCACGGCGTCGAGTTTCTCGTCGTCGACGATGATCGCCGAGAGCCGGTCGGCCGGGTTCTCCGGCAGTTCGACACTGAACTCGCCGTCCTCGTAGAACGGCTCGGACTCGTTGAGGATCTGCTGGTCGATTGCGTGGACCAGTTCCGAGTCGTACGCGTCGTTCATCCGCTCGAAGGCGTTCTTGTAGGCCTTCTGGAGCTCCGTGAAGTAGTTCGCGTACTTGTCCTCGAACTTCTCGGGGTCGAACTCTGTCATTGGCAAAAGCGTACGGGGCCGGGGATAAAGATGGCCCGATGTTCACCGTTGTATCGTGCGCGCGTCCTTCTGGGGGAGGTACATCGTGAGATACGCGACGAAGCAGATACCGAAGATGCCGCCCAGGACGAGAAAAACGCGGATGTCCAGCCCGGCAATCGCCGCGATGATCTCTTCGAGCGTCGTCCGCGGGTTCGCGAAGCCGAACGTCTCAGTGTAGGCCAACAGGCCGGCGACGACGACGAGTGCGATATCGAACAGGCCCCGGGAGTCCATCGTGGGGTGTTCGGAGAAGCGGACGTATAGCTTTTATTGCTGATACCGGCGGCCGAGTGCTGAATCGGCGTACCGCTCGTTTTGTTGGGTTTCGGTTACGAGAGTTGCTCGCTGATAATCTCGTCGGCCGCCTCGATGAACGCCGATTCCTCGCCAGCGGGGATGGTCGCGCCCGCCGCGATGTCGTGGCCGCCGCCGTCGCCGCCGACGGACTGGGCGGCATCGCGCATCACGACCGAGAGATCGACGCCCCGGCCGACCAGCGGGCCGGTTGCCCGCGAGGACACTTTCGTCTCGGCGTCGTCGGTGCTGGCGAACGCGATGATGGGCTTGTCCGAGTCGACGCCGTCGGTCCCCAGAGCCATCCCAGCGACGATGCCGACGATGGTTTCACGGATGGCGTCGCCAGCATCGAACCACTGGACGTTCCCGGCCTGCGTGACGCCCCGTTCCTGGACGAGCGTGAGCCCGTCCGAGAGGTTCCGCCGGTGGTTCGACAGCAGCGTTCGCGCCCGCTCCAGCGGGGCGTCGCGCTCGCCGAGACACACCGCCAGCCCCACGTCCGCCCGCTCGTAGCGGGCCGTGGCGTTCAGCAGCGTCGAGAACTCGCTCGCGTCCCGGAGCTCCGTCCCGCGCGGTTCCGCGGTGAGCGTGTAGGTCGTGCCGATGAGCGTCTCAATCTTGTCCGCCGGCACGCCGCGCTCGACGGCCCGCTGGACCAAGCCGCTGGCGACGGTCTGGCGCTCATCGTCGGAGAGATCCGCCCACGTCCGCCACTCCCCGTCGGCTTTCAGGTCCAGGCCGAGGCCCTCTAGGAACCGTGTTGCGCCGGCCTGGTCGTTCGAGATGCCCGGAATCGGGACTTCCGTGGCGTACTCGAGCAGTTTCGGCAGCGGCCGGGTCTGCTTGCCGTACAGCGAGAGGTCGGTCCCCTCCGCAAGCACGTCGGCGTCGATCCCCTCCTCGACGAGGCCGGCGTTGGCCCCGACGAGTTCGCCGCCGACGGCCTGCATGTCCCCGACCGCCCCGACGACCGCCAGCGCGGCGAGGTCGCGGTTGTCCGTTTCCTCGGTCGAGAGTGCGCGGGCGAGGACGTACGCCGCGCCCGCGCCCGACAGTTCCGACGCGCCGTTGATGCCCTCAAGCAGTGGGTTGAGGTGGGTGTCGAAGTCGGCGTAGCCGTCGGTGTCGACGACCGCATCGGCGTGACAGTCGGCCGGATCCGACGGCTGGTGATGGTCGGCGATGACCGCCTCGAAATCACCCGCGGCGACGTGTTCAGAAATAACGTCGAGCTGTCCCGAGCCAAAGTCGGTGAACAGCACGGTGTCGTACTCCCGGGCCGCGATGCTCTCTATCTCGGTGGCGTCGAGTTGCTTCTTGAACACGGTCTCGACGGGGATACCGGCCCGCGACAGCGCCGCGGTGGCGATGGCGGCGCTGGTCAGCCCGTCGGCGTCGATATGCGAGGCCAGCAACACGCGGTCGGCCGCCCGGAGTCGGTCGGCGCAGGCGGCCGCGCGGTCGGCGAGCGCTGGAACGGGGCCGGTCGTAGTCATCGTACCGGGGATAGGTGCGCTCCGGGATAAAAACGTTCAGACGCGCGGCCGCCGTGGCAGGTCACGCGTTGGCGGACCGGCGTGCCCCGACGCGCTACGTGACATCGCGCTGCTCGCTGAGCGTGACGGTCCGGTCGGCCGACTCGACGGTCGTCTGGACGGTAATCCAGCCGTCTTCCTGCTCGATGGCGTAGGCGTCGCCGTAGGACAGGTCGACGCGCCGGGTCGTGGTGTAGGACTCGTCAGCTTCGAGCGTCCCGACGTCCTCGGATCCCTCCCAGACCACGTCGCCGTCGGTGGAGTTGCCGGCGTAAATCCGCGTGTAGACGGTAACGTCCTCGGCCGTACTGTTCTGTTGGTTCGTCAGCGTGGAGGTCACGTCACGGCAGGTCCGGCTGCACTCCTCGATAGCATCGACGGTGAACGCGAACGGCGGGGTGCTGGCCGCGCCGCCGTCGGCGGTAGCGCCGTCGGTACCGGTGTCGTCGCCATCGCTTGCGGAATCGTCGACAGGGGTCTCCGTCGGGAACTCCGAGGGGTCCTCGCCGCTGCGCTCCCCCTGAAACGGGCCGAGGCCGGCGACGAACGCTCCGCCGACACCGGCGAGCAAAAGCACGAAGACGCCGCCGACCGCGAGTAGCTTCCCGTCCATCGGTCTACGTACCGCCCCCCGTCTCCGTCCCGCTCACGTCCGAGCCCGGGCTACCGTCGCTCCCGCCGGCGAGGAACTCCTGGATCAGCTCGATGATAGTCGTGACGAAGTCAGGGACCTGGTCCGGGAGGTCGCCGGGCGGGCCGATGGCGGCCGTCGCGTCGTCACTGTCCACCGTGGGGGCGGCCGCAGCCGCCCCGGTCAGGAGTGTCAGTGCGAGCACCAGCGTGCTGACCGTGCGCAGTAGGGTTCGTGTCATCGTCGTCCGTTCGTTGGTCCCTACACCCCATCAAGTAGCCAGACGGTAAAGCCGAATAGCCGCGGGTTTCCGTCGTTTTACGCGATTAAACCAGTATTAAACCGAATGGCACCCTGTTATTATAATGGTATCAGTCATACGAGAGTACATGCGTGTTGTCATGATCGACCCGCAGTCGGAATCGTTTCGAGCTACCTGCCGACCGGAGCGAGCGCGATGAGTCTGCTCGGACGGTTCGCGTTTGCGATCCGCGCCAAGCTCAACGCCCTGCTCAACCGGACGGCGGACCCGGCGGCGGAGCTGGACTACTCCTACGAACAGATGCGGGACGAACTCCAGGACGTGACCCGCGGTATCGCCGACGTGACGACCCAGAAGAAGCGCCTGGAGATACACCGCCAGCGGCTGCGGTCCAACGTCGAGAAACACGACTCCCAGGCCCGGGCCGCCCTGCAGGAAGGGCGCGACGACCTCGCGCGACGGGCGCTGGAAAAGAAGCAGATCAACGTCAGCCAGATCACGGAGCTGACGGGCCAGATAGACGACCTGCAGGAGACACAGGACCGGCTGGTCGGCAAGCGGGCCGAACTCAGCAGCCAGATAGAGCAGTTCCGCACGAAAAAGGAGACGATGAAAGCCCGCTACCAGGCCGCCGAGGCGTCGGCCCGGGTCTCGGAGGCGTTTACCGGCGCTGGCGATACGATGGCCGACGTGCACCGCTCCATCGAACGCGCGACGGAGCGCACCGAGCAGATGGAAGCGCGCGCGGCCGCGCTGGAGGAACTCGAAGAAAGCGGCCAGCTCGAGTCCGTGCTCGACGAGGGCGACTCCATCGACCAGGAGCTCGACCGCCTCTCCAGCGAGCGGGCCGTCGAGAACGAACTGGCAACGCTGCGGGCCGAGATGGACCAGCGCGAAGCCGTCGAAGAAGCCGCAGAGTAGCCGCGCAGCGCCGCCGAAGCCACACCAGAGCCGTTATTCGTGATGTGTCGGAGCGGCCGCCTCGACGGCCTCGCAGGCCAGCGCCTCGAAGTCGGCCTGCTCGGGAACGACGTCGACCGAGATGCCGGCGTCCTCGGCCGTCTCCCGCGTCGGTTCGCCGATTGCGCCGACAGTCGCCTCGTTCAGCCCGTCGATGGCGGCCTCGCGGACGCCGCGCTCGGCGGCCGCATCGAGGAAGTGCTCGACCGTGAGCGAGGAGGTGAACAGTGCGGCGTCGAGGTCGCCGCTGGCTGCCAGCTCCGCGGACTCGCCCGATCCCGCCGGCCGGACTAGCCGGTACAGCACGGTTTCGTGGACGTACGCGCCGGCGGCTTCCAGCCCGTCGGTCAGGACCGCCGAGCCGTGGTCCGACCGAGCGACCTCCACTTTCGCGCCGTCGACCGCGTCGGCCAGCGCCTCGACCAGTCCCGTCGAGGAGTACTCCGCGGGGATGACGTCGACGCCGTAGCCGGCTTCGTGGAGCGCCTCGGCGGTCGATTGGCCGATGGCACACACCGTCGCCTCGCCGGGACCCCAGCCGGTCTCGGCGGCGAGTTCGACGCCGGTTTTGCTCGTCAGCACCACGAAGTCGGCGTCGGTACGCGGCGTGACCGGATCATCCCCCTCGGTGGCTGATTCGACCGCCAGCATGGGGTCGGGCACGGGATCGGCGCCGAGCGATTCCAGCAGTTCGACCGCGCTATCGAGTCGGTCGTCGGCTGGGCGGAAGGCGGCCACGCGGAGGCGCGGTTCCTCGCGCATCAGTACCCCTCCAGGAACTCCACTACCCGCTCGCGCTCGCCGGCCACCTCGCCGATGACGGTGATGGCGGGGGGTTCGATATCGGCCGCATCGCGGACCGAAACGATGGTTTCCAGCGTCCCGGTGGCGACCTGCTGGTCGGGCCAGGTCGCTCGCTCGATGAGCGCCACGGGCGTGTCGGGGTCCATCCCCGCTTCGCGCAGTGCCTCGGTGTACTGGGGCAGCTTGCCGACGCCCATCAGGACGACGAGCGTGCCGCCGGTCGCCGCGAGCGCGTCCCAGTCGACGGCCGACTCGTCTTTCGTGGGGTCCTCGTGGCCGGTGACGAAAGAGACCGAGGAGGTGTAATCGCGGTGCGTGACCGGAATACCAGCAGCTTCCGCGCCGGCGATTGCGCTCGTGATGCCGGGGACGATCTCGACCGGAATCCCGTTGTCCGCGAGGTGAGCCAGTTCCTCGCCGCCGCGGCCGAACACCGTCGGGTCGCCGCCTTTCAGCCGAACGACCGTGTTGCCGTCCTCGGCCAGTTCGACCAGCCGGGCGTTCGTGTACTCCTGTGGCGTCCACTCGCCGCCGGCGCGCTTGCCCACGTCCTCGCGTTTCTCCTCGGGAATCATCCCGATAATTTCGGGGCCGGGGAGCTTGTCGTGTAACACCACGTCGGCCTCCTCCAGCAAGCGCTTTGCCTTGACTGTCAGCAGGTCGGGGTCGCCGGGGCCGGAGCCGACCAGGTACACTTTGCCGGGCGCGGCGTCGGTCATTCTTCGTCTTCCTCCCGCGCCGTCGATGCGTCGTCGTCAGCTCCTGTCGAGTCCCGCTTGGCCTCGGCGATGAGGTCGTCAGCGCCCTGCTCGGCGAGTTCGGCCGCGAGGTCCTGTGCCGCGTCGATGTGGCGCTCGGCCGGAACGTCGCGGCCGACCGAGACCTCCTCCGTGCCGTCCTGTGAGAGCACGCGCACTCGCGTGTGGATCACGCCGCCTTCCAGGTGGGCGTGGACGCCGATAGGTGCGACACAGCCGCCGCCGAGCTCTTCGAGGATCGTCCGCTCGACGGTCGTCTCGACGCGGGTCTGTGGGTCGTCCAGCCGGTCTTTGATGTCCAGCGCGAGGTCGCCGTCGACGGCGGTTACCGCCAGCGCCCCCTGTCCCGGAGCCGGCACGAACCGGTCGGGGTCGAGGTCGGACATGCCGACGTAACGCGTGAGGCCGGCCCGGTGGAGACCCGCCTTCGCCAGCACGATGGCGTCGTATTCGGTGTCCGGGTCCCGCTCCATCGCCCGCCGCTCGAACTCGGTGAGGTCGTCGAACCACTCCTCGACGGTGCGGTCGTAGGGGTGTTCCTCGTCCTCGTCGGTGTCGGGGTCGCCGGCGTTGCCCTTGCGCTCCTGTTCGGCCTCGTGGCGCTCCTGGTGTTCCTGCTGGAGCGACGGGGCCAGCAGCTTCGCGATGCGCGTGTCGACGTTGCCCCGAAGCGGTTCGACGGTGAGGTCGTCGCGCTCGGCGAGCAACTGCGCCTTGCGTCGCAGGCTCGACGTGCCGACGGTCGCGCCTTCCGGCAGTTCGTCGAGCGAGCGGCCATCCGGGGTCACCAGCACGTCCTCGGCGGCGGCCCGCTCGGGGACCCCCGCGACGACGAGACGCTCCGGTCGCTCGGTCGGCATGTCCTTCATCGAGTGGACCGCCGCGTCGAGTTCGCCGTCGAGCACCTTCTCGTCGAGGCTCCGGACGAACGCGCCGGTCTTGCCCAGCCGGTGGATGAGTTCGTCCCGGATCTGGTCGCCCGTCGTCTCCACCTCGACGAGTTCGACCGAGAGCCGGCGGCTCGACAGCCTGTCCCGGACCGTCTCCGCCTGGCGTAACGCGAGGTCCGAACCCCGCGTCGCCAGTCGCAGTGTCTCCCCGCGTGTTGTCATACCCGACACTCCACGGTCAGCGCGTAAAAACGCACTTCTTCGTCGGTTCCGTGGCCACTCCCGACCCCGCGTCGTTGAGCGGTCCGGCCCCCTGCTAACGCCTCACCACGGCTCGTTTTTCAGGCCGAGCAGGTAGGCGATGCCGTTGGTGACGACGTGTAACACCGGCGTCGCGACGACGACGACGACCAGCACCGGGAGCGTGAACGTCTCGGTGAACCACGACGGCGCGGCCACGAACGCACAGAGCAACGCCCCGACGACGAAATCCAGCTGGTCCAGCCCGGGGAACGCCGCCCCGCGCTCCCGGCCAGTTCGGCGTTTGAGGAAGGATGCGCCGATGTCACCGAGCATCGCACCGAAGGCGAGTCCCAGCCCCGCACGGACCGGAAACGTGGGGAGGTCGACTCCCAGCGCGGCGCTCACGCTGGGCGCGATCTGCGTCAGTCCGAGCGCGAGCAACGTCCCGGCGGCGGTTCCGATCAGCGTCCCGCGCCACGTCTTGCCGTCGCCGAGCACCCGCCGCCCGCCCCACGTTCGGCCGCCGTCTATCGGTCTGCCGCCACCGGCGAGAACCGCGGCGTTGTTCGGGATGTACGCCGGCAACATCGCCCACAGCGCCCAGACGACAGTGTCGACCGTCTCCATATCCCCGCCGTCTGCCCCCGTCGTCTTAATCTGTGTGACTCGCTGGTGCAGCACCGGCGACCCACACGGACGCTTCCACACCTGCGGCTAGCCACGTTCAAAAAACGGAGAAAGCTGGCCTCAGAACGGCGCTTCGGGGCCTTCGTCTTCGTCGCCGCCGACGTCGCCGCCGCGGGACTCGCCGGGGAAGGAGGGGCTCATGCCGCCGCTGCCGCCGGCCATGCCTTCCTGCTGGTCCATCCCGGTTCGGGCGGTGACCTCGTTGATCTCCGGGATCTCCTTGGTCATGCGCGTCTTGATGGCCTGGATGGTCATCGGCGAGATGCCACAGCCGGAACAGGCGCCGCCGAGGCGGATCGTGACGCTGCCTTCCTCGCGGTCGATCTCCTCGATGGCCGCGCTCCCGCCGTGCATCTGGATCTGGGGGAAGTTGCGGCGCAGGAAGTTTGTGATTCGCTCTCGAAGCTCGTCTCCGCCGTCCTCTGTCTCGGTACTCATAGTGAGTCGTATTCGGTCCCGGGAGGGCTTAGACCTTTGGACTAACATCTATATCACGGGGCGCAAGACGCGGTCCGCGGGCACGCGTGTCAGTTACCCCAAACACACCTGAAGCTTCTACGGGCGGGAGGAGTAGACCGTCACATGACACCTCCCGCTGACGAGACGCGGCTGTTCGAGTGTGACACCTGCGACGGCGTCGGCATCGGACACAACCGCCCGAACTGCTGTGAAGCGCCGATGGCGGCGGTCGAGACGACGGACACAGCCGTCGAGGAGCCCTCTCTCGAAACCCTGCTACAGACCGTCTTCGACATGTCCGGCACCGAGCTAGATGTCTGTCTCTGCGTAATGGAAGGCGGTGAGCTGACCGTGACGGAACTGGCCGAGCAGATCGGTTACGACCGGAGCGTCGTCGCGCGGCATCTCAACCACCTCGCCGACCTCGGCGTCGTCGAGAAGCGACGGCGCATCAGACCCGAAGGCGGTCACGTGTACGTGTACACGCCGCAGCCGCCCGAAATAGTCAGAGAGCGGCTCCGTGGGGAGTTCCTGTCGTGGGTTCGGCTGGCAACGGCGCAGTTGGGCGACTTACAGCGCGAGAAGGTCGAGTCGATAGCCGACGCCGAGACCGACGAGCGGCAGTGGACCGTGTTTCAGGAGCAATGAGGGTGGAGCGTCAGAGCCGGTCCGCCGTCACCGCGTAAACGCCGCCGAGAACGACGCCGTAGACGACGTGCCACAGCAGCGACGGGGGCGCGAAGTTCGGAAACGGCGGCGAGGCCGGCGAGCCGACGACACTGAGCCAGACCGGCATCACGAGCGCCGCGAAGACGGCCCACGTGACGACGCCCCAGCCGACACCGAGGCCGAGCAGTTTTCCGGACGACTCCGCGTTCAGCAGACTTGCCAGTCCGGCGAACATCACGCCCATCACCGCGCCGTGCGAAAGGTGGACGACGAGGCCAGCCCCCGGACTCGGCGGCGGCGCGAGCCCGTACAGGGAGGGGATAGCAACGGCAAGCGTCGGGGGGTTCATCACCAGTATCAGCGCGCCCATGACGGCGCTCCCGGCGATGCCGCCGAGCACACCCGCTTTCCAGTTTCCGGTACCGAAGTCGTACGTCTGGGTCGTTTCTGTCGTCGTTGACATGCATCCGAAAGATCACCACGGGTGTCAAAAGCGCCGGCGGGGCTGTTCGACCTCGTACCACGTCCCCGCAAGAGCTATACACCGGCTCTCGTTGGCCATGACTAGACAGGTAACCAACTTTCAAGCCGGGACCGGACGGACAGGTAGTATGGCAGACTCAGACACAGTGATGGCTCGGTTCGAGACGCCCGATATCGACGACCTCCCCGAGGACCTACAAGACCGTATCGCGGAAGAGACTGACCGCGCCGGCTTCACGCCGAACATCTTCCCGGCGATGGCGTATCGGCCCTCGCATTTCCGGGCGTTTTTCGCGTATCACGACGCGCTAGTCGAGGAGACGGAACTGGAACGGGAGGAAGTCGAGATGATAATCGTCGCCGTCAGCGGCGTCAACGACTGCCTCTACTGCATCGTCGCCCACGGCGCGCTCCTGCGTATCTACGCCGACGCGCCGAAACTCGCCGAGCAGGTCGCCGCGAACCACCGGACGGCCGATATCAACGAGACCCACAAGGCGATGCTCGACTTCGCGGTGAAACTGACCGAATCGCCCGCCCGTATCGAGGAGGAGGACCTCGAACGGCTGGAGGAACACGGCTACAGCCGCCGGGCGATCTGGGACATCGGCAGCGTCGCCGCCTTCTTCAACCTCTCGAACCGCCTGGCACAGCTCGCCGACATCCGCCCGAACGACGAGTTCTACGACCTGGGCCGCTGAGGGGCGGCCGCGTGCCGACCGCGCTCCGACTCAGGCCGCCTCGGCCGGCCGCACCGTTTCAGCGCCACACTCCGGACAGGTCAGGTCCTCGACCGCCGCCGCGCGCTGTGCGAACTCGGTCCCGCAGTCGTCACAGCGGAACCTGTAGTGATGGTCCCCGGAGCCGAACAGCTCGGAGACTGTGTCAAGCACTCCCATACTAGTGTACTCACTAACCGCAGCCCCCAAAATCTTCCGGCTGAGATACATCTTCGGCGGGGTTTGATACATATAGGGTACATCACAGCGCGTACCTATACACCTAGTAGTTCGGGTCTTGCCTATCAGGGGCATCCACAGGTGTATGAACAAAACACTCTACCTGATGCAGAAGGACAGCGAGACCCGAATCGAAGTCGACGACGACGGCTACGACCGGATCATGGAGAACGGCAACGTCGTCGGCCACCACATGAGCAACCCCATCGTCAAGCTGACGTAAGCCGGCACGCACACCACAGTCCAGGTATCGTGGCTGACGCGCAACATCCGGGAGTTTTTGCCGCTGGCTGTTGAAGCCGACAGCAATGAGTGACGCCGACGGCGGTCCGAAGCAGGTCTCGGACCCGGCCTACCACAGCGAGAACCATACGGCCGCCCAGACCTGCGGCTGGACGAAAAACGCTCTGCGCGGGGAGGGGAAGTGCTACAAATACATTTTCTACGGTATCGAGTCCCACCGCTGCATCCAGATGACACCAGTCGTCAAATGCAACGAGCGGTGCGTGTTCTGCTGGCGCGACCACGCCGGCCACGCCTACGAGCTCGGCGACGTGGAGTGGGACGACCCCGCGGCGGTCGCCGACGCCTCCGTCGAACTCCAGCGGAAACTGTTGTCTGGCTTCGGCGGCAACGACGAGGTGCCCCGCGAGGTGTTCGACCAGGCGATGGAACCGCGTCACGTCGCCATCTCGCTGGACGGCGAGCCAACCCTCTATCCGCACCTGCCGGAACTCATCGAGGAGTTCCACGACCGCGACATCACCACGTTCCTTGTCTCCAACGGCACGAACACGGAGATGCTGGCGCGGTGTGACCCCACGCAACTGTACGTCTCCGTCGACGCTGCCGACCGGGGGACGTTCGATTCGACGGTGCAGGCGATGGAGGACGACGCCTGGGAGTCGCTGATCGACACGCTGGACGTACTGGCCGCGAAAGACGACACCCGCACCGTCATCCGGACGACGCTGGTCAAGGGCCACAACATGCACCACCCCGAGTGGTACGCGGCGATGTGTGACCGGGCCGACGCGGACTTCGTCGAGATGAAGGCGTACATGCACGTCGGCCACTCGCGGGGCCGCCTCGACCGTGACTCGATGCCCGACCACAGCGAGGTCCGGGCGTTCACACAGGAGATGGGCGAGTACCTCCCAGATCACGACGTGCTGAAAGAGGTCGAGGACTCCCGCGTGGCGATGCTGGCCGAGAACGAGAACACCTGGGTCCCGAAACTGGAGAAGTCGAGCGAGTTCTGGGAACAGGACGCGCTCGTGGACTACTGAAACGTGACGGCGAGCAAAGCGAGCCGTTTTTTTGCCACCGAAAGACACGCTGCGCTCATCTTTCGAGCCTTGCTTCGCTTCGCTCAGCAAGACCACGTTTTTGCGCGAGTGGTGCGCGGAGCGCACCCGAAGCGGAAAAAGGTGGTCTCGGGAACAGGACCCGCTCGTGGAATACTAGCTGCAACGGGCGTCAGAGAAGCACGATCACAGCAGTGTGATGAGACGGAACGTGTTAGGCAGCGGTTTAAATTGTGTTCGTGACGGACCGTAAGACGCGCTTCTGCTACCAACCCTACACCAGTTTTTTGCTGTTCCAAAAGTGGAACGCATTCCACCTTCGGTATGCTTATCCGGCGGGAATCCATACCTGACTGCATGGCTGAATCAACGGGACAGGGCGTCGGTCGGGACGAGCTGGCGACGCTGAAACTGCTCGCCCTCGACGGTGCGCTCGACGAGTCGACGAAGGTGTCCTGTGCCGACCTCGGAGACCGGCTGGACGCCTCGAACCAGACCGCCTCGCGGCGGCTCCAGCGGCTCGAAGACGCCGGGCTGTTGGCCCGAAACATCGTTAGCGACGGACAGGAGGTCGAACTGACCGGGGACGGGGAGCGCCGCCTCCAATCTGAATACGCCGACTACCGCCGGATCTTCGAGGCCGACGCCAGCGTCGATCTGACCGGCGTCGTCACCTCGGGGATGGGCGAGGGTCGCCACTACATCACGCTGCCGGGCTACATGGAGCAGTTCATCGAGCGGCTGGGGTACGAGCCGTTCGCGGGCACGCTCAATCTCGAACTCACGGCCGAGAGCGTCCGCAAGCGGGCGCGGATGAGCGCCATCGAGCCGGTCACCATCGAGGGCTGGGAGGACGACGAGCGGACCTACGGCCCCGCGTACTGCTACCCCGCCTCGATAGAGGGCAGCGACGGCGAGTACGAGCCGGCCCACGTCATCGCGCCCGAGCGGACCCACCACGGCGAGGAGCAACTCGAAGTGATCGCACCGGAGAAGCTCCGTGAGGTGCTGGAACTGGCTGACGGGGACGAGGTGATCGTGCATGTCTCGGAGTGAGGACGCCACCGTCGACGCCGACAGCGTGGCCGACGCCGTCGCGGCGTTCGCCCGCGGCGAGCCGGTGCTGGTCCACGACGCCGCCGACCGCGAGGGCGAGACGGACCTCGTCTACCCGGCCGGCGCTGTCACCCCCGAAGCCGTCGCTCGCATGCGAAACGACGCCGGCGGTCTCGTCTGTGTCGCCCTCTCGGACCGCGTCGCCGACGCGCTGGAACTGCCGTTCATGCAGGAGGTCCTCGATCACCCGACTGCGGCCGACCACGACCTCGCGTACGACGAGCGCTCCTCCTTTTCGCTGACGGTGAACCACCGCGACACCTTCACCGGTATCACCGACGACGACCGCTCGCTGACGATCCGGGAACTGGCCGCCATCGCGGGGGACCCGGACCCCGACGCGTTCAGCGAAGCGTTCCGGTCCCCGGGCCACGTCCACCTGCTCCGGGCGGCCCCGGACGGCCTGGCCGACCGCGAAGGGCACACCGAACTCGCGCTCGCGCTCGCGGCAGCGGCCGATCTGCCCGAAGCCGCCGTCGTCTGTGAGATGCTGGACGACGAAACCGGCGCAGCGCTACCCCCAGCAGCAGCACGGGCATACGCCGAGCGCGAAGGACTGGTGTACGTCGAAGGCGCCAGTCTGCTGGAGCGGTTCGAGTAACGGAGTCCGAAGCGGAGCCTGGCGTGGGTTTATATCAGACCCGTGTCAGTCAGTGAGTATGGCCTGGTTCGAACGCCCACAGCCCGAGATGGGTACTGAGGGCGACGTGATCTGGCGACGCGTTGTCGCGATACTAATCGACGTAGTGCTTATCGGAGTCGTCTCGACAGCCATCATCGGCGTCCTCGGGCAGATTCGACTCGGAGTGCTCGGGAACCTCTTCGGACTCATAATCGGGTTCGGGTACTACATTTACTTCGAGGGGACGTACGGGCAGACCATCGGCAAGATGGCCCTCGACATCGTCGTCGTGACCGAGGACGGCGGGCCAATCGACTACGGGCCGGCGGCGATCAGAACCCTCTTGCGAATCGTTGACGCCTTACCGGCGTTCTATCTGATCGGCTTCGTCGCCATGCTCGTCACGGATCGCAAGCAGCGAGTCGGCGATATCGTCGCGGATACCGTCGTCGTCCGTGCCGGCGAAACCGGGAGTGCGATGTGAGGCAGGGGTCGGACTCCCGGAACGAAGTCACGGCTGTAGATGGAAGTCGACGGCGGGACGGACCGCCGCTTCGCAGTACTTGAACGGAAGACGAGGCAGCCGATGACTGGTTTTGAGACCGCGCTCCGTGACGCGTTAGAAGGGAGTGTCGGCCGCCCTGTACACCTGTCGCGCGACGCTCGCGAGGAGATACAGACCTGCACCGACGACGACAACAGTCCCGACTGTCCGGGAAATGCCGGGAAGCGGCGATTCGACGACGCCGGATAGGTTTCGCGTGACGACCGCTATCTGGATAAGGAGCAGTCCCAGCAGGACCAGCAGCATCGCGACACCCCGGTGGAGAGACCGTTGCAGAGCGGGCTCTGACATACCGGAGCCACACGATTGTGGTCGGTATAGTGTTTACTCACTCGGGCACCCGACGCTGTCCGGTCCCCCGAAAGCAAAGGCCCGCGAGTCGACCGTCAACACTCTTAAACACGGACATCAATGGAGTAGATATGACACACGACGAGACAGCAGGGGGCATCACCCGCGGGCACCGTGACTGCCGACGCACCGGGGAGGTCGTGCGATGAGCGACCGTCCGGAGATGTTCGAGGGGGCCGACCGCATCTGGATGGACGGCGAGTTCGTCGACTTCGAGGACGCACAGACCCACGTCCTCACGCACGCGCTGCACTACGGGACCGGCGTCTTCGAGGGCGTCCGCTGTTACGACACCGAACAGGGGCCGGCCATCTTCCGCTGGGAGGAACACCTGGACCGCCTGTACAAGTCCGCAAAGCCCTACGACCTCGACATCGAGTTCAGCAAGGACGAACTCACCGAGGCGACGACGGAACTCATCGAGACGGAGGGATTCGAGTCGTGTTACATCCGCCCCATCGTCTACTACGGCTTCGACTCGCTGGGCGTGAGTCCGAAGAACTGCCCGACGAAGACCACCATCGCGGCGTGGCCGTGGGGCGCGTATCTGGGCGAGGAAGCGCTGGAAGAGGGCGTCGACGTGATGGTGTCGTCCTGGCGCAAGCACGCCTCCAGCCAGATCCCGACCAACATCAAGACGACAGGGCTGTACGTCAACAGCATGCTCGCCGGCGAGGAGGCCCGCCGGAACGGCTACACCGAGGCCATCGTCCTCAACAAGGAGGGCAACGTCGCCGAAGGCCCCGGCGAGAACATCTTCATGGTGCGGGACGGGGAAATCTTCACCCCGGGGCTGGCCGAGAGCATCCTCGAAGGCATCACCCGCAACACCGCGATCACGCTCGCCGAGGAGATGGGGTACACCGTTCACGAGGAGGCGACTATCTCTCGTGGCGAACTGTACACCGCCGACGAGCTGTTCTTCACCGGTACCGCGGCGGAAGTCACACCCATCCGGAGCGTCGACGACAACGAGATCGGCGAAGGGACGAAGGGACCGGTCACCGACGACATCCAGTCGGCGTTCTTCGATGTGATCGAGAGCGGCGAGCGCGAAGAGTGGTTCCGCTACATCTGATAGTGCGCTGAGCGGGTCAGTCGTCCGCGATGTCTTCCTCGTCGGCGACCGGAATCGGCGTGGCAGTACTGCGCTCAGTGTCGCCGAATCCGGCGCTGAGGATGCGTGTCAGTGCTTCTTCGACGCGTTCGTCGATTTCCTCGTAGCGGCTGGGTTCGACTTCGACGACGTAGCCGGTGGTGATGTTGGGGGCTGTGGGGAGAAAGAGCACGTCCCGCCCGTCGTCGGTCGTCTGTCCCGTCTTGAACGCGGTCATCCGCATCCCGTCCCACACTTCGAGTTTAACCGGGGACTGGAGTTCGTCGGTTCCCCCGACAGCCGTCTCGACCGCCATCTTCGAGGCGTTGTACACCACCCGGAGCCCGGGGACGTGGTTCATCGCGTCGTCGATGGCCCGTTCGACGATGTCGCCGAAGGCCGTCCGCATCAGATAGCCGATGGAGAACACGATGAGGATGAAGATAATCAGCGTCGTGAACACCCGGGCGAGTTCGACGGAAGAAGTTCCCGAGGGGAGTCCAAGCGCCGCCAGTAGCTCGCTGTCGATCGCCGGGATGACCGCTGCGGACGCGAGGATGGAGTAGAGATAGAGGATGACGTAAACCGTCACCAGCAGGGGCAACAGAACGATCAGGCCGCTCGCGAAATCGCGCTTCCACGACGTTGACGAGGCCATACAGGTACGTATTGGGCGCGGGATATGAGCCCTTTCCTTTGGTGCGCGCCCGCGATGCCGGTTCGCGGTCGACACCGACGACGGCGGAGTCGTCGCTGCCGGGCTACCACTCGGCGACGCTGCCGTCGTCGTGTCGCCAGACGGGGTTGTGCCAGTCCACGTCCTGCTGGGACTGCTCCCGGAGGAACCCCTCGTCGATGTCGATGCCCAGACCGGGGTCGGTGGGCACGCTGACGAAGCCGTCCTCGTAGTCGAACACCGACGGGTCGGCGAGGTAGTCCAGCACGTCGGTGGTCTCGTTGTAGTGGATGTCGATGCTCTGCTCCTGGATGAGGGCGTTGGGCGAGGAGGCGTCGACCTGGACACACGACGCGAGCGCGACCGGACCGAGCGGGCAGTGGGGGGCCATCGCCACGTCGTAGGCCTCGGCCATCGACGCGATCTTGTACACCTCGGTGATGCCGCCGGCGTGGGAGAGGTCGGGCTGGATCACGTCGACGGCACCGTCCTCGAACACCTCTTTGTAATCCCACCGGGAGTACATCCGTTCGCCGGTCGCGATGGGGATCTCGGTGTGGGCCGCAAGCGCCGGCAGCGCGTCGTTGTGCTCGGGCAACACCGGTTCCTCGATGAACATCGGCTCGTAGGGCTCCAGCGCCGACGCGAGCCGTTTGACCATCGGCTTCGTCACGCGGCCGTGGAAGTCGACGCCGATGTCGACCTCTGAACCGACAGCCTCCCTGACCTCCCGGAGACGGGTCGCGGCGGCCTCGACCGCCGCCGGGTTGTCGACGCGCTCGATTTCGGGCGTCGCGTTCATCTTCAGCGCCGTGAATCCGGCGTCGACCTGCTCCTGAGCGGCGGTCGCTACGTCGGAGGGCTCGTCGCCGCCGATCCACTGGTACACCCGAATCCGGTCCCGGGCCTGGCCGCCCAGCAGCTGGTGGACCGGCGCGCCGAGTTGCTTCCCTTTGATGTCCCACAGCGCCTGGTCGATGCCGGCGATGGCCGACATCAGGACCGGACCGCCGCGGTAGAAGCCGCCGCGGTACATCGCCTGCCAGTGGTCCTGGATGTTCTCGGGGTTCTCGCCGACGAGATAGCCCTCAAGCAGTTCCTCGACGGCCGCACGGACAGTGTGGGCCCGCCCCTCGACGACGGGTTCGCCCCAGCCGACGGTGCCGTCAGCCGTCTCCAATCGGAGGAAGAGCCACCGTGGCGGCACCTCGAACAGTTCGTAGTCGACGATGCGGTTTCCACCCGCGTCACTCGCTGTCATACCATCGCCCTCCCGCGGGGGACACACTTGCGAGCGACGCGGCGCGGCGGTTCGAGACGCCGTCCGGCGGTTCGTGCGGTCATGTGAGAGCCATCGGTGACGCTGTATTTAGCGGTTGTGTCATCCCCACTGGCGCCGGTGTCCCGGCGGGAGCGGCCGGGCGGGCGACGCGCCGACGGGCTGTTGGCCTCGGGTCCTCGACCCCTAGTCGCGGTGTCGTTCCCACGTGCGGACGAGGCCGGCAAGCGTCTCGTTAACGGGTACCGGCGCAGTCGCGGTATCGGCGACGTAGCCGTTGATCGCGTCGATCTCCGTTCGCTGACCGGCCGAGATGTCCTGTAACATCGACGAGTGGTTGGCGGCGGTATCACGGACGACTCGCTCGACGAGCGACACCGCACGCTCGTCCGAGAGGTCGATCCCCTGCTCGCGGGCGACGGCGGCCGTCTCCCGGGCGGCGTCCGCAGCGATTGCGTCGGCCGGCGGGTCGGTCAGCGCGCCGTTCTCGACGCGGGCGAGGGCCGTCACCGCGTTGATGCCGGCGTTGACCGCGAGTTTCTCCCAGAGGCGGGTCGGCATGTCCGTGGCGACGGCCGTCTCGATGCCGGCCGCCTGGAACGCCGCGCCGACCTCGTCGGCGACCGCGGACCGGCCGCCGTTGCGGTCCCCCAGCACAACCTCACCGCGGCCGGTGAACGCGACGGTGCCGGGTTCTCGAAGCCGCGCGCCGTAGGAACACGTCCCCGCCAGCACCGGGCAGTCCACTTCGGCGGCCAACGTGGTCTCGTTGCCCATCCCGTTCTGCAGCGAGAGGCAGACATCGGGCGAACAGTCCGCGAGATCCGCTGCAACGGCGGCGGTATCGTAGGCCTTGACCGTCACCAGCGCGAGGTCGGCGCTCTGCGGAACCGTCGTCTGTGCGCTGGGGTGGACCCGGAACTGCTCGGTCCCGACCACCGAGAGACCGTTCTCGCTGACGCTGCCAACATGTGGCTCCCGCCCCACGAGCGTCACGTCGTGTGCCCGCGCGAGCAGGCCACCGACGAGGCTACCCAGACTTCCGGCCCCGACGACGACGATATCCATACCGACGAGCAGGACGGGCCCGGAAAAAAACCCATCACCGGCGGGCGGAATCAGCACGCACTTGGCTGCGAGCGACGAACGGGCGTTCATGGGCGACTCCGACGACGCCGAGGCGGTAGTTCGGGCCATCGACGAGATCGGCATCGACCGGCTGACCGAGACGATCGTCACGGCGTGGGAAGGACTGGGCTCCGGCGTCGAGCCGGGACCGACCTGGCCGGGGGACGAAACCAGATATCGGTTCGAGCTGTCCACCCCAGGCGAAGCTGTCGGGCTGGACGTGTTCGCAGCGGTGCTGGACGCGTCACCGCGGACCCCCACAGAGGCGTTCGTCCACCTCGGACTGGGGCGGCGGGACAACCCCGGCGGCGAGCGGTTCGCCGTCGAGACGATCGCGGGCCACACCGACGTTTCAGCTACCGACACCCACACGACCGGGACCGTACCGATGACAGCGGAGACGTTCGACGCGCTGGCGCGAGTCTACGGCGAGACGCTGGTGTACGCGGTCGTCTGTGACGGTGACGGACGGGCGATTCTCGAACGGGACTGGACGACGCTGCGGTTCTCGCTGCCGCCGTCGGCCGTCGAGACAGTGCGGGAGACGGTCGGGGCGGCCGACGCCGAGCGGTTCGAACAGACGCCCTAGTCTTCCTGCCAGTAGTAGATATCCTCTTTCTGTGCGCCACAGGACGGGCATTCTTCGGGGATATCCTCGATCTGGCCCATCTCGCCACATTCCCAGCAGCGCCACATCAGTTCGGCCTGACCCGCGGCCCCGGCACTGAGATGTTCACTCGACAGCGCCTCGATGCCGTCCTCGACCGTGACGTAGAACCCGTGTTCGTCGAAGCCGCGGATGGTCCCGAGTTCGTTGCCGTTCTCGTCGTACACCGTCTGTCCGAACGAGTACTCGTCGCTTTCGATGTTCGTGGTCATGTCAGCCATACATAGAGCTAGTCGGAGCGAGATATGATAAATGCTAGCGTGGTTCAGAATAGCCATGATTGACGGCCCGTTCGGTGGAGGACAAACCCACACGCCGACAGTCGAGACGCCGGCGTCGCTACCGCGAGAACAGGCTGTTGTGGACCGGCGCGAAGTCGCTCTCCTGGCTGTCCTCGACCACCGAGTCGGTGACAGCCTTGCCGTCGACGCCCGCGTCGAGGAAGTCAGACAGCGGCGGCCCGACGTTGTCCGGTTCGACGAGGAACGCATCGTGACCGTGGTCGGAGTCGATGACGTGGTGGGCGACGTTCGCGTCGGCCTCCCGGAGCGAGTCGGCCAGCGCCTCCGCCTGCTGGGTGGTGAAGTGCCAGTCGGCGGTGAAGGACATCACCAGCGCGTCGCCGTCGAAGGCCGCCAGCGCGTCCGCGTCGGACTCGAATCCCGCGGCGAGGTCGTAGTTGTCCATCGCCCGGGTCAGGTAGAGGTAGCTGTTGGCGTCGAAGCGCTCGGTGAACTTCTCGGCGTTGTAGTCGAGATAGGACTCCACGTCGCGGTACGGGAAGAACGCGCCGGCGGCGTCGGTGGGGAACGTGCGGACGGCGTCCCGACCCGCGGCGCGGCGGCCGAAGCGGCGCTCCATAGACGCCTTCGAGAGGTACATCACGTGGCCCAGTTGGCGGGCCAGCGCCAGGCCGTCGCTGGGCGGCTCCTGATCCTCGCCGTAGTAGTGGCCCTGGTTCCAGTTCGGGTCGGTCGTGATGGCCCGGCGGGCGATGGCATCCAGCGCGAGACACTGCGTATCGAGTCGCGCAGCGGCGGCGATGGGGACGATGCGGTCGACGTGGTCCGGGTGGCGCTTGGCCCACTCCAGGACGTTCATGCCGCCGACGCTGCCGCCGACGACGGCGTGGAGGTGGGGAATCCCGAGTTCGTCGAGCAGCGCGCGCTGGGCCTCGGTCCAGTCGCCGACGGTGACCGGTGGGAAGTCGGTGCCGTAGGGGTCGCCCGTCTCCGGGTTCTCGCTTTTCGGCCCCGTCGAGCCGTAACAGGAGCCCGGCACGTTCGCACAGACGACGTAGTACTCGGTGGTGTCGATGGCCTTGCCCGGGCCGACGATGTCGTCCCACCAGGCGCGGGCCTGGTCGGCGCTGTCGACGCGGTCGCGACCGGCGACGTGGGCGCTGCCGGTCAGCGCGTGACAGACAAGCACCGCGTTGTCGCCGTCGAACTCGCCGTATGCCTCGTAGGTGATTTCGAGGTCCGGAATCGACTCCCCGGAGTCGAACTCGAACTCGCCAAGCGAGACGGTGTCGTGGTCGACGTTCATGTCACGCGGTCGATTGTGGCGTCGATATCCCCGATGATGTCCTCGGGGTCCTCGATGCCGACGCTGAACCGGAGGAGGTCCGGCGTGACGCCGCTGGCGCGTTGCTCTTCCTCGCTGAGTTGGGCGTGGGTGGTCGAGGCTGGGTGGATGACCAGCGTCTTCGCGTCGCCGATGTTGGCGAGGAACTGGGCCAGTTCCGTCTCCTCGCAGAACTGCCGCCCAGCGTCGTAGCCGGCTTCCAGCCCGAAGGTGACGATGCCGCCGAACCCGCCGGAGAGGTACTGCTGTGCCAGGTCGTGGGTCTCGTGGCTCTCCAGGCCGGGATAGGTGACCCAGGCGACCTCGGGGTGGTCTTCGAGATGCTGTGCGACAGTCATCGCGTTCTCGCAGTGGCGCTCCATCCGCAGGGAGAGCGTCTCTGTCCCCTGGAGGGTCGCCCAGGCGTCGAACGGTTTCTGGCCGTCGCCGAGCGAGCGGAGGGCACGCTGACGGGCGGCGACGGAGAACGCGCGGTCACCGAAGGCATCAGTGAAGTTCTTGTCGAAGGCCTCGTTCTGGCCGCCCAGTTCCGGGAACTTCTCGGGGTACTCGTCCCAGGGGAACGACCCGCCGTCGACGAGGACGCCGCCGACGGTCGTCCCGGATCCGTGGATCCACTTCGTCGTCGACTCCCAAAGGACATCGACGCCGTGGTCGAGCGGGTTACAGAGCGCCGGGGTCCCGAACGTGTTGTCGACAAAAACGGGCACGCCGTGGTCGTGGGCCACCTCGGCGATCTCCTCAATCGGCGGAACCACGAGCGAGGGGTTGCCGATGGTCTCGAAGTGGACGTAGGCCGTGTCCTCGTCGATGGCCTCGGCGTAGGCGTCCGGGTCGAGCGTGTCCACGAACCGCGTTTCGATACCCCGCCGACTGGCGGTCTTCGAGAAATAGGAGTGCGTGCCGCCGTAGATGGAGGAGGCCGTCACGATATTGTCGCCGTTGGACGCGAGGACGAACGTCCCGGCGTCGAGTGCGGCCATCCCCGACCCCGTCGCGACGGCGTCAACGGCGTTTTCCAGCGACGCGATGCGGTTTTCGAGCATCCGCACCGTCGGATTGTCAAAGCGCGAGTACACGTTGCCGTCGTCATCCAGGGCGTACCGGTCGGCCGCGGTGTCGGCGTCCTCGAAGACATACGACGAGGTCTGATAGATGGGCGGCGCGCGTGCCCCCGTCGCCGGGTCCGGCTCCTCCTGGCCGGCGTGGACACAGCGCGTCCCGAATCCGTAGTCGGTAGTCATGTGCAGTATGCATATATCTCTAGCTATCTATAACCGCGAGTTACGGCAAAACTCTCCCCAGCCCCGGAGTTGTCACCGCGCTCTGAGGCGCTCCGCCAGCGAAGCCAGCGAGTCCACCTCATGGGTTGCCCCGACCGGGGAGTCGGCGTCAGCGTTGTGAGCGCGGCGGATGAACACGGCGTCGAGTCCGGCCCGGGTCGCCGCGAGGACGTCCGTGGCCCGGTCGCCCACGTAGATGCCGCCGTCACCACTGACGGCCACCAGCGCGTCCAGCAGGTAGTGCGGGTCGGGTTTCCGTCGGTAGAACCCGCGAACGCCCGTGTCGCGCCCGCGGACGTGCGAGAACGCGTCGAGATTGTGGTAGTCGACGACGAAGCGGACGACCGCGTCGTAGTTGTTGCTGACCAGTCCGAGCGGGTATCGCTCGGCCAGTGCGTCGAGGGCGGTCACGTCGTCGTACGGCGTTCTTACCCCGGCTTCGAGGCGGTCGACGGCCCGGCGGGCGCTGTAGTGCTCCCGGCGGCCAAAGAAGGCGACCGGGTCGACGCCGAGGCGGCGACACCCCGCGACGAAGTCGGTGTCGTACTCGTAGCCAGCCAGCAGGGACCGAGTTTCGGAATCGGGGTCGAGTCCGGCCTCTGCGAGTGCGTCCGCCAGCGCACGGTCGTGGACGGCGTCGTCGGTGCCGTGGCCTTCGAGCACGACGCCGTCCATGTCGAACAGGACGACGGGGTCGTGGTCGCCGGGCGCAGACACGTCGTCGGGCCGGGTGGAGGGTCCCAGACTCATCGGACCATCCGCCGGGTGTACGCAGAGATACCTTCACTGACGACCACGACGCCGAGGATGGCAATCAGCATCATCGACACCGAGCGCCAGGCGAACGCGTTGACCGCCTGGAACAGTTCCACGCCGATACCACCCGCGCCGACGAATCCGAGCACCGTCGAATCCCGAATGTTGATTTCCCAGCGGTACACCGAGAGCCCGACCAGTGCCGGCTTGACCTGTGGCAACACGCCATAGAGGAGAATCTGGACTGGTGAGGCACCGGACGCACGTATCGCCTCGACCTGTCCGAAGTCGATTTCCTCGATTTCCTCGCCCAGTAGCTTCCCGAGGAAGCCGACCGAACGGAACGCGATAGCGATAGCACCCGCAAGCGGGCCGGAACCGAACACGACGACGAATATCAGCGCCCAGATGATGGTGTTCACCGAGCGGCTAACCGTCACGATCAGCTTTCCGAGCCAGAACGTCGCGGAGTTTGGGGTCGTGTTCTCGGCGGCCAGCAGCGCCACCGGGGTCGCAAGCACCAGCGCGCCGGCCGTCCCGATAGCGGCTATCTGGACTGTCTCTATCAACGGGTCGACGATGGTGCCGGCGTAGGCGACGTCTGGCGGATACATCCGGGTCAGCAGGTCGGAGATTTCCCGTGGCACCGTCTCCGCGTCGACCAGGCTGACGTCCATGAACCGCCAGGAAGCGACGACTGTCACGAGCGCGAGCAGCCAGATCCCAAAGCGGGCAAGCCGACGGCGGCGGTCGAACCGGCGCCAGGCATGGTGTTCGCTCGCCATCACTGATACCTCCGTCGAACGACGGCACTGACACCCTCTGCGACCAGTACGACGGCGACTATCGCGAGCAGAATCGCCGAGACGTAGCCGTACTCGTACCGGTTGAACGCAGTGAGCAGAATCGACCCGATACCACCCGCGCCGACTATTCCGATAATCGTCGAGGTCCGGATGTTGATGTCCCAGCGGTACACGGAAAGCCCGGCGAACCGCGGGACGATCTGTGGGACAACGCCGTACAGGAGCGTCTGTATCGGCGACGCACCGGACGCTTTGATAGCGTCGACGCTACCCATGTCGATGTCCTCGATGTCCTCGGCGAGGAGCTTCGAAAAGAAGCCGACGGTTTTGAACGTTATTGTGACGACACCCGCGAGCGGGCCGAAGCCGACAGCCTTGACCGCGATAATCGCGACGATGATGGCGTTGAACGCACGCGAAACCGAGATGAACCCACGGTTGAGCGCGTACAGTGGCTTCGGCGAGAGGTTCTCGGCGGCCATAAACGCTATCGGGACGCTGAGGACGATTCCGGTGAGCGTCGACACCATCGCCATCGCAATGCTCTCGAGCATCTTCTCGACGATGCGTGTGGTCTGTCGGGGCGTGGCCCGCGGCGGGAAAAAGTCACCCAGCAACGCGACGGCGTTGCCGAGTCCGTCGGCGATCCGCGACGGCGCGACGCCGAGCCCCCACGCCGACCAGACGAAAAGCGCGATACCAGCGCCGTAAATGGTCCACTTGACCTCCGGGCGGCCGAATGCAGAGGGACGGTCCCAGGTCCGTTCGCCCGTGGCCACGTCAGGTCCCTCCCGGCACCGACCGCTCCCGCTCTTCGAGTACCCCGCTCTCCCCGCCTGCTGCGACAGACGCGGTTCCGCTGTCAGGGGCGTCGGCCCCGCGGTACACCTGGTCGAGGCCCTGTTCGTCCAGTGCTTCCGGGGTGCCCTCGAAGACGAGTTCGCCGTCGTGAAGGCCGACGATGCGGTCGGCGAATTCGATGGCGAGGTCTACCTCGTGGATGTTTATCAGTACCGGCACCGACTGCTCGGCGGCGATGTCGGTTAGGAGTGTCATAACCGTACTCGACGTTTCGGGGTCGAGGCTCGACGTGGGTTCGTCGACGAGCAGTATCTTCGGCCGCTGGATGACTGCCCGTGCGATACCGACGCGCTGGCGCTGCCCGCCGGACAGCTCGTCGACGCGCTTGTCCTCCATCCCGTCGAGCCCGACGCGGTCGAGGATTTCGTAGGCCCGTTGGACGTCCTTTTCGGGGAAGTTCCGCCGTAGCGCCTGCCAGGTAGAGACGTAGCCGAGCCGCCCGGAGAGGACGTTTTCCATCACGGTTAGGCGCTCGACCAGATTGTACTCCTGGAATATCATCCCAATGTCCCGACGGGCCGCCCGGAGTTCGTCGTCGCCGAGCGCTGTCAGGTCCCTCCCGTCGAGTTCGACCGTCCCGTCTGTCGGTTCCGTGAGGCGGTTGATACAGCGGATGAACGTGCTCTTGCCGGCACCGCTGGGACCTATCATCGCGACGGTCTCGCTGCCCTCGACCGAGAGATCCACACCTCGAAGCGCCTCGTCCCCGGACGCGTACGTCTTCTGCAAGCCGCTGACTGTGAGCATTATTCGCTGAGCGCGCCTGCCTCGTATTCGACGTCGTTGTACCCCTGGATGACCATGATGTCGTACCAGTGACGGCGGTACTCGATGGGGACGAACTCCGTGTAGTCGGTGCGTTCGGCGTAGGCTGTCCCGCTGAAGTCGGTGTCGAGCCACGCGGCCTGGATACCCTCAACGATGTCGGGGTGGAGATTGTAGCGGTAGGTTATCGGACCGTTCGGGAACGGGTTCGACGCCCAGACGACTTTGAAGTCGTCAAAGCTGAGGCTGCTGTCGCCCTCCACAGTGTCTTTCATACACGTCGAGCAGATGGGGCCAGCGTCGAAGTCGCCGGCCGCTATGCCGCGGGTCGTGTTCGAGTGCCCGCCCGAGAAGTTGACCTCGTAGTCCTCGCCCGGCGTCACGCCGAATTCCTGGTCGAACAGCGCCGAGGGGGCCTGGTGACCGGAGTTAGACGACGGTTCGGCGTGAGCCATCCGCACATCGTCGTTAGCGAAATCTTCGACGCTCTGGATGCCGTCGGCGTCGGCCCGCGTCGTCGCGAACAGCCGATAGCCAAACGCTCCGTCCGAGCCGATACCGACCGCGAAGGGGACCGCCCCGGCGAGATTGACGGCGAAGGCCGTCGCGCCGGTCGAAAAGTTCGCGATGTGGGCCCGCTCGGAGCGCATCGCCTCGACGGACGCCGCGTAGCTGTCGACCTTGTTGTACGTGACGTCCTTCCCGGTTTCCTCGCGGATGCGGTCGAACACCGCCTCGAAGTCCTCCTCGTAGCGACCCTGCACGTCCTCGCTCGGGCTCTCGGTGAACACCAGCGTGTCCGGGTCGAGCCACTCGCTCTCGTCCTCCGGTGTCTCCTGAACCGGGTCACCGTGAGGAACCTCGTCGACTTCCCGCTCACTCATCCGTTCGAGGTCCGCCCGTTTCCCGCGCTGGTACCCCGCGTCGATGAGCGGGGTAGCGAGATAGTTGTTCTCCGCCCAGTTAGGGTCCGAGAACTCGAAGGACCCGGAGTCCGCCAGCATCGAGTCGCCGCCCGACCCATCGGATCCGCTGGCGTCGTTGGCACCGCTCGACCCTTCACCGCTCGAACAACCAGCGAGCCCGGCAGCGACGGCCGCGGCTGAGCTTTTTAGGAAGACGCGCCGGCGCGTAGCATCGTTCTCTGACATCAAGTGGGACGCGGGATTGCTATTACTTGAATATATCGTAATATTTATATTTTCGAGACTATAGTCACGGGAGACAGTCGTTCAGGTATGAGCAGTATATGACCTTTCACGGCCGTACGTACCGCTATATAGCGACAATAGAGGAGCGTAGGTTCGCGCGGATACGGATCGATAATTGTTTGTCAGTTCTAGATAATAACGGGAATGTGAGCCGACAGGGACTGCTCCACAGACTCAGAGCGCCAGCGTACACCGGGCCCAACCGGTGCTGGCCGTGTACCGCCGTCAACGTCGGGATCGTCGCGGTCGTGAGTGCTGTCGCCGGTGTCGTGGTCCCGGCCGCAGCGGTCGTCGCCGCATTGGGTGGCCTCACGCTCGTTTGGCTCCGTGGCTATGTCGTCCCAGGGACGCCAGCGCTGACGAAACGGTTCGTCCCCGACCGGCTACTGGCCTGGTTCGGCAAGTCGCCGGCTGGACCGCCGCCCTCGGGAGCTCCGAGCGAGCGACTCCGCTCGCTCGGCGTCGTGACCGCCTCCGACGAACCGCGACTCGCACCCTCGTTTCGGCAGGCGTGGGCGAGCACGGCCAGAGGACTTTCCAACGACCCGGCCGCGCGTCGAGCCGCGGCGGCAGAGGCCGTGTCGGCGACGGCCGCCACCGTCGACGTAACCCGGTCGGATGGCGGCGGGGTCACGCTCGCTGTCGGCGGCGACTGGGTCGGCCAGTGGCCCTCAGAAGTAGCCCGCATCGCGGACCTCGCGACGGAAGAGACCCTCAGTGACACCGCCTGGACCCAGTTGAACCGGGCCGAGCGGGCGGACCTGGCCGCCCGTATCCGGGGACTGGCCGACCGCTGTCCGGTCTGTGACACGTCGACTCAGGTGGCCGACGACACCGTCGAGTCGTGCTGTCAGTCGCGGGCAGTCGTCGCCGTCACCTGTCCGGAGTGTGACGCCCGGCTGGCCGAGTTCGACCCCGCAGGCGCCGGGTTCGGGCCCGGGCTGTGAGTGGCTGATACGGATTGTTGTAGCGATTTACCGGTATCCACCGACCACGGGGTCGGTGTAATCCGGCGATAATCTACAATGATCCGTATGAGTCCGGGCCGTGGGTGCCGATGACACAGACCGGACTGCCGGGAAACGGTTCGTAATAGGCCGCTATCGTCGGGCTATTTATATACCGACACCAACACACTGGTAGCAATGGATCACGTCACTGCCGGACAAACCAGCCGACAGATCCTCGACGCCGTCGGCAGTGCCGTCATCGCTGACGACCACTTCCTCGAAACCGTCATGACCGGAATCCTCGCCCGTGGACACGTCCTGCTGGAAGACGTGCCGGGCACGGGGAAGACGCTCACCGCCCAGTCGTTCGCGACGGCGCTCGACCTCTCCTTCAAACGGGTGCAGTTCACGCCGGACCTGCTGCCGTCCGACATCACCGGCTCGAACGTGTACAACGAAGCTACCGGCGAGTTCGACTTCCAGCCCGGCCCCGTTTTCGCCAATGTCGTGCTGGCTGACGAAATCAACCGCGCGCCACCCAAGACCCAGGCCGCGCTGCTCGAGGCGATGGGCGAGAAGCAGGTGACCGTCGACGGCGTAACCCACGACCTCCCGGACCCCTTCTTCGTCATCGCCACGCAGAACCCCGTCGAGCAGGAGGGGACGTTCGGCCTACCCGAGGCCCAGCGGGACCGCTTCATTCTCAAGACGGCGATGGGCTACCCCGACTTCGGCGGTGAACGCGAACTCATCGACCGCCGGGCTGACCGGACCGCCCAGGCCCCGAGCGTCACAAGCGTCATCGACGGCGAGCGCCTCCCGGCGCTCCAGCGGACCGTCGAATCGGTCACCGTCGACGGCACGCTTCGGGACTACGTCGTCGAACTCGGCCGGGCCACCCGCGAGGACGACCGCGTCGATGTCGGCGTCTCCCCGCGTGGCATCCAGCGGCTGTTCGAAGCCACCCGCGCCGCCGCGGTCCTCGACGGCCGCGACTACGCCGTCCCGGACGACGTGAAAAGCGTCGTCGAGGAAGCGTTCGCCCACCGGCTCGTGCTGACCGCCGACGCAGGTGTCCGCGGCGTCGACCCGGCGACCGTCGTCGACGACGTGCTGGACCGCGTCGAAGTGCCGGCCGTCAGTCCCTGATTTCACGTCCGCTCGGTCTCGCGCTGTCGGTCCCGCGCTTGATCCCGGAGCGCCGCGCCGTCTTCGATATCCTCCAGCGTCTCCGTTTCGAGCAGTCGCTCCAGTTTCCGCTCGAACTGCTCGTCGGTCAGTTCGCCGTCGGCGTAGCGGCGGCGCAAGCGTTCCAACGGCGTCTCGTCGCTCGTATCGTTCGACGGCGCTGGGTCCGCTTCCTGGATATCTTCCTCCTCGTCTTCGTCGCCGTACAGCAGTTCGGTCAGCGGGACGACCACGACGTAGCCGACGAGCAGCGCCGCGAGCCACCACTCCTGGTCGGTGACGAGGGCCACGAGCCAGAACCCGGTGACGGCCAGCGTAACGAGTTCCGTCACGTTGTCTCCGGCCCGCTCCAGCGGGGACTGGTCGGTCATACCGTCGGGTTGACAGCACTGCACAAAGGATTGTTCGGTGCGGCCCTACCGTATCGCGGCGACCAGCGCCAGCACGGCGACCAGACAGACCACGAGCCCCGCCACGGCGACCGGCGGCTCGACGACAATCGCGCCCCGAGCGATGCTGGACAGGCCAAGCGTCGCCGCCACGCCGACGCCGCCGACCGCGACGGTCCCGCCGGTGTGGACGAGTTCCGCCCGGCGCGTCGCGGCCCCGATCCCGACCTCGCGCCTGAGCGTCGCCCCGAAGGAACCGGCGTCCCAGACGACGACCGCACCGACAAGGCCCGCAAGCACTACCCACGTCGGGGTGTCAAGGGTCGCGGCGAACGCGCTCGCACCGAACAGCCCGGCGGCGGCGAGCGTGACGCCAGCCGTCCGCTCTCGCAGGTAGTTCGTCGCCAGCGCCACCCAGAGCTGTCCGATCACGCTGATGACGGAAAACAGCGCCACGACGACCAGCGCCAGCGTGACGGTCTCGGGGCCGTACACGTCCAGTGCCGGAGTCAGGAGCTGTTCGACGGCCGCCGCGGCCGGCGTCGCTCGGAGCGCCGTCTCGATGGCGCTAACTGCCGGTCCCGCGACCGCCACCGCGGCGAGCGTGATGACGCCGCCGCCGACGTACGGCGCGAGGACGGTCCCGACGCGGTCGGCCGAACTCCGGACCGTCCGCCGGAGGAACCAGACGGCCAGCGAGACGGCGCTCCCGGCGAGGAACAGCCACCAGAGGAGGTCACGAAGCCCCGGCGCGGCCGTGACTGCGACGAGGAGGTCGGACAGTCCACGCGGGAGCAACTCGGCCAGGGATTCCTGGCCGAGGCCCAGTTCGAACAGGCCGGCGACCGGCGCGATCAGCAAGGAGAGTCGGCCAGTCCACCGGAGCGTCCGCTCGGCGGCGTCGACAGGCTCCTCGATGTCGGGCGCGTCGCTCGTTTCCGGGACGAGTTCGGCAATCGGTAGGGCGTCGAGTCCGCGGGCCAGCGCCGCGGCGGCGAGGGCGAGCAACAGGCTGAAGATAGCGATATGGGTCCGTCCGGGAACTGGGTCGAACACCGGCCCGAGCACCTGAGTGAGGACCTCACCCATCAGTTGCTGGACGCCCGGCGTCCCGGCGTTTGACTGCAGGTAGTCGACAGCGCCCCGCGCGAACAGCGCCAGGGCGACGATGAACGGAACGACGGTCGTCCGCACGACGACGCCGCCGTAGGTCCCCACCCGCTCGGTGTCGACGACGCCCCGAGTGGCCGCGGTCGCGCCGAACACGGCGGTCAGACAACCGAGAACGACGATCACCTGCGACAGCAGCGTGACGACGGCCGGGCGGACGCCGGCTTGCGAGGCGACGGGGAACAGTTCGGCACCGAGCGAGACGACCGCGCCGCCGGTGGCGACCGAGAGCCCGACGGCGACCGGCAGTGCGAGGACGCTTGCCAGAACCGTCCCGACCGCCTGCCACCGGTCCCAGCCGCTCAGCCACAGCGACAGCGCCAGCAGCACGCCGGTGACCGCACCGACGAGTGCAACCCGGTCGACGGAGACGGTTCCCAGCAGTCCCGCGACCAGCAGCGCCGTCACGCCGACGACGGTGGCGAGGCTGGTCCATGGCATCCGGGTCGAGAGTGTGGTGTGGTCGTCCATGGTTACACGCTGAACAGGTCCGCGAGCGAGGCGCGCAGCGCCACGTCGATGGGGCTGTCGAGGTCCCAGTCGATGACGGTCGCGCCGGACAGTTCGGCCCGCTGGAGCCGGGCGGTGCGCTCGATGCCCGCGACGGCCGCGCCGAGCGACTCCCCGCGGGCCAGCGACGGACTGACCAGGGTCGTCGGGTAGTCACGGACCGCGAGCGACGACACCAGCGAGACGGGCCAGTCGTCGGCGGCCGGCGAGAACACGACCACCTGCGCGGTCGGCGGCAGGCGGGCGAGCACCGCGAGCAGGGCCGGGTCCTCGACTGTGCCGCCATCGGCCGTCGTCACCTGTGCGGTGTGGTCCCCCTGCGACTGCCGTGGTTGTCCGTCGTCGGACACGTCGGCTTCACCGGCCGCGTCTGTCTCCGACTGCCGGGCCGCAGCACGGCCAACGCTGTCGAACACCTGTCTCGCGTGGGCGGCCGCGTGGCCACCCGAGGCGTCGACCCACGCCAAGCCGTCGGGACCGAGCCCGCCGGGGACATCCGTTTCGGCCAGTCCGACGGCACAGACGCTCGCGACGACGCTGGTACGGGAGAGCGCGTCGAACAGGCGCTCGGCTGCGTAGGCCGACAGTTCGGCACCGGTCGGAAAACCCGGTTCGGGCGTCACGCGAGTCGGCGGCCGTGCGTCCACGACCAGCACCGTCCTGACGGCCTGTTCCTCCCGGTAGTCGATGGTCGTCAGTTCGTCGGTCTTGGCGTAGCGCCGCCAGTCGATGCGGTTGACCGGGTCCCCGGGCTGGTAGCTCCGCGTCGAGTGGAACTCCAGCCCGCTCCCGCCGGTGTCGGTCGGGAGCGTCCCGGCCCGGGGGAGCGTGGCGTCGGCCATCGGGACCTCGGAGACGGTGTTCGAGCACGTCAGCGTCCCGTCACCGGCGACGGGCAGGTCGACGGTCACCTCGTC
Organism: Haloarcula sp. HT12; assembly: GCF_055271655.1. NCBI lineage: Archaea > Methanobacteriati > Methanobacteriota > Halobacteria > Halobacteriales > Haloarculaceae > Haloarcula > Haloarcula sp. HT12. The sequence continues at coordinate 860,253 of NZ_JBUXKW010000001.1, forward strand.
GCTGGCCGACAGCGTCCGCACCCGCACCGCGGCGGCGTCGAACGTGTAGGTCCCGCGCTTCGCCATCACGGCGTAGGACAGGGTCGCGCTCTCGTTGGGCCGCAGCGAGGTACAGCACCGCGGCGACCCCTCGACGACGGCCAGTTCCTCGGGCACGCCGTCGATGACCCGTACGTCGGTCAGCGAACTGCTGCCGGTGTTCGTGAGGGTGAGTTCGACCTCGACCGGTTCGCCGGGTGTCGGCTGAGCGTCGGAGACAGAACGGGCCGCCTGCAAGTCGGTTCCCGACGGTACCCGCGACAGTGCGCCGTAGGCGACGTAGATGAGCGGGATTGCGGTCGCGGCGAGCAACAGTGGCTCCGCAGTCAGCAGCGAGACGCTGACGAGAAACAGCGCGGCGGCGAGTCCGCCGCTCCAGCGCCGCACGCGGCGGTGCATCGTCAGCGCGCACCCCCTGACACCCGCTCGATGGCGGCGACCGTCCGGCGGATGCGGCGGCGGCGCTCGCTCTCCGGATCGAGCCACAGGCGGAGCCGAGCCAGCAGCGACTGGGGTTCTGTCGGCGAGAGCAGGGCCGCCGCGACGGCGTCGTCGGTCCAGGTCCCCGAGCGCACTGCCTGATGGGCGGACGCCTGCGAGACACCGGTGCCGACTGCGTAGGCCGTCGTCGCAGCCGCGGCGAGTCGCTCGGTGACGGTGTCCATCGCCGCGTCGTCGCCCGCGACCGCGTCGTCGATGGCCGCGTCGATGTCGGCGGCGAACAGCCGCCCCTCCGTCGCTGTCACGCGTTCCGGCGGGCTGTCGACGGCCAGGTCGAAGGCGGTCGGCGACCCACCGCCGAGAAGTCCACCGAGCCAGCCGGCAAGGGCTGCACAGAGGCCGACGACCAGACTCCCCACGAGGAGGGCCGTCGTCGGGGCAACACTGCCGAGTACGGCGATCAGTGACTCGCCGGCGACCATCGGCGCGAAAACGAGGACGGCTGCGACGGCGGTCGCCAGCAGCCCCACAGTCCCGAAAACGACGGGCCGAAGCCGCATCAGGGCCGCCCCTCCGTCGCGTCGTCGGCATCGCCGGCGTCGTCAGTCGTGCCGGGACGTGCCCCGGCGGCCGATTCGATGGTCCGAACCGCATCCTCCACGGCCGCCACGTGTTCCTGTGGGTCCCGCTGGCCGTACTCGACCGCCCGGAACGCGTCCCGGACCGTCCGAACTTCGGCGGGCGGGAGCCCGTCCCGTTCGATGGCGTGGGTCGCAATCTCGCCGGGGGTCCGCGTCCAGTACCGCCGGAGCGACACGTGGGTGAGGAAGCGCGTCCACGCCTCGCGGATGGTAACGCGGGCCGCTGGCGGTCCGTCGTCCCCGTTGGCGTCGGTCGCGGAGACGGCTGCCACCGCATCGCTGGCTGCGTTTTCGGCCGCTGAGAGGCGTTCGTCGACCCACGCCCGCAACGCGTCGAGCAGCGCCGCCGCCGACCGACGGCCGGCGAGCAGGTCCCGGAGCGCCGTGACAGTGAGTTCGAACCGCGTACGAAGGCGATCCAGCAGGTCATCGAATACGACGACAACGCCCACCAGCGCGGAAACAGCGAGTTCGCGGCCGGCCAGCACCCACTCCCACGCTGTCCCCGGAGTGACGTTCCGCCGACGAGCGGCGACGACTGTCCCGGCGAGGAGGAGGCCGAGGGCAACCACGACGGCCGCGGCGTTGACGAACAGGCCGTCGACGGTCGTCGTGGCCGTCTGACCGTACTTCGAGACCGCAATCGTGGCGCTGGACGCGAGTGGCAGGCCGACCGTCGCGCGGCCGGTCGCGCCGGTCCGGGCGGCCTGCTCCCCGCTGACTGCGACCGTCGCGTTCGTGACGGGGGCCCCGCCCATCGTCGCGTTCACCGTCTGGCCGGCCACCGGCAGCGTCAGGGGCAGCGTTGGTGACGTTGCCACAGAGAGCCGTTCAAGAACGACAGTCGTGTTGCCGCTGACAGCATCACGCTCGACGGCAATCGAGACGTTGCCGGGGTCGGTCGGGAGCGTCACTGCTGCCCGGCCCTGTCCGTCCGTCGTCGCCACCTGCTCGCCGTCGAGCAACACATCGCCGTCCCGTACCGGCACGCCGTCGACGGTCGCGGTGACGGTCACCTCGCCACCGGTGACCTGTTCGCCGGTGATACTCACCGACGCGCTCGTGTTCAGTTCGTAGCTCGCGTTCGTCGACTGCTGGGCCTGCGGGCCGGCGACAGCAAAGGCGCGAGTACTGTCACGCGGGGCCGACGGAGCGACGAGTGATTCCTCGTCGGCCGGTGCATCGACGGTAATCCTCAGTTCGTCTTCGTAGGGGACCGTCCCGGAAACGGTGCCGTCCGGTCCCGTCGTCCCGACCGGGTCGCCGTTGAAGTACACCTCAGCGCCCTCGACCGGCGCGCCGTCGCGGGTCACCGTCGCCGCCACCGCCACGCCCGGCGTCGCCGTCCGGTTGAGTTCGATGACGAACTCGCCGGACTGCGAGGTCGTCTCGCCGTCGCCAGCGTCACCGGCTTCGTCGCTATCGCCGGTCCCGTCTGCATCCGTTTCGCTATCCTCGCCGTCGCCGCTCCCCGACTGCCCGATCCCATCGGTCGGGGCTTCGGTCTGTGGCTCGTCCGTCGGCGTCCCGACGGCGAACTCCTCGTCAGGGCTTCCGGACTCCGCGGCGCTGTACTCCTGACTGTCGTTTGCCATTGCCTGCTGTTCGGATTCCAGACGCTCCTGGCCCGGCGTCGGGTCGAACTGCACCCAGCCAACATCCTCGAAATACACCTCGACCCACGCGTGGGCGTTCATCCCGCGGACGGTGTACCGGTTCTGGCCGGTCCGCTCGCCGGTCGAGTAGCCGACGACGTACCGGGCCGGGATGTCCTGGCTCCGCAACATTACCGTCATCGAGGTGGCGAAGTACTCGCAGTACCCCTCGTCCATCTGGAAGATGAACTCCGTGGCTACGTCGTCCTCCGGTGGCTGGCTGACGTTCAGCGAGTAGTTTTTGTTCGCCTCCAGCCACCGCTCGATGGTCACCGCCGTCTCGTAGGGCGAGTCGCTGTCTTCCGTTAGGCGGTCAGTAAACGGCCCCACCTGGGCCGAGGTTGACGCCGGGACACCAGTGTATCGTGATTCGATGTCCGCCGGGTAGTCACGGCCGCTCGTCTGCAACACCTCGGGATCGTCGGGCGGCGTCACGCTGGTCGCGCTGTAGGTCGTCCCGGCAGGCAGCGGCCGCTCGGACGTGACCGCGCCGTAGTCGGTGACCATCACGTCGTCCCGGGACACCGACCGCGGCCGCCAGACGGTCGGCAGCGACGTGGCGGACTTGGCCAGTCGCACCTCGTAGTCGACGGTCGTGTCGGTCATCCCCTCGACTGCCATCGGCCCCTCGTACGCCTTGGGGTCCGCGCGGCCGTCCCACCCCGTGCCGGTGTACGTTTCGTACGCGCCGGTCCGCCAGTACGCCGGTTCAGAGCTCGTGACGGTGAAATGCGGCTCCGTGTCCTGGGACTGATACGGACTGTCGCCGCTGTCGAGTGAGCCGCCCACACTGGTCTGGCTTCCCGGGTTCAGCGCGCCGAGTTGTCCTCCACTGCCACCAGTCGAGGTCCCTCCAGCCTCCCCAAACGGATTCTCCTGCGGGAGGGGCACAAGGGACTCCATCGGGCTCTGTGCGCCACCGGGGGACAGAACCGGGAGCATTGCCGTCGCCAGCACCACGGCAACAATACACACGGCGGTGAGCAGGACCCGGAGGTAGTCCCTGTCTGCCGACACATCTTCGAAGGGCGAGTCGTCGGAGACCACGTCGGATTACCGTATCGTCCCGTCGCTGTCGGCATAAATCTGCTGTCAGTGACGGGGACGGCGTGCCGCTCGTCGTCTTCTCGGGACAAGCGCCGTAGTTGGTCGGCATCGAACGAGCCACACACCGACGGATTGACCCGCTATTTCGGGCCGGATAGTTCAGGTATTAAGCAGTACGTACCGGTCAGACGAGTATTATAAGCGGTTATTGCGGGTCACCGGGCAGTCGAACCTGCATGCAGACTGACACCAACGGAGCCGGTACTGGGTCACAACAGTCGGACTGGCAGGCGTCGCGTCGGTCCGTTCTATCGAGCATCGGTGCCGCGGCGGGGATCGGACTGTTCAGCGGCAGCGGGCAGGCACAGGCCGGCGCTGGATTGCCGGGCGCAGGGGCGCTGTTCTTCGTCACGACCAGCGGGCAGTCGAACGGGAGGGGGAACGGCAACGGAAATAGGAACAGCAGCGGAAACGGGAACGGCACCGACTATCTGGTGCTCGACGGCGGCCGCGGCAAGGTCGCGTTCACGACCGATGGGACTGCTGACGAAGCGTTCCAGTACGCCTTCGACAACATCCCGGACAGCGGCGGGGCAGTCATCGCCAGCGCCGACACCTTCCACTTTGGCGGGCCGGCGACAATAGGCGACAACACCGCACTGACCGGCCAGCAGGGGACTCGCTTCGTCGCCACACAGACCGGAACGGGCGAGGACCCCGCACCGTCGGAGTCCCAGTCGAACCCGCTGGCGACCGGGCACGACCTCATTCGCGTACGCGGTGACAACACCACCGTTACCGACATAGAATTCGACGCCAACGGCACCCATTTGAACAACCAAGCCATCCAAGCCGACCAGTGCGATGGCGTCTACATCGCCCGCAACCGCACGGTGAACGGCTTCCAGATGGCGCTGTCGTTCACGCGATGTACGGGCGTAACCGTCGAGCACAACGAAGTCGTCAATCCGAACTGGTACGGCATCACCAGTCGGAGTGCGCCGACCGGCAGCGACCAGGACCTCCGGCAATCCAGCGACGTTGTCATCGCCGGCAACCGCGTCGTCGGCGTGAAATTCAACAACATCGCCCCGTACAACGTCTCGAAATTCGCCGTCATCGGGAACGTCGCCGTCGACGGCGGCCACAGCCTCATCGCGTGTTCGCCCGGCCAGCGCGGCACCATCGTTGGGAACGTCTGTCGGGACCTGACCGAGTTCGCGCCCGACCCCGGCGGCGAGGCGGGCATCGAAATCGAGTACAAGGAAACGCATCTTCGAGACGAAGTGGCCGGGACCCCCGAAGCTCGGTCGTCCGACATCACGATTTCGGGCAATCAGGTCGACAACTGTCCGGTCGGTATCCTCGCCCGGACGGTCCCGGCTGACGCGGACAACACCGACGCTCGAACCGAGAAGCGTCCGTACAGTTTCACAATCACGGGCAACACGGTCAGCAACGCGTCGGCGGCCGGCATCCGCCTCCGTTCGGGCGATGCGGGCGTCGTTGCGACGAACACGGTCCGCAACGCCGGGACCGCTATCGACATCGACGAGGAGTACACCGCGGGCATCGAGCAGGGACTGAACGTGACCCGATAACGGCGGTGCGGGGCGTTGTAAGATATAAACCGCCGGCCCGCAAACGACACGCCAATGACCGATGACGAGGAGACGGTCCAGTGCTGGCTGGTCGAACGCTCCAGTTTCGGCGACGAGCGCATGGTGACGCTCATCTACGCGCCGCCCGAGGGCGACCGCCACCTGACCAAGCAGCTCTCGCCGAACCTGCTCAGGCGCAAACGGATCACGGCGGCTATCGACGTCGAACCCGAGCGACTGGAACCCGTAACCGACGAGGAGACACAGGAGCGCTACGCCACGGAAGCCCAGCGGATGGCCGAACGCCACGACCCCGACGCGGAAGTCTGAACGGCCGTTGTGGCGGCCAGCGTCCGCGCGTCGAGTGTTCTGATTGATAATTGGAACACGAAAGACTATACAGGCGGCCGTCACAAACCGGCCGTATGGCAGCGATAGAACTGGATGGCGTCACCAAGCAGTTCGGGAGCCTCACCGCGCTGCAAGGGGTCGATCTCACCGTCGAGGAGGGCGAAATCTTCGGCTTCCTCGGCCCGAACGGGGCCGGGAAGTCGACGACGATCAACATCCTCCTGGATTTCGTCCGCGCGACCGACGGGTCGGCGACGGTGCTCGGCCACGACATCCACGAAGAACCGAAGCGAATCCGTGCCCGCACTGGAGTCCTCCCCGAAGGCTACGACGTGTACGACCGGCTCACCGGTCGCCAGCACCTCTCCTTTGTCATCGAGTCGAAAGACGCCGACGACGACCCCGACGCGCTGGCCGAGCGGGTCGGCATCGCCGACGCCATCGACCGCAAGGCCGGCGGCTACTCCAAGGGAATGCAACAGCGCCTCGTGCTGGCGATGGCGCTCGTCGGCGAGCCCGACCTCCTCATTCTGGACGAGCCGACGACCGGGCTGGACCCGAACGGAGCCCGGCTGATGCGGGAACTCATCCGCGAGGAGAACGAACGCGGCGCGACCGTCTTCTTCTCCAGTCACATCCTCGGCCAGGTCGAGGCGGTCTGTGACACGGTCGGCATCCTCCAGGACGGCCGTCTCATCGCGAAAGACAGCGTCGCCGGACTGCGCGAGGCCGCCGCCGGCGACACCGTCCTCCGTGTGACGCTTGCCGACGGCGACGGCATCGACGAAGCCGTTGCAGCTATCGAGGGGCTCGACGAGGTTTCGACGGTGACTGTGGACGGCACCACGCTGACTGTCGGCTGTGACAGCGACGCGAAGATGGCCGTCCTCAACGCCGTCGAAGAGAGCGGGAGCGAGGTCGCCAACTTCGAGACCGAGGAGGCGTCGCTCGATGAAGTGTTCGCCGCCTATACCGAAAAGCAGGAACAAGAGCAGGCGGAGGTCGACGCATGAGCGCCGAACAGAACCCCGTCAAGCGCTTCCTCGGCGATGTCGATACGAGCATCAAGAACTCCGAGTTCGCCGACTGGTACCCCATCTCGAAAAAGGAGTTTCGCGACACGGTTCGCTCGCCGTGGATCTGGGTGCTCTCGTTCATCTTCATTGTCCTCTTCGCGCTGCCGGCGCTGCTGGGCCTGTATTTCAACATCGGCCAGCAGTTCAGCGAGGCCGGGGCGTCGTTAACGACGGACGCATACGTCCGGTTCGCGCTGCCGATCGCAGCGCCGCTGCTCCCCGCGGTCGCGATCGTCATCGGCTACGCCGCAATCGCTCGGGAGAGCGAGCGCGGCTCCCTGAAGATACTGCTCTCGCTCCCGTACACGCGCGGCGAACTGCTCGCCGGCAAGTTCGTCGGCCGGAGCGCGATCACGCTCATCCCGGTCACGGTCGGGCTCCTGACGACCCTGTTAGTGTTGCTCCCGTCTGAAATCGAGATCGCGTGGGAGTCGTTCCTCCTGTTCGCGCTCGCCACGATGACCTACGGGGTCGTGTTCACGGCGTTCGCGATCGGCCTCTCGGCGGCGATGAAGACCGCGCGTCGGACGATGGCGGCGTCGCTCGGGATCTACGTCTACCTGCAGGTGTTCTGGTCGAACCTCGGCGCGGGGCTCGGGAACCTGCTGTCGGACCACGCGAACATCGGGGAAGTGACCCAACTCCACGTCGAACTGTTCGTCTCATTGTTGAGCCCCATTGCCGCGTACCGCACGCTCGTCCAGGAGATCCTGCAGGGCTCGCCGATCCGCTCGCGGCTCCTGTTGACGTCGAGTCCGCAGGTGACGTGTGAGGAGATGCTGGGCGGGACACTCGAGATGACACAGACCGGTGTCGAGTGCACCAACGCCGCCTTGCCGCCCCAGTACGGGACGATCGCGGTCATCGGCTACCTCCTGCTGTGGCTGGTCGTCCCGCTGGTCGCCGGGTACTACGTCTTCGAAAACAAGGACCTGTAGCGTCCGTCGCTGTTCACGCGCCGATTGACAGTCTTTCTGTGTGTACCAACGACCGAAGTGACCACGTCACTCGGAGGATTTGCCACTGCCGATCCCGAACCGAACGTCGCTTGGCGGCCTATCTTTCGTGCTCCCACTGTTCCGTCACTTCGCGGGTGACGGCGACCACGCCCGTGACCTGCCCATCGACTTCCAGCGGCGTGAGGCGGTACTCCAGCACCTCGTACCCGTGGCCGGAAAACTCGCCGCTCACCACCCCGCGAAGTTCGTCGCGGTCGCCGTCGATCAGCTCCTGGTATGGGTCCCCCTCGTACTCGCTTCGGATCTTGGGCAGGAGCCGGCTCGATTCGCCTTCCAGTTCGTCCCTCGATGTCCCGTAAAACGAGGCTAAGTACTCGTTGACAACCTCGAACCGACCCTTCGTGTCGTAGATGCAGGCCGCCTCCGGCATCGTGTTTACCATCCGCTCGTACCGTCGCAGCTCCCGTTCTCGCTCCCGGAGGTCGGTGATATCGGTAACGAATCCCTCCAGCACAGCCGAGTCAGCACCCGCACCGGGGACGCGGTGGCCGCGCTCCCACATCCACTTCGTGGCGCCGTCTGCAGTGATAATCCGATAGGTCATCTCGAACTCGCCGTCGGCCGCGAGCGCCTCCTGGACCGTCTCCGTGATCCGGTTCCGATCCGCTGGATGGAGTACGTCCTCGCCCCAGGTTACCGCCCCGGTCTCGAAATCCGTGGCTGTGTAGCCGGTGAGCGGTTCGATTTCGCCCTCGACGGTTTCCATTGGCCATCCCGGCGCGTTCAGGCGCCGATACACCATGCCCGGGAGGCTACTGATGAGCGATTCCAGCCGGCGGGTTCGCTCGTCGAGTTTTTGTTGGGACCGATGTGCGTCGACAGCGTTTCTGATGCGGTTTGCGAGCAGTGTGTACTGCTCGGCGCCCGAACCCTTCTGGAGATAGTCGGTCACGCCCGCGGAGATCGCATCGCTCGCGATTTCCTCGGACCCTTTCCCGGTGTAGAGAATGAACGGAAGCTCCGGGTAGCGCTTGCGGACGGCTTCGAGGAACTCGATCCCGTTCTGGTCCGGCATGTCGTAGTCCGAGACGACGCAGTCGTACTGGCCCGTAGAGAGGTTCTCTAGCGCTTGTTCGGCACTCGCCGCCGTCTCGACGCACATCCGGTCGTCCTCGTGTTCGAGCAGCGCCGCGGTCGTGTCGGCGAAGTTCGAGTTGTCATCAGCGTGGAGAATACGGACCGAATCACCAGAGTGGTCCATTATTCTGTGTAGTTGGTGGTGCACGAACAAATAAATATGGCCGAGACCGAGCGGTCACCGCCAGACAAGGAACAGCGCGATCAGTCGTGTTGAGTTCGGTTCCGGAGGGCTCACAACGGCCGCCGGTTGCGTCGAAGACCCCCGATTACAGCACGCCCGCGTCTTCCAGTAGCGCCTCGAACTCGGCTTCGCTGAGCGTCTCCACGTCGTTTTCTGCCGCATCGTCCTGTTTTCGCTGTCCCGGGTTGTCGCCAAGCACCAGATAATCCGTGTTCCCGGAGACGCTGCTCGTCGCCGACCCGCCGTTTCGCTCGACCAGTTCCTGTGCGTCGCTGCGAGTGTACCCGTCGAGCGACCCGGTGAAAACGAACGTCAGTCCCGCAAGGGCGTCTCCGCCCGTTTCCTCGGCGGCCTGTGGGTCGACGTGATCGAGCAGGCGGTCGATGACGGCGCGGTTGCCCTCGCCCTCGAAGAACTCGACGATGGAGCGCGCAACGGTCGGCCCCACATCGGGGACGCTCTCGAACGCATCGGTGTCGCCGTCGTCGGCAGCGGCCAGAATCGCCTCGAACGTACCGAACTCCTGGGCGAGGTTTCGCGCCGTGACGGTCCCCACTTCGGGGATGCCCAGGGCGACGAGGAAATCCGCGAGCGGCGGCTCCCGAGCGCCGTCCATCCCTTCGACGAGATTCCGGGCGCTGGTCTCGCCCCAGCCCTCCAGGTCAGACAGCTCCTCGACGGTGAGTTCGTACAGATCCGCGGGGTCCGAAGCGAGACCGGCATCGAGCAGTTGCTGGACCGCCTTCTCGCCGAGGCCCTCGATGTCCAGCGCGTCGCGGCTGGCGTAGTGCTCGACGCTGCGCTCGCGCTGGGCGGGGCAGGTAAGCCCACCGGTGCAGAAGGCCATCGGGCCGTCGCGCTCGACCGGGCTGTCACAGGCTGGGCAGGCCGCCGGGAACTCGAAGTGGCCGTCGCCGTCGTCGTCGAGCACCTCGACGACATCCGGGATGACGTCGCCGGCCCGCTTGATGCGGACGCGGTCGCCCACGTCGACGCCGAGGTCGGCGATGAGCGAGGGGTTGTGCAGCGAGGCCCGCGAGACGGTGACCCCGCCGACCTCGACAGGATCCATGAGCGCGACGGGCGTGAGCCGGCCGGTCCGGCCGACCTGGACGACGATGTCCCGCACCGTCGTCTCCTCCTTGCGAGCCGGGAACTTATAGGCGAAGGCCCACCGCGGTGCGCGAGCGGTCGCCCCGAGTTCGTCGCAGGCGGCCAGGTCGTCGACTTTGATGACGACGCCGTCGATCTCGTAGTCGAGGTCGTCGCGGGCCCGGTGCTGGTCGTTTCGGTAGTCGATGGCGGCGTCGATGTCATCGACGACAGCGGTTCGCTCACACACCCGGAGGCCCCATTCGGGGAACCGCTCGTGCATCTCGCTGTGGCTCTCAAACTCGACAGAGGCGTCGAGAACACCGAAGAAAAACACGGAGAGGGGACGCTCCGCGGTCACCGACGGATCGAGCTGGCGGAGCGTCCCGGCGGCAGCGTTGCGCGGGTTCGCGAAGGGGTCCTTCCCGCGCTCGACACGCTCGCGGTTGAACGCCGTGAAGGCTGCCCGCGGGATGTACACCTCGCCCCGGACGGCCAGAAAGTCGGGGTACTCGCCGCGCAGGCGTTGGGGGACGCTGGCGATGGTGCGGACGTTCTCGGTCACGTCCTCGCCGATCTCGCCGTCGCCGCGGGTCGCAGCTCGCTGATAGACGCCGTCCTCGTAGACGATTTCGACCGAGAGGCCGTCGAACTTCGGCTCACAGAAGTACTGGACGTCGGCGTCAGCACCGAGTCCATCGCGGACCCGCTCGTCGAACTCCCGAACGTCCGCTTCGTCACCGCCCTGGTCGATAGACCCCATCGGAGCGACGTGTTCGACCTCGGGCAGTTCGTCCAGCGGTTCGCCGCCGACGCGTTGGGTTGGACTCCCATCTGTGTCGAGATCGAACGCCGATTCGAGGGCCTGGAGCCGGGAAAACAGCGCGTCGTAGGCCCGGTCGCCGATGACCGGGTCGTTCTCGACGTAGTACCGGTAGTCGTAGTGGCGGATCGCCTCGCGCAACTGGCCGGCTTGCTCACGGGCCGTCGCTTCATCGATGTCCTCGACGGCGTCGAATTCGGTCCGCGGATCGGAGATGTAGGGATTCCCGGCGACGTCCTCGGCAGTGGTCATACTGGACGAGTGTTACTGCTCGCGTATAAAAACGGCTCTGCTCCTGGCCACAGAACAGACGAAACAACGGGCAGAAACGGAGAGACAGTTTTCTCAAAGCGCTGCCACCAGTTAGAACGGTAGAGAGAGTATAACGACTGCAGAAGGTGGCGGCTATCGGCCGATTTTGGCGCCGGGCGCCTTGACCACGAGTTCCCCGTCGCTGCGGACAGTGACCGAGTGGCCGGCATATTCAAAAGAGATACTGACCGGTGTGGAGCGGTCCGAGGAGTCGACGAGTGAATCGAGCGCTTCGGGGTCGATAGTCTCGTACAGCGGTGCGAAGTCGGTCTGCTCCCGTCCGGTCATGGCGGAGATGTACTCGGTCACTGCCGCACTCGGTCGCGTCTCGGTCCAGTCGAACTGCTTGCGGGTCACATTCATCGGTGTCGAAGAGTCGCCGTCCCTACTCCGCCTGTTAGTTTTACTCATATGGTTCGTCTATCTACATCAAAGTAGCAGGCAGTAATATAGTCTTCCCAGCATTATCAGACTGTGAAAACGCCAGGCTGCGGGAGCAGAAAGCCCCAAATCGAGCCATAACCCCGATCTTTCGTCGGTTCTCGCCTGGGTTACAGGTCGGCTACGTCTTCGATTGCGTCGGTTAGTTCCTTGATACTCTCGACGGTGTGTTCGCCCATGTGCCCGATGCGGAAACTCTCCTCGCTGATGTCGCCGTAGCCACTGGAGAACACCATGTCGTACTCCTCGGAGACGGCCTCGACCGTCTCTGCGACGTTGATATCCTGCGTGTTCTCGATGCAGGTCACCGTCTGGGACTCGTAGCCTTCCTCCGGGTAGAGGTCGAAATGCTCGCGGGCCCACTCGCGCGTATACTCGGCCATCTCCTGGTGGCGCTGGTCGCGGGCAGCGTGACTCTCATCGAGCATGTGCTTCATCTGTTTGCGGTAGGCGAGCATGAGCGGAATCGCCGGCGTGGAGTGGGTCTGGCCCTTCCGGTCGTAGTAGTCCAGACAGCGCTGGAAGCCGCCGTACCACGACGCCGAATCCTTCTCCAGTTCCCGCTCGTAGGCAGCGTCGCTGACGGCACAGACCGCGAGCCCCGGTGGCATGGCGAATGCCTTCTGCGTGGACGTGAAGATGGCGTCGATGCCGTGGGCCTCGATGTCGATCTGGTCCCCGCCGAGACAGGAGATGGCGTCGACGATGAAGTAGGTGTCCGGGTACTCGGCGACCACGTCGCCGATCTCCTCGATGGGGTTGCGGACGCCGGTCGAGGTCTCGTTCATCACGGCCCCGACGGCGTCGTAGTCACCGGAGTCGAGCGCGTTGCGGATGTCGCCGGGTTTGACCGCCCGGCCCCAGTCGTACTCGATTCGGTCGACGTCCTTGCCGAGCCGCTCAGCGACGTTAGCCTGGCGCTCACTGAACGCGCCGGAGGTCGGCACGAGCATGCTGTCCTCGACCAGGTTGAGCGTCGTCGACTCCCAGAACTCCGTCCCCGACGCCGTAAGCACGATAACGTCGTTGTCGGTGCCGAGGAACTCCTTCGTGTCCTCGACGATGGTGGTGTAGAGGTCCGTCATCCGGTCCATCCGGTGGCCGAACATCGGCTCGGCCATCGCCTCGATAACGTCCTCGCGCACCTCTGTCGGCCCCGGGAGATACAGCGTCTTGTCCTGGTAGTCGTCTTTGTATTCGCGTTTTTCGGTCACAGAACCACCTGTAGTAGGTGGACTCTCGAATCCGGGAGGCATGGTAGTTTTGATACCGGGCGGGCGAGCCAGTACGGACCCCTGCGGAGGCGGTTCACGCACGCTTGGAGCGGAGCTCAGACAGCACCGCCCTATTCAGTTGAGCAGCCATGTCGGCCACCACCCCCCGCTCACGGCCGCTCAGCGAGCGGCCCTGGCCGATAAGGCAGCCGAACAGGTTGCAGCCACGCTCGGCGAGATGCACGACGGTTCGGACCGGGCAACGTAAACCGCTCAGCGGCGACGGTATCGGCTGACGCCGAACATGACCAATCCGGCGTATATCGCTGGCCCGAGCAGGACGGTCGGGCTGGCACTCACCAGTCCCGAGGCGAGGTACCCCGAGAGTACGTCGGCGAACACCACAAAGAATGGCGCGACAGCGAGGGCCTTCCCACCGGTCCTGACCGCGTCGTCAGCCGTCGTCTGCGTGGCGGCGACCGCGCCCACGCCCGCGACCGCGAGGAGGTACCAGAGCGTATTGCCCGACGGCGTGGCGTAGGGAAGTGTGAACAGCGCGATTGCGGCGAGGCCGATACCGACCAGCATCGCCCCTCGCTCGCTCCTGGCGAGCGCTCCCCGTATTCCGTCGATGTCACCGGCGTTGAGGGCCGCTTCGAGGTCCGACGTAGTTTGGCTGCCGCCGGCATCGAGGACCGTTGTCCCGGTTCCGGCATCGACCGGGCTATCGAAGTCCCGGCCACAGTGCATGCACCACGTCGCGGTCGCACTGACTTTCTCCGAGCAGTGAGGGCAGCGGGGATCGGCGGTCATACTGTCATGTTCGAGGGCGCACAGTTAGCGGTTACGGGGGGAGAATATACAGGTGTCCGCGGGAAAGGGGCTGTATGGATTGGGTCGCACGGGCCGAGAGCCTCCTGTACGACAGCGAGGTGATCGAAGAAGACGTTCGACTGGACCGTGGCGGGATTGTCGTGACGAGCCACCGTGTTCTCGTGTTCACGCCCGACCGCGAGGGGTCGAACTACCGGCAAGTCGACCGCCCGAACGTCGAGGGCGTCGACCTCACCACGAAAGGCGACTGGTCGTTCCTCGAACTCGGCGTGAAGGCGCTGGTCGTCGGCGTCGTACTGGTCGCGGCTGGGATGACCGTGAGCCTCGATAGCCTCGTCGGCAACGTATCGCTTGACAGCGGCGGTGCCGCCAGTGCCGTCGGTATCGGCGGCATGCTGGGGATGCTCCAGTCGATGCTGACGCTGATGGCGCAACTGGACGACCTGATGCGGCTGTTCGGCGGCCTCGCGCTGGCCTTTGCCGCCGTCGTCCTCGGGGTCTACCTCTGGAGCCGTGACCGACTGCTCGTCGTACGTGTCGCCGGCGATGACGACATCGAACTCGCTGCGCCGGAGAATGAGAGTATCGTCGAGCGAATCGAGGCCGCCGTCGTTCCGGGTGCGGTACCTGCCGGCTCCGAAAAAGACCAGTCGCCCACTGGTGACCCGCTCCCGTGACGTTCAACCCCGCCGAGCGCCAACCCTGAGCTAATGGATGCCGACGAAGTTCGAGCGCGCGCAGGGTCGCTGCCACGGGAGCCCGGCGTGTACCTGTTCGAACAGGGCCGGGGCGACAAGCGCCGGGTCCTCTACGTCGGGAAGGCCGTCGATCTGCGGGACCGCGTCCGATCGTATGCTGACCCGCGCAGCGAGCGCATCGCCAAGATGGTCGAGCGGGCCGAAACAATCGACTTCGCCGTCACCGACACGGAGACGCAGGCGCTGTTGCTCGAAGCCAACCTGATAAAACGCCATCGGCCGCCGTACAACGTCCGGCTGAAAGACGACAAGTCCTATCCGCTGGTCCAGTTGACCGACCATCCCGTCCCCCGAATCGAAGTGACGCGCGACCCTGAGGACGGCGCGACCGTCTACGGGCCGTTCACCGACAAGGGTCGGGTCGAGACGGTCGTGAAGGCCCTGCGGGAGACGTACGGACTTCGGGGGTGTTCCGACCACAAGTACAGCAACCGGGACCGGCCCTGTCTCGACTACGAGATGGGTATCTGTACCGCGCCCTGTACCGGCGAAATCAGCGACGCCGAGTACGCCGAAGACGTGGAAGCGGTCACGCGCTACTTCGAGGGCGAAACCGGCGTGCTCGCGGACCCGCTGCGCCGCGAGATGGAGGTCGCCGCCCAGTCCCAGGAGTTCGAGCGCGCCGCGAACCTCCGGGACAAGCTCGGGGCCGTCGAGGCGCTCCACGGCGAGGGCGACACCGCCGTCAGTGACTCCGCGGGCTACCAGACGACGGACGTGCTCGGGGCTGCCATCGAGGGCGAGCGAGCCATCGTCGCCCGACTCCACGCTGAGGGCGGCAAGCTCGTTGAACGGGACCGGCACACGCTCGAAGCACCTGACGGTGAAGGCACCGCCGGGGTGTACCGGGCGTTCATCCCGCAGTATTACGCCGAGCGGGATCTGCCCGACCGGATTCTCTGTGCCGAAGCCCCCGCCGATCCGGACATCGAAGCCTGGCTGGAGAGCGAGGGCGTCACGCTCGGTGTGCCCGGGGCCGGGCGGGAGGCGACCCTGGTCGATCTGGCGCTGAAAAACGCCCGCCAGCGCGGCGGGGCCGACGACGAGAGCGGCCGCCTGGCCGACGCGCTGGGCATCGACCGCCCGAGCCGCATCGAGGGGTTCGACGTGAGCCACGCCCAGGGCCGGTCGGCCGTCGGCTCGAACGTCACCTTCGTCGACGAGACGCCCGAGAAAAGCGACTACCGGCGGAAGAAACTCACCGAGCAAAACGACGACTACGCGAATATGCGCGAACTCCTCCGCTGGCGGGCAGCGCGCGCCGTCGAGGGCCGGGACGACCGGCCGGACCCGGACCTGCTTCTCATCGACGGCGGCGACGGGCAACTCGGAGCGGCCCGCGACGCCCTCGCAGAGACCGGCTGGGACGTGCCGGCCATCGCGCTGGCGAAAGACGAGGAACTAGTCATCACGCCCGACCGCGTGTACGACTGGGACGACGACGCCCCGCAGCTCCACCTGCTCCAGCGGATCCGCGACGAGGCGCACCGCTTTGCCGTCCAGTACCACCAGACGCTCCGGGACGAGGTGTCGACGACACTCGACGACGTGCCCGGCATCGGCCCCGAGACGCGGAAGCGCCTGCTGCGGCGTTTCGGCAGCGTCGACAACGTTCGGACGGCCTCGGACGAGGAACTGACGGCCATCGACGGTATCGGCGAGCGGACCGCGGAGACGATCCGGACCAGGCTACAGTAATTTTGTATAGCGAATAGTAGTTTATCGCTGGCGAGAGAGCGAATCCACTACTCTGTCGGTAAGAAGCCCCAGAAAGCTGCTAAGTTACGATTTCGATATCAGACGCCGCTACGGCTCGACGACCGCGTTCCGGAGCGTCCCGACGCCCTCGTAGGTTATCTCGATTGTGTCGCCGGGGGCGACCGTCCCCGGGTTGGCCGGGCTGCCGAACGCGACGACGTCACCGGGCCGGAAGGTGAACCGCTCCGAGAGGTACGCGACCACTTCGTGGGGTCCAAACAGCATCTCGCTGGTGTTGGCTGCCTGCCGGCGCTCGTCGTTGATGTCCGTGTACATATCCAGCGCCGTGGGGTCGACATCGGTCTCGATCCAGGGGCCGAGGGGGCCAGATCCGTCGAAGGCCTTCCGCGCCGTTCGGCCCTGCTGGTCCAGTGCGTCGACGTCGTTCAGTATCGTGTAGCCCCGAACGACATCGGGGACGTCGGCGGTATCGATGTCGTGACACCGCTCGCCGATGACGGCGGCCAGCTCGCCGGCGTAGGTGAGCTCGTCGCTGAACGGGGGATACGGGATGTCCTGTTCGTGGGCACGCAGCGCCGTCGGAGGTTTGATGAAGAAATCCGGCTCTTCGGGCCGGTCGTAGTCCATCTGGTCGTTGGTCGCAGCGTAGTTCCGTCCGACGCAGTACAGCGCCGTCGGCTCACACGGCGGGAGTAGTCGTCCATCGCGGTCGACGGCGTACTGGCCGTCGTCAGCGTGGACGACCCCGTCGACGTATTCGCCGGTGACTGGTCCGTCATCCGTCAGAAGGCGTGCGATTCGCATACGCTGTCGTCCGAGGGCCGGCCAAAAAGGCGTATCGCCCTGCGCCAGATACCGCTCATAAACCTCGTTTGAGCGGAATATGAGCCGTGTTGGGGTCGCTTCGTAGGCGAATACAGACACCGAAGCGGCAGCGAATAAATCTCTTTCCGCTATATGAAATAGCCAATGACGACATCTCCGATCCGAGACCCCCCAGTCAGTACACCGCACTGTCCACCGAAGCGACTTTTTCAAGCAGCACATATCCCCAGAGTATGGCTGTGACCCGACGGCTCCTCATGGCCGTCGTCGGACTGCTGTCGCTGCTGGCCTATCTCGTGGCGGCATACGTCGGCTATACGCTGCTTCTGCCGGTGTGGGACAGTCGCCCGTCGTCGATGGTGGCCGCCGTGATCGTCATCGGAACGGCAATCCTTCTCGGCGTCGTGAACTACTGGGCTGCGACGGCACGACTCAAGCGATCTCTCGATGCAGTTGAGCTCTCGCGGGCGCGTGCGCCGGAGGCTTACCGCCACCTCGACGCACTTGTCGAGCGGATGGACGTCGAGACACCGAGGCTGCTCCTGGCGGAGCTGCCGGTCCCGAACGCGTTCGCTATCGGTGGCGGGGCTGGAGCTATCGTCGTCGACCGGC
This sequence comes from Haloarcula sp. HT12, assembly GCF_055271655.1. Taxonomy (NCBI): domain Archaea; kingdom Methanobacteriati; phylum Methanobacteriota; class Halobacteria; order Halobacteriales; family Haloarculaceae; genus Haloarcula; species Haloarcula sp. HT12. The sequence continues at coordinate 878,014 of NZ_JBUXKW010000001.1, forward strand.
GGCTGTTCCGGCTGTTGTCCGCGGCGGAGTTCCAGGCGCTGCTCGCACACGAACTCGCACATCTGGAGACCCGCGACGCGCTCGTTCAGACTGTCGCGTACAGCCTCATCCAGACACTCGTCGGGCTTGTCGGCCTGGTTCTGTTTCCCATCGTGGTACTAACCGGTGGCATCGCCCGTTCACTCGCGTTGCTGCGCGGCGACCCGTCGTCGTGGTCGCGTTCCTGGCTTGGTCGAACACAACAGTACGCGCTGCAGGTCGTCGCCGGGCTCGGATTCGCCGTGACGCTGCTGTTACTGGGCTATTCCAGACACCGTGAGCTGGCGGCCGACGACCGCGCAATCGAGATAACGGGGAATCCTGTCGGGCTTGCCCGAGCCCTCGCGAAAATCGAGCAGGCTTCGAGGCCGGATTTCGGTCCCCTGAGACAGTTGTACGTGCACAGCGAATCGGACAACGAGCTGTCACGCCTCCTGTCGACACATCCACCGATGGACGAACGGATACAGCGGCTACAGGAGCGAGCGAAGCGAGGCGGTTCCACGAAGAGGAGTGGGCTGTCGAGCAGTCGTCGGTAGGTGTTTCAGCGTCGACAGGAAGTCGATACAAATTTGAAGAGTGCTGTTTTGGAAGTACCCGGCCGAAATATGCAACTTAATCATAGGTAGTACGACTAAAACAGAACCTTGGAAGCCGCTTTAAGAGGAGTCGTGACAAGCCAGTTTCGGCAACGTGTACTACCGACGCGGCCTCGTTTGGGACGCAGAATAGTTATACGGGCAGTTGTGAAAGGATCGGATATGACACACCGGACAGAGCGTCTCGAACGTCTCATCACGGATGAACTCGGGGACCGTTGTGTGGCCGACGTCGAAGCGCGGCTTGAAACCCTAGAAGCGTACGACGCGGCAACGCCCACCTCGACCGAGACGGACCTCGACGCGTTACAGACGCTTGGGAACGAAACCAGGTACAACATCGTGCAGTTGTTGGTGACGGCCGACGGACCGCTCTGCGTCTGTGAGATTTCCCATCTCGTAGAAGTAAGCGATAGCGCGATCAGCCACGCGCTGTCGGATCTCCGCGACGCCAGCCTCGTCACCCGGGAGAAAGACCAGCAATGGCGGTATTACGAGCCGACTGACCGAGCCGTGGCGCTCGTCGCAGCGCTTGGCCGGACGCGAAAATGAACGTCCGGGTAGTACAGCTACCAAGGGAGTCTGCTCTTGTAGGCACTGACCGCTCTATATAGGCATTGAGACCGACATAGCGGTCCTAGAAACCGCTATGTTCGGCGCGGAACTGTGCCCACATATGCAAGCCAGCATCCCGCGGCGAGCGACCGAGACGGCTACGAGCCAGAGGTATGCGTGCCCGCTATGTAACTGCGGTGCAGACAGTGAAGACGATATATACTGCCATCTGCTGGTCTCACACCGGAAAAGTGCACTTGCTGACGCCCTCCTTGATCGGGCAGATTGCGACCAGTAGTCCGGTGTTTGGCTTTGGAAAACAATACAATATCGTCTTTTAGTATTGAATATAGAAGTTTAAATGTATAAATATAACTTCTGATTGCAGATTTATCTATCCCGGTGCAAATATCTTGAATTGAGGAGTGAAATGCCGCAGCCGATCCAATAGATTCGCCCTGTGATCGGAGAGTCGCGACGTCACTCAGTGTATCGCTCGGAGTTCCCCTTTCCAATGATTAATTAAAGTAAAGTGAATATCGCTATATCAAATCGTAGTGGAGCGCTGACCACCGGCAACGATCCGGCGGTTGCTGGCACCGAATTGTCGATAACATACATACACGTGTTAGAGTGTGGAAAATTATATATATATATCAGAACAGGACACACTAGGGTTCAATGGTATCGACACGGTCACAGACCGAATGGCCGCAAGGCTAGCGAACAACGTGTGCAATAGACGGCCGTATGCAATCGTGATTCGAGAACTGCCACACGGCCTGCACATCACAGATCTGGCAAGCACACAGATCCCGTGAGGTTCCTGTGGGACACTCGAAATTGGACCAGGGTACCACACAGCGTATTGATTGGGCGTGTCGGCTTACCCAATGGTGAAATTTAGATGATAGAACAGCGGATCCCAAAAGCTTAACAGTAAGTAACGTTGGGTTCGATGTCGGTAGCGACTTTCAGAACGTTCTGCGGTGGGTCCCGTGTAAATCGGTCGTCACGGAAGCGGTTGATCGGAACGGAGACGCCGGTAGCACCGAGTGCGGTGTCGTTGTTCAGTACTGATGCCCTGACAAACCGAAGCCTGTCGAGCCGTTCCGCATCGTCGAACGCAACGCCCTCCCCGACCGTCTCTAAAGTGGCCTTCAATGCCGTCAGCGTGCTGGCTGCGTTTCGGTTTCGGTCCCCAATCCGTAACGTTCGCTGATCGTTTCGACGCTTCTCAGGGTAGGTGAGCAAGCATAGCCTTTCCGAGGGTGGTCGAGTGGGACGGAACGCGGATGCCAACGTGGTACGACGGCTGTCATATACGTTGAACTATCGATCACACGGGCACCGGGAGCCACAGGAAACGGACTAATATTTGCAGGGACCGGTGCCGGACGAACCACCACAGCGAGGGATGGGAAACGCGTAAGTATCGGGAACGAGATGATTCGAGCGTATGACGAAGACGTACGAGAACTATATCGGTGGCGAGTGGACCGGAAGCGGGGAGACACAGGACGTCACAAACCCGGCGGACGAGACCGACGTTGTCAGCACGGTTCCGGTGTCATCGACGGCGGAAACTGACGACGCAGTCGCGGCCGCGGTGGACGCGACCGACGAATGGGGCGGGATGCCCGGGCCGGAGCGCGGTGCGATCCTGCGTGAGGCCGGAGAAATCCTGAAGTCCCGGAAAGACGAACTGGCGGAGACGCTGACCCGCGAAGAGGGGAAGCCCCTCGGCGAAGCCGAAGGTGAGGTACAGCGGGCGATTGATATTTTCTATTACTACGCGGAGAAGGCCCGGGACTTCGGCGGCACCGTCAAACAACCAAGCGGCGGCCGCGCCGGCCTGCAGACGAAGAAAGAGCCGATGGGCGTCGCGGCGCTCATCACACCGTGGAACTACCCCATCGCGATTCCGGCCTGGAAGATCGCTCCAGCGCTTGCGGTCGGTAACACCGTCGTCATCAAGCCCGCGATGCAGGCCCCGACCGTCGGCGCAATGATCGTCGAGGCGCTGGACGAGGCCGGGATTCCGGACGGCGCGATCAATCTGGTCTGTGGCCCCGGCAGTGAGGTCGGCGAACGGCTGACCACCCACGACGACGTCGACGTGGTGTCGTTCACCGGCAGCGCCTCAGTCGGCGAGCACGTCTACGATCAGGCGACGAACAACGGGAAGCGCGCCCAGGCGGAGATGGGCGGCAAGAACCCGACCGTCGTCATGCCGAGCGCCGGCGTGGAGAAGGCGGCGGACATCGTCGGGGCCGGGGCCTTCGGTGGCACGGGCCAGGCCTGTACCGCGACGTCCCGGGCCATCGTCCACGAGGACATCTACGATGAGTTCCTCGACGCTATCGTCGACTACGCCGAGTCCCTGGAGATCGGTGACGGTCTCAACCGGGCCGACATGGGTCCCCACGTCAGTGAGGACGAGCTCGCGGGAAGCCTGGAGTACATCGACATCGCACAGTCGGAGGGGGCGACCCTCGAAACTGGCGGTGAAGAACTCACCGGCGGCGAGTACGACGCCGGGAACTTCATCTCGCCGGCCGTCTTCTCCGACGTCGAGCCAGACATGCGGATCGCACAGGAAGAGGTGTTCGGGCCGGTGCTCGCCGTGATTCCTGTCTCCGATTTCGACGAGGGCGTCGAGGTCGCGAACGACATCGACTACGGCCTCTCGGCCAGCATCGTGACCGACCGGATCGAGGAAGAAAACGAGTTCATCGAGCGCTCCGAGTCCGGCGTGGTCAAGGTCAACGAGAAGACCACCGGGCTGGAGCTGCACGTGCCGTTCGGCGGCCTCAAACGCTCCTCAACGAACACCTACCGCGAGCAGGGCGACGCCGGCCTGGAGTTCTTCAGTTACATCAAGACGGTGTACCGCAACAGCTAACCGAGGCTGTCACCGTTCTTGATCGGAAGTAGCGTTCATGTGACAAAGATTTATATACTATTAATTTCTACCTGCTATTGCTCTTGTCCACCGCAAGAGCGAGCGTGCAAAGTCATGGTCAGAGCACGACCGACGATGGTGGAACGGCCCCAGCATCGCCACTCTGTCCCGGACAGACGTTCCACTCTCGTTGTTAGCGCCCCAACATCCGGGATGTGTTTCGGTGCCGCTTGCTGGACCAGTCCGGACGCAGTGAGAAACAGTGTCTATACCCGTGTCCGGTTGGGCGCAGCACCGCTTCGTCGTCGGCAGTTTGGCTACGGAGTGACCACAGTGAGCGGGACGGAGGTTCGGAGCGGTCTATCAGAGACACCGTGGCGCGCCGCTCACAGCTGCCCGTTCAGTATAATGGAACGCCTTCCGTAACGGTTGTACTGTCGTTATTCTCGATTCGAGAAACGGCGATCACGAACGGATACCACCCGTAGAAAGCCCGTGAAACGGCATTTTCCGTTCGGAGTACCGACCGATTGCTGGAGAACATCGGCGTGTGAGACTGACGGCCCGTCCCACGATGTCAAACACTTGTGTCATTAGCCGGGATTAATTCGCTCGATACATGAACTGTCATTCGTTTCTCTGGAACATTGCAGGCCAGCACGGGTTGCCAACACAAGACATAATAGCCGGCCAGCCGACGCCAGCGGCATGAACGTCGACGCGCTCACGGCCGGGTTCGACCGCCGAGACTGGCAGGAGCGGACAGAGACAGACAGTCCAGTTCGGTTTGCCATGATCGGCGTGGGCTGGTGGACCACCGAGCAGGCGATGCCCGCCGTCGACGCGGGCGAGCTCTGTGAGACGACCGTACTCGTCAGCGGCGACCGCGAGAAGGCGGCCGACGTGGCGGCCGGTTCGGAGACGGTCGAGCACGCGATCACCTACGGGGAGTTCCACGACGGGGCCGCGAGCGACGCCTACGACGCCGTCTACATCGTCACCCCGAACGCTCGCCACCTCCCCTTCGTCGAGACGGCGGCGGAATTGGACAAGGCGATCCTCTGTGAGAAGCCCATGGAGGCCACGATCGACCGCGCAGAGCGGATGGTCGAGGTGTGTGACGAACACGACGCGACGCTGATGATCGCCTACCGGATGCACACCGAGCCGGCCGTCCGGCGGGCGAAAGACCTCATCGACGAGGGGTACATCGGCGAACCGTTGTTCATTCACGGCAACATGACCGAGCCCATCCTCGAACTCGTCCCCGACCCCGACCAGTGGCGGCTGGACTGGGAGCTCTCCGGGGGCTGTGCCGTGATGGACATCGGCCTGTATCCGCTGAACACGAGCCGGTTCCTGCTGGACGCCGATCCCGTTGCCGTCCGGGGAACGGTCGCCTCCGTGCAAGGAGAGTTCGCGGACGTGCCCGATGAACACGGCGCGTTCCAGCTGGATTTCCCGAGTCACGTGTACGCGGCGTGTACAGCCAGTCAGAACGCCTACCTCGACAGCCACATCTCCGTACTGGGAACCGGAGGGAAAGTCCGCGTCGAACCGGCGTTTTACCCCTGGGACGACCGCGCGCTCCAGCTTTCCCACGAGGGCACGACGGTCGACATCGACTTCGAGCAGATCGACCAGATGGAAGAGGAGTTCGAGTACTTCGCCCACTGTCTGCTGACCGATACAGAACCCTACGCTGACGGCGAGCACGGCCTCGTCGACATCAAGACGATCAAGGCTGTCTACGAAGCCTCTGAGACAGAATCGACGGTCACACTCGACTGAGTGTCGCCACGGGACTTTTTGAGCGGGCCGGGCGTAGGTCGACGTATGGTAGAGTCAACATGGGACGACTGGTTCGTCCGCCGGGAAATCGAAGCGACGGACCCCGGCGACGGCGTCACAGTCTGGTATCTCGGCTGTAACGGCTTCGTCCTTCGTTCGCAGTCGACGACGCTGTACATCGACCCCTACTTCGGGACGGGCGATCCGCCGAACCTCATCCGCATGATACCGGTGCCGATGGACCCCGCTGATGCGAGCCAGTGCGACGCCACGCTCGTCACGCACGAACACATCGACCACATGCACCCGCCGTCGTACGGTCCGCTGGTCGAGGACTGCGGGGCTGATCTGTACGCACCGTCGGCCTCGTACGAATCGCCGGACTACGACGGCGATATGCGGGTGCCCGACGAGCGGCGCAACGAGATCGCCGTCGGCGACGAGTTCACCGTCGGCGATTTCACCGTTCACGTCACCGGCGCGAACGACCCCGACGCCATCGAACCCGTGAGCTACGTCATCGAGCACGACGCCGGGACGTTCTTCCACGCCGGCGACAGCCGGCCTGCGGAGGAATTTACCGACGTGGGCAGTCGGTTCGACATCGACGCGGGCGCGCTAGCCTTCGGGACCGTCGGTTCCATCTACGAGCCCGAACCCGACCGCGGCGTCCGAACGAAGTGGTATATGGACGAAAACGAGATCATCGAGGCCGCGAACCAGCTCCGGCTCACTCGCTTGCTCCCCTCCCATCACGACATGTGGCAAGGTGAGGCCGGCGATCCGAAGGTACTCCACGAGCACGCGGTGTCTTTCGAATATCCTCGAACCATCGAGCCGCTGTACATCGGCTGTTCAGTGCAGCTGGACGTGCCTGGAATTCGGCGTCTCGGCGCACTGGGCGACGGCTGATGTGGCCCTGACTCTCGTTTGATGAAGCGGATACAGGTTCAAACAGCCACCCGAGATCGCTGTCTTTCGTTTGCCGCGGGGTAGTTTTAATATCCCAACCTTGGAACGTTCCACAAATGTCGCCAACGATAACAAAAATCGAAAGCCGGGAGTTCGAGTACCCCCTCGAAGACGTGGGGACCGACAAGCACGGCTTCAATCTGGTGTACGCGCCGGGGGAGACGACGACCCGGAAACTGTTCGGCGTGCAGATTCATACCGACGAGGGAATCACGGGCGAGTACGTCGGCGGCAACTCCCCGGCGGCCGCCCAGTACAACATCGTCGCACAGTACCTCATCGGCAAGGACCCGCTGAAACGCGAGAAACACTGGTCGGAATGCAAGCGCGCGCTCCGGAAGTACGACCGGATGGGCATCGGCCCCATCGACATCGCGCTGTGGGACTTCGCCGGGAAGTACTACGACGCGCCGATTCACGAACTGCTGGGGACCTACCGCGAGCGCATCCCAGCCTACGCGTCGACCTACCACGGCGACGACGCCGGCGGGCTGGACTCGCCGGAAGCCTTCGCCGACTTCGCCCAGGAATGCCGCGACGAGGGCTTCGGCGGCTTCAAGATCCACGGCTGGGGCGGCGGCGACGACGCCCGGAGCCTCGACCGCGAAGTCGCGGCGGTCCACGCTGTCGGCGAGGCCGTCGGCGACGAGATGGACCTGATGCACGATCCCGCCTGCGAACTGGAGACGTTCGCCGACGCGCTGGAACTGGGCCGGGCGCTCGACGAACAGGGCTTTTTCTGGTACGAGGACCCGTTCCGGGACGGCGGCATCTCACAGCACGCCCACAAGAAACTGGCCCAGAAGCTCGACACGCCCATCCTCCAGACCGAGCACATCCGCGGGCTGGAGATCAAGTCCGATTTCGCCGCCAGCGAGGCGACCGACTTTCTCCGGGCCGACCCCGAGTACGACGCGGGCATCACCGGCGCGATCAAGGTGGCCCGCATGGCCGAGGCGTTCGGGCTGGACGTGGAGTTCCACGCGCCCGGCCCCGCACAGCGGCACTGCATCGCCGCCTGTCGGAACTCGAACTACTACGAGATGGCGCTGGTCCACCCGGACTGCCAGAACACCCAGCCGCCGGTGTACGAGGGCGGCTACTCCGACCTGATGGACGCCGTCGATTCCGACGGGACAGTCGGTGTCCCCGACGGCCCGGGACTGGGCGTGGAGTACGACTGGGAGTACATCGAAGCGAACGCGACGGGCAGCGTCCACACCTACGAATAGCGCCACCGGAGGGGAGCGGCGTTTCCGGCCGGGCTGGGACTACTCCGCCGCGTACGCCCGGACGCCGGTTTCGAGAACCGCTCGGTAACGGTCCACGTCGATATCGACGGCGACGCGGGCGTTTGGATCGGTGTCGGTCGTGCCGTGTTCGTCACAGATCACGGCCCCGTGGCAGGGGCCGCCGGTCGTGTCCACTTCCAGATAGTACTTCTCGAAGGTGAGCACCGACTCGTCGATGATATCCGCGACGACGGCGGCGTCGTGGATGGCCGGCGCGTCGGCCAGCGGGTAGGTCCCGGAGTCGGGCCGGTAGTCGAGCCACTCGGCGACGGTGCCGCGGACGCCGCCGGCCTCGCGGAACGCCTCGATGAACTCGGGGGCCACCGTAGCGCGGTTGGTCACGTCCAGGCCGACCATCCGCGTGTTCGCGTCCTGCAGGACCCGGCTGGCCGCCGCGGGGTCGTTGTGGAAGTTCGCTTCGGCCATCGGCGTCACGTTTCCGGTCGTCATCGCCGCGCCGCCCATGAGATAGATGTCGTCGACGAGGTCGGGCAAGCGAGGTTCCTTGGCCAGCGCGATCGCCAGGTTCGGGAGCGGCCCGACGGCCGCAATCGTCAGTTCGTCGCCGTACTCGTGGGCGGCTTCGATAATCGCGTCGGCCCCGTGGATGTCCCGCGTGTCGCCGTCGACGTCGGGTATGTCGCCGTGGAGTCCGTTCTCGCCGTGGATCCACTCGGCGGTGTCGAGGTCGTCCACGAGCGGGCGGCCACACCCCCGAGCCACCGGCACGTCGTAGCCGCCCAGCGCCAGTATCGCGTGGGTGTTTCGCGTCGTGTTCTCGATAGTCGTGTTCCCACAGACAGTCGAGAGACCGACGACATCGACCTCGTCGTGGCCGAGCGCCATCGCCAACATGACCGCGTCGTCGCAGCCGGGGTCCGTATCGAAGAACACTTTGCGTGACATACCTCCGGATTTCCCCCTATCGGGTATTAAAAGCTGGTGTGGACTGGTCGAGACACGGGAGCACCGCTATCGGCAGATCGGCAGCGTCTTGTGGGGCATGTGTCGTGCTGTCGCCGCCACCACAGCGGGTGTGTCGGAATGTGTGGCCGACAGATGGGGTGTGGCGCCACAACCATCTTGTACCAGCCAAGCGGTGCGAGACCACGGAACAGTCCGGGGCACGATCAGTGCTGGAAGTGGAAACCGCGTGACGGTACTCGAAGACAGCCCGGAGCCGGCAGTTTGTTACAGAATACAGTCATTATCCCGAAATGGTTCGGTTAGGATAAATTTTAACTGTACACTCTCGATACCGTACAGGAAGTGATGGACAGCAATCATAGACGGTCGATACTGCTCAGCGTCCTACTCGTTTTTTCCGCTGTCAGCGCCGGCTTCATCGGAAGCGCCGCTGCAGCCCCGAGCGAGCAAACCGAGTTAGCAACGACGAACAGCCAGACTGCGACACAGACGGCATCGGCCGGTGGCGCCACCTGTCAGCTTGACGGTAGCTGTCCGGTTCCTGATGATTCTGTCGATCTCAACAACAGCGGTGCCGGCGTCGATGTCCTGATCGACGGGAGTCATCAGGGCTCGACGTTCACGGAGTTCGCGAACCGGCTCAGCGAGCGCGGGTACGACGTCGACACGAAACGGTCGACGACCGGGGGGTTGACCTCGTGGAACAGTTCGTCCGCGGACGGGCTGTCGGACTACGACGTGGTCATCATCCCCGTCCCCCAGACGGCTTATAGCGAGGCCGAACAGGAAGCGATCGACGAGTACGTCAGAAACGGCGGCAGCCTGTTCGTCGTCGGGGACTGGACTTCGCCGCTGCAGGGCCACGCCGGCAAGCTCAACGACATCACCGACCCGTACGGACTGCACTTCAACGGCGAGAGCGACAGGTGGCTCCGGAACATCCAGGACCCGACCAACAAGACGGTAGAGGACTACGAGTGGCGGGTCGTCCTCCACAACACGGGCCAGCATCCGATCACGAGGGGCGTCGACACCGTGGAGTACGACGGGGTCAGTCTCAACGTAACCGACACGGAAAACGGGACGCAAGCCCCGCTGCTGTACGGTGACAGCGACACCTACGAGTACACCTACTCCACCACCGAGGAGGAGTTCCCCCGCGGCGAGCGCATCGTCGGCGCGGCCGCGACGTGGGACATCGGTGACAACGGTCGCGTCGTCGCCTTCGGCAGCCAGAAATCGCTCACGACGTATCTCACCGACGAGTGGCAGGCCGAACACCAGCAGACCGACACGCGGCCGTTCCTCTTCCGCACGGTGAAGTGGCTGGCCTCGTCGGGCCACGTCGAGCGACCGGACAAGCCAGTCGCCGTCACCGGCGAGCGGATCAAAGGTGGCGAGACCCCGGCAAGCGAGACGATCGTGCTCAAAAACAGCGAGATCGCCGCCGCCATCGGGACCGAGACCAACGGCCCCTTCGGCACGCTGCCGGGCGGTATCTACGACGCCAACGCGTACGGACTGACGACCGACCAGATCGGCGTCGCCGAGTTCGCGTTCAACGACTTCGGGACGTGGCCCGTCTACGAGTCCTTCGAGCGCCAGAACGCCACCGGGCCGAACGGCGCGGCGGTCGTCACCGCGACCGGCCACGTCAGTACGAATCCGAACGTCTCCGTCACGACGACGTACACGCTGCCGGCCGATTCCAGTCACATCTGGATCAACACCACGATGGAGAACGACGGGGACCAGCGGCTCCCGGTCAACGACTCCGAGCGTCTCCAGAGCGGGGCAGCGTTGAGTTCCGAGGGCCAGTCCACCTGGCTCCCCGGTTCGGGGGCAATCGAGGAGACGCGCGCGCCGCCGGTGAGCGCCGACACGCTCACTCAGCCGTGGGCCGCGCTCACCGGCGACCGCGTCAGCTACGGCGTCTGGGGCGGGAACGGCTCGTTCACCTCGTACACCGCCTCCTCGACGTGGGTCGACCCGTGGCTCGAACACCGCCTCGACCCCGGTGAGACGCGGTCGGCGGAGTTCGCCTTCTTCGTCGGCGAGGACGGCTCAAGTAGCGCGACCAGCGAGTACTACAACCGACAGCAAGGAACCGAGACGGGAACCGTGACCGGTACCATCGCAAGCACGAACAACGAGTCCGTCTCACAGGCCACGGTCACCGCGGCAACCGATGACGGTGCGTTCACCTACACCGTTGGGTCGGAGACGGGAACGTACGAACTCGAACTGCCTGCCGGCGAGTACACGCTGACGGCCGACGCCAGCGGGTTTGCGGCCTCAGAGCCCAAATCTGTGACCGTCAACGGCGGCGAAACGGCCACCGCCGACTTCGACTCCCTGGAGGGGCCGGCTCCGGTCAACGTCACTGCCATGATCGACGACGAGGGCGAGGTCAGTCCCGCCGACGCCCGGATCACGGTACTCGACGAGGGTACCGCGGTCCAGACCGTGTACACGCAGACGACGCCGGCCGGCACGGCCTCGCTCCAGCTCCCGCCCGGCAACTACACGCTGGTGTTCAACCACGGCACCGGCTACATCGCCGAACCCGTCGAGAAGAACATCTCGGTGACGCCCGGCGAGTCGGTCAGCGTCAACGCGACGTTCACCGAGGAACTCGACCCCAGCGAGCGCAACTGGGTCGGCATCGACCCCCACGCCCACAGCAGCGTCAGCTTCGACGGCAAGACGCCCATCGACAACTTCGTCGCCATCCAGCAATCGGCGGGCGTCGACGCGGTGTTCATCTCCGACCACAACGCCATCGGCGGCTGGGGGGCGATGGAGTCACAGGCCGAGGAGCGCGACATCATGTTCATCCGGAGCGAGGAGATCACGACCGGCGACCTCGGACATTTCAACCCCTATCCGATGCACGGCGAGGAGATGGTCGACTCCAACGGGACCATCGTGGCGTTCATCGAGGAGTCACGCAGCCGCCACAACGCGACAGTGTTCCAGATCAACCATCCGGGTGACCGCTTCGTCGATCTCGACAGCGCGCCCGGCCAGCACGAGGAGTACCTCCCGATGGTCGACGCCATCGAGGCATACAACGGCCCGTACGGCGAGTCCGACGCAGCCAGCGTCCAAGGGCTGTTCACCCTCTGGAACGAAGGCTACGAGATCACGGCGACCGGTGTCAGCGACGACCACTGTTCGCAGTGCTTCCCGGCGAAATACGGCAGCGCCCGCACGCGGGCGTACGTGGAGGGAACCGTCACGCCGGAGAAGTGGGCCCAGTCCGTGAAAGACGGGCACACGTACGCGACGTACGGGCCGGCCGTCGAGTTCACCGTCGACGACAGGATGCCTGGCGAGACCGTGAACACGACCGCCGGGTCCGCCGTGGAGGCGTCCGCGACGGTGCGGAACCTCGACGAACTCGCCTACGCCGAGGTCATCCGGAACGGGACGACAGTCTCGAACGTCACGCTCGACGGGACGAACGACACCGTGAGCACCGACGTGGACGTGAATGGAGACGCCTGGATCGCCTTCCGCGTCGTCGACGAGGACGGCGACCGAGCGCTGACCAGTCCGGTCTGGATCTCGACCGGCCAGGAAGCCGAATCCGGAACTGACGGCAACGGCGAATCCGGCGGTACTACGGGAACTGCGACGCCAGCGGACACCGACACCGAGGGCGAGTCAGCGACCACGACGGCAGCTGACACGATGACCGCGGAACCGGAGACGACCGCCGCATCCGGGCCCGGGTTCACCGCCGTCGTCGCGCTGCTCGCGCTCGTCGCCGCGGCGCTGCTCGCAACGAGGCGGGGGACGTAAGCCATGCCGGAGACCAGCCAGCGGCTGACCCGCCGCGGGTTCCTCGGAACCCTCGGGCTGGCTGCGGTGGCCAGTGCTGGCTGTAGCAGCCTCGGCGGAACTCAGAACAGCCAGTCGGGCGTCGGAGCCAGCGAGTCGAGCGGGTCAGCGGCGACACCCAGCAAGAGTGAGACGCCCGTGCAGACAGAGGGTGGGGCACACCATAACGAAAGCGGACACGGACACACGCACACCGACAGCGGGCACCAGCACGGCGAGGAACACACCCATGACGGCGAACACGCAGGTAGCGACCACGACGCCGAGGGCACTACCGAGACCGAGCTAGCGGCGTTCGAGTCCAACCTCCGGAAGTGGTTCGTCGATATCGACTCCCTCGCCGTCGAAGACAGCCGCGTCAGGCTGACTTACGTCACGCAGAGCACGCGCAGCCACGAACTCGCCGCGGGCATCGAGACGGTCGTCGTCTCGTTCATCCAGGCGTACACGGACGAATGGGGCGTCAGGGGGCTCGACGCGGAGGTGATCGAGCCCTCCGGCGACGTGATGGGGTACTGGCGAACGGAGTCACGGTGGGTCGAACCGGTCGTCGAGGGCCACGAGACGCGGACCGCGCTCCTCGAACGGACGCTCGACACGTACCACGGCCGCCTCACTCGCGACCACGACCACGAGAAGACGGGAACAGACCACAGCGGGAACGAGAGCGGTCACGAGCACCGCAACGGGACCGAGCACCCGGACCACTGACGAGGCAGCGACGTCGCTACTATCACCGTCTTTCGAATACTGAGATCGGATACTGCGATTTGTGGAAAAGAAGGGAAGTACGGCTGCTCAGACTTTCAGCAACGACAGCAGACTGACGCCGACGTCGAAGTACTCGATGAGGCGGTAGCCGACGAGGATACCGAGGATACCCATGACGCCAGCGAGGTTCGGCGGGGCCGGAATGGGGACATCCAGCAGTCCGAACACGACGCCGGTGGCGACGCCAGTCATCGTCGCGACGATAACGAGCGAGAGATTCATCGATCGATCACCACGGCCCCACGGCGAGGACCCGCACAGTCGCGCGTCGAAACGCCCTGAGAGCGGCCGGCAGGTATGTTTGAAGTGTGTGTCATTGGTGGCATATAGAACGGGTTCGAGCGGTAAGTATGCTCCTCCTCGGGCCAGCAGTGGTGAGCAGTACCACATAACATCCTCGGATAGTCCTGTAAAATCGTGAAATACGTCCATATATTCGAAAGGGGGCCGGTTTTGGGTTCTTGGTTGTTGGTATACACATCTACATTTACTTGATACGAGTTCATAAAGCACAGCTGTCGCGATATCCATTCTATATAGAAATATACATCCAAACATACAGACGAATACACTCCAAGCGGCTGTAGTACCGAAGTTGTACACACAAATAGAGTGGCAGCGGCGGAGCGGAAACTGACCGCCGAATCCGAACAGTCGCCGGGAGGCTGGCGTTTATAAGCGAGCCACGGGAAGTGATGACGATGCAAGCCGTTCAGTTCGACAGTCACGGCGACCGTGACGTACTCGAGTATGGCGAGTTTCCCGACCCCGAACCGGGCCGCGACGAGGTAGTTATCGACGTGAAAGCGGCCGCGCTGAACCACCTCGACATCTGGACCCGGCGCGGGCTTCCCGGCGTCGACCTCGAAATGCCACACATCCCGGGCAGCGACGCCGCGGGTATCGTCGACGAGGTCGGCGACGGCGTCTCGCGGTTCGAACCGGGCGACCGGGTGGCCGTCCTCGCCGGCAAGAGCGGCGGGGGCGACGAGTTCACACGGAAGGGCGATCCGACACTCGCGCCGGATTTCCACATCATCGGCGAACACGTCCGGGGCGTCCACAGCGAGTACGCCGCCGTGCCGGCCGAGAACCTCACACCGGTCCCGGAGGGCGTCGACTGGGAGACCGCCGCCGCGTCGCCACTGGTGTTCCAGACCGCCTGGCGAATGCTGCGGGACCGCGGCGACCTGAAAGCTGGCGAGTCAGTGCTGGTGCTCGGTGCGTCCGGCGGCGTGGGTCACGCGGCGGTCCAGATCGCCGACCACGCCGGCGCTGAAGTGTTCGCCACCGCCAGCAGCCAGGAGAAGCTCGACTACGCCGAGGAACTGGGGGCGGACCACACCATCAACTACGAGGAGACGGACTTCGCGAGCGAGATCCGGGACCTGACCGACGGCCGCGGTGTCGACATGGTCGTCGACCACATCGGCGCACAGACCTGGCAGGACTCGCTCAAGAGCCTCGTCAAGGGCGGCCGGGTCGTCACCTGCGGCGCGACCACCGGCGGCAACCCGGAGACGGACATCAACCGCATCTTCTGGAACCAGCTGGAGGTCATCGGCTCGACGATGGCCACCCCGGGGCAGGCCGACGAAGTGCTGGACCTGGTCTGGGAGGGCGAACTGGAGCCGCGAGTCCGCGAGACGCTGCCGATGAGCGAGATCGCGCGGGCACACGAGATAATCGAGGACCGCGAGGGCTTCGGGAAGGTCGTCGTCGTTCCCGACAGCGAACTGTAAGCGGCCGACGGCGGCTTACGCGCTGTCCCCGAACCGTTCGACCGCGACCCGCTCGAACGGTGCGGAGTACTGCATCAGCACCGTTCCGAGAATACTCATCACCAGCACGTACGCGACGGTGAAGGCGTAGATCGTGTTCGCCATCTCGGCCGACAGCGACGTGCCAGCCCCGGTCACTGCCACCGCTGCGATGATGAGCGAGAACTCACCGCGAGTGACCATGCCGAGACCGACACGCATCGACCGACGGGGGTCGAGGTCGTACGCGCGGCCGCCGAGGTAGCCGGAGACGAGTTTCGTTGGGGTCGTCACGAGGGCAGCCGCAACGACGAGGCCGGCGACACCGGCGAACAGCCACGGGTCCGTTTCGAGACCGATCCAGAAGAAGAAGACGGCTGCAAACGTGTCCCGGACTGGTTCTAAGAGGTTCTCCAGCTTGTGGGTGTGTGAGGTCGGCGCGAACGCCATCCCGATGAAGAACGCGGCGACGGCTTCGCTGACGCCGATGGCGAGAGCGACGCCGGAGATGAGGACCGTGATTCCGATCGCCCGCAACACCGTGTACTCGTTCGACGTCGTCCGGAGGGCGCGCTCGAACCACGGCGTGCCATAGTGGGCGAGCATGAGGAGGCCCATGATGAACGCGAGCGCAATGCCGACCGACGTCGCGGCGGCAGTGACATCAGAACCGCCGGTGACCAGCGCGGCCGCCACGGTGAGGTAGACGGCGATGAACAGATCCTCGAAGACGAGCGTCCCGAGCATCGGGTCGGCCTCGTCGTTGGCGATCCAGCCGAGGTCGATCAGTGACTTCGTGATGATGGCCGACGACGAGATGTAGACGATACCGGCGACCAGAAAGGCCGCGAGCGGGTCCCGGAACAGCGCGAAGCCGAGCAGGAGACCGACACCGAAGTTGAGGCCCAGGTCGATAGCACCGACCGCGCCGATGCGCTCCTTGCTCGCCAGGAGCCGGTCGAGGTTGAACTCCAGACCGAGGAAAAACAGCAGGAAGACGATCCCCAGTTCGGCCCCGATATCGATGAACTCGGACGGTTCGATGACCGGCAATCCGTAGCCAGCAACGGTGAACTCGCCGGCTACGGACGGTGACAGCATCATCCCCACGACGATGTAGAACGGGATCACAGACTTGTTCGCGGCGGCGGCCGCGACGCCGGCGAGCGCGATGGCGGCGAACAGGATGCCGACAGCGAGCAAGTCAGCCACGGCTACCGACCCCCAGTACGAGGCCCGCCCATTTACAGGTCACCGGTCAGGAGGTCCTCGAAGGCCTCACAGCTCTCGCGCTCGCCCACGACGACGAGAGTGTCGTCGGCCTCTATTGTCGTCGTGGGCGCCGGCCCCGAGATGACCTCGCCATCGCGCTGGATCGCGATAACGGTCACACCCGTTCGCTGGCCGATGTCCGCACTCACAAGGGTCTCGCCGACAAGCGGTGAGTCCGCCTCGACCGCGTACCATTCAAGCAGTGTTCCCTCCGTCAGCATCGTCTCAACGTGGTCAGACGAGACGGGCTGGAAGTACGCCCCTTCGAGGATCGTCCCGACCATTCGAGCCATCCGGTCTGAGAGTTCGAGGAGTTTCTCGGAGTCAGCGTCGTCACTCTCTTTCAGGTACAGCTCTCGGTTCCCGGTGTTGTGGGTGACGATGACCAGTTGCTCACCGTTCCCGATGTCCACCTCGTGTTTCTTGCCGACACCGGGCAGGTCACTCTCTTTGATATCCATACCGCGGGCTTGCAGTGGCGAGGGCATAAGATTCGGGTAGTGAGGACGGACACCGGTCCGCCCAGAACGCCACGGGGGAGAACGTGACTGATCCGGAGCACCGTTCCGAAAGATGGGTGTTCGACCGTCTGAGCCAGCCCAGAGTCCGCATCTCAACGAGCCGTGAGTGGGGTGACCAAAAGGTATTAGTGGGTTCCTGCCAACGTTCAGGCAAGCGAACTTTCGCTAAAACAACCTGAGTTGTTTTAGCGTCGGGAGCTACCAATGCCACACGACACACTCCTGCTCATCGGTCGGGACACGTCACGCGCTGCGCCCTACGAGACACACGCTCGCCGCCTGCGCGAGCGCGGGGTAGCCACCGACGTGACGGTGCTGACCTACGACCACGAACCCCGTCGGGAGTTGCGCGACGAGCTGGTAGCCATCGATGCCGACCGCGTATTCGCGCTGCCGATGACCGTCGCCCACGACCACACGACGGTCACAGACGTGCCGGCGGCGCTCGAACACGTCGACGCCGAGACCCACTACTGTGAGCCGGTCGGGCGAAGCCCGCTGCTGACCGAAGCGCTCCGGGACCGCGCCGCCGCAGCGGTGCCGGAGGCCGCGGACGCCTCTGTCGCGCTCGTCGCCTTCGGCTCCAGCGGCAAGCCGTATCAGCGACAGGTGACGGAGTACCACGCCGAGCGCCTTCGCGAGCGTTCGGCCTTCGGCGAGGTCGAGCCCTGCTATCTGCTCCAGAACCCCGCCGTCGAATGTGTCAGGTACAACCTCACCCACGACCACGCCGTCGCCGTCCCGCTCTTTCTCGCGCCCACTGACGCGACCGAGACGCAGATTCCCGCCAAACTCGATCTCGACCGGGGCGGCCTCGCCTACACCGACCCGCTGGACGACCACCCGTTGGTCACCGAGGCTATCGCGACCGCCGTCGAGACAGCGCGGACGATGGCCGACGCACGCACACCACAGACGTTCGAGGCGACGCTGGCCGCGACGAACCGGCCGCTGGCGACTGACGGCGAGGGCGACTAAGACTGTCAAAGAGTGGTCAGGACCGGGGCTGACGAGAGGAAGCGATTTGTACCCACGGTACATTCTGGCACGTAGATGGTTCGTCGACGAGTGGCGCAGACGCGGGAACAGGTCAAGGAGAAGCTAGTGGCCGCGCTTGTCGAGGAACACTCGCCGCGGGAGGTCGCAATGAGCTTCAGCGTCGGCGTGTTCCTCACCGCACTGCCGACCCTTGGCACTGGGTTCCTCGCCTTCCTCGTCCTCGCGTACCTGTTCAGACAGCTCAGCAAGGTCGCGCTGTTCGCGTCCGTGCTGATACTCAACCCCCCAGTCAAGTGGGGCGTGTACGCGACGAGCTTCTGGCTCGGGAACCAGATTCTGGGGCCGGTGCCCGGGCTGTCGTTTAGCGGCGTCTCTGTCTCGATGGGCAGCGACGTGCTGGTCCGACTGTGGACGGGCAACATCATCCTGGCAGTGGTGTTCGCCGTCGTCGGCTACGTGCTGGCGTTCCGGCTCATCAGCGAGTACAGACGGCGGCAGACGGATGCAGTCGCGGTCAGCTAACCGAAGCTGTGGCGGTCGGGCGCTACTCCCGCCGCACGACGAACACCGACAGATCCGAAAACCGCGTGTCGTCACGACTGTCACCGCCGGCATCCTGCGCGAGGCCACCCAGCGTCGTCGCCGTTCGCGCCTCGTCGTCGTGGGTGAGCCGCTCGTAGACCAGCGCCGGCAGCTCTGGGTCGCCGCCAGCGTCCAGCAGTTCGGCCGCGATGTCTTCGGGCATCAGGTCGAAGGGCCGGGGCAACACGAGCAGATGTCGGTCGCCCACGTCGCTGCGGAGCCGGGCGAGGTCGGCCGAGAGATCGCCGCTCTTGTGTAGCGTCACGAAGGTCGTGTCTTCCATCGGCGTCCGGGCGCGGCTGGCGGCGATCTGCAGCGACGAGATGCCCGGCACGACGCGGACCGGTCGGTCCACAGCGCGCTGGACCTTGCCGACGAACTGGTAGCCCGAGTGGTTCGGGTCGCCCATCGCGACTGCGGTCCCGCGCTCGCCGTCGGCCACGCGCTCGGCGAAGGCCGCCAGCGTGTCGAGTTCGTCCCGGTAGCCACAGGTAAGCAGATCCGCGTCGGTCCGGTCAGCGACAAAGTCGACGACTGTCTCGAAGCCGACGACCACGTCGGCCTCGCGGATCGCCCGCTCGCCCCGCGGCGTCAGAAAATCAAGGTTTCCCGGGCCGATGCCGACGGCGTGGACTGGGCGGTCGGCGTCGGGGTCCTCGGGTGCACTCGCCGCGATGTCTGCCGGGTCCGGGCCGGCGTCGAGGTCGTAGTCGTCACTCTCAGTCATCCAGCGAAGCGTCGCCCTCCCGCACGTCACTTGCGACGTGCACCAGTTCGTTCGTCAGCCCGGCTGCCAGCCCGCTCCCGCCGCGGCGGCCGACGTTCGTGATGGTCGGAACACCGTGCTCGGCGGCGACCTCCCGGAGCCGCTCCCGGCTCTCGGCGGCCTTGACGAAGCCGACCGGCGTCGCGACGACGACGGCCGGCCGGGTGCCGTCCTCGATGCAGTCAGCCAGTGCGAGCGCGGCCGTCGGTGCGTTCCCGACGACGGCGATGGCCCCGTCGTAGACGCCCTGCTTGTCGAGTTCGAGCACGGACGCCGCCGTGCGGGTCATCCCAGTCTCGGCGGCCAGCTCTGCACCGTTGCCGATTGCCTTCTGGACCGGACAGTCATGCCCGCGGCCGGTGATACCCGATTTGACCATCGTGATATCGGTGACGATGGGCTGTTCGTCCAGCACGGCACGAGCGCCCGCACGGATCGGTTCGTCCTCGTCGTCGCCGGTGAACCGCATCAGGTACTGAAACTCGGGGTCGCCGGTCGCGTGGACGGACTTCTGACGGATCCGGTCGGCCAGCGTCTCGTCGGGGACGAGTTCGCGCACGCGGTCCATCGACGTTTCGGCGATCTCCATCGCGTTCGAGGTGGTCGCGCCGAGGTCGGCGTACTCCTCGAAGTCGTCGTCACTGTTCGTGTCACCGTCTGTCGCATCAGTTGTGTTAGTCGTCATCTGAGGTCACCTCCGGTCGTTCCGTACTGCTGTTACGCGCTTCGAGGTCTCCGTCGACTTCCAGGTTCAGGTCCCTGAGCCGGTCCCGCGTCTCGTCGTCGGCGTCCCAGAGGCCGCGGTCGATGGCTTCGAGTAGCGTGTCGGTGATCGAGTCTAGCGCCCAGGGGTTCACGTCCCGGAGCCAGTCCTGTCGGTCCGCGTCGAAGGCGTAGCGTTCGGCCACGTCCTCCCACAGCGTGTCGCTGACCACGTCGGTCGTCGCGTCCCAGCCAAGCACCACGTCGACCGTCGTGGAGAGGTCGCCAGCGCCCTTGTAGCCGTGTTCCTCCATCGAGTCGAGCCACGAGGGATTCAGGACGCGGGCGCGCATCGCCTTGCGGACCTTCTCCTCGTTGGTGTACACGTCGACGTTGTCCGGGTCCGAGGAGTCCCCAACGTAGGAGTTCGGTTCCTCGCCGGCGATTTCCGTGACGGCGGAGATGAACCCGCCGTGGAAGGCGTACCAGTCGGAGGAGTCGAACTCGTCCTGCTCGGCGGTGTCCTCGATTTTGACCGTTGCATCGACAGAGGAGAGACGGCGCTCGAAGGACTCGTGGGCCTCGCTGACCCGGCCGCGGGAGCCCATGGCGTAGCCGCCCCACTGGACGTACACGTCGGCGAGATCCGAGCGGTCGTCCCAGTTGCCCTCGTCGACGGCCTTGTTCGTGCCGGCCCCGTAGCCGCCCGGCCGAGTCGTAAAGACGCGGTGTTTCGCGGCGCTCTCGGCGTCGCCCTCGTCCATGCCGTCCGCCACGAGGTCGTCGGTCTCCTCCTCGACGTGTTTCTTCACGTAGTTCATGTCGTGGGGTTCGTCGAGGTCGACGACGGCGTCGACGGCGTCGTGGACGACCCCCGCGGCTGCCGGGAACGCGTCCCGAAACAGGCCGGAGACGCGCGTCGTCACGTCGATGCGCGGGCGGCCGAGTTCCTCCAGCGGAATCGGTTCCACGTCCTCGACGCGACCGGCATCGCTCCAGACCGGTTCGACGCCCATCAGCGCGAGCACCTGCGCGATGGTCTCGCCGCGGGTCCGGACCGTCGGGGTACCCCAGACGACGACGCCTATTTCTTCGGGGTACTCACCCTCGTCGGTCTCGTGGCGTTCCAACACGCCGTCGGCGACCTCGCTGCCAACGTCCCAGGCCGTCTTGGCCGGGACCTTCCGCGGGTCCAGCGTGTAGAAGTTCCGGGCCGTCGGGAGCAGGTCGACGCCGCCGCGGGTCGGCGCGCCGGAGCCACCTGGCGGGACGTACTCGCCCGCCAGCGCGTCGGCAGTCCGGGGAATCTCGTCGGCCGCGCCGGCCACCCGCGGGGCCGCTTCCTCGCAGATGTAGGCCAGTGCCTCACGCAGATCATCATGCGCGCCCGACCGCACGCGGGCGTCCCCGAGTGGTTCGATGTCGACAACGAGGAGGTTCATGTTCACCTCCGAAGTGTTGTCTTCGAGTTCGCTCTCGGGCACGTCGAAGTCGTGTTCGGCCAACGTTCGGACGAGGTCTTTGCTCGTCTCGTGGACGTGGTCGGCGGCCTCAGCGTAGGTCATACCCAGCGTCTCGTCGTACTCGCCCGGCGCGTTCCGGAGCTTGTCGTAGTCGACGCCGAGCACGCCCGCGACGCTCTCGCGCAGCGACGGTGCACCAGGGTTTTCGAGCCGCGTGAGTGCGACCAGGTAGTCGATGAGTCGGTCGTCGGCCGGCGGCTCACCCATCGTGTGCAGCCCCTTCCGGATCTGGGTCGTCTTCACGTCGGTGAGGTACTCGTGGACGCGCTCGACGAGTTCGTCGATGTCGAGATCCTCACCGTCCACGTCGCCCTCGGCGAGCGTCGACCCCGCTTCGTCAGGCCCGCGAACATCGGCTTTCTCGTCGATTTCGCCGACGATACCCAGCTCGACAGCAAGGTCGAGTTCATCGACGGCCTGGCGAATCTGCTCGGCGAGGTGCTCGCCGTCGTCGCTGCGGGCGTCCTCCATCCCGGCTTCGCGGTAGCGGTCCGCGAGCTCCTCCAGGTCGGCGAGGTCGTCGTAAGTGCCGGCGTTGGCCATCACCGGCGTGAGGTAATCGACGATAGCCGCATACGAGCGCCGCTTCGCCTGTGTCCCCTCGCCGGGGTTGTTGACGATGTAGGGGTAGACGTTCGGTATGTCGTCGATCAATTGGTCCGGCGCGCTCTCACCGTCCAGCCCGACCGTCTTGCCGGGAAGCCACTCCAGGCTGCCGTGGGTGCCCAAATGGACCACGGCGTCCGTCTCGTAGCTGTTGCGAAGCCAGCGGTAGAACGCGACGTAGTCGTGGGGTGGCTGGAGGTCCGAGTCGTGATACACCTTCGAGGGGTCCATGCCGAAGCCACGCGGCGGCTGGACCGTCACGAGCACGTTCCCGAACTCCACGCCCGGAATCGCGAACGGGCGGTCAGGCGGGTCGCCCCATTCCTCGATGACGTTGTCGCGGAAGTCGGCGTCGAGCGCCTCGAACCACTCGCCGTATTGGTCTGGCGAGACGGTGTCGACGCTCATCTCGCGCACGTCCTCGGGCGCGACCCAGCGGTCATCGAGGGTTAGCTGGGCGGTAAGCCGTTCGACCAGCGACTGGCCGCTGTCGGGCATGGTATCCCCTAAATCGTAACCCCGGGCGTCCAGTTCTTCGAGTAGATTCACCGTGCTCTCCGGCGAGTCCAGCCCGAACGCCGTCCCGATGCCGTCGTCGCTGGGTGGGTAGTTGTGCAGGACGACGGCGACCTGTTTCTCGTCGTTCGGCGTGTGCCGGAGTTCAGCCCAGTTGACCGCCAGCCGCGCGACGTGGTCGATACGGTCGTCGATGGGGAAGTGCTGTTTCGGGGCACTGCCGATGCCGGCGTCGTCGTCGGTCCGCTCCTTGCCCGAGATGGGGTGGGTGATGACGTTGCCGTCGAACTCCGGCAGCGCGACCGAGAGCGCGAGTTCGAAGCCCATCACGCCCGTGTCGCTGCTGTCGTAGCGCGACCGCGAGCGCATCGTCGTCACGGTCTGGATGACCGGCACGCCGAGTTTGTCGAGGAACACGTCCTCGGCACTTTGGCCCTCGTCGTCAGCACTGCGGCCGCGTTCGTCCATCGACAGCGAGAACATGAACGACGAGCAGACGGCGTCGACCAGCGGATTCCCTGCGTCGTCCAGCAGCCACTCCTCGGTGACCCGCTCGGCGTTCCACTGGCCTTCGGCGTCGGTCGCCGGTTCGCAGAATATCGGGAGCGCGTTCGCGCCCTGAGCCTCGATGGCCCGGACCTGCGCATCGACGTAGCGGGTGTTTTCGTGGGTCCAGTGGGACTCGTAGAACCAGACGGCGACGGTCGGCTTCGCGGGGTCGAACGTCGCGCGCAAGTCCTCGATGCCCGCACCCGGATGGTCGGGGTGGTACACGCCCTCTGACGGGAGTGTCACCGGGTCGTCGAACGCGGGGTCGGCGTCGCCGTACTGCGCCACGAGGTAGCGGACGCAGTTGGCGACGTTGCTCGCCCCGCCCTTGTCGAGGTAGTCGTACACGGTGTCGCGGTGCTCGTCAGGAACCGACGTGTCCTCGAAGGCGAAGGCGTCGCCCGTCGCTTTCACCACGAGCGGGACGCCCGCCTCGCGCAACCGCTCGACGGCCATCTCGTAGCCGGGCATGCTGTCCTCGGCCCCGTGGAGCCAGAGGACGACGGCGTCGGCGTCGGTCAGTTCGTCGACGAACGCCTCGACCGCTGGCTCGTCGTCGAGGTCGCTCTCCGAGCGCACGACGAGGTCCGCGTCGACCTCGCCCGCGGCCCGCTGGACGGCCCCGAGTTCGTTCTCCGTCGCGGTGTAGAGTCCTAGCTGTGGCATAACGTTATTAAATCTCCGTTTGTACTAATACAAGTATGGTTGTATTCGGCGCGGGCAAAAAAGCTTCGCAGGGGGTCTCGTTCGCGGCCGTAGTCGGCCAGCGGGACCTCAAGGACGGTCTGCTCGCGGTTGCGACGGACGACGACCTGGACGGGTTGCTGGTCCGCGGCGAAAAGGGAACGGCGAAATCGACGGCCGTGCGCGCCCTCGCCGACCTCCTGCCGGAGCAGCGGGCAGTCGCGGACTGCCCCTACGGCTGCCCGCCCGACCGCCCGGAGGCCCAGTGTGAGGACTGCCGAACGCGGGCGGACCCGCCCGTCAAGACGCGGTCGGTTCCACTTGTTACGCTCCCGCTCGGCGCGACCCGGGACCGCGTCGTGGGCACGCTGTCGGTGGCTGACGCGCTCGACGGCGACCACGAGTTCGACCCCGGCCTGCTCGCCCGCGCGAACCGCGGCATCCTCTACGTCGACGAGGTGAATCTGCTCGACGACCACCTCGTGGACGTGCTGCTCGACGCCGCCGCCAGCGGGCAAAACCGGGTCGAGCGCGACGGCGTCACCGTCAGCCACCCCGCCGAGTTCACGCTCGTCGGGACGATGAACCCCGAGGAGGGCGACCTGCGCCCGCAGTTGCGGGACCGCTTTGCCCTCCAGACCGAGGTGTCGGCCTGCGAGGACCTCGATGACAGAGTCGCCATCATCGATCAGGCGCTCGGGGAGGACAGCGGGGAGAGAGCGGTGGACGAACCGAACGACCGCGACCCCGGTGAACGACTGCGGACGGCCCGAGAGCTGCTCCCTGAGGTCGACCTCGCCCGCGAGTTCCGCGAGCAGATCGCCGAGCTCTGCCGGGACGCCGGCCTTGACGGCCACCGCGGCGACATCGCCACGGCGCGGGCGGCCCGGACCTTCGCCGCGCTCGACGGGCGGACGACGGTCCTCGAATCGGACATTGAGCGGGCCGCCGAGTTCGCGCTGCCCCACCGGCTCACCTCCAGGCCTTTCGAAGACGCACCGGACGTTGACGACGTGCTCGACGACCACTTCGAGGACGAAGAGAGTGAGGCAGAGGATGAATCCGCCGAGGGCGGGGAGAGCGATGACGAGGAAGGCGACGTAGACAGCGAGGACGAGGCCGGTGACGAGTCGCCGGCCGACGAAGCCGGTTCTAACGGCAGTGAGGATGGCGAGGGAGAACAGCAGGAGCAGCGCCCGGACGACAGCGGAGACTCCGGGGAGGACAGTGACGACGAGTCGGGCGAGCGCGGCGAACAGCCCACGCCCGCATCGGCCGACGGCGATGGCGAGCGCCAGGAGGCCGAGGCAGGTGACGATGAGGGAGACGCCAGCGACGACGGCGGGGACGGCCAGCCTGACGCCTCCGACGATCCGGAGGACGCCACCCCGCTGTTGCCGGGCCAGTCCCGGGCAGCGGTCGGCGACAGCGGCGCGCCCGACGTGGAAGCTCCGGCGGTCGACACAGACGGCGGGACGGCGAGCGGGCGCGCGAGCGCGACGGGGACGAACCGGGGCGCAACAGTCCGCACCGAGCGCGCCGGCCGCGACGACGAGGTCGACGCCGCGGCGTCGGTCCGGGCGGCGGCGGGCCGCGGGAGCGACCGCGTCGAGTCCCGGGACCTCCGGAAGTCAGTCCGCGCGGGCGACGCCGAGACGCTGGTGGTGTTTGCCGTCGACGCGAGCGCGTCGATGCGCCCGGCGATGAAGGCCGCGAAGGGCACCGTCCTGGAACTCCTGAAAGACGCCTACCAGGCCCGCGACGAGGTGGCGTTTGTCACCTTCGCCGGCGAGGGGGCGGACGTGGTCCTGCCGCCGACCGACAGCGTCTCGCTGGCCGCTCGCCACCTGAAAGACCTCCCGACGGGCGACCGGACGCCGCTGCCAGACGGGCTGACGGCCGCTCGCGAGGTGCTGGGGCGGGCAGATCCCGACGCCGGGATCGTCGTGGTCGTGACCGACGGTCGGGCCAACACCGCCGACGGAAGTCCGGTCGAAGCAACCAGAAGCGCGGCCCAGACGCTCGGCGAGGCGGCCGACCGGACCGTCGTCGTGGACGCGGGCGAGGGCAGCCGCGCCGGATTACTCGACCTCGTTGCAGACGAAACAGACGCGTCGGTCGTCCCGCTGGACGCGCTGACCGCCGAGCGCGTCGACGCAGTGGCGGATGAGCGATAACCCCGGTCGACGCTGTGTGAGGCGGAAGTTTTACAATCTTACTTGTTCTTAAGACAAATGAGATTTCAATGCAGGACGACACTGACACCGCACGCGCCACGGACAGCGTGTACGACCGCATCGAACGCGCCAGAGCGTCGCTAACCGGACCCCAGATAGCCATCGCCGTCGCGTTGGTGGCCGCGCTCGGGTTCACGCTACTGTTCGTGCAGGACCCGATGCTGCACGACTCGCTGCACAACTTCCGGCACAGCGCCGGGATCACCTGCCACTGATGGCCACTGACTACCTCGAACGCGGTGCGCTGGCCGGTGTGGCGGGCGGGCTCGTCTACGGGCTGTTCGTCGCGACGGTCGGGAACGCCTTCACCGCCGGCTTGGAGACGTTCGAGCACAGCCACGGCGGGGGCGGCCCCGTCGTCTCCGAACTCACGACAACCGTCGCGAGCATCGGCGGCGGCGTCCTCTGGGGGCTACTGTTCGGCGTCGCGGTCTTCGGAATGGCGTACTTCTTCCTCGAACCGGCGATCCCAGGCTCCGGGGCGACGAAGCGATTGGCGCTCGCGGGAGCCGGCTTTCTCACCGTCTCCGGCGCGCCGTGGCTCGTCCTCCCGCCACAGCCGCCGGGCGTCGAGCAGGCGCTCGGGACGGAGACGCGCCTCGCCTGGTACGCCGGACTGATGGCGCTGGGCGCGCTGGTCGCCGTCCTTGCCGGACTTGCGTACCGGGAGGCAGAGGGACGGCATACGGCGGTCCGACTCGGTGCGACGGCGCTCCCGCTCGCACTGCTCGCGATTCCGGTCGCGCTCGCGCCCGCGAACCCGGTTCACGGCGACGTACCCGCCGCGCTCGTCGCAGCCTACCGCTGGACAGTCGTCTTCGGCCAACTGCTGCTGTGGGCCACAATCGCGGGGGTCCACGCCTGGCTCGGCGACAGCGACGCCCCGTCGACGGACGACCTGGAGTACCCGGCGACCGCGGACTGACGACGACCCGGCTCAGATTTTTCCGGCGACCGTCCCGAGGTTCAGCGCCAGGCCGACGATAGCGACGACGGCGGCAATCGCGAGGTTCGCCGTGGTTCCGCCGGCGCCAAACGACGCCGTGCCGGCCGACGCCAGCGCGCCGAATCCGATGCCGGCGACGACCAGCGCCACCCCGACCAGCCCGACGAGCATCGTGCCGGTCGGACCGAACTGACCGCCCGAGCGGTCCGCCTCGTACTGGTCCAGTGCGTCGTACATGGTCTCCCCGACGGATTCCTTGAGGTCCGTCATCTGTCCCGAGAGGTAGGTGTTCAGCGTCTCTTCGTGCTCGTCGAGTTCTGCGGCGCGCTCGGACAGCTGCGCGTCGTACTCCGTCAGTTCGGCCTCGCGCTCGTCGAGGTCAGTCTCCCGGTCGTCGAGAGCGGCTTCGCGTTCGTCGAGCCGGTACTCTCGCTCGTCCAGTTCCGTCTCTCGCCGGTCAAGCGCCTCCTTGCGGGCGTCGATGTTCTCCTCGCGCCGGTCGAGTTCCGCGCCCCGCTGGTCGAGGCCCATCTCCCGCTCGTCGAGCCGGCGCTGCATCTTCGCGAACTCCCGCTCGCGCTCGGTCGGGTGGTCTTCGACGGCGTCGTCGGCCGTAGCATCGGTATCGGCATCAGAGACCGCGACCGGGTCCGAGTCCTGTTCATCGGCGTCGTCGGTCGGCGCGTCCTCACGCTCCGCGTCTGTGTCATTGGCCATGTTCGGCTCCCGTGTCCCGAAGATATGGGTCAGTGAACGGTTAGTTTGCCAGTACCTAACATAGTAGCCGAGGCCAAACGTGCGCCGAGCGGCGTCCGCATCGAAGGACGGGTAGTGAACGCTTACTCAAGGGGAGCAGCGGCGGTCGAGTCGGACGCTCCGGATGGCGTCGTCAACGCTCGACGCGCCCGCCGGCAGTCGCGACTGATGCGGCTCAGTGTAGCATACCGGTGTCTGCCGACCCCGGAATCAGCGGAATCCGGAGATCATCCCCAGTAATCCGTATGGCGTGTCCGCGAAGCTTACTGTGAGGTCGCGAGAGCCCGCATCGCGTCTGTTTTCCGTCGTCGATACACCGAGCATGTCCGATCAGTGTCGAGTTCCTGCACGAGCGCCTGTCGGAAATCGTGTGTACAGGACGCCGAGCCGTCATCCAGGTGTGGGCAGTGCGCGCAACAGGTCGGAAAATCGAGGTCGGCGTCGCCCCACTTCATGTAAGTTTGTGACATGCTAACGTCAGATAAATGTTGTGCGCGAAGCGTCCGACGAAAGGCTGAGACGGTGAGAAACGGGTGGCAAGTGGGGGTCGGCTTACCGGCTGACCGCGGCGCGGTGGAGCCGGTAGGCCCCGCGCTCGCGGCCCTCGTCGTGGTAGATGACCGGTTCCTCGACGGCGACGGCAGTGCCGTCCGCGACCGCGGCCGCGGTCACGACGCCGTCGGTGTCCAGCGTGTCGGCGGGGCCGTCGACGACATCGAACAGTCGCAGCGCGTGGTCGTCGGCGTCGCGGTCCCGGAAGTTCTGTGCACCAGGAACGGCCAGTAGCGAGCCGTCGGTACCCAGGCCGCTGGCGAAGCCGCCGACAGGGGCGTCCCAGCGGCGGTCGCCGTCGGTCGAGACACCGATGGCGGTATGCTCGCTCGGATGCCGAGCGTCTGTCTCGCGGCCCTCTTCGGGGTAGGTGTTGCCGGTGACGAACACCGCGCCCTCGTCTGTCGCGTGGACGTGGTTCGGGTAGGCGTAGACGGTGTCCCCGCCTACGTCGGTCGGCGTCGCCAGTGGAACGCGCCAGCGCTCACGGCCGCCGCTGTCGAGCCGGTAGCCGCAGTAGTCGCCGTGGCTGGAGACGACAGCGCCGTCGTCGAGCAGGACCACGTCGCCGGCGCGGCGCTGGCCGTCGGTACCGGGGTCCCACATCCAGTTTGGAGTGCCGGCATCAGCATCGAGGACGACGAGACCGTGCTGGTGATCGCCGGGACAGCGATTGTACGCGACGGCGACGCGGCCATCGTCGGCGTCGAGGGATATCGGCGAGCCGTCAGTCCGGTAGCGCCAGTCCACGGTGCCGTCGGGCGCGAAAGCGTATACGACGCTCTCGAAGTGACGGAGATCGGTCCCATCGTCGTCGGTCCGGCGCTCGTACCGCCGGGCAGCCGCGTACAGGCGGTCACCGTCCGTGGCGAGGCTCGCCACGAACGGCAACAGAAAGCGGGTCGCCTGCTGGGCTTCTCCGAGGTCCCGGCGGGTGTCGTATCGCCAGCGCAGGTCGCCGTCGCCGTCGTGGCAGCGGATTTGCCCGCGAGCGCTGCGTTCGCCGACGACGACACCGTCGTCGAACGGGACTGCGGCGACGACGCTCGGCTCGCCGTCGGAGTCGTACTGCCAGCGCGGCCGTGGCGGGCCGGCATCTGTCGATATGTCGAACGCTCGAAGGTCCCCGTCGGCGGTGCCGACGACTGCCAGCCCGTCGGTCAGCGTGACCGCCGAACGCCGACCCTGATGACGCGAGCGAGCCGGGGCCACGTCCCCGAGGTCAGCGGTCGGGGCGCGCTGGCTACTCATCGACCGGGAAGGCCTCGTGGAGGACGTCGTGGGCCTCACCGAGCCCGCTGAGGACGTCCTCGCCCTGCATGGTGATGCGCGACACCGCCCGCTCGGCGTCGCGGACCGCCACGAGTCGGCCCCGGAGGTAGTCGTACTCGGGGTCGTCCTCGTCGGTCGCGGCGATCTCCTCTTCGAGGTCCACGAGCGCGGCGTCGAGGTGGCGCTCGATGGCGGCGAGCGTCTCCGCGCCGGCCAGCGCCTCGATGGGGCCGGTCATGTGGCCCTCCAGCTCCTGCTCGGCGTGCTGGCGGGCGTGGTCGTCTTCGGTACCGAGAACGTTCATGAGGCCCAGTCGCAGGGCCTCGATTTCGTAGCAGCTCATGGGTGTAGTAGTGTTGTAAGGGTGTTCAAAGCGTCTGGTCGACGAGTTCGCTGACGATGCGGTCCCGATCCAGGTGCGAGGAGACGATGTCGGCGGCGTCCTCGTCCTCGACGCCGCCGTACCAGACGCCGTCGGGATAGACGGCGACCATCGGCCCCTCGCCACAGCGGCCGAGACACGACGACCGCGTGATGCGGGCGTCGCACTGGTCGCTGTCGCGGGCGGCCTGGCGTAGTCGTTCAAGCACCGCCGGCGCGCCGTCCTGGGCACAGGTCTGGTTCGTGCAGACGGCGACGTGTTTCTCGGGCGCGTCGTGGACGTGCGGGTCGTCGTCGACGTTCTCGCGGTCGGCGTGTTCGGCCTGGTGGGTCAGCGCCCGGAGCATCGCGCGAGCGCCGCCCTGGTCCTCCTCGTAGCCGTCGAGTTCGACCTTGTACTTGCAGGTGTCACAGGACATCTCGACGCTGCCGGTTCGGGCTTCCTGCCAGCGGTCGCCGAGTACGTCGAGCAGGCGCGTGTCGGTCCCGAGCGGTTCGCCCGGCGCGGCGTCCACGTAGGGATACTCCTCGTCGAACTCGCGTGCGCCGTCCTTGATGCGGCCGGTCAGCACGCCGTCGCCGAGCATGTACGGGATGACGACGACGGCATCGGGTCGCGTTTTGGCGATGTCGTGCAGCGTGTCATCCAGCAGCGGCTCGGTGACGCCGATGAACGAGGCTTCGACCCGTGAGAACTCGCGGCCCTCGTACAGGAGTCGGGCGAGCTTGTGGACGTCGGCGTTGGCGTCCGGGTCGCTGGAGCCGCGGGCACAGACGACGGCGGCCACCTCGTCGGCCTCGCGGTCGACGCCCAGTTCGGCCTCGACGGCCGCCGCGCGGTCGTCCAACAGGTCGAGCAGCGCCGGGTGGACGCCCAGGTGCGCGCCGTTGTTGATGGTCAGTTCGGGGTGGGCCTCGCGGGCCTGCTCGACGGCCAGCGGAACGTCGTTTTTGACGTGACTGGCGGCGAACAGCGAGAGGTGGACGACCGACACTTCCGAGACGGCTCCGGCCAGCCCCGCGATGGCCTCGTCGATGGCCGGCTCCGCGAGTTCGAGGAAGCCGGCGTCGACCGGGATGCCGAGCCGTCCCTCCAGTTCGACGGCCAGCTCCCGGACCTGTTCGTTTGATTTCTCCCGGCGCGAGCCGTGCCCGACCAGCAACACCGCTTCGTCGTCCAGCGTCTCGGGGGCGGTGATGGCTTCGCTCATCGTTCTCGGACACGCTCGACGCTTTTTCGGAGCTTGCGCCGCCGGCTCGGCGCGAACAGCCCCGTCTCCTCGCTGCCCTCGTACAGCCAGTCGCCGAGGGCAGGTGCCGCGTCGTCGTCCACGCCGAACCAGTAGCCCGAGGACGTCTCCGAGAGGTCGTCGTACGGCGCGTCGACCGGACAGCGGTCCAGCAGCGTCTGAATCGTCCGAAGCAAGCGCTCGTCGCTGTGGACGAAGGAGATGCCGACTGCGTTGTCGTCGGACTTGAAACAGACGGTGCCACAGCCTTCGAGCAGCCCGCGGAGGAGCTGGCGGTCGTAGTCGGCCAGCGCATCGAAGCGGTAGCCGCCCGAATCGCCGTCAAAGGGCAGTCCGAGCGCGGCGCTGGCGCGGTCCGCGAGGCTACCGACGACCTGCACCGTGAACTCCTCCTCCTGGCGGGTGATCGAGGTGTCGTGGGCGTACGCGCGTTCGACGATGCGGCGGTCGGCCCGCTCCGCGCCGGCGATAGACGCGAGCCGGCGGGCGGCCGTCTCGTCGTTGGTTCGGACGGTGACACAGCCGTCCTCGCACTCGCCGTCGCCTGCGACCCGCCCCCAGAAATACGCTGTCTCGGGGTGAGCCGCGAGCATATCCGACGGCGCGCCGGTTTCGACGCTCATGGCTGGACCTCCTCGGTGTCACTCGCCGGCATATCGACGGTTCCCGCGTCCTCCTCGACGGTCTCGACGTGAATCGCGTCGAGTGGACAGGCCGCGGCGGCCTGCTCGGCGTCGTCCCGCCGGTCGTCGTCGAAGGTCGCCGCGACGGCGTGGGCGTCGTCGACCTCCAGTTCGGTCGGCCCGTCAGTGTCGAGCGTTGCCAGCCCCTCGCCGTCCTCGGCGAAGCGGCCGTCGCGGACGAGACAGGCGAACACGCCGTCACAGGCGTCGCGGTCGATAGTGATTCGGTACATTAGTAGTCGTACTTGGTCTCGTAGCCCCGCGGAGTCACCATCCGGTCGTCCCAGACGTAGGTGTCCTCGTTGCCCACGAGCAGCGTCGTGGTCATGTCCACGAGGTCGGTTTCGCCCAGTTCGGGCAGGTCGCCGAGTTCGACGATTTCGACCTGCTCGTCTTCGCGGCCGGCCGCATGGACGACGCCGACGGGCGTCTCCGGGTCGCGGTGTTCCAGCAGAATCTCACAGCACTTCTCGTAGTTGTCCCGGCGCTTGCGGCTCCAAGGGTTGTAGATGGTGATCGTAAAGCCCTCTTTGGCGGCGGCGTGGAGCCGCGACTCGATGGTCGGCATGTCGGTGAGGTGGTCCGACAGCGAGATGGAGACGGTGTCGTTGACCAGCGGCGCGCCGACGCGGGCCGCACAAGACTGGGCCGCCGGGACGCCGGGAACCACGTCGAAATCGAGCATCGTCGCCGTAGCTCCCTTCGACTCGATAATCTCCAGCGCGAGGCCCGCCAGCGCGTACACGTTCGGATCGCCGCTGCCGATGATGGCTACGTCGTTGCCCGCCAGCGCGCGGTCGATGGCCTCCTCGGTCCGCGAGACTTCGCCACACATCGGCGTGTTGTAGATGTCGTCGGCTCCCTCGGTCACCTCGTCGGGCAGCAGTTCGACGTAGGTCGTGTAGCCGACGATGTGTTCGGCGTCCAGCAGGGCAGAGCGGGCGCGGGCGGTCATCCCTTCCGGCTGGCCGGGACCCAAGCCGACGGCGATCAGCTGGCCCGGCTCGGCGTCGAAGTCGTCGACGGTCGCGCCCACCTCCTCCTCGTCCGAGGAATCGGACGACGAGGACGCCCCGCAGGAACTGCTGCTTGAGGACGACGAGGACGAAGAGCTACTGGCACCGCACTTCGAACTGGTGTCGTCGGCCTCTGTGCTCGGTTCCGTCGACGTACTCGCCTCGCTGGTGGAGGCGCTCGCGGTTTCGCCGCTCGCCTCCGAGGCGCTTCGCGCCTCGCTTGCCCCGCATTTCGACCCGGTGCTTGCGTCCGTATCGGTCTCTCCGGCCGATGCCTGTGCCTCGCTTGCGCCGCACTTCGATTCCGTCTCTGTACTCGCGTCGGTGGTGTTGTCAGTGCTCATTGTTAGAAATCGTCGACGTCACGCCCGCCGCGCGGGGTGACGAGGAACTCCTGGTAGTCGTTGCGCCAGACTTCAGTCTCGTGGGTGCCGACGACGATGGACGAGCCCATGCCGCCGACTTTGTCGTCGTGTTCGGTCAGTTCGCCGAGCGTGGTGATGGTCTCCGTCTCGTCATCCAAGTTGCGGCCGGCCTCGCCGCGGCCGGAGTCGTTGACGATGGCGGCGGGCACATCGTCGGCCCGCTCCTCGCGGAGCACGTCGACGGCTCGCTCGTAGTCGCGCCAGCAATTGTAGAGGACGACGACGAAGCCCGAGATGGCGGCCGCTCGGAGCTTCTCCTCGATCTCCTCCCAGCCGCGCCACTTGTCCGACAGCGAGATGGTACAGAAATCGTTCGACAGCGGTGCACCGAGGTTCGCCGCGCCCGACAGCGCGGCGGTCACGCCGGGGACGATTTCGATGGGGACGTCGTCGGCGTCGTCGGCGTCGGCCATCGTAAACAGCAGGTCGGACTTCCCGTAGACGTTCGGGTCGCCGCCGGAGACGTGGGCGATGTCCTCGCCGGCCCGGACGCGCTCGAAGGCCTCGCGGGCGAGTTCGACCTGCTTGCCCATCGACGACCGGATGAGGGTCTGCTGGCTGCCGTCGGGCCGTTCCAGCACAGTCCCCTCCTCGTCGGCGATTTCGCCGTCGTCGGTTTCGCTGTCGAGTTCGGCGGACTGGGGCGGGAGCGTCCCGTCCTTCCGGAGGAACTCCTGGTAGAGGTTCGAGGCGATGATGCAGTCGGCGGTCTGGATGACGTCTTTCGCCCGCTGGGTCATGTCGTGGGGCAACCCCGGCCCGATACCGACCACGTACAGCGTCCCGTAGTCGTCGGGCGTCGCGGTCGTCGGGGCCGACGCGGCCACGTCCTCGGTCCCGCTCATTTGCCGATCGCCACCGTCACGGCCTCGTCGTAGCAGCTCTTCTCGGCCAGCAGGTCGTGCTCGCTGCCGGCGGCGATGGCCGACGCCTCGGCGATGCCCGGCCAGCCGATGAGTTCCTTCGACCGCGAGGGGGTCGGGCCCTCGAACTCCTCCAGAGTCTCCTTCTCGAAGGCGACGACGCCGAGGCCCCACTCCTCGGCGGCGGCGAGCATCCCTTCCTCGTCGGCTTTCCGGGTGCCCGTCGCGATGAACTCCACGTCATCGCGGTCGAGGTCAGCCTCGTCCAGCGCCGCGTCCCAGGCCGCGTGGAACTGCTCGGTGTCCGCGCCGGCGACGCTACCGGTGCCGAGCACGACGCCGTCGTCCTTGTTGCGTTTGAGGACGGTCACGTCGTCGTCGACCAGTACCGCCTTCGGGCCGTCGAGGCGCTCGATGGGACCGAGTTCGTCATCGAGCACGGCGAGGTTCGTCGCGACCGTCGAGTCGCCGTTGACGACGTGGGCGTCGAGCGCCTTGGCCTGCTTCTCGACGCCCTGCTTGTCGGCGGCCTCGCTTGCGGTCGTCATGGCCGGCACCGCGCCCATCGACGCAAGGTCGTCGGCGACCTGGTTCGCACCGTGGTGGCCGCCGGTGATGGGGATGGCCCAGGTGAGTTCCTCGTCGACGACACAGATGGCGGGGTCGTCCCACTTGTCGTCGAGTAGGTGAGCGGTCTTGCGCATCGCGATGCCGCTCGCCATCAGGCCGATGAAGCAGTCGTACTCGCCCCAGTACTCCTCGAACACGTCGCCGTGGTATTCGAGGATGTCGATGGATTCGTAGCGGTCGCCGATGCCGTCGACGATGTCTTCGGCGGTGTCCATCTTCCGCTCGAACGCGACGATAGCGATATCTTCGGCTACCTCGCCGTCGGAGTCGGGCGCTTTGCAACTGTTCGAACTCGAATCGTTGTCTGTGTCAGTGCTCATCAGTCGTCAGCCTCCTGTGAATCCGCGTCACTCCCACGGTTGGCCCAGTCGCCGTAGAGGAACGACCGCTCGTAGTCCTCGCCGCCGACGGCGTCGCCGATGACGACCATCGCGGAGGCGCGGTAGCCCGCGTCCTCGATTTTCTCGCCGATGGTCGCAATCGTCCCCTCGATGACGTCCTCGTCGGGCCAGGACGCGTGGTAGATGGCCGCCACGGGCGTCTCGGGATCGTGCCCATCTTCGAGCAGGCGGTCCATCGTCTCGCTGACGGCGTGGGTCCCGAGGTAGATGCAGGTCGTCACGTCGCCCATGCCGACGAACTCGGAGATGTGGTCCTCGTCCTCGTCGAGCGTCTTGCCCTGCGGGCGGGTGAAGGCGACGTGGTTGGCGACCTCGTTGAGCGTCAGTTGGGTCCGCATCGTCGCGCTCGCGGCGAAGGCCGACGTGACGCCGGGGACGATGTAGGTCGGGACGCCCTCGTGTTCGAGCGCGTCCATCTGCTCCAACGCTGCACCGTAGATGGCCGGGTCGCCGCTGTGAAGCCGGACGACGGTGTCGCCGGCCTCGTAGGCGTCCCGCATCAGCGGAATCAGCTCTTCTAAGTCCTTGCCGATGGAGGAGACCGTCTCAGCATCGGCGCAGTACTCGTCTAACAGTTCGCTGTTGACGAGCGACCCGGCGTGGACCACGAGGTCGGCGTCGGCCAGCAGTTCCCGACCGGCAACGGTCAGCAGCCGGGGGTTGCCCGGACCCGCGCCGACGAAGGGGATGCCCTCCTGCTCGTCGCCGGCACTGTGCTCGTACACGCGGTCGTCGCGGTTGCCGGCGACGGAGTCGATTGCCGTCTGCGGGTCCGTCTCCGCCGCCTCCGTCGATACCTCGTCGTCGCGGGTCGTCGTGTCTTCAGTCATGGTTCACCTCGTCGCCACACAGGGCGGCTTCGGAACGCTCCTGTCGCAGTAGTTCCCCGGAGCCGTTCTCGCCGCCGTCGGTTACGACGCCGCTCTCGTCGGCCGCTTCGAGGAACGCGTCGGTCGCCTGCTCGACGCGGGTCTCGGGCTTCTCGGCGTAGGCCAGCGTGTAGTAGTCTCGCTCGTCGATCTCGCTCGGGTCGTCCGTGACAACTGTCTCGCCCTGTTCCATGAACAGCCGGCGGCCGTACACCACGTCGTAGCCGGCCTCGACCAGCCCCTCGTGGGTCGCCGGCGCGTCGGTGACCTTGAACAGGATCATCCGGTCGGGGCCGGTCGGCGACGCGCCGCGGTCGGCTTCCCGGAGTGCGAGGCTCGACCCCGCGGTGATTTCGACGCCCAGCGCCGTCGCAAACGCTGACATGGCGCTAACGCCGGGGACCACTTCCAGGTCGACCTCTGGGTGGAAGGCGGCGAGCGTCCGGCGGAGGTGGCCAAACGTCGAGTAGACGTTCGGGTCCCCCAGCGTGACGAAGGCGGCGTCGCCGTCGCGGGCCGTCGGCGCGATTTCGGCGGCGGCCTCTTTCCAGGCTGACCGGAGCTTCTCCTCGTCGCGGGTCATCGGGAAGTCGAGGTCGCCGATGCGCTCCTCGGGGACGTGTTCGGTCGCGACCGACCGCGAGAGTCGGCCCGGCGAGTACACCACGTCGGCGGATTCCAGCGCGCGCTTGCCCCGCACCGTCACGAGGTCGGGCTGGCCGGGGCCGAGGCCGATCCCGTAGAGGGTCATCGCTGCCCCCCGTCTGTGGCCTCGGCATCACTCGGCCCGCCAGCGCCATCAGCCGCCACGTCCTCGCTGGCGCTGCCGACGAGCATGTAGACGGGGTTCTCCGAGTTGAAACTCGTCGCGCCGGCGAGTTCGTAGCCGTGGCTCACCTGGAACTGGACGACCTCCTCCAGGATGTCGCGCTCGCGGAACGCTTCGGTCGCCGCGCCGGCGACCTCCAGGCGCGAGACGTTCATCACGATGCGGTCGACGCCGGTCTCGACGGCGTGGTCGAGGACGGCCTCGTAGTTGCGCGACCCGCCCAGAAAGAGGGCGTCGGCGTCGTCGGGCAGGCCCTCCGGGGCCTCTGCCTCCCGCAGTTCGACATCGGCGTCGACGTCGTTGGCCGCGAGGTTCTTGCGGGTCACGTCGAGTCGGTTCGGCTTACGTTCGAGCGCAGTGACCCGCCCGGCCCGGCGCGCCGCCGTGATGGTGACGGCACCGGTACAGGAACCGACCTCCGCGAAGTGGTCGGACCCGGTGAGAGCGAGTTTGCTGGCGAGGACGGCCCGGACCTCCGGCTTGGTGGGACCGGCCTTCGCGTCGTGTGGGAGCGAGACGCGTGACATCAGGCTATACAACTGCAGTAGCGCGTAAAACAATTTTGGTTGTATTAGTCCAATCAGAGCTGATTCCAGTCCAATCTCACTGGCTCAACCCGGGCTTACCCGTTCAGGCGTCGGGCCCCGGCGCTGTAGAGAAGCGCGAGCGAGCCGCCCCAGAGGAGATGGCCCACCAGCGTGAGGGCAGTGAGGTTCGGCAGGGTCGCCTCAATGCCGACCAGCGAGAGCCAGGCGGGCATGATGACCCCGGCCGCGACGAGCCAGAGCGCAAGCGACCAGCCGAGGGCGACACCGTAGTAGCGAGTCCGCTCGGAGACACCGTCGGGGACGGACTGGACCAGGGCGGCGTAGGCGAGTCCGAAGACGATGCTGTGGAAGCCGTGCGTTAGCCAGCCGACCAGCGCGTTCCGGACGCCGTACAGCGCCCCGATGACCGGGACACTCCCGGAGAGCAACTGATAGGGGACCCCCATCACGACAGCGGCGACAACTGACGCACCGACAGCCAGGCCGATGCGTCGTGTCGAGAGGCCGTACACCTCCTCCTC
The DNA here is from genome assembly GCF_055271655.1 of Haloarcula sp. HT12. Taxonomy (NCBI): domain Archaea; kingdom Methanobacteriati; phylum Methanobacteriota; class Halobacteria; order Halobacteriales; family Haloarculaceae; genus Haloarcula; species Haloarcula sp. HT12. Next base: position 916,370 of record NZ_JBUXKW010000001.1, read on the forward strand.
GGACGCCGGCTGCACGCCGCCGTCGGCCGAGATGCGGGGCAGCGTCAGCGTTATCGTCGTCCCGTCGTCGGTGACAGTGGCTTCGGTTCGCCCGCCGTAGCTCCGGACGAGCAGCCGAACGAGGTCCAGCCCGAAGCCGGTCGAACGGTCCTCGTAGGACCCGATTTCGCCCCGCTCCAGCAGGCCCACCTGGCGCTCGGGCAATCCCGTCCCGTTGTCACTGACGCTGATAGTAACGGTGTCCCTGGCGTCTGTGACCGTCACGTCGGCCCGGGGCTGGTCGCTGTCGTTGTACACGACCGCGTTCTCGACCAGGTGGGCGACCAGATCGTCGAGCATCGCGTTGGCCCGTACCTGTCGGTCCGCCGGCGTGTCGGTTCGCAGATCGTACGCGGCGTCCGGGTGCTGCTCGCGAACCGTGTCGACGCCGGCGGTAACACAGGGAACCACGGGCACGGCGTCCAGCGACAGGTCGGACCCGCCGCGGGTGATGTGTTTCATGTTCTCGACGACCTGCTGGACGCCGGCCGAGCGGTCGTCGACGACCGACAGGACACCAGCCGCCCCGATGTCGTCCCGGGATTCTGCGACCTCGACGCGCCCGCGGATGACTGTCAGTGCGTTCAACACCCTGTCACGGAGAATACGGTTGACCAGGTCCAGCCGGGCGGCCTGCTGTTCGAGTTCGTGTCGCTGTCGGTTCGACCGCCCGGCGTAGACGCCGGTGAGCGCCCCGCCGACACCGCCGCCGATGAGGAAGTTCGACAGGTACGCCCGGCTCCCCGCGCTCGACAGCGGCCCCATGCTGCCGTTGCCGACCAGGGTCAGCAGAACGAGGACGAACATCGCGCCGGTGCCGGCGAGACACCACAGCGTGACCGTCCGAACGAAGCCGCGTTCAAACTCACCGACGACGAGGGCGACGCCGAACGCCGACAGCCCCAGGCCGAGCACCAGCGGCAACACCCCGCCGAAGACGAACGCCGCCGGGCCGTCCCTGACCGCCAGCGTGACGGTGAACCGGGTCAGAAAGAAGCCGAGGCCGGCGACGACGAGTCCGGTCGGCGAGAAGCCACGGCCCAGGGAACGAATGGACTCGAACATAGTTCAACCCCGACAGAGGTGCTATCGAGATACGTACCATTTCAATTCAGGGTATAAATCGGTTACCCAGGTCCGACGTAGGCCGAGCGGTCAGAACTCCGGCCCGGGAGCCGGCACGCCGTCGCCATCGTCACCGCCGTCCAAGTCGAACTCCTCGCGCAGTTCGCGGATGCGGTCCCTGATGTCCGCGGCCAGTTCGAACTCCAGGTTGTCCGCGGCCTCCCCCATCCGCTCTTCCAGTTGTTCGATCTGTCGGGCGGCCTCGTCGGCATCGCTCGCGCCATCGCTGGAGATACCGCCGGTGTCGGTCTTGCTGCCGGGCAGGTTCGTCTCGCCGACTGCCTTCTCGATAGTCGTCGGTTCGAAGCCGTGTTCCTCGTTGTACTGCTGCTGGATGCGCCGGCGGCGCTGGGTCTCCTGGATAGCCGACTGCATGGCGTTGCTGCGCTCGTCGGCGTACAGCACCACCTCGCCGTTGACGTTCCGGGCGGCACGCCCCATCGTCTGGACGAGCGTCGTCTCCGAGCGCAGGAACCCCTCCTGGTCGGCGTCGAGAATCGCCACGAGCGACACCTCCGGGATGTCCAGTCCCTCCCGGAGGAGGTTGATGCCGACCAACACGTCGATGTCGCCCAGGCGGAGCGAGCGGATGAGTTCGTGCCGTTCCAGCGTGTCCGTCTCGTCGTGCATGTAGGCGACGTTCACGCCGGACTCCTCCAGGTACTCCGTGAGGTCCTCGGCCATCCGCTTGGTCAGGGTCGTTACCAGCACCCGCTCGTCGCGCTCGACGCGCTCGTCGATCCGTCCGAGCAGGTCCTCGACCTGCCCCGTCGCCGAGGCGATTTCGACGGCCGGGTCGACGAGGTGGGTGGGGCGGACGATCTGCTCGACGACCTGGTCGCTGTGTTCGCGCTCGTAGTCGCCCGGCGTCGCGCTCACGTACAGCGTCTGGTCCGTTTTCTCCTCGAACTCCTCAAATGTAAGTGGGCGGTTGTCGAAGGCCGTCGGCAGGCGGAAGCCGTTCTCGACGAGACTCTCTTTGCGGCTCTTGTCGCCCTCGAACTGGCCCCGGATCTGGGGGAGCGTCTGGTGGGACTCGTCGACGACGGTGAGGAAGTCGTCGGGGAAGTAATCCAGCAGTGTGTAGGGGGCTTCGCCGGTCTCGCGGTCCGAGAGATGGACCGAGTAGTTCTCGATGCCCGAGCAGTAGCCCGTCTCCTGCATCATCTCGATGTCGAAGGTGGTCCGCTCCTCGATACGCTGGGCGGCGACGTGGTCGCCCTGGCGCTCGAAGTAGCGGATGCGCTGTTCCAGCAGTTCCTCGATCTCGTCGATGGCCCGCTGGAGGCGCTGTTCGGGAATCGAGTAGTGCTCTGCCGGGTGGATGAGCGCCGCCGGCTCCTCGCTTTTGACCTCGCCCTCCAGCGGGTCGACTTTCAACATCCGGTCGATCTCGTCGCCCCAGAACTCCACGCGCAGGGCGTAGCGGCCGTACATCGGGTAGATCTCCAGCGTGTCCCCGCGCACGCGGAAGGTCCCCTGCGTGAAATCCACGTCGTTGCGCTCGTAGTTCAGGTCGACCAGCCGCTTCAGGAGTTCGTCGCGCTCGATCTCCTGACCCACCTCAAGCGAGAGGGACATATCGATGTAGTTGCGCGGGTCACCGAGCCCGTAGATAGCTGAAACGGAGGCGACGACGATCACGTCGTCACGGGTGAGCAGCGAGCGCGTCGCGGAGTGGCGCAAGCGGTCGATCTCGTCGTTGATCGAGGCGTCCTTGTCGATGAAGGTGTCCGTCTGCTCGACGTATGCCTCGGGCTGGTAGTAGTCGTAATAAGAGACGAAGTACTCGACGGCGTTGTCCGGGAACAGCTCGCGGAACTCCTCGTACAGTTGGGCCGCGAGGGTCTTGTTGTGGGCGATGACAAGCGTGGGCTTTTGAATTTCCTCGACGACCCACGAGACGGTGTTGGTCTTCCCGGAGCCGGTCACGCCGAGCAGGGTCTGTCGGTCCATCCCCTGACGGAAGCCCGACGCGAGCCCTTCGATGGCCTCGGGCTGGTCGCCCGCCGGCTCGAACGGGGCGTCGACGCGGAACGCGCGGTCGACGTCTGGACGGTCAATGGAGAGTGGTCCGCCGGTGTCGCTCATTATCCATACGTCGGGCTGGACGGACTTGAGCCGCGTGGTTCGTGAAGCGTTAGCAGACCGGCTTCGGGTTCACGCCGAGGTCTTCGAGCGTCTCGAAGTACTCGTCATAGGCCGTCGAGATGACGTCGATGGCGGCCGCCTCCGCGGCGTCCCAGTCGTCGTCGCTCTCACAGACGGCGTCGAGCAGTTCAGCAGCTTCGTCGCGGAGGGCCACTACGTCGCTGCCGGCGCTACGGAACGTGCTCGCCGTCTGTGGGTCCGCCTGCCCGGTGAAGAAGCCCGTGTACTGCTCTTTGACCTTCTTGTCGACGAGCGACCAGCCGACGAAACCGCCGAGGCGTTCGACGGTCCCGTCGAGGCCGTCGAGCACGTCGTGCATCGCCGGCGTCCGGTCGACCGGGTCGGCGTCGATACTGTCACGGCGCTCGGCCGTCTCGGCCGCCGCGTCGGCAAACAGCGCCGCCGCGTCGTCGTGGCCGTCGTCGCTCCAGGCGTCGAAGGTGTCGTGGGCCGCCCCCTCGCGGGCGGCGGCCGCCGCCAGTACCACGTCCGGTTCCATCTCGCCGCGGGTGTCGGCGTACAGCGTCTTCGAGGAGCCCAGTCGGGAGAGTTCCGTCTGCTGGTCGTCGCGAACGGCGTCGATAAGATCGGCTGCGGTCATACTCTGGTCTGTGGCCGGCGCGGGCTTGTAACCATCGAACCCGTCGCTCACCAGGATGGCGGCTGCGGGGAGTAAGCCCCCTTCTGTTCGGGCCAGCATTCGGCTGAGCGGCCACGTCCAGCGCTTGCGCGCGGCGTCGGACTACCTGTCGACGCGGCCTTGCACCGGTGAGGTTTCGCCGTTCCATCGGTCCGTCGCCGGAAGCGTGGGGCGCATCAGCGGCCCACGGAATGCGTGGGGCGTCTGCGGCCCACGTGTGGAGCACGGATGTGGTCCACAAACGCGCACCCGGAGTCACCGGGCACGACTGCCCTCGGTGGGTTAACTCTCCCTCGCTTTGGCCGCGTGACCGAAGGTCACGTTTAGCCTCGCTCGGGATTCGCACACCTCATCGGTCCGGCGACGACGTGTCGTTGCTGTTCCAGAGCCGACGGTCTCCCGCCCCGGGCTTGCGCCCGGTCACCTGTCCGACAGGTGGGGGGACTTTCCTCATGGCTTGCGCCACGGGAGCCGGCCTCCCGCTGCCACTTACTGCTACGCCAGTGCGGCGAATAAGGCTTACCAACGACCTTTTTTCACCGGGGGTTCGCGCTCGCCGTAGGCGAGCGCTCAACCCCGGTCAAAAAACGTCGATGAAAAAAGCGCGAATCGCGCCGCGATTCGCGTGAAACCGCTCGCTTCGCTCGCGGTATGCTCGCACACAGCGGCTACTGAGTTTGTGTCCTGTTCTCAGGCAGGCCTGCCCTTCCCCGTCTTCGTGAGCGAAGGCTCGTCAGAGCAACGCTCTGACGGTGGGTCGCGCGACAAAGCGCGCTCCCGGCCACAGCGTCGGGAGAAACTGTGTGAGAAAGGCGGGTCACAGCGCAATTCGACAACAGTCGGGACGCGAATGCCCAGCAGTGCGACTTAGTCGTCAGACGGGAGCGGCTCGCCGGCGCCGTCGGTCGGCGCGGGCGAGGACTGCATGTCGTCGTCCTCTGCGTAGGGGTACCACGTCATCTTCGTGTTGTGCATGTACGGGTCGTGGTAGTCCGTCTCCTCGGGGTCGACCATCTCGGCCAGCGTTTCCTCGTCGCGGTCCTCGACGAAGTCACGGAACGTCTCGCCGTCCTCGCGGGCGTCCTTGAAGTTGTTGACGAGGTTCTTGATCGCGCCGGGGACTTCGTCGGCCGGGACGCGCATCTCAACCCAGTCGGCAAAGCGCGGGTCGTCGCCGAGGCCGCCGCCGAGGCCGATGTCGAGCGCTTCGACCGGTTCGCCGTCCTTGCGGGTCTTCATGCCACGCAGGGACACGTCGGCGATCTGGGGCTGGGCACAGGAGGCCGTACAGCCCGAGAGGTGGATGTGGAAGTCCTTGTGGTCCTCGGGGAGTTCGACGTTGTCCTTGAGCCAGCGGGCGTAGCGGACCTGGCGGTTCTTCGTCTCGACGATAGAGAGCGAGCAGTACTCCGTGCCCGTACAGGCGATGGAGCCACGCATGAACGGCGACGGGTCCGGGGAGTAGTTCTCCAGCAGGGGTTCGCTGGTGAACGCGTCGAGGTTCTCCTCGGGGACGTCGGTGACGATGATGTTCTGGCGCTGGGTCAGTCGGACCTCGCCGGAGCCGTACTCGTCGGCGAGTTCCGCGAGTTCGAGCACGTCGTCGGCGCCCATGCGGCCGACCAGGACGTTCAGGCCGACGTAGTAGTTGCCGTCTTTCTGCTCGTGGATCCCGACGTGGTCGTTGTGCCCGTCCTGGGACCCGGTGTTGTAGCTGTACTGGTCGCGCATGTCCTCGCCGGCGGTCGGCAGTTCGAAGTCGACGAACTCCTCCTGGAGAACCGAGCGCATCTTCTCGGGGCCCCACTCGTCCATGAGGAACTTGATGCGGGCGTTGAAGCGGTCCTCGCGGTCGCCGTACTCGCGGAAGAGCGCGGACATGCCGTGGGCCACGTCAGCGGCCTGTTCCGGCGGTACCCACACGTCGATGTCGCGGGCGAGGCGCGGTTCCTTGCGGGAGAGGCCGCCGCCGATACGAACGTTGAAGCCGAGTTCGCCGTCCTTCTCGGCCGGTTCGAAGGCGAGGTCGTTGATGTCGCCCTGGCCACAGCCCTCGTCACAGCCGGCAATGGCGACCTTCCACTTGCGCGGGAGGTTCGAGTAGTCGTCGTTGCCCTTGAACGTCTCGTGGAGGTCCTCGGCGACGGGCCAGGCGTCGACGTGCTCGTGTTTGTCCTTACCGGCGACGGGGCAACCGACGATGTTCCGCCAGGAGTCACCACAGGCCTGCTGGGTGCCCAGACCGACGGCTTCGAGCTTCTCGAAGATCTCCGGGATGTCCTCCAGCTTGATCCAGTGCAGTTGGATGCTCTGGCGGGTCGTCCAGTCGCAGTAGGCCTCACCGAACTCGGGGTTGTCGACGGGGCCGGTCGCGTACTCCTTGGCGACCTCGCCGATGACTTCGAGCTGGCCGGGCTTGATGACGCCGTTCGGCGTCCCGATGCGCATCATGAAATAGGACTCCTGCCCGGAGCGCTGGTGGTACAGGCCCCACCACTTGAAGCGCTCGAACCAGGCGTCGTGTTCGTCCTCTGGGATGGCGTCCCAGCCCTTCTCCGCGAACTCCATCAAATGCTCCCGGATCTCGTTACCGTAAACCTCGTCTTTCCATTTCTCGACTTTACTGGGCATAGCTAATGTACTCTTCCAGAAGTCTCACAGACTTATACACCACACTTTGCCGTCAACCGTCTCCCCCACTCCCCGAAACAAGAGATTATTGCCTACTCTTCGGGGCGGGCAAGTCTGGTTCGTTTTTCCGGGAAATGGACGCTCTCGTGGACAACACCGTAGAACTCACCGGAATCGGGATCCACGACACGACCGACCGTTAGCCAGTCGGTAACGCCGCTTTCACCGCAGGAGATGCACTGTCCGGCTATTCGCGCCTGAATATCGGGGTAATCCACGCCCACTTTCACGAATCCCTCGGCGAGGAAATCCGTCGTCTCACACCCACAGAAGTCGCTTCGAGCCAACAACCACAGGTCCGAGACGTTCACTTCCCGCGAGTCGTTGACGGAAATCCAGGCCCCGTCGTCGAGCTGGTGAACGTCGGTCGTCATTACATCTCATTAGATCCCCGGGACACCTGAGGGCATCGGCGGTCGCAAGTATCACCGGAGCCGAAGTGAACCGCGCGCCGTCGTGCGGTGGGTGTGTTCCGGTATCATGACCCACTATTTGTTGGGTCCCGTACGAGATACACACAGATATTGCCTGTAAGTCGCAGTGCGGGCCAAGCTTACAGCAGAGTCCGTCCTTAAGATAGTGGGGCTATTACAGAGGAGTACGACGTTCCGTGGCGGCCACCCCGGTCGTCGCTGTGAGAGAAACGATGACGAACGCACAACAGACCCACGACGACGATGCCGAGCGCGAAGAGCCAACGACAGACCACCTCGACAATGTCGAGGACGGCTGTGGCTGCACAGAGATCTGGGAGCACATGAGCGAAGAGCGCGAGAGCGCATCCGACGACTGACACCCCCGTACGGGATACTTTTGTGCGGCGCTCCCCAAGCACGTATCGATGCCTGAGGGGCCCGACAACTACGTTCCATCGACCGACCGTGAATCACCGGTCGGCAAACCGGTCATCCGCGGGGACCCAGCACTCACTGGACAGCGACCCGAGGAGGCCATCGAGTTCGATCCCGACGACCCCGAAAGCCTCGAACTCGCCGCCAGAACCGTCAAGAAGTTCTCCGAGAACACGGCCGGCGCCGACGACAACGTGTTCATCCTGCGCGGCGCGGCCGCGTGTGCGGCCCTGGTTCGCGGTGAGGGGTCCTACAAGGCCGCTGCCGAGCGGGCCGGCGGCGAAGCCTCGGTCTCGTTCATCCGGAAGTGGTCCCGCGTACACGATCTCCCGCGATCCGTCCGTATCCACGTCGCCAAGGGAGAAATTGCGCCGACAGCGGCCAAACACATCGCCAGGGTCTCCGGCGAGTCCCGCCTCCTGCTTGCGTGGGCCGCCCTCGACCACGATCTCACTGTCCGCCAGATCCGGTCAGTCGCGAGTAGCGTCAACGACGGCGCGTCCGTGGACGCGGCACTCGCCAGAAAGGGGTACGCATTGGGTGAGTTGCGAACACAACTCGGCCGGGACGCCTACTGTCGACTCCGCCGGCAGGCTGCACTCGATGGGGCCTCACCCGGAGAGGTCATCAGCGAGGCTATCGAGTCGTACTTCGACGACGGACCGTAAGGTCTTAATCGCCACTCCCCCGAGCGAATAGCGAGGGCCGGTAGCTCAGTTAGGCAGAGCGTCTGGCTTTTAACCAGATGGTCGGGGGTTCAACTCCCTCCCGGCCCGTTGTCCTGCGAACGATAGTGAGCAGTGACAACGATAGGTGGGTATTGAACCCTGGAAGGCACGCACAGCGAACGAACGTGAGCGAGCATGTCTTCCTTCGGTTCAACTCCCTCCCGACCCGTGAGATATCCGCGAGCAACAGCGAGCGGTATCGAACGAACGAGGGAGGAGTTGAATCCTGAGAGTCGCAGCGTCCGAGCGAAGTGAGGACGACCGTCTCTCTTCGGTTCAACTCCCTCCCGGCCCGCTTCTACGACGAACGAACGAGGGAGGAGTGAAGCGGCTATGGAGGGCGTCGAACCCTGCCAGTCGCGCGCAACGCAGTGAGCACGTCTGGCTCCGGTTCAACTCCCTCCCGGCCACTGTTCGATCAATAACGAGCGACGCGATAGCGAACAGTCCGAGACCGGTTCATTTACCACCGAGACAGCGAATGGCACCAGTATGGACGGAACTACCGGTACAGTGCAGCGCGTACTTACACAGCCGCTGCGCCCGCTGGGTATCACTGTCGGCATACTGCTCGTCGTTGCCACGCTCGCGGCAGTTGCCAGCACGCCATGGCAGACACACGCATCGATGGGCGCAGTGATTGTACAGATGGTTGCGGCAGTACTGATGGGTGTGATCGGTGTCGGACTGGCGTATATCAGCTGGGCAGCCGACGAATAAGTCAGTCGCTGAGAGGAACGCTGAGAGCGGAGTGAGAAAACAGGTGTCGGTGTTATCCGCGGACGGGCATGTACGCCATCCCCAGCATCAGCACGGCTGCGATGCCCGAGAGTATCGAGATGCCCCAGATGCCGTTCTTGCGCTCGTGGAAGTAGTCCTGCTGATCGAGCGTCGCCTGGTACTGGCCGTACTGCTGAACCGAGACGACCTGGACGGTGTGGTGGTCCGGGAAGTGCGTGAAGAACTGCTGGCTACCCAGCGTAACGTTCTCGCCCTCGGACAGTTCGACGGTGTTGTCGCGCGGTGCGAACCATTCGAGGGTCGCGCCGTCGTCGGTCACCTCGGAGATAGTGGTTTCCTGGGTGCCGCTATCGGTCGCGTAGGGGTAGGTGTCGCCGGTAGTGAACGACACCGTCTCGGGTTCGGGCAGCCACTCGCTCAGCGGGACCTGCGTGTTGTTCGAGCGGTACACCACGTACTCGGTCCCGTTCTGGGTCGCCAGCGTGTTCTGGACCGAGGAATCGGCCGCGAGGAGCGCGCTGACGTTGAGTTCCTCTTCCAGCGTCACCGTGCTCTCGTTGCCGTCGGTGTGGACACGGTAGGTGTCGTTCTGGTACGTCGTCGTGGCGTTGTGCTCTAACGTCGCCGTGTACTGTGAGGACTCGTTCGTCCACGAGAGGTCGGCGACCATCTCGCCGCCACCGCCGCCGCCGTGCCCATCACCGCCACCGCCGGACATATGGATGTTCGTGGCTGTGTATTCCGTTCCGTCGACAGTGAACGTACTCTCGTTCGTCAGTTCGGCGTCAGCGTCAAGCGACACCGCCGGCCGCTGACTCTCCGCGACGCCGATGTAGGCGTACGCAGCAACACTGATAACGAGGAAGAACGCGAAGTACGCCGCCGCGGCTCGTCGTTGCATATAGGGACGGTCAGTCGCCGCGCCGTTTAATGATTACTTTTCGAGCGTATTGAGATGCCGGTGGCGAAGGCGTCTCGGCCCAGCGACGGAGGTGCCGATGCATCGTACCGACTAGACTATCTCAGACTCCCCCGCGAGAACGTCGTAGCTGTCGAGCGTCCCGGCCATCGACGGGGCGTCCGGGTCGTCTTTCCGCTGCGTGCCGTAGTCCATCCACACACCGTTCGTGTAACTGTACATGTCGAAGCCGGCGTCGGTTTCGACGACGATATCGATGACTGCGTCTTCGGGGGCGTCATCGAGGACGACGGCCGCCCGAACGTCGTTGTCGTGATGCATCACCCAGACTGCGACAGCGTCGTCGATGTCATCCAGCAGGGCACTGGCTTCCGCCGGCGAGAGCGGACGGTGCTGCCAGTCGTCGACCGGTTCCGGTTCGTCCATAGCGGTAAGAGGGGGCGGAACGGCATCGGTGTTCCCTCGTGACGCCGAGTCAGTCAGCGAAGTAACTGGTAAAAAAGCCCGACAGGAACGACGAAATAGCGACGGCCAGGGCCATATCAGTCAGGCTCCACGGCGCGTCTTCGTCGTCGGCCAGCCAGACGGTGATAGCGACGCTAACTACCAGTGAGACGATCCCGTTGAGGAGGTGCTTGCGCTTGAGCAGACTCATGCACCCGTTCGTTGGCGTGGGATTCGTATAGAGATTACCCACGAGCGGTTTGTAGGCGGGTAAAACGTAGCCATCGGCGGAGCGTACCGGGAGGGCCGACCGACGAGACGGGTAGCCGTCACAGCAAACCGTGTACCGAACGTCAGAACGGACAAGCGACGCAACCGTCTCGGCGACGCCGTCGACCGTCTCGAACTGCCCGAACTCGCTGACTACTGCATCGTCCACGCGTATCACGACTGTCCAGCCAACCCCGTCCGGCTATCGCTCGTTTCGAACGCGAGTTCCCGGTCCGGCAGTCGAGCGACGATTGGGCCGTCGGTGGTGACGGTCCACGACACGCTATCGGCAAGCGCACTTTCCAGCGTGGTTTCGAGTCGTCGGCGGAGTTCGGCTGTCGGTTCGTCCCGTACGTCCATGCGGAGAGCGTCAAGGTGCAGAAACATACGCTGTTGTGACACTACACAACGTTCAAACGGCCGAAACCCGTACAGAGGGTGTGACTCAGTCGCTTCTCGTCTACGACGGCAGTACCGACCTGTTCCGCCGCGCTGCCGAGACGGTAACCCGCTGTGCCCCGGAGATCACGCCCGTCCCCTGGGAGTCCGAGGCGATTCAGGCGTTCCTTCAGGCGCAGTTCGATGACCTGCCGTTCGCCTTCATTCTTATCGAAGGGGAGTCCGTCCACGTCGGCGAGGCGGCAGTGAAAGAAGCGCTGGAAGGGCTCGATGTCGCAGCCCCTGTCGCTCGGTTGGCGGAGCAGGTGTATCCAACCGCTGCCGGGCCATTCGGGCGCGTCGTCCACGGCCGGGTTCCGACCGACATCCACGGGACCTTTCCGCTCGACGAGGCGGCGAAAACCCACATCGAACCGCTCCGGCAGGTCCACACGATTCCTGTCGAGCCGGAGTAGCCGAGAGATCACAGCAGTCTGCGTTTTAATCGCAGATACAGCGGCACCTCCCGGTCGGTCTCACGGACACGCCGTTTGTCTGTCCCGAGCAATCCGATAACGAATGCCAGTACCGCCGCGGTGAGCGCCGCATTGATAACACCCAGCGCTACCAGTGGGTGAATGTCGTGCATCGCCATAATAACAGTAGGCGGCAGCAAGACGATGTAACGGTGCTCAGAGACGGTCACGACCTTCTGTTCGTCTCGTGGCGGTGCAGGGGTGTACAGTGCTGTCGAGTCCGTTTCTCCGCCCGGAACGTCGAGCCATCGGTTCTCGATTGTCGTGCTCCCGGACGCGTTAAACACGACGAGCATCGTCACCAGCGCGTCTTCGTTGTTGGCTACAAGCGTGGCTTCGACCGGATCGCCGGGGGCAATATTGTTCCCGGCCGCGATCTCGCCCGCCGGGATCTGGTGGGTCGAACTCGGCGCTACCATTGCGATGTTGGCCGGGACGATGATGATTGCGGTCAGAAAGAGCGCAGCGTACCGTGGATCGAAGGTGTCCTGCCCGCGCGAACGCGCTCGTTCGCGCGAGGATCCGTTCACAACCCCGCTGCCAAGACTTATCGCGAACAGTATCACGCCGGAGACGAGCATCACTGTGCCTGCCTGCCAGGACTGGGCTTCCCCCTCGACCCCGAGGACCATGGTAACCGCCGTCAGAATATTCGTCACGACGACGCGGCCGGCGAGGATGGCCGTGCCGAGGTTCGGAATCGTCACCACCTGTCCGCCGGGTTGCCAGGCGACGGCGACGACCTGGCTTTCGGTCACTGGGGGTTCAGCCCCGTCCTGATCTGTGAACGGGTTTGCATCCCCTCGCGTGATGTATCCGCTCTCAGTTTCGCCGACGACTCGATGTGTCGTCAGCTCCCCACCGCGAATCTCCTGTGACTCGAAGACGATGACATCGCCCTGTTCGATGTCGCCTGCAACCTGCGCCGGAATCGCGACGAAGCCATCGCCCTCCTGAATCGTTGGCGACATACTCCCGGACACGACGAAGCTCAAGAGCACTGGCTGTCCGACCAGTGCACCCACGATGAGTGTCAGAACCAACACGAACCCGGCGATTGTCAGCCCCTTCACCACGTACGTTCGGAGCATACCAGCGTTTCGCTACGCCACGTAGATCGGCGGAATATAAATCAGTGTTGCTCAGTCGAGCAGAGCGACGTGCGCACCCTGTCCTCGCAGCGTTCCAAGTCGCTGACTTCGCCAGTCGTACGCGGTATCTCACGCTGGCTGAGAGTGTGTCATACGTGGCCGCATACAGACAGCAGAGCGATCAACAATTACAGGACGTGCTGGTCGATGGTGTCATCTGTCGTCCGAGTCGCGCGTGTCGCTTTCATCAGGGTGTGTCCCACCAGTGCTCCCGGTCGAGTCACTGAACAGCAGGTTGGAGAGCGACGCTGTCTCTTGTTCTGTGTCTTCTGCAACAGGGTCGGCATCGCCAGTCGCCCGTGACGCAAGCGGGTCGACGGCTGGCGGAGCCGTGTACGTGTAGATTTCGCTGTCGACGAGGACGGCATACCGATCACCGTCTTCGAGGACCCGCCTGTCGCTGTCGATAGCGATGTCGACGAGGTCGACCAGCGAATCCGTCGGCACGGGCGTTCGGTCGCCGGCATCCGGTATTCGTGCCGTTGAGATCCACTCGTCGAAATCGTCACGCGCCCGCTCGAACTCGTTGCGCGCCCGTTCGCGGTCAGAGACTGCAAGCCAGCCGCGCCAGCGTGCCGTCCCGAGGAACGCCATACAAAACAGTCCGAGCACGCAGAGTGCAGGCCCGCCGTACAGTTCCAGCCGTGTCGGCTCGATAGTCCGGGTCACCTGTTCGGTCGCCTCGTAGGAACTCGCGCCCTGTGTGTTCGTGCTGACGCGGTAGACACTCCGGCCGGGCACGATCTCGATGCGGTCGGTGCGGGTGTCGGTGAACGTCTCCCCGTCGACCGACGACTCGACGGTCGTGTCGGCGACGAGCAACACCTCGGTCTGTCCGGGGGCGGCCCCGAGGTCGTTCTGGATCGCCTCGGTGCGGTTGAGGACCGTCGGAATATCGACGCTGACGGTCGTTGCGGTCGCCCCGCCATCCTCGATTTCGACGCCGTCGAGCGTCTCAAGCGAGTCCCGTGTCTGCCAGTGCACTACCTGATTCCCGTTCCGTTCCTCGACCGCACGGACGACCAGCGACAGGTCCGTCGCGGTGTCTGCCGGGTTTCCGTCGGTGTTGTCGTGTGAAACCGTGTACGTGCCCTCGAGTTCGGGCGACGCCGTCGTGAAATACAGCGACCGGTTGGTGAGTTCCTCGCCCGCGCTGAACACCTCGGTGTCACGCGTCACTGTCGCGCCGTGTTCGAACTCGCTTTCCACCGTCCACGTGCCAGTCGTTTGCTGCTCGACGACCGTTTCCGCGCCATCGACGTGACTGTCGTACGTGACGTAGCCGCCAGCGAGTGCTACTGTAAGTGAAAGTAGAATAAGTGGGAGTAACCATCGATTGAGTAAGGAACGAACGGAAACCGAAAGTCGATCTTCTGTCATTTATGTGTGAGAGGACGCTTCTAACAATGTTGTTGTGGTTAGTACATTAGAGTTTTCTGTTCCTGTTCTAGTTGGTTTTCACATACTCAAATCATGGCTGCTATGGCGTCTTCTGTACTGTATCACGCTGCTATGTCATGTATTACTTTGCGATTATATTGGCTTTAGCTACTGTCCAATTTCCCTACCTGATGCAACCGTACGCTCTACAGAATATGTCGGGCTGGTTCAATTGAATTGGACGTGCCTCCGGCATCGTTTGCATTGTAGTCCGGGTCTATGCGGAGACTCCGTTCAAACCATGACAGACCTGAATTCGTATGTTCGGAGATCTGTAGTAACGGGGTCAGCGGTGAAGTTCAAATGCATGTTTGCAAACTAGTCAGTAGTGAATGACGCCTTACGTTCGTCACCGTTGGGGTCCGTATACCAGAGGGTGATAGCAACCGTGTCACCCCGCATATCAACAGATTTGAAACTCCCCGAGCCCTGACCATTCCCCTGCCTCTTTCGGAAGGCAAGTAGGCCAAGTTCGGCGTCATCGTCAGTCTGTATCATCTCCGCCGGATAATCCGTCGGGTCTAGATCTATGTAATCGCCAATCTCATACCAACTCCACCACCCCCCGCCTTCGTAATCGGCTCCTGATTCCGAGTAGGTGCCATCCGTCCCATGTTCCCAATCGTCAGTGACATCCACCTCTACCTCTCGATATGGATATCTCTCTCTACGAAGGTTATCCGCATCTGCACTTGTTGAGTCAACTCGAACACCAGTCAGTTCGATGCCGCCATCGAAGTTGTGTGTGATCTTGAAGTAGTAGTCCGAGTAGTCACCCCCTTGTCGTTTATCCGAAGCCCCAGTAGCAGTGATGTCTACCCCAGTAATCTTCACCTCAGTTGTGTCGCTCGTGTCCTCACTGCTGACTTTCAAGGTGTACGTCCCCGGCGTCTCGTCGCTGGTATCCCAATCAAGCTGGATTGTGTTTTTTTCTCCAGCAGTTAGTGAAATGGCCTGGCTATCTTTTTTTACATCTTCGACAGTGGCCGTTATCTCCTGCACGCCAGGTTGGTCTCCGGCGTTTTCAATTTCAACGGCGATACTGGCGGTATCTCCTTGATTGACTGTAATCGAGCTACCCCCAGTGATTTCCACATTGAACTTGGCCGGATCGGCAGCCTCATCCCGTGATTCGAACCGAAGCCAATTGATTTTCGGGTTGTATGTCCCATCCGGTGGGGTGATGCTCAATTTCTTGTCAGCAATCTCAATAGGAAAACTGTAGGTTTCGCCCTCTATTGAGCGCTGATTATTCTCGTTATTAAAATTAGCATCCCGCAATTCGACCGTCTCAGCTCCGCCAACGACATCAAACGAGTACTCCTGATCCGAATAGGACGGGTCCCGACAGTGGATTGTTACGTCATACCAGCCATCCGGGAGGTCGATCTCCCAGTAGGGATCGAGAGCGGCGTCGTATGCAGTAGGAATCCGGCTATTAGTGGTAAAGTGTGCAAGGGTTTTCTCTTCAGTATCCAGATTTCCGCCCCGGTTTCTGGTTGTATCAGTCTGCTTACTTTCCCACCCATAGTAGAGCGTTGATTTTGAATCGAACTCGTCCCGGAGGCCGAATGTGTCCCCGGTATCAGGGATGAAACCCGACGGTGTGCCAGTTTCAGGATTTTCGAAATTAATGCAGTTCACGCAGGAGAGCGATACGCTACGTGATGCTGTGATTTCAGGAGCCGAATCGGAGGCCGTTGACGACGCAATAATTTCCAGTTCGATCTGTCCCGTCTCTTTGATTCGGTTGTTTCCCGACCCAGTGATCGTCGCAGTCACCTCTCCGGAGTCGCCAACGTCGAGCGAGTTCGGGAAGCTTTCGAGCTCAACGTCAAAGTCTAGTTCTACCGGATTTTGAACGGACGCTCCAACCGTATCGAGTTTTGACCCGGTGTTGTTCGTCAACGTGACCAGTGGACGGGTCTCAGTTTCAAACACCAACTGATCTTCGTGCGTAGTGATACCAAGCAACGGATCATCGGTAGGGCTGTCGTCAGCTGTCGTGTCGATATTTACCTGACGGTCAGCAGTCACATTTGTGAACCCACCGGTGCCCCAAGTCAGAAGGCCGGCACCGCTACCCATGAGCGCGAGTGCGCTCCGGCGAGTCCACTTCTTGCTCATGTTTCGACGTCCGGTGGCTTCTCACCGGCACCTAGACGGAGCTGCCGGCTCTGCCAGACGTGATACAGCCCGGAGCAGAGGAACAGCGCGACGATGAGGACCGCCCACGCGAGGTCGGGCACGCTCGCCGGGAACACACCCAGCCCGGCCGCGCCGACGACAGCACCTGAGAGGACCGCCAGCCCGAGGTAGTACTGTCCCCACGGGATGGAGTCCTCCGGCACGACATCCATGTACACGTCGAGGTCCGCCGCCTGCTCGGTCAGCGTGACCGTGCCGTTGTCGTAGTCGATCACGCCCGCGCGGTCCATCGCGGGCAAGTGCGTCTGTTGCATCGACGTGTACACGCGATGGCGCTCGTCGGATGTGATCTCGCTCTGGTCCTTCCCGTTTTCCCACGCCGCCACCTGCTCTGCGATATCCGACAACTCAGACGCGCCGTCCGTCTGCTTCGCTACGTGTAGCGCGTATCGCCGGCGGTGGTTACTGAGTAACTCAAACACCTTGTCCCGCGCGATCGCGTTACCAGCCCCTGTCTGGTCGCTTCGCTTCCCACCCACTGCCATCACTTACACTCCTGTTTATAGTATAAAAAGTGTTCTGGAATGTCAATGGTAACAAAATTGCATTTAAGTTATTTTCTAATATATACTACTTTGCTTTCTAATCTTGAATACAGTATTATTGGAATACTATCTGTGGGTTCAACTGTATGATTCTGTGACACAGCCAAGACATCACACCGTTACAGCAATATCAGGTGTTGGGGCTGTGGATGTATTCCCATTGTGGAGACACAGTACGGTCACTGAGATCAAAAACCGATGATACTGAACGATTGTGCGTGCTCTCCTTCGAAATATTCGTGTAAGGTTACACTACAACCAGCCAGATAATTGAATGTTTATTCCAGGTTTATGCTGCCTCAATACGGATTGTCAGTGAAATTGTATCTCCATGACTTCCCGTCTCAGTGTTGATGACAGAGTTGTATTCCTCTGAACTGCCAGCGTTGAGAGGCTCTTCACTGGTTCCTTTCGCGTCACCACCAATTTCAAGATAATCACTGTCGGCATCAGTGCTTTCATACTCTATATAAACGTTGTAGTCGCTTGCACTGCCGGGGTCGTCATTGACTACCGCGAACAGGGGCTCATAGCTCACCTGCGAGTTATTTGGCAGGCCGCTGTTACGGCCAAATTCGATATTCATGTCATTTTCAATGAGGCTGACCCACTCTTCCAATGTAGTACTTTGAGGCGAACTACTTGGGTCCCATGAGCTGTAACTGTCACTCGACGTGGGGAATAGCGATGCCTCATCGGCAGCAGCATTTGCGTTGGATGGTGGGTCATTACTCGCTACGTCAACGGTAGCGTGGCCCGCATATACAAGAACGTCAACGTATTCGTCAGCAACGTCTGAACCAGTCGCAACGTTCACTTCGACCGTCCGCTCTGCACTAACGCTCGTAAACGCGCCCGACCCAAAGAGCGCCCCACCACTGATTGCCAGTCCACCGAGTCCCGTAAGTACGTTTCTGCGATTCATAGTTGTAGTTAGTCAGCACGTTATGGCCGTGCCGTACCGAGTACAACAGTTTCTGGGGACTTACTATTGGGCTGCTTGAGCGGGGTTATAGCTTTGCTTGAACCGATAATGGGCGGCATTAACCCCGCTCAAGCACGTCAATAGTAACTGGTGGAGTATCGTTGTGTAACACAACAGATGAGACTAAATCGACGAAGTGTCCTGCTCGGCCTCGGGACAATCAGTGCGACCGTTGGCGGCGCGTTCGGCTCCGGTGCGTTCTCCTCGGTCGAAGCGACGCGGACAGTCGAAATAAGTACCGCCGACGATGCAAGCGCGCTGTTGAGCTTCGAGCCGAATAATCCAACCGCTGAAAGCGACAACAATATCATCAAAACTGTGGATGAGTCCGATACATCCGTTATCGAACTCAATCAGGATTCGCTAAATGAGAGGGCGACGACCACGTTCAGTGATGCTCTCAAGGTAACTAATAACGGCGGCAAGAACGTCGGCGTTTCAGTGGATCCTAATAAGACTGAGTACGCAGACAGCACAAGCACAGACGGGCTTGTCGGGAGTGCACTAGACATTGAAGACGCAGACGGAAATTCAATTGTTGATAGCACAGGCGACAGCGCCGTCAATTTAGATGCCAGTGACGAGAACAGTGATGCTGATGAGACCACACTCACAGTTGTCGTTGATCTTCAGAACAATACTGGCGCAGCCATTGATGATATAGAATCGATTGTCTTCGCAGCACGCCAAGATGACTACAGTGGCTCGCAGTAATTAGTCAACCTTGTGATTAGAAGGGGGAGATCGGCACTGTCCGCGTCAGTCGCCACCTCCAGCCAGAATATGAAATGGTACGTCGCCCTTGGGCTCGTGTTCATCGTCTGCGGGACAGTCATGTCCACGGGCGCAGCCCCGCTTTCCGAGCCGGTCGATGAACTCGCCCCGGAGGCGGACACCGGAGTCGCGCTGGCCCCGGCTGACACGCCCAACGGCGACCGCTACGCGTCGTTCGACAGTAACGGCGAGCTTGTCATCTCCGTCGACGTTGTTTCCAGCACCAAGACGATATTCGACGACGTATTCGTCGTCGGTTTTTCCGGAGTCACCGGGAGCGACGAGGCCGCAACGCTCCGTCTCGAACACGACAGCGAGTGGCTGGACATTTACAGGAACACGGACGCGGGCACACGCGAGTCGGTCGATGAGGCCGGTAACACGATGACGCTTGAGCCGGGCGAGCAGGCGACGCTCGGGTTCGCAGTGACGACCGACGCCGACAGCCCGGGGTCCATCTCCGAGACAGTGACTTACAGGATGGAGATCCCGGATGCTGAGTCAAGCACCGGTGGTGGCAGTGGCGGCGGCGGGAGCAGCAGCGGTGGGGGTGATGGCAGTGGTGGTGGCAACACTGATCCAGGTGGCAGCGATGGTGGAGATACGGACGTGGATAGTGGCGGCAGCGATGACACCAATTCGAGCGACGGCGACGACACCGATGCAGGCAGCGGTGGTGGCGGCGACACCAATGCAAGCGATGGCAGTGATACTGACGAGGGTACCAGCGACGGTCCCGAGGGGGTGACGTCGACCGACGAACCGACTGACATACCTGCTAGCGGCGGTGGCAGTGGCGGCAATACTGGCGACGAGACATCGACCGACGAACCGACAGAGACAGCCACCGACAGCGAAGCGGAGACCGTGGCCGGCGGCGGGGCCGAACCTGCACCATCGACACCCGAAGGCCAGCAGTCAACCGAGCCGAGCGGATTCGCGCTCGACCTCGATCCGGCGTTTGGCATCGGCTGGGGACCGTGGGCGCTTATCGCCGGCCTCCTCGCTGTAGCGACGAACTACCTCGTACAGACGCGGTATCACGATGTCCTGCCGGTTCTCCAGACGCAACCGAGCGACCGTCGCCACCGGTTCCGCCGCGTCGCCGTCCGCGAAGCGGCGATCGGCCTCGCCGGAATCGTGCTCACAGTGCTCGTCGTGTCAGCGGTTTCGAGCGCCGGCTTCGGTCCACCCTCGCAGTTGGTCACGGCGCTCGCGTTCTCCGCTGCGGTCGGTACGGTAACCGGATACCGACTAGTCCCGGAACTCAGCGCAGTTCCCGGCCGCCAAGCCGCTGACAGCGACACCGAAGAGCAATAGGAACGACCCGACCAGTTCCTCCTCGCAGCGTCATTGTGGACCGCAGTAGTACCGGTTTCGGGTCCCGGCGGAGGGCCATACCGGAACAGTCGGTCCCCTGTGTACATCATAAGCTCTACCCCTCTATCCGCTGTCTCCAGCATTCGGATGTCCCAGTTTCCTGCTACAAAATCAAGTCTGATATCCGTGGCCGAGGGCTTATTTAAGGTAAACGGATACAAGCTCATATTGACACAGACACCGAGCGACGGCGAAAGAAATCGGCACGACAGACGTTCTATGAGCAGTTGCGTCTATTCGATGTGGCACTTGTTCTCTCCTTTCCACTGCTTCTGTGGCTCGGCTACAGCCTTCCGCTGGGTGTCCGTGAATCGCTCGTTTTCAATTATACAAGCCCCACGCTGCTCGCGGCATTTACCTCAGCGTTCATTCATTTCGAGGTCGGGCACCTGATCACGAACGTCGGATTGTATGTCCTCGTAGTTCCGATACTGTATCTCCTGAGTGCGCTGAGCGACCGTCAACAGCAGTTCCGGGTTTTTGTCTTTACCGCCCTTCTCGCGTTTCCCCCCGTTCTTTCGTATCTGAATCTCGCAATCACCAGATCCTCCGTGACGTTCGGTGCGTCGGGAGTTATTATGGTTTTCGTCGGCTACCTTCCGCTGGCACTGAGCGAATTCCTGGATACGAACTTCGACATCGGTCCGGGCAACGTAGTCGCGCCAGCCCTGTTCTTTGCAAGCCTGGGGCTTATTTCCGTGTTGAGTCTCCAGTCCGTGCTGCTAACGAACCCGACAGTGCTGCTTGGCACTGCTGGCCTGGTCCTGGCTACAATGCTCAGTACAGTGTTGTATAGCCTCTCGGTGTACGAACAGACCAACAATGCCCGAACGAAGATCAAGTCTGCAATGGGGGCGACCGGCGACACCGACCTGATATTACTCACGATCTTACTGCTTTTCATCGTTCCAGTCATCGCGTTTCCCGCGAATCCACTGGTCGACAACGGTGTGCTAAATCTCTATGAGCACTTCCTCGGCTATGCACTGGGATTTATCGCATCCTATGTTACGAAAACACAGTTCCGGAGATTGGACTGACTGGAATCTATGAGGAAAGGGAGCTAGTCTGTGACCGCGTTAGTTCGTGCGACACTGCTATCTCGGTTGTCTGCCCTGTCGAAACGGATTGCATAAGCGATTTACTCGCGTCGTATGCTCACTTGGAGTGGCCGGACATATACTCAGCCGGTCGCTCACTGGGATCTATCGAGTATAAGAGATCAAAAAGCCAAGGGCCGGATTTGAACCGGCGATGGGCGGCTCTGCAGGCCGCTTTGGACTCTGATTTCCGTGTTGAGTCGTGGGAGTAATAACTAGTCCGCAGAGTGCGTGGATTCCGACCTTTCCGGGGCGTCGCCTCCGGCGACGGTGGGGGCTGCGCCCCACGACTTGGTCGGTGATTCGGACTCGCTCAGAGTTGGTTGGATCGCGCATCACGGCAGTGGTGTATGGGTAGGCCGTACTCCGTCGATATAAAGATCTGCGGTGGGCGGCCCAAGGCCGTGCGTGGTAGACTTGACCGGCGAGAAGCAGTCGGATGGTCACCCACCCACCGAGGGTTGACAGGTAGATCCGCGCCCGTGGGACTTGGGGCGCAAGAGGTGGTGGTTCGGGCCGCGCGGATGGATGAATCAGGCGATGGTACGAGGTTGCCGTCGTGCGCGACCCGTTCTATTTTGTGGTGGGGTTATCGGATAAACGCCGGCGAGAGCGGGCTGCCGACCCCCGCGGGAGTGTCACTTTTCCGAGGTGATAGATTAGTGACGTGTGCAGATGTCAGTACTAGATCTGCCAGACAGTGTATCGATCAATGATGCGGCCGGGTTCCCGGTCGCAGCAGTTGGAGCTATTGTTGCGACGGGAATCGGAACCGTGTCTCTCTATGGACACGATCTCGCCGGCGCAGTTTCGACGGACGTTGGCGTTTCCATCGCCGCCGTTCTGTACATCCTCGCATTCGCAGTTGCGTGGATCACGAACGACCGCTCTGTCGACGACTTCTCTTCGCGCGGGAGTGACGCCGATATGGAGCGACTGCTCGTGCTCGGGGCTCCGACCCTGATGGCCGTTCACGAATTCGTCCCCGCGGTATCCGATCTCGTTGCGAGTAACACGTACGTAGCGACTCTTGCGGCGCTGGTTTTCGTCGGCGCCTACGGTCTCGTTGCGCACTACTGAACCCCCTCACAACCTCTTAGAACAATGACTGACGAAACCTACAACGACGACGACGAAATCGACGCAGACAACGCAGACGAAGACGAGGCACAGCTCTACGACACAACCCGAACGACGACTTCCCGACGTGGATTTATGAAGGGACTCGGGGCGGCTGCTGGTATGGCCGCCACCGGCGCGGGCGCCCAGCAGTTCGGATACGGCCCCGTGCAGGAGGCGGATGCAGTCGCGCCTGTCGTCGGGGTGGCCGCATACGCCGCCGCCGGCGCGATTATGGGCGCTGCTGCGAACTATGGCGGCTTTGATCCCAATCTGTCCTCGGAAGATGCATCCACAGCCGAGCAAGAGACAGCTACCTACGTCCACGAGACAACTTACAGTTCGATCGTCGATGCTGTGGATACGCAGTCACGATACCTGAGTGACCTACGGGACGAGACCGGTGTATCAGGTGACCGACCGGCGGCTGGCGGCCTCGGCGCCATCGGATGGTCTACCATCCGTGCAGAGACGTACCGGTCGATGCAAGACGGCGCGCCCGTTACCGACGCTGAGACGCGTGTCAAGGACGAGTTCCGTGCGTACATCACCGACGTTCTGAAGGACATCTTCCGCGACTGGAACCAGTTCGCGACGAATACAGAAAGGCACAGATACAATATTTGGCGTGCTACGTCGTCTAACAGCAATTTGGCCTATACTGATGTCTTCACGACTCAGGGGTGGACAGCTAAATGGGATTCAGGTCAGAGCGGGAATTCCTTCGGTTCGGTACCGTCGACGCCTCCAGCGTTCAGCGAGACGGCGACGATCTACACTGAGACGCTTCCGAACGGCGATACAATGGACGTTCGTGTAGCGCACGTCCTTTTCGACGACACATCTGATGTGGATGGCCCTATGCTGTACTGGCCGTCTGTCACGGAGGAGGTTGACACCAACAGCACGACGAACGACGGAGATCTCTCGGTGTTCACTCAGGTTGGCCCCGCTAACGTGAACTCGAACTTCAGTTCAACCTCGTGGAATTACCTCGACCCTGACGAGGCCGGACAAGCCGTTTACGCTGCCGCTCCGACTAGTGGCACGTCTGATGTGGCGATCTACACGTCCGCGTGGACGGACATTTACCACGCTGTGATGTCGTTCTACAACAACACCCTCTCCGAAATCTCCAACTATGTCTCAACAGTGTACAACAACTACACCGCCGAGGACGTGAACGAGATCCTCGCCGGTCTAGACATCCGCCGCGAGTTCAGCGATGAGAACACGAAGGGGTCGGCCGGCGCGGAGTACATCGCGATGGGGTACGCGGGGGACACCCGCGACCTCGGTACGGAGGTGACTGTCGAGGCAGACCCGTCCACGACCGCCGACGGTACTCGCGACAAGGTTCGCGGTGTGCTGCTGATGGACGTAGACGAGACGCCGCTCGCGTCCTTCGAGTACAGCCTTACCGACACGTCTAGTGGTGTCAAACTCACCGTGAACGACGCCTCGCTTCGTTCCGAGTACCGTCAGGAGGGTGATGCGAGGACGTACAGGGTGACGTACACCGACGGTTCGGGTACCACTCAGACAACTCAAATCACCGCCGCGGAACTCTCTTCGAAGCACACCATCGATCTCTCCGCCCCGGGTAGTCCGTCGGCTGTCAGCAAAGTCGAACGCGTCCTCAGCGGCGACTCGTGGGACGGTGAAGTCGTGACCGCCATCGGGAAGTACGACGTGGCCAGCGCATCGAGTCCTGCCGACTACCGAAACGCGCGGCTCGTGCGGGTCAGCGACAGCGGATCCGTCGAACGGATCGATCTCTCCGGCGATATTGAGCTGCTCGAAGTCCACGACGAGAAGCGGAGTGAACTCGTGTTTAAGAGCTGGGTCAACGTGACCAGCGACCCGACGCTCTCTGCGGAAGAGATGGACGACCTCCTCGACGCGCGAGGTAAGTCGGTTAAGGATCTGTCTGATGACGGTGGGACGACCACCGGTCTCCCGTCTGCGGGCGACCTACCGATCCCGGGGTGGGGAATCGGCGGACTCATCATCGCCGCACTGGCGTACTACGCCACCGACGACGACTGATTCCCCCCCGCGGGCGAACCGCCTTTCTTATCGGATATTTTATAATAGCACGTGGTAGTATGGCTACTGATTGGGCCGCTGCTCGGCCTGATTCGACGCATTATCGGCTTCGTGCTGGACTCCGCGGTTCCGCTGGTCATCGTGGCTGGCGGCCTGTACGTGGCCGATCAATACGGCATCATAGACGTGTCTGCGTGGTTTTCGCAGACGATCAACCAGTACCTAGATCCGAACGCGATCATCGACCTGATCGCGGTGGTAGTATGACCCGGATAACCGCCGTTCTCGTGGCCCTTCTTGCCGTGACGGCCGGCGGCGCGGGTCTCGTCTCCGCGCAAGAGGATACGGGCAACGAGACCGCCACCCCCGGCGAAGACGTACCGGACGAAGTCCCGGACGACTACATCAAAGAAATAGATGATGGGGTGTACATCGTCGATTACAACTTCAGATCCGACAACGTTGTGGTGACGTTCGTCCTCACCAGCGAGGCGACACCTGTCACAGTCAATTATGCGGATGTGGGTTCTGAGATTGAAGGTGAACCGGGTGTTCGTATCCCGACAAATCAACGCCAAGTCCTGAACGAACCCGGCGAACACAAGTTGGAACTCCCTGCCGGTGACGGGCCGGCGGGACAGATGACATCACTGGCCGTCGACGGTCAGACAGTCGTTATTGAGGGTGAGGGTGGATTTGATCGCTCTTTAGTCGCCTACCTGAGTGCTAACCAAGCTCTGCTCGTAGGCGCGGCTATCGCCCTCGCTGGCGCGGTTGTCGCCGGGTACAAGCGCAAACTCGAAGACGACCTCGACGAACCCGAGAACGCCTTCCGCGGCGGTGATCGAAGATGAATCCAAAGGACGCGTGGGACACGCTCACGTCCAGTAGCACGCTCGTGGCACTATTCGCGGGCGGGGCTGCCGCCGCCATTCTTTCGGGAGAAGTCGAGGTACCGCGGTGGGTGATGGACGTTCTCATCGCCGGCGCGGTCGTCGGCCCCGCGGGGTACCTCGTGGGGGGTAAGATCGCTGAGTGGCTGTCGGACGGCCCGACCGCCGTCGACGTGATGGAGGTGGACGCCTATCGCGACGGGATGACGCACGGCGACCCCGTGCGCGTTCCGCCCGAGATCTGGGACGCGGCAGAACACGTTGACGGCCAGCCGTATCCCGCCGAGAGCGGCGCTGCGGACTACTTCGTGCGCGAACTGGATTACGACGACGAAGAGGATCAACTCCGAGTTCGCGGTGTTTGGATGGGCGAGATGACGGACGTGGAGGTGATGACGCACAAGGAAGCGATCCGGTCGAACCGGGGCCAGCTCCGCCACTGGGCGCGCGTCGGCCAAGGATTGTACGCTAAACTCCCGTCCATCGTGCAAGCGGTCGAGAGCGCGTATTGGCAGTACTTGAGCGATGAAACGATGGATGGGACGACGACAGAGCCAGACGTGGTGAGAAGCGAAGTCACCGCCGACGTGGAAGAGTTGGTGGACTCCATAGAGACACCGGAGCCGGTGACTGCCGAAGATCTGCAGGACGGCGACCTTCCCGAGGCCGACGAACTGGCCGACGTGGACGCCGACGAGGCGCCCGATCTGGGCGGTGGTGACGGTGAGTGACACGTACACAGCGGCGCAGCTCCGTGAGATGCTGCGGCGCGACGATATTGACCTTCCGGCGCTGGAGCACGCGGGACTGATTGGCGAAGACGAGCTAGACCTACTGCTGTCCATTAAGCAGAACCACCCCGAGGGACGGCACGCGGATGTTTACGACGATGTACTCGAACGCGCTGTGTCCCACCGAGTGCGCGAGAGCGTCGAGAAAGACCACGTGGGCGCGATGTCGCACGCCGCGGGCCTATCGTCCAGCCGGCAGAGTATGTCGGATATGCGCCCGCTGGAGCGGCTCGAACGCCTTTGGAGCGACTACCCCACGTTCCAACTGTATATCTACGGGCCGCTCCCTCCGGAAGGCCCCGTCGGCGTCGGCAAGACAGACTTCGCCTACTTGATGCTCGAGATCGGCGAGCGTGTCCACCCGGATCTCTCCGTCGCGACGAACACTCCGAGCGACCAGTTCGAGACGTTGCAGAGCTGGAGTGCCGTCGAAGAGTGGCTCAAAACGACAGATGGCGAGAAAGCGTTTGTCCTCGACGAGGCCGCCCAAGTCCTCCAGTTCGCGGATATGGACGCCGGTTTGGTTGTCTCACGGCTTCTGAAGCTGATTCGGAAGTACAACGGGAACATCATCCTCATCGGCCACACGGGCCGCGACGTGCCCCGAGACGTGCGCCGGCAGCTCCTCGTGGCCCGCAAGGAGTCGAAGACGAAGGCGACGATCGGAACGGGACTCGAAGAGGAGAATGAGGAGATTCGTGTGGCGAAGACCCACCTCCAACTCGGTGACGTGCCGCAGACACGACTCGACTACGACACGTTGGACACGGCGGACTTCGAGTTCGACGTGGATGTGGGCGGCGACAGCGGCCCGAGTGACGACGAGGCGCCGATGTGTGAAGCGACGACCAACGACGGGAACCCGTGCCCGGCAACGGCGGAGTACCCGTCCGACAATCCCCGATACTGCATCAACCACCGCCACCTTGCCGACGACTGACGCCACACACGCGTGTGGCCGCGGGCGCCTTGACCCGGTGGGGGAGGGGGAGGGGGGTGTGGCCCGTGCGCCCGCGTATCTTAAACTGTCGCGTGTGTGATATGAACGTGTATGATACTACAGTTAGGCATTCCGGGTGGCGTCGAGCTGCTCGTTGTGCTTCTGATCGCAGTACTGCTGTTCGGCGCGAACAAGATCCCCAAGCTAGCCCGCGCAAGCGGTGAAGCGATAGGCGAGTTCCAGAAAGGTCGTGACGAACTAGAAGACGAGTTGAAGAACGGAGGATCCACGGAAGACGACGGTGAGGCGGCGGACTGACTACGGGCACACTTTTATCCGATAGTGGGGGTGTCGACATCTATGTATATGGACACTAAGTCACGACTGACAGGTCAGCTGGCGATATTTGGATCTGGTTCAAAAGGCTGGGTCGAGGAAGCGAAAGAAAACGACATCGACGAAGAGGCAGTCTGGCACGTCGAACAGGCATACGAACACGTCGCAGAAGCGCTCGACATCATTCACGACGACGAAGAAGAATAGGCTACCGCTACAAACCGTCGTCAATTCCCGTCGTCGAGAACGTCAAATTCGTCGAGGATGACGGTTGCGTCTGTGTGGTTTGCGAGCCGTACGACCGCGCTGTGCGCGTCTTCTACCGCTCCAACAAATGCTGTGTCGCGACCCATCCCTGCGGGATAGTCGACGACGATGATTGCCGATCTGTCGATTGAGTGCAGACCGACGTGGATACCACCTATCTCCACTGTAGTCAGTTCGCGCGGCAGTTCAGCAGCGAAGGTTGAGACGTGGTGGGATTTGCTAAGTCGGTCTGTGTGCAGTACCTGTTCGACTTCGATTTTGTTCGCGTTCATCGTTCGTGTTTGGTTTGGATCACCCCCATAGAGGGGAGGGCCAGTCGTCATCAGGCGGACGGGGCCAGTCGCCCGCGACGCCCGGGAAGGGCGTTTCGACCGTTCTCTATTCGTAGTCGTCGACGGGTTCTGCGAGATCGAATCCGAGGCCACCTCCATCGGCATCCTCGGGAGGATCACTGTGGTGGGTCTGCTCCCGACCCGGAACGACGTGCGACGGGTAGGCGAGCTTGCTCTCGGTGATCGTTAGCTCCGGATACTCACGTGCGCTGTCATCATCGTCAGTCATCGGTCATCACCGGTCTCTTCGACCTCGCTGACTTCCACGCAATCGCGATACACCGACACCTCGTACTCCGGGAGTTCGATGACGCCAATCTCGGCACGCTGCGTGATCGTTCCACCGCGGTTTTTTCCGACGTGGAATAGGCGGCTCTCTGCGTGGTACTCCGCGGCGGGGACGGTCAGCGCAACCATCTTGGCCACGTGCTGCGGATCTGGTCGCGAGACGATCGCGGGTACCTCGCGGTCGTGATCGACTTCCCGCTCGTCGTCGAGCGTGCGCTCCGCGACTGCGGCGACGTGTTCTGCGTGCTGCTCGGGGTGGTTGGTTGCGACCTGTGCCAGACCGCTCGTTGCGGTGTTCGAATTGTGACTATCTTCTGCCACTACCTACTACTCAGTGAGTCTGACATATAAGCCTTAACTTCGGAGGGCTACGACGTTGAGGAACAACCTTTTACGGGCGTATTATGCGCTCTTACGGGCGTGCGTGCGAGACAACTAAGTGGCGCAACAACGTATCATTATCTGTATAGGATGGACGAATCTACCCTATCCGAGAAGCAACGTGAAGTCGTCGACGTACTCGCAGAAGGGCGGTCGACGCCCAAGCACATCGTCGACAACACCAGCCTCCCAAGCAAGCACGCCGCCCAACACCACCTCCAAGAACTGCGGATCGACGGAGTAGTGCAGAAGGTGAACACGGGTCTGTACGAACTGACCGAGGATCCACGACTCGGCAACCTCTTCGCGAGCGACGACATTGTCGAACGAGAAAGACAGATCCTCGAAGCGTGGGAGACAGTCGCGCAGAGCCACGACATCGACCCTACTGAAATCGACTTTGGCGACGACGCCGGTGATGACCGATGACGGACGATCACCCCCTGATGGAGGACGACCGTGACCTCTCCGACGAGACCGGTGAAGAAGAACCGCCAAAACCGAAGACAGAGAAGTGGCTCCGCACACCGGTCGAAACGACGAACGGCCGGCGGGCCGCCACGTGGCTGGCAAGTGGGGCGTTCGGACTGGTCGCCGGAATGCTGTCGATCCCCGACCGCGCCCTCGACGTCCCAGTCGAGGAAACAACCGTACACGGTGGCAAGACCACCCTGTACAACGCGGTGTACTACCCCCTCGACCCCGCGTACATCTACCTCGTGCTCGCGATGCTCGTCGGGGCTGTCGTGCTCTGGCGGGTGTTCGCTCCTGACGTTGGCGACGATGCCGGTGATTTCGATGACTGACCGAATGATCGCCACCTCGTGCAGCGAGTGTGGACGGGATCTTGACGGTGGCTACGAAGTCAAGGTCTATCACGTTCTGAACCCCGCCGAAAGCGGCTATCACAACCCCGTCGTTCGCCGCGTGATGGACGCTCTCGGACGCTCTGCGGGCGGTATGCACTACCCGACGTGCGGCGAGTGTGAGCCGCCGGCGACGCCGCCCGCGCCGGGAGAGAAGACACACCGAACCCACCTCCTACAGAGTGCGCTGGCGACAATCGTGTTTGCGGGGATGGCGGCGTTCCCGACGGCGGCGATGACCAGTTCGGAGATCGGTTTTACGGCGGTTGCTGCCGTCGCTCTCGCCGCCGTCGCCCTCGGTGAACTCCTGCAAGTCCAACGGATCCAAGCACGCGACAAATCGATGGTACACGCCACGGAGCCACGACTCAGCGACCCGTCCACCCCCGAGCAGCGCATCCGAGAGGCATACCTCGACGATGATATTGGTGAGGCGGAACTAGATGAGTTCTTCGACGCCGAATTCGACGGCGCGACCGACGACGAACTCGATGCGCTGGTAGACGACCTCCTCAACGACACCGACGACGACCGCGAAACGCGGGTGATCGAACGATGAATGACAGCATACTCGCTTCTATCGCCGCGTTCGTGGCTGTACCGACGGTTCTCGGATTTCTCAAGGACGCCGCTCCCATCGCGATGGCCGCGATGCAGATCCTCGGGGCAACGATGCCGATGGCCGTCGCTTTGGGCACGGGTTCGATGCAGCCAACACTGGAGGGAGGCGACCGGCTAGTTCACGATGCCGGCGTCGGAGAAGTCGAAGAGGGAGACGTGATCGTGTACTCGGCTGGAGAGACGGACTACGTTCACCGAGCGATGTTCCACGTCAAGACGGGTGAGAACTGGTACGACCGCGCGGATCCCGAGTACATCGACGCCGACAACTGCGCAGAACTGCGCAACTGTCCGGCGCCGCAGAGCGGGTTCATCACCAAGGGCGACGCGAATCCCGAATACGACCAGAGTGCCGGCAGACACGGAGTCGTGTCCAACGACGAGATACAGGGACGCGTCCTCCTCGCTGTCGATGATGACGACTGGTCGATAACGCGGATAGGCGCGTGAGGCAGCCTTCTGCGCCGGCGTTTATCTGATAACCACGTCCTCGAGATCCTGCTATGCATCCCATCCCAGACCCCCGGGAGTGTTCGCTCTCCGACGACCGCAAAGAACAGCTCGAGGAGATTCGTGAGTTTGCAGAGTCGTTCCGCGACGAGGAGGGCTGCTGATGGCCGTCGTCCACGCAGATTGTGATAGAGGGCCAGATAGAGGCGAAATCGTCTATACTGGCGTCGACGAGGACGGGGAACTGCGCGAGTGTCCCCGGTGTATGTGCGAGGTCGCGATCGATCCGCGCGTCGGAGAAGTGCTGCACGTAGAAGCGCGGTAGCCCGCGCCGTCAGTCGTCGTCGCCGGCGGCCTGCCAGCCAACGACGAGGCGTTCTGCGAATTTCGCCGGCCGGAACGTCACGGGTTCGAGTTCAACCTCAGAGCGTTTCGCCGTGACTGCCGTTCGGAACTCGCGTTCGGTGGGAGACGGGTTGAGCGGCCTGTAGAGCGGATCCTGCTCCACGATGTCGGATAACCGTTCGATGCGATCGTCTGGCCACTCCTGTAGCACGAGTTCGTGTGCACGTGTGATTTCCGCGACTGCTTTCTGTCGATTCTCTTCTCGCTGGTGTGGTATGATGCCCACACGTCCATTACTCGGTCGATCGGATAAGGGCACTGTCTGCGGGGGTCGGGGGATCGCCAGACTGCGTCACTTACCAACGCCCAACCGACAAACTCGGAATCCCCCTCACCCAACAAATACTAATTTATCTGATAGTTACCAACGTGTGTGGCAATCATCACGAAAATGATCAACGGGTACGGCCCGTACAAGTATCGTGTCACATACAGCGACGGCAAACACCACTGGGAGTACATCGGCCCCGTGGACGGTGGCAGCGGTGATGGACAAGACGTTACCAACGATGACGAGCAAGAAGACGGTGGAATGGACGAGGTAGCAGCAAATCCAACCGCGGAACCAGCAGAACGGATGGAGCAAATATTGGATGAGCGCGGAATCGACGCCCGAGTAATCAAGCGTGAGGCCGAAGGTTACAACGACGATGAGGCGTACATCATCGACTTTGCCGATGATGAGCAATTTGAGGAGTATTTCGAGGCGGTCGACGCCGGCGAGATTGTCTACCCCAGCCAGCAGGACAAACTCGGTATAAAGTGGAGAGGGGACGGGGATGATCCCGACACGACTGTCGTTATGCCGCCGGGCGCTCTCTACGAATCAGTATTACCAACGGATGAGTACGAGTCTGACCCGTCTGCTGGCAGTGATGTGGTCGGAGTTGAGGGGTTCGACTCATACTCACAGGGTCAAGTTTACGTTGATATAGACTATGAATACAAAGACGTCCTGAAATCTATCGATGAGGCAAACGCGACATGGGACGGGGGGCAATGGTCTATAGACCCCGACGCGATTGACGAGGTCGAAGAGAGAATGGTCGACGAGGGTCTCGACGTAAGGTTGAGCGACGCTGCCAAGGCGTGGCGTGATGCGAGGAACAGCTGATTTGCCTATTCCGTTTCTACGACGACGACCTTCACGGTCTCGTCGGCGTACTCCGCTCCGAGCGTGATTCTGCCTCGGTCATCGGCCTTCTTTGTCGTGATCTCGATGAAGTCGTCTAGTTCCAGCTGCATTGTTTTCAGTTCAGGATTTCGTCCATCTTCTCGACTGCCTCTTCCAGCGTCTCTGCGTGTCCGACCGGTTCGGTTGGCTCGAAGTCATTCTCTTCGTGACCACCGTGGAATGTATCCGTACAGATCGTGTATCCATCCTCCTCTTCAGCGATGAACGTGGCAGTTGCGCCGTCTTTGGGCGTCTCGTAGCCGGGTTCTGCGTTCTCAGCGTCAATCTCGTTAGCGGCAACGTAGGCGGCGCCGATGTACTTGGTTCCGAATTGTACGATTTCTGTCCCGTCAAGGTCGATGTTGATTTCGTTCATTGGATTGGTTTGGGCGGGATTTGTTCCGCGCGCCGGATTCGCGCGTTCTTCTTGGTGGGCGTCTGACACTTCTCACTCATACATTGGGGTAGGGGGCTTATAGGTATTTCCCACTACTACCCATTCTCACCCACATTTGGATGATTGGTGACTTACCAACGGTGTGTGACCCGGGTTTCTTCCCGGGTAGAAACCAACGTCGGCCGGCGTTTATCCGAGACGGGTGTCAACCTGAGTATGTGATGGTTCAGAAGGGAATCCTTCCTTCCGGGCTGACGAGAAGTACGCCGCTTTAAGACAACCACAAACTGGTCACTATGACACGAACTGCAATCTACGCACGAGTCTCCACCGACGAACAATCGCTTGACGTTCAGAAGCAGAACTGCTGGGACTACTGCACAGACGAACTCGGAATTGAGCCCGCAAATATCGACGTGTACACAGACAAGGCGACCGGCGCCAACATCTCCCGAGACGGCTACGACGAGCTGATGGCCGCCGCGGAGGCCGGCGACGTGGAACGCGTCGTCGTCAAAGAAGTGAGCCGAATCGCCCGCAATATGCGGGATCTGAACGAAACCGTCGGCAAGCTCTGCGACGACTACGACGCGTCCGTCCACGTCATCGACTCTGGACTGGAAATCAACGAACGTGACCGTGACACTGGCGTGTTCGACGATCGAATGATTCTCCAGTTCCTCGGAATGGCTGCCGAACTCGAGTACAAACTGACGGTTGAAAGAACGAAAGCCGGCGTTCAGGCGGCGAAAGAGGCTGGGAAGCATATGGGCCGCCCACCGTTCGGTTTCGACACCAACAGTGAGGGGTATCTCGCCCCCAACGAGGACTACGACACCGCACTTACGGTGATTGAGATGGTCGAAGAGGATGGGGATAGCATCCGGCAAACGTCGCGCTACACTGGCGTTGCACGGGCCACGATCCGCAACATCCTCGACCGGAAGGAGATGTACCTCAACGACCCCGAAAGAGAATGACTTGCGACTGGACTGACTGCGAGCGTGACCACGAGTATCGCGAATGGCCCACCGATAGGCGACGCGTGCCTCCGAACCTGTACTGCGAGAAGCACGCCGCAACCACGCTCGACACCACCGAACGCGTGCCGCGCGGTGACTGACACACCCCACCATCGAGATGTAATCAGCCGGTAGCCGCTCTCGGCTGCCACTTTTAACGCTCTGAACCCACCTGTCTAGTACGGACACCCGGACGATCCCCCGGGAACCGATCAAAGCCGGGTCACGGGTGATGATTCACAGTCGTCTTCTGTGGCCGGCGCGACTCAGCGGTGTCACGCCGGTATGGTACTGCCCTGCCCGGCCAACCCGCCACGAGACGGTGGCCGAGTCTGGTAAAGGCTTGAGTCCCCCCACCGAGGGGGTAAAAAGACTCTGAAACACGGGTTGCGTCGGTTCGAATCCGTCCCGTCTCACTCCTCATTCTCGTCGTCGTGCGGATCCTCGTCGAGCAGTTCGACAGGCTCCTCTTCCACGTCTCGCCACATCCTTAGCGCCTCTTCGGCGTCGTCGAGTCCGTCTAACGCCGCTGCAGCGTGCCGTTTGGCGGCTATTTCGTCTTCCTCGCTCCCGTGGGTCTCAAAGATCTCTTCCATCTGTTCACGTAGTTTTTCGGCGGCCTCAGCGGCTTCCTTCCGTTTGTTCGTCATATGTATGTGAAACGAAGGGGCGTCGATGATCCACCTAACCCATTTCGACTGGCGCGGATGACGCCCCCATATAGTCGTTGTCACTCCAGAACCTAAAACCCACGGCAGAGGCCGCGAAAACGCCCTTAACGACACAATAGCAAAACATACTAACCCAGATGAGACACACGCGTATGGACGACGGTAGAGCCGGCAACACTACCCCGGAGTCGGGTGTCGCTTTTTTTACCAGCCCCACCGATCCTCGAGTAATGGCGAAGGAGGTCACAATCAACAGCGATGAAGACGAGATCAGACTACTGATCAGTGGAAGAGAGGTAGAACCAGAGAATATCAGATGGCGAATAATGGATCCACTAGAGAACCACTCTGACGACGGGTACACAGTCATCGAACTCGATCTCGTTTCTGACTGAGCACGACGTGACTGGGAACACCCCACCCCTCAGTTCCGATGAAACTCGGGAGCCACGCTACTCACGGGAGAGAGGGGAGCCAACTCGGGAGAGATCCACTCTCCCTGACTTTGCGACGGCGGGCCACGCGGCCCGGGAGCACACCATTACCGCCCACACCCCACGGGGTTATATTGACGGGAGACGCGTTGTAAAGGCCTTCTAATGGTTTGTTGAAGGGCCATTACCAAGGGAAATTTCGTAGGGAACAGTTGGAAAGGCTCGGTACTGACGCTACACACGCACGTGTGGGCCGCGATACTGTCCACGTCCACGCACGGGCCGTTCACGGCGCCAGAGTCGTCGTCTGTCCCGCCGGTTGTCGTATGGGTCGCTCAGGGAAGGTTCTCCGTTCTCGCCCGTTTGCCGTGGTTTGGTTGTTTTACTCAACTCATCTATCTTTTTTGTGTGGTGTATCTGATAGAGAAGGGGGAGAGACGAGACAAGACCAACTCCTAAATCCACGTCGTCAGCCGTCACTCTACACGATGTCGGCAGAAACCGCCCATCTACACGATGTCGACAACCGTCCCCCTACCCCCTCCCCCATAACACTTATAATAAATATAATAATATAATATAATACTTATGGTTTGGTTTTGTTAGAGGTAGGTAGAGGGAGTTTAGGGGTGGTTTGGCGAGATGCAAGACGGGGTTTATGAAGGGGATGGCGTGTTCAACGACGACATCTCACGACTACCTCTCGACTCTTCCGCTCCCCCTTCACCAGATGTTCCACACAAAAAAGATAGATGAGTTGAGTAAGATTATTTTCGCGTTGGGGGAGAACGGCGTCTGACGGCCTCTAACGACTAATCTCTATTTCCCCCACCCCGTCCTCTCTCCAAATACCGTACACAAAAAATATCCTTGAGTTGAGTAACACTTATGTACGAAACCCGACAAGACACGAGTGCGATGGTACGAATCAACGCAGAGGTGACCGACGACGACAAACGACTCTTCGATGCAGTAGTCAAAGAGAGCGACGCGAGCAGTCAGAAGGAGTGGATTATGGCGCAGGTACGCCGAGAGGCCGAGGAACGCGACATAGAGATGGATGACGTGCCATCCATCCTCAACGACGACGAGGACGAGCAGCGGCCCATCAGCGAGCGTTACGACCCCGACGACGACACGTCGTTCGAGGGCGACGTGCTTGGCACGGAGCAGCTCCGCGAGGTCGTCAAGGAGACCTCCGGCAAGGTAGAGATCAACCCCGACGACGTAGGCCCGCGAAAGTCCGACACGCCTCAGGGGCATCGCGAGGACGTGGTGGAAGCGATGGTTCGCCACGAGCACGACACCGTGTCGCGCTCCACCGTCGTTGAGATCTGCAAGGAACACGGCCTCGACAGCCGCTACTACGTGGGTCAGCGCGCCAACGACAAGGACATCCCGGGCACGGTGATCGAACGGTTCGGCGGCGAGAAATCCGAAGGGGGTGCGTCTGTGGACGATGATCGAGTGGTTGCGGGAGCCGTCGCGGCGGCGTTGGCGCGCAACGAGACGCTGGAGCTACGCGAGTACGAGGGCACGCTGTCCTCGTGGGAGTCCACCCGCGACGATACAGATCTGTCCGACGACGCGTGCGCTGTTATCACCGCCGCTCTTGAGGAACTCGTGGCGTCCACAAGCGTCCCCACCCACCAGCCGTACGGGCAGGTGGACGACTGGCCGCAGACTCCTGTGAGTCTCGTGGAGCGATTTGTGGATGAGATCTCTGGCACTACTGGTAGCGTTGCCCGGGAGATCGGAGACGTGGTTGGTGAGGATGTCGATCTGCTTATCGGAGAGGCGACCGCAGGCAAGTGGGTCGAGGGGACACAGAAGTGGATTAAACGAGAGATCGAAGTGCCGGCGCTTGAGGGCCGTGCCAAGGAGGCACGTGAGGCTCTGGAGGCCAAACCCGACCACCCGCGGGCAGACGAGGTTCGAGAGGCACTGGATGAGCTGAACGACGAAATCGAACGCAGGAAGGCCGACGACGGCGAGTAGGCTCCCGGGGCTGACCAGCCTGTTTCTTGCGACTAGTTCCATTCCGGCCAGTCGCACGGCTCGGGAACGCGTCTCCGAGTAATCGGGTTTTACAGCGATGCCTGCGCGATGTGGAGAGTATGCTTACTGCCGACGATGTCTCATCTGGCGACCGAGTCCGCGTGGATCTCGAGGGTGACGAAGTGGAGGCGACCGTGATGGGTGAAGTCTCGTCGGTCTCGCGAGCAGACCACCGTATCTACGTCGACCCCGAGGAATGTGAGGGTGTGCGGGCTGAACGTGTCGAGATTGGTTTTGGCGACGATGGTGTCCCCGCCGGCGCGATGGTATGGAGTTCATCCGG
Source organism: Haloarcula sp. HT12 (assembly GCF_055271655.1). Classification (NCBI taxonomy): domain Archaea; kingdom Methanobacteriati; phylum Methanobacteriota; class Halobacteria; order Halobacteriales; family Haloarculaceae; genus Haloarcula; species Haloarcula sp. HT12. The sequence continues at coordinate 953,243 of NZ_JBUXKW010000001.1, forward strand.
ATCGGATGCCGGCTGGACTGTCGCCGAGTTCGAGGCCGTCACTAACTGACAATATTCTTATATCAGGTTTGGAAGGCGGTTTGGAGATGGAGATGGAGAAGTTTGAGAAAAATCTCAAACACCGCCTACGTGCTGCGTTTTCACTTTCACTTCGGGAGCACAAGAACTATCATATTGCCGGCATTAGTCGGGAGTGCAGAAAATGATAGACGATCGAGATCTGGCGCCGATGAATCAGACGGATTGCGTAATCGAGTACAATGAGCGGGCGGTTGCCGTTGAGGTGAAGTCCAAATGAGCGACGGTGGGACACGGGACTGGTTCGACTACTGGGACGCGACACAGCGCGAATTCAACGAGGTCTTCGAGCGCAACCCCTCTATCCGCGGAATGGTGAGCGGGTACCTCGCCGAGGAGAAGTTGAAGACGATGTACCTCGAAGACGACCGGATCTCGAACCTCCGTTCTCCTGACGATCACGACCGCGAAAAGAAGGCGGACTGGATCTTCGACTACGAGGGTGAGGAGATCTTCTGCGAGGTGAAGTCGCTCCAGTCAAACCACGTCAAGCGGACGGACACGCTCGAAGGCGAGTCGACGTGGACGGGGAAGTACCAGTGCGATGCGTCCGACAAGCGTGAGGTAACCCTCCCCGACGGAACCGAAATGGAGACCACGTGCCTCGTGCAGGGCGAGTTCGACGTGCTGGCCATCAACCTGTTCGAGTTCGGTGGCGAATGGAAGTGGGCCTTCGCCCGCAACGAGGATCTGCCACGGACGCCGTACACCGGCTATGATGAAGAGGTGAGGCAGTACCTCATCAAAGGGACAATGGACATCAACTGGCCGCTTGAGGACGACTCCCCGTACTACGACAACCCGTGGGACGTTCTCGAAGAGGAAATCAGCCTACGGTAGCCCGTCAGTCGTCCCTCATCGGATAGTTGACGGGATCCTGCTCGAAGTTGAAGACGAGGAAGTAAGAGTGGTTCTTGCGGGCGTGAACTTGGTTGTGCATCCCGGTCTGATGGGGTGTGTTTGACCGGACGAGAACGAAGAGATCCTTGGTGTAGAAGCCCAGTTCCTGTTCGTAGAAGTTGATGATCTGGACGTGGGTGAGTTCCTGCGTGTTCGCTGAGACCTCGTCTTGCGTCTTGACGATGAACGTCCCGTCGTCTTTGAGGATCCGTGCGGCTTCCGCGCCGCCACCGAAGTAGACGTCTTGGACGGCGCCGTGGTACTTCGACCCGTTCGTGTCCACCACTTCACCATTCGAGTACGCCTCGCGGAAACTGTCGTGTGAACCGCCGCCGGCGAGCATCTCCTTGTTGCGGCGGAAGAACCCCTCTGCGTACGGCGGGTCGAAGACGACCACGTCGAACGTGTCATCGTCGTAGGGCAGATCGCGACAGTCGACTGACTCGCCGGATGGGGACTTCTCCGGGTCAAGATCGGTTCCGTGGAGATCGTAGGCGGTATCGGGGACGTTCTTCCAGAATACACCCTTGCCGTACGTGATGTCAGCGACCTTTGCGCCGGTCTCGGTGTGCAAGTCGAGAACTTTCGGGAACAGATCGGCGTTCCGTCCCTCGTGTGCCGAGAGAATCAGATCGTCGGTGGTCAATTCTTCCGGCTCTTCGCCGTTGAGAGTCGACTGTTTCCCGTTGTCTGCCATTACCCAGAATGAGGGGGGTGATAACCTTTAAACGTGTGTATGTCGCCAGCGACCTTTTACGAACCGCCGATTTCGGACGGCTCCACGTCCCGGGGGCTACATCCGGTCGAGCGCGTCCCGTCGCTCCTCTGGCGGGGCGTGGTCGTACTTCAGCGTGGTCTGTGACGACTTGTGACGCAACTGCTGTTGTGTCGCCCCAAGACCTGCTTCTGCCGACATATACGTCCCTGTGGAGTGGCGGATGGAGTACCACGTCACGTCGCGGTCGATGTCCGTGTGTTCCAGTACGCGACGAAGAACGGCGTTACAACTGGACGAAGAGTAGGGATTCCCGCGGCGCGTGATCCACAGCTCGTCACGGTCGTCGTACTTGGGGTATGAGGCGCGTTCGGTGAGCCAGCGGTCGAGGTAGTCCGCGGTATTGTCGTTGAGTGCGACCGTCCAGTTCTCGCGGTTCTTGCTGGACTCGTCCTTCGGGATCCGCAAGACACAATTGGAAGTGTCCACCCAATCCACGGTCGCCCGTCCGACCTCGACCGGGCGGAGACCAGCATCAAGGCTGGCGTAGACCATACTCGGATACTTCCAACTCCGTTCTTCGCGCCAATCGTCCTTGCCGATCTCGTCGAGCGGTTTGCTCAGTCGCACGGCAAGCAACTTCTTGATTCTGCTCCGTTCTTCTGGTGTGACGGATTTGTAGTGTGGAATCTCGTCACCGAGGGCAAGCACACCTTCGCGCAGCTCGCGCCGTTCATCACGAGTCAGGTAGTCGCGGGGTTGGCTGGAGCTATCGTTCGTGTTGAAAGAGAGGGCGGGATCCCAGTCGTGTTCCTCACCGAGTTCCCACGACCGCCACCGGAACAGCATCTTGAGGGCCTTTTTGTACTTGTTCGCAGCCGAGGTTGAGAGGTCATCTCGGTAGGCCAACGTCTTGAGGTAGTCATCTGCCTGCTCTTCGGTGGTGTGCGTGGTGTACCCCTCTTGCTCGTCCCACACCCACCGATAGAAGCGGTCGATGTGGCCCGCCCGAACGCGGATGGTGTCGAGTGCATACCCCTCCGCTTCGTCGGGGTCTTTGCCGAGGTTGAGACACCAGCGAAGGAGCTTCTCACGGTGGTGGCGGTAATCGGCAATCTGCTTTTCGGTCAGTATCATCCGGGACGGCTTTGGGGCCGTCTGGATTCCCTGTACTTCCTCCGTTCCGTCTGGTGATTCGATCGTGGTCATATGGTCGTGGTTACCCGAGCGGCCTTGACGGGTTGTTGTAACCACCACCGTTTTGCGCGGAGATGTCGCTTTCCAAACATTCTTTTTCCAAAGTTTTTGCGAGGAAGCGCGGCAGAGCCGCGCAGTCTCGGAAAAAGTTTAAGCCAAGGGCCGGATTTGAACCGGCGATGGGCGGCTCTGCAGGCCGCTGCGTTAGGCCGGACTCTGCCACCTTGGCGCGAATAGAGGTAGTCAACTCGGTCGTTTAAGCGTAGCGAATTCGATTAGCCCTCGCCCTCTGATTGGCCCGGTTCACCGACCCCTTCAACTGGGATGGCGCTGTAAATCGAGGATTGTGCCTCGTCTGGCGAGCCGAACTGCTCGTCGTTCACCCGAGTCAGTAGCGCAGCCAACGATTCGGACCCGTCCGCGTAGACGAGCTGAACATCGTCGAACTCCGCTCGGGCGGTTTCGACCGACAGCGGGTACGTCGCCGTTTCGAGGAGTGCCGTGAGTTCGTTCAGTTTGACTTCGCGAGTCACACACCACTCTCTCAGTCCAGTCACGTAGTTACACGCTGCATAAATACACAAAGCCCACTCGGGAGAGATGCCTCTCCTGAGTGAGCTAGGTAAGGTATGAATGGTGGC
>NZ_JBUXKW010000010.1:0-14249 GCF_055271655.1 Haloarcula sp. HT12
TGGAAGTTGAGACTACAGCGGGTATACCGGGTCTGTAATGCGTGGTATCGGCCGAATTGATGAGTGGAATCTGCGTCAGATCGCTTTCTGAACGACCGTTCTTGTTTCCAAACCAACTAATCCAGAGGATTTCTGAGACTCTGGATAGTGTCGCCACTCAGACGCTGCGCTCTCACGGAGAGAGACCCTCGCTATCCAATTCCCGTTTCCTTCTTTACCAGCGTCAGCGTGTTGTCGGCTGTCACAATAGGTGAATGCTTGTATTCACCAGTCAACTGCACCTGTACCAGCAGGTCCACAGCCCGCCAAATCGAGTACAGCAAACAGGCGAACGCGAAGTAGAAGAACCGCAGGCCGAAATGCTTCGAGGTCGTCGCACCCATGAATCGCTTGATCGACTTGTAGCCGCTCTCAATCTCCCATCGGTAGCCATACTCCGAGAGAAGGCCACTCTTCCGATTCGTCATGAACACCGAATACTGCTGATGATCGGTGTGTTCGGAGTTCTCTTTCCGTCGGTAGATGAGCGTCGTCGAGTGCCACTCGTTGTCGCCGAGATGCAGTTTTCGATCAGTCTCGTAGCGGTCCTTCCCCCGCTTCAGAAGTCGTTTTGCCTGCGCTTTTTCGCTGGTCTGCATCCGCTTCGGGACGACGTAGGACAGCCCGCGTTGACTCAGCATCTCCAGGATGTGCTGACTGTCGAACTCCCGGTCCATCAGTACGTTATCGACGTGAACAGCCGCCTCTGCCGAATCCAAGAGGTCCTCGACGATTTCCTTGCGCGTATCGCCTTTCCGCACCGGCCGTGCGTCTAACACGATTGGGACGGCATTCCCAACCAACTGAACTGTCGCCCACTGGTAGGCGTACTCGTCGGTGTTCTCCTTCGTGCCGATGATCTCGTCTTCGTGGCCCGCACGGTCGCCAGTGAACGGGTCGGACTCGGTGATGTCGATCGCGACAATACCAGCTCGGAAGAACTCCTCCGTCTCTGCGACTCGATCTAAGAGGCGACTCACGGCGTGGCGGTACATCTCGCGTATCTGTTCGATGGAGAGGTCTCGCACATGCTCGCGATGGGCGTGGCCGAGTGGTGTCCGGTCCCGATTGGATTCGTGGATGAAGCTCCGGGCCCCCTCGTTTACGGCCAAATTCTCACGGAGGCCTAGATACGTCTGGAGATCCCAGTAGGCGTTCTCGTGGATCTCACAGCCCTCGCCTCGGTCCAGTGAGAACGCTGGTAATGCAACGCAACTCACCTGTTCAGTAACGGTCTCGGCCTGCTCTAATACGGTCTGGTCATCAGGGTCTGATTCCGTATTCTCGTTATCGTATCTGCGGCTCTGACGCTCTGGTTCTCGTGGAACAGAGACACCCGCATTTTGCGCTTTGATGAGGATCGTTCGCGCTGCGGTCTCGACGGTATCTTGGAGATCAGCAGTGAACCGATGGTGCCAGCTCCGCCACAGGGTTGACTGATCGGGAACCGACTCCAGGCCAAGTTGATCACAGAGATCGGGATGCTTGGTGAGGTATTCGACGAGGGCGGTCTCGTGGCTCCAGCCATGGCATTCTTTCAGCAGGAACAGGCGAAACAGTGTCTCCATCTCGTAGCTTGTTGAGCCTGCATATCGATCGTGGACATCGAATTGGACGTATGCCAGCGGCACTGCGTGGACGAATGGATCAACAGCCTCGTGATCGTCATGCTGGAACCATGTTTCCGCAACAAGACGAACATCCGATTCCAGCGCTGGGAGGGATGAGCGATCGAACAGCGGGCCAGACTCGTACGTGGGCCACTCGACAGACGATAGCTGGGCGATTTCCCGAAAGACAGTACGGCGAGACTCACGTGTTGGGGCCACAACGAGAGGCTGACTACGACATGCTCAAGTATTCGTCTAACTGCTCGATACAGCCCCGGAGTGAACAATGCCTGCCCGGTCCAGTTCCGTCTGCGTCTCTTCGAGGCCGGGTGTCAACGCGTCGAACACGTGGTTGTTCCCGAGCGCCGTGTAGTCGACGCCGGCGTCGGCGAGCGCCCCAGCGGCGGCTGGATGGCTCGTGAATTGAAACGTCTTGTCCGGGTAGGTCCAGTCCGTGGTCGTCAGTGGCGTCTCGAGATTCACCGACGTGATGTCCGTGTGTTCCAGAAGCGGCTGTATTGGTTGGAGTATATTCTGGTGGCTCCGCACCCGTGCCTGCGGGTCGATGCGCGCTCGCTCGGAGAGGCCGTCACCGCCGGTCTCGTAGAACCGCCGCCCGAACATCACGTCCCCGCCGAACCCGAGTGTCACTGTCGTTCCCGTGTCCGGAGTGAGCCGAACTGTTGGCTCGGCCCCCGGTGCGACGGCCCGCACCCGGGATAGGTACTCAGGATGACGGACTCGGAGCCACACGGACCGCTCAGCCGGCAACTCGAACTGCCCGTTCTCTTCACTCCGCGCCTCTTCGTCGGCCTGCCCCGGCGTTGTGATGGCCTCGATTCGCGCGTCAGTAATCGGGTCTCCGCCCAAGTCGGTGACTGTACCATCGATGGAGTTGTGAAGTCCGCTAGACTCTGGGTTCCCACATCCAGCCAGCCCCACGAGCGTACCAGCACCCGCAGCCCTGATGACACGCCGACGGGAGACCTCGAATTCCATACGACATACTACCATCCTGTTATCATAGATGTTGCCACCTCGTCATGCGCAGAATCGAACTCCGATCCACTGCACGCTGTACATCGGAAAACTTGGAACAGCCCTATCGGCGATGTGAATTGCCGCCCTCACTCGACGTGCCCGTTGGTGCTCTCTCCAACTCTTGTTCACTCATCACGGTACGCTGGCAGATCGGCAAGCGTCTCAGAGGCGCAGTCGAACGGGCTTGGGAGTTCATCAACGAAGGCTCGCACGAATCCCGTTGTTCCAGGTTCGATTATTTGTTCATCGTCGGCCTGGACCGTCTCGCCGTCTTCGTTCTCGTATGTTGTAGAAACGAGGACGGGAACACCCCTCTCGAGGTACTTCCGTGAGGCTTCTCTAAGTGCCTCGCTCTTTGTGCTGAGGTTCCCGTTCGTATCTATTGTTCCGACAACCTCGCCCTGATGGTGATTGAGTATCTCAACCTCGACAGTCCCGTTTTCACTGCCTGTGTCATCCTCGTCGACTAGAGACTCTACTCCTTCAGCAAGTGCCCGTCCAAAATCTTCCTCCATCCACTCCGCTATCTCCGAGGCATCGGCATCAGGGCCGGGACGCTCTGAGTTGTTCATGATGTTGTGGGTTGTTGCTATCAGTATTCAATTGGTCGCTGAGGTATCGGTAATATCGAGAACCCACAGCGCCATATCGAACGCCCTGAGACTCACATCGTACTCGTTTGCAAGCGCCCTACAGGTGCCGAGGTACAGTAAGTACTCCTCGACCGTCGGGTCTTCTGAAATGTCATCCAATAGGTGTCCCGTCTTCTGAAGCACGTTCCACGCTCGCTCATCAATCACGGTAAATCGGTCGGGGTCAATAAACAGAAGGATAGCCGAGGCAACCGGAACACCGATGCCGTTCAAAGAAGTGAGCGCGTCAACCCGCGTCTGAATTCCTGACTCGTGAACTGCTCGTTCTACTTTCGACCGAATCTCTTCCTCGCTATTTTTTTCGAGGTGCTTCAATATTGGTTTCGTGAAAACGCCGACCTTCCATTCGATTATCCACTCCAGATCCTCACGCGACCACTCACCACGATTGAATGCGGTCGGTAGCGATTCGAGTTTCTCAACCTCTTTTTCGTATAGCTCTTCTTCTCTGGCGTACAACTGTTCATACTGTTCGATTATGCGCTTGTTTAAATTCACTATATATAGATAAACTTCTCGACAGACTTAACAGTGACTGGAGCAGTCGGATCTGGACACCGACAGAGTCATGGGCTCGTTATTTTCTCCAGAACTAAAACCCACTCACCGATAACAAGTGAACATTCCTGAAATTGTACCAAAGCGATTTAGCTATTGCCGGATACGAGACCATCGCGGATTTTCAACAGTTCCAGGGGTGTCAAAGTTAACAGTCGCAGGCTCACGCACTTTCAGATGGTCGTACTCACGTCCAGCGGTCACGTCCCGGTTTGCCCACTGGATGAGACGAACCTCATCGATATCAACGCGCCGTCTACCGGTTGACGGCGGTTCGAGGCTGATTAAAATGTTGGCGTGTGTCGCACTGTCAGGTGGGTCGACTTCCTTGATGAAATGCTGCCAACTACCACCGGTTGGCGAAAGTGACCAGGAGCGCCGGCCAAGAGCAGACCCGTCTGTGTCCCTGAACCATGTCAATTCGACTTCTGTCCCATTGTGGCTGGCTCGGTAGTTTAATGCGACTGTCAGTAGTTCGGCGACGGGAATACGTCGTGTATTCGAGATGATTGCACGGGAGCGATTACCGCTGACGCGGCGGAGTCGGACGCCGCCCGAGTCGTCGATACCGTAGCCTTGAGCTATCGTGGGAAATGTCCGACCATATCGCCACAGGGCACTATCATATCCTTGGTCATCGATGTCGGTACTCTCGAAATCACCTGTTGGTAACAGATTTTGGCCAAGTCTGATTCGGCCATCGTTGACCCCTGCTACCCAACCGGCTATCCTTTGATAAATCACACCAGCCTCAGTGAATTGCTCCGTCATCACGTCTGTTGACTGAGTCCCTTCACCAACTGCAACACCAGACTGTGTCGCGGTAGCTTCGGTGGTTGACTCTGCAAGTGTTTGCCAAGTAATCGTCCGGTTTGGTCTGCCGACAACCCCGTATGGAATGAATCCATCGAGCAGGACCGGATCAGCGGTCACTCGTGCCACCCCCTCGGCAGTAGCAACCACATTCAGCAGATATGATTGGAACGTTGGCCAAATTCTCTGGTCGAATACGAGGTTGCCCAGCGACCACGCGACGATGGCGTCTGACACGCGCTCAATTCCGCCGGTCACATGCGGGTGATGGTTGACGACAAGATCAGCCCCATTGCGAGCGGCTGTCTCGGTGAGGCGTCGGACTGTAGCTGTCGGACTCCGCTGATATGGCTCCCCTCCGTGGACTTGGACGACGACAAAATCCGAATTATCTTTCGCACGGCGTACGGCCCGGCTGAGTCTCTCAGGTGTGCCTCTGGCGGCACCTATTCCGGCAGGAACAGTTCGACTTTCTCCGTCGGTTGTAATGGTGACCGGTCTGTCTGTGGGACCGTTCGCAGTCCAGTTGATTTCATACTGATCACCTGTGATTGTCGTGCACGATAGGAGTGCCACGTCAAGATCGCCTGCCTGCTGTCTGTGTGGGTTCCAAGCAGCATCAGGAGATTCACCAGCCCCAGAGTGGCCTATACCTGCTTGAGTGAGTGCGTCGATCGTGTCGCGGAGTCCCGGGCCGAGTGCGTCAAAGGCGTGGTTGTTTCCTAAAGTCGCATAATCAACTCCAGCATCTGCGAGAGCTTCAGCAGCGACTGGATGGGAGGCAAACGCATACAACTTCTCGGGGTGACGGAGCGGTCGAGTTGTAAGCGGCGTCTCTAAATTCACGGAAGTAAGATCTGCGTTGGTGAGTGCCGGGGCGAGTGGTGAAAGGATTTTCTCGTGATCAGCACGGCGATTGTTAGGATTGATTTGATGTCGCGGATTAAGCCGGTCTGACGGTTCAGTATAGAACCGGCGAGCGAACATGGTGTCCCCTCCAAAAGTGAGAACTGCCGATCCGTCTGATTCAGGCACAACAATTCGGTTCATACTACCTGGGGCGCAAGGACGGACGCGAGTCCGGTGCTCTTCGGCGCGGACATTGACCCACACTGGTCGGTCGACGGAGAGAGAAAACCGCCCTGTAGAACCGGACCGCGTCTCTGCGAATTTCATTCCACTGTTCCCCAGAGCTTGGACCTGTGCGTCAACAACTGGTCCACCAGTTGAATCGACAACGCGCCCCCGAACGACGCCTGCAGGAGATTGAACTCCAGAGTTGGGCGGGTCTGACGCGGGAAATACGTCAGCGATCTTTCCACAGCCTGCCAGCGTGCCACTGGCCACGGATCCTAAAGCCGCGAGAAACCTCCGCCGAGATGGGGATTCATCGGTCATGTTCGTTTTACCAGCCGGTCCTGTTGGGAAATAGCTGCTGGCTCACGGTCGATGGTGCGGGCTTCGATTTCCTCGGTCAATTCGCGCATGAACTCGGTGACAGTGTTACCCATTATCAAAACGGGATTTCCGGCAGCAAGTGCATCGTTTAGGACGAGGTCTGGTGTTGGTTCCTCCCAAGTCCGAACCGGGAACTGAGTGGTGTTCGCGAAAACCTCTCTGCCATCGCCGAGCGCGTGGACACGTTCGGCGTGCCCGTCTGTAACCAAATCGTCGAAATAACGCCTGAATGAGGCTGTTCGTCCGCGGCGGTCAGCACGAAGATTCACAACCGGTTCGATGACAGTCTTTTTGTTGCCGATGAGGGCCTGTCGGATAATTTCTGTACTTTGAACGTCGTTGACATCCGAGGCGTCATAGAGATGACCGCCTTCGAGAATCCGCCACTCGGGCAGCATTGCACCGAGTTTCTGATCGATATCAGTAGACGGCAACGGCTGTTCATCTACGGCATCGAGCACTTCGTTCATGCCGAATACCACCTCGGCCCCGGGGAATTCAGTCGCCCACTCTGGGGGGTCGACGTGTCTGACCGTGGCATCTCGTCGGTTGAGTTCGGCAGTTATGTATGAGCGGAGTGTAGGGTCGGTCTCTCCATTGACGACGGTCGTTCCAGCAGGAACGCCACGGGCCAGCGACCGCGCGATTGCCGTTCGATTCCGACCTAGTGTATCCATATGGTCCTCTCGCACATTGGTCAAGAAGAGCACGTCCGGTTTCACGAACGACTGGTTGACGAGTCTCGTGGTGTACTGTCGGATACCCTGATTCTCAACGATAGCAACTTCGGCATCAATGGCCTTTCTAAGTTCCCGCTCGTTCTCATAAAGACGGACCTGGTCGCTTCGTTCGACCGCCTGTTCGGTCCCGTTGTGTAGCGTTACCGGCTCATCTCCAGTTATTTTTGCGAAGGTATCTCTATCCCGCCGATGGAATACGTCGTGTAGCCATCGCGTAGCGGTGGACTTACCGCGAGTCCCCGAGACGACAATCTTCGTGTCGATTGTCCCCAGACGATGTCGATGAGTTGGACCTGCACCCAGTGCGTTCAAAAGTCCGATCGTCACTACATCGACCAGCTCCGACACTGTCTCTATGTCGGTATCTGGTACCAGGCTCATTCAGCCATGCCCTCCCGCGCTTGAGTCAGAAGGCGTCGACGTCGTGTCGACCGTGTCTCGTGGCCTGATTCGTTCGAGATGATAGAGTTCGTACAGCGCCGGCAAACAGGCGACGGTCCCAAGAGCTACGTCGGCGCCAGAGACGTACTGGAGAAACCCTGCTGTAGATGGAATCACAAGTAGTCGCGCTGCTGCCGTGACAATGACAAATACAGCGACTGTCACGAAAACGTTTGCACGCCGCTCGGCAGGGGGGACTACGTGCAGGTTGTAGCCAGAAATACCGCCGAGGATGCCCACAAAAAACGGAAGAAGGCCGTGCTGGACCGGTACGACCGTCACAGCGGAGATACTGACGAGCAGGCCGACAATAACCCCTAGTGCGAGTAACACGCGCCCATAGAGTAACGTCCACCAGTGAACAAGCTGCACAGCCAGATATGTCAGCACGGCTGTCCCAATCCAGAGGGGAACCATCCAGCCGTTCCGGAATGAAATAAGGATGATTAGCGGGACGATGATGACCCCACCGATACGGAGACCGTACCGTGACCGAATCCCCTCTGAGAGCGCCATCCCGAGTCCAAGAAGGCCGACTGAAATCGCGTCTGAGGTCAAGATTGGAATCGACGCCCGGCCGACAGTCAGTCCAAACGCGACTGCGATGTCTGCGTTTGGACCGAGCAACACCGGCGGGAGTAGTCCGGCAATAGGAGACAAGCCGACAAAAATCACCAATCCAATTCCAACAACAGTTAAAAAGAGAACGACAGCAAGGCTCCAAACCATGTCAAGAATTCGTTTCTCGGCGTCGATACGATGGAAATTATATGCAGCGATGCCTGGAAGTACACTTCCGATGAACTCAATTTGACTCAAACCAACGTCAATGCCGGCAAAAACAACTAAAATTCTAAAAACCAATACCGGTATGAGCGCCCCAATCAGGACACTCACAATGAACAGGTGTCGGCCATAAAGCAGAAGTCGATTTTTGATTATCCGTATAGAAACATACGCTGCGGCGACACTGGCGACAAATACAGGGAACGTAGCAAAGCTCCTGAGGAAATAGACTGAAATCAGAGGGACCACAATGACTCCCCCCAAGCGCAAGCCAGCTAACTGGGCGGCGGCGATCCCGATAGTCAGACCGGCTAACATCATTATCGTTGCAACCAACATACAATGAATTTATACTAGTGGCAGTTGATACAAACAGATCGGGCGAATTCGCAACTCTCACACCGTTTATTTACTGTTATTGGCGTTTTCACTATAATAAGCATTCCGGTGTTTTTCGGAGGTGATGTCAACCAAAAATAACGCTCAAGTATGCTATTTTGGGGTTTGCTCAGACGCTCCTGAATGGTTGGGAAGCGCGTCAACACAAAGTATAGAATTCAGCAGACGGAGTCTCACAGATCAAGTTTCGATTCTCAGCACACGGTGGATGCTGGTGTTGTGAGCGAAAGTCAACTCGACAGAATCGCTCGGTCAGCAGCCGGTGACGCACGCGTCGCAATCGGGACACTCAGAGTGGCTGCACGCACAGCCCGACAAGAAAATGCGAACAAGATTACATATTCGGCCATTGAGGCCCCTGTTTCGGGCACTGTTCAGATATAGTAATCGTTAGAACTTTCCGCCCGAAAATTGTTACTGTAGGCAATGGACCATCTCGACGAGATCTCCGTCGAAGAACTCCAAGACGCGCTTGACAAGATTGACCGAAACAAGCCGACTCAGCGGTTGTTAGCGGCGATTGCGTACAAGAACGGCGTGACGCAAACTGAACTTGCTGAGTGGCACGATACCGGCCGAAGAACAATCTACAGCTGGCTCATGCGACTCGATACGGACGAACCGCTTGAGCAAGCTGTCTCTGATGCTCATCGATCCGGAAGAAAACGAAAACTCTCAGAATCACAGCAAAAAGAATTCGAACGAACCGTTCACGAACCTCCCGAGGAAGTCGGGATCGACGCGCCGGCGTGGACGCCGGCGCTCGTCCAGGAATTTCTCGAAGAAACCTACGGCGTTGAGTACTCTTATCCAAGTTGTCGGCGGTTGCTCAAGGAGGCTGGATTGAGTTATCAAAAACCACACCGTACAGCCGCCGAAGCCGAAGAATCCGACCAAGGGAAGTTCCACGACGAAATCAAAAAAAGCGATCGGAGATGGACGCCAAAATAGTCTGCATCGACCAAACCAAGAAATCCGTCCAGGTCGAGCCGCGTGCCGCGTGGTTTCCGCGCGGCACGCGGCCGAGCGTTGAACTTTCCGGCCAACGCGACTGGACGTGTCTGCTCGGCGCGATCACCGAAGACGGCGAGTGCTTCTTCTCACGATTCACCGAGTACGTTACCGCCGATCACGCGAAACATTTCATTCTCGCGTTATGTGAAGAGTTCGAAGATGACTTGCTCGTCGTGTTGGATGGCGCACCGTATTTCCAGGCGTCGGCCGTCACGGACCTGGCGGCCCGTGACGACCTCGCCTTCGTCACGTTCCCGGCGTATTCGCCGGAGCTCAATCCTGTGGAAGAGTGCTGGCGACAACTCCAGAACGCCCTCAGCAACCGGTTCTTTGACTCGCTTGAGCAACTGACCACCGCGATCGATACTGCTCTTGACCAACTTTCGCTTCCAAAAGTGAGTAATTATTTCTAACGTCTACTATAGAAGCAAAAGCTGAAGTCATCAGACAGAACATTGAGAAACTGGCCGTAGAGCAGGAAATCCTTTACAAGATTATCATGAACGAGATGGAGTGACACCACCAGGCGAATTGTACGAGGAGTACTGTGAACGGTCGACTGATTTAAGAGCAAGCGGATGATGCGCAACTATCTCCAGAAGATAGTCCACACCAATCTGATTGAAGCCGAGGGGCAGAACCGTGGCCGGCGTTACGGGCCGTCATGAGTGTCGAAGGCGGAGGAGTATGCTAACCTCTACACTGGATTTGTATTGCCTCGGCAATTAACCGAGAAATCTACGACGCGCCTCAGTCATCAAAAAGGGCCGAAAATCGGGATTCAGTTCGGTCAGTACAGACTTCAGGTCTTTCCATTGAGGGAAAGGATGGTAATGCAGAGAGACAGACATATTTCGGCATAGTCACTCTACAGATTCTGGGTTTCCCAGAATTGATAATAATCGTTATGATGGTAATGATTCCGGTTGCTTTTTTCATCGCATGTAAGATTTTCAGGGGTATCAGGCATTTCCGGAGGGTCAAAGACAGAGTTGATTTTTTTCGTCTGCTCAGTACGCAGATACACTGAGCAGGAGATTCGTCCCCGGCGCTGTTGAAATCAACCATCTTGGGAACTGTTCAATGACACCCTGACCTTCAGCAATATTCGGGAAAACGTCGGCCCACAACGCTGGCACTCTACGACTACCTCTGACGGACCGTTTCATGAGAACTGTCCGGACATCCATCGTTTCTCTACTTTGGACGATTGTGACTCAGCTATGGTGGACCATTCAGTTCACCGGAAACACGGTGTCCCGGAGAGCGACCGTCTGCCGAACGCTTACATTTGCGGACGCTCCACTATCAACTGGAAGGAACCAGTTACACGCACCTTCCACCCTGTATGAACACCGACGAATCATCACTCGGTCGCTGTCCGGACTGCGGCGAGCGGATCCCTGAGATGTGGCTCCTTGTCGAATACGAGAAGGACGACGGCAGCCAGGGCATCTGGGCAGAGTGTCCGAGCTGTGAAGGCGTTGTCGCGCCAAGACAGTAACACAGTGACAGACTGCGCAGGTATGGTCAGCCTGGTCAGTCGCTTTGATTCACGCCGCAGAGGATGACCTCAATTCACGAATTTCGCTGCAATTCATACTGAATGCATTGATTTGTCCGGTTTCAATCAACCTCTATTGATAATGAAAACTTAAATTCTGTTTTGGTAAGTTTAATCTGATGCAGGATCAGAGACAGGATAGAGGAATTCGATGTCGTCTAGTCCCGATACCATTCACATCCTCCACGTGGACGATGATCCCGAACTTGCCAATATAGTCGCGACGTTTCTCGAACGCGAAGACAAGCGGTTCATCGTCGAGACCGCCACCAGTGCCGAGGAAGGCTTGGACCGACTCGACAGATCTCACTTCGACTGTATCGTCTCCGACCATGATATGTCCGGCCGGACCGGGATCGAGTTTCTCGAAGCCGTTCGCGTCGAGTATCCCGATCTCCCGTTCATCTTGTACACTGGCAAAGGGTCTGAGGAAGTTGCGAGTGAGGCCATCTCAGCCGGGGTAACTGACTATCTACAAAAAGAGTCCGGGACGGAGCAGTACCGAGTGCTGGCGAATCGGATTCGGAACGCGGTCGAGCGAGCTCACGCTCAGACCGAACGCAGGCGACAGCTCGACGCTATCGAGACCGCGGGTGAGGGAATTAGTATTCTCGACGATCAGCGCCGGTTTATCTACGTCAATCAGGCGTATGCGGATCTCTATGGGTACGATCCCGACGACCTCGTCGGTGAACACTGGCGCAAACTCTACCGCGACGTCGACATCGAGTCCATTCGCGAGGAGATCCTCCCGACTGTCGAGTCTCAGGGGTACTGGGAGGGCGAGACGGTCGGCGTCCGCGCGGACGGCACGACGTTCACGGAAGCCCATCGGCTGTCACTGACCGAGAACGACGAACTGGTCTGTACGGTCCGGGACATCTCCGACCAGATCGAACGGGAGCGAGAACTCGAACGGGCGACGACACGGCTTGTAGCGCTGTTCGAGCACTCCCCCGATATGGTCAACGTTAACGACGCCGACGGGACGATTCTCGACGTAAACCAGCGGTTCTGTGAGGTCCTCGACGCGTCCGTCGAGGAACTCGTCGGCCAGAAGGTCTGGGAGATCGACACCGAGATCGGGCCCGACGAATTCTACGCAACGATCGACGGGATCGACATCGGAGAGCGGCAGCGCATTGAAACGGAGTTCCAGCGGGTCGACGGCTCCACGCTACCCGTCGAGGCCCACATTGTTCGACTCAGCATCGACGGGAGTGACCGGTTTATGGTCATCTCGCGTGACATCACAGAGCGCAAAGAGTACGAACGCCGGCTCAAGACGCTCAACGAGACCGGCCAGGAACTGATGACCGTCAACAGCCGGGAACAAATCGCAGAAATGGGCGTTGACGCGGCACGGACCGTGGTGGGACTGGAAGCGAACGCGATTCACCTGCAAAGTGAGGAGTCAGGCGATTTGCTCCCAGTCGCACAGACCGAGGCCGGGAACGAACTCGTCGGCAACCCACCGACGTTTCAGGGCGGGGGCAGTATCGCATGGCGCGCGTACGAGTCCGGCGAGACACTGGTGCTTGACGACGTTCGCGACGATCCGGCGGTCTACAACCCCGAAACGGCTGTCCGGAGCGAACTGTTTCTCCCGCTCGGTGAACACGGGCTCCTGATAGCGGCGTCTGAGTCACCTGGAGCATTTAATGAGCGCGACCGCATCCTCGGAGAGATTCTCGCAGATGGCCTGACCACGGCACTCGATCAGGTTGAGCAGGTTCACCAGCTCCGTGCCCATAAGCGTGAGTTGGAAGAACAAAACGAACGGCTGGAGGAATTCGCCGGAGTCGTGAGTCACGACCTCCGGAATCCATTGAATGTCGCGATAG
The DNA here is from genome assembly GCF_055271655.1 of Haloarcula sp. HT12. Lineage (NCBI taxonomy): Archaea > Methanobacteriati > Methanobacteriota > Halobacteria > Halobacteriales > Haloarculaceae > Haloarcula > Haloarcula sp. HT12. Next base: position 12,961 of record NZ_JBUXKW010000010.1, read on the forward strand.
GCCGACTGGAACATCTCCAGCGAGACGTCGAAAATCCCCATCTCGACACAATCGAGACGGCGCTGGATCGGATGGACCGCATTATCCAAGATGTCCTTTGGCTCGCTCGCGAAGGCGAGGGCATCGGTACAACGGAACAGACAACACTCGGGAATATTGTAGACGCCGCATGGACTATCGCATGCGATGACGCCACCGACGCCACCATCCGCTATGCAAGCGACGATATCCGGCAAACCATTATTGAAGCAGACACTGATCGACTGCGACAGATGCTCGAAAATCTGTTCCGGAACGCCGTCGAACACAGTGGCGACGATGTGATGGTTACAGTCGGAGTGCTTGAGGATGGCTTCTACATCGCAGACGACGGACCAGGCATCCCACCGGAGAAACGCGAAACGGTGTTCGATGCCGGCTACTCCACGTCAGACGGCGGGACTGGGTTCGGATTACAGATCGCCGAACAAATCGTCGGTGCACACGACTGGTCAATCGCTGTAGCTTCGAGCGACGCCGGTGGCGCACGGTTTGAGATTACGGGCGTCAAAACCGAGAAATAAGACAACTTGAGTCAGGTACCCAGACTCGCTGATTTCACAATGTAACGTGCAGCTTCAGGTTGATCAGAGTCGTGGCCGTAGCGGTCAGGGTATCGTCCACGTGTTCATCGTGATCGCTCTGACAGACCGACCCGGGAGTAGAGTCACGTAACCTACGCTATGGAGGCTTTGTATACAGATGGATATTCCTGACCAATTTCTCTGTCTGTTCTCTGTACCTGTCGAGAAACGCAATGGCTCGGCTGTTATCGAAATCCCAGAGCAAGAGGTTCAGACTGGTGAGGTCCAACCCGGTCAGACGTATCGTGTGGCTGTGCTGGTCGCACCGACAGCAGATGAGACCAGCAATACCGACGCTACCTCCCAGACCCCACAGACACCGCCCGTTGAAGAAGGGGAGCAGCGGACCGTTGAAATCGAAGATTTCGGCGACCAGGGTGACGGCATCACTCGGGTTGAGCGTGGGTTCGTCATCATTGTACCCGAGAGCAAACAAGGCGAACGCGTTACCGTCGAAATCACTGATGTTCAGAGGAATGTTGCCTTTGCGGAGGTTGTCGAACGTCTCGACTACTACGAGTAAGATCCCAGAGCTGGTGGTATCCCATCCCCTGTTTCTCGAACAGGGCATGAATACGGTTGGTGACTGAGGATTCTGCCAACAATCCTGTTCATGAAACTGATCGGTTCGAGCATATGCATTGAGATTGCCAGTCTCAACTACTG
>NZ_JBUXKW010000011.1:0-12843 GCF_055271655.1 Haloarcula sp. HT12
TCGTCTGAAACTTCGCAGTCGCGTGTTTCGGGATTCTTGCTGCTCTGCTTCAATCCCACAGGGGTTCGTCTGAAACTCCGAATCGAGAGTAACAGGCGTCTCGCATCTTCTGCTTCAATCCCACAGGGGTTCGTCTGAAACACGACCAGACTGGGCAGTACGACCCCAGTACGACAGCTTCAATCCCACAGGGGTTCGTCTGAAACCTTGTCCAACTCTTCGAGACGTGGCAGCGTGAAGATGCTTCAATCCCACAGGGGTTCGTCTGAAACCGCGTGCCGGATGTATGACGCCGGATATTGTCGGCGCTTCAATCCCACAGGGGTTCGTCTGAAACTAGTTCTGGTTCGATTGTTTCGCGGGCATAGGCGATGCTTCAATCCCACAGGGGTTCGTCTGAAACGTTTGTTCTCACCGTCGAGGCGGAGGAAGCGACGGCGCTTCAATCCCACAGGGGTTCGTCTGAAACCGAGGAACTAATCAAGCCGGGCATGTTCCACGTCGTGCTTCAATCCCACAGGGGTTCGTCTGAAACCCGCCCAATTATGGGGGGCTAAGCTAACTCTACGACGTGGTTCAACATGGTATTTTCCATCGACCCCCAATTCCACATGAGCCCCCGGGGGGTCCATTGAAACAGGATTCTTGTCTAACAGAGTCCGGGATTGGCCTCAGGTGAAGCGGCTACCTGGATCGTCGGCGTCACCATACGTCGTGAATTCGAATGATGCTGGATTCGTTGATTCAAAAACCACCACTTCATCGTCAGTATCTAGTTTCTTTTCGATATCTTGTTTCAGTGCGGTCACCTGACCTTTAGTCAACTCGCCATAAAATACGGAGTTTTGGAGATGCTCAAGTTGCCTTCGAAGTAGCTTCCGATAGATGTGGGTTCGATCAGCAGGCACATCATAGACGACGATGACCTGCATCTTACCACCACCGCTCCGTTGGGTGGTACGGTTCGCCGGTGAGAATATGCTTTTTCAAACTATAGACATCAGTTTGAACTAGCGTCTTGAAGCTGACTTTTCGTTCTAAACGAGGATGCTCAATAGTTTCGTCTAACGTCTCTTCAAATTCCTCCAAAACAGTCATACGCCCTGATTCGGTTAGCAAGCAACCCTCAAGTTCACTCTCGAAATCCGATAACGAGAGTTGTTGCCTGTTCACGAGCCGGAAAATGAGTCTATCGGCCAGTATGGGTTTAAAAATATCAGCAATATCAAGCGAGAGAGTAAATCGTCGTTCGCCAGGTTCGTGCACAAACCCGACCGTTGGGTCAAGTGCAGTCTTACGGATTGCTGATACGCTAGTTGTATACACCATCCCATTAAGGAAGGATACGATTGCATTCGCCTCATTTGATGGAGGGTTATACTCTCGCTTCGAGAGTTCAAACGGATCACGTAAAATTTCATCAAAACAGTCGTAGTATGCGCTTCGCGCGTTCCCTTCAACAGCTCGCAGCTGATTTATATCATCTGTTTCGGCGGTCTCTTGCTTAAGGTGTTCTAGGTTCTCTATCGCATCCGAAAAATCACCCCTCCGCCCGTCGTAGTAGACAAGGTTACGACGCATGTTATGAATGCTCGCCTGAATCATCTGCTGACCGATATTAAGCCGTCTGGAATCGTCATAGGCTCGGACCTGCTCAACAACTGTGTTTCCAGAGACCTGATCGCGCTTGGGCAGATACGACCCTTTGTAGTAGTCTTTCCATCCAAAGACGTGGAGAGGAACGCTGTGTTCATTCAAGAGACCGAGTGCGCGGGTGTTAAAATCAATCTGCCCATGCAAGTATAGGGAATCAACTGATTCAACCGGCAGATACTCAGTATCTCCCTCCAGGGTATCTATACGAAGAGTACTCTCGCTACGTGACAATTCACCGTCGGCGAAGATGTGGTGGTTTGGTTTAGGCATGTTACATCCAACAGATGTCTTGGTATAGGCAGGAGTCGCAGTATGGCTTCTTTTCCAATTTAGGTGGAGAGTCTTTATTTACAACATCTAGAATTCCCTGTATCGTGTTCTCAATCGCTTCGGTATTTTCGATATCAAGTTTGACTGGTCCTCGCTTTCTCTCCGTCGGATAAGCCAACACACCGTCCTTGTCGATTCCATATATGTTATTGAGGAACCACAGGTAGAACAGAAGCTGCATTCTTGCGGGTTCTTCTAAAGTCGAAGAAACCTTGACTTCCATAATATCTCCAGATTCAATAACATCCAATTGGATCCGGTTGTCTATCATAAACGACTGTCTTGAGTCCTGATAGCTTGTTTCATCAACATGAGTTCCCCGCTGGATGTTAGTTGTCTCTCGATTGATATCGATACCACGGGACATGAACCAAAGTTCCCGCTTACACACATGGTAGTACTGGACCATTAGACCAGTAATTCTTAGATCGGGTTCTCGGGCGGGTTCTCGTTCGTCTTGGATATATTGATCAACTGCGTCCATTTCGGTCATTTGACTTTTAGCCTCGTTCAGTTACCTGATCAGTACCCGTTGCATACATTCGTCTAGTCTGATAAAATTCTTCTAGGAACCTACTTAAATAGTGAATCTATCTTGGACATCACCCTCAGTTGCCCGTAATCCACCATCCGCCAGATCATAAGCCAATCCACCAGTTCCCTCAAATCGGAATACGTTGACCCCGTCGCTCTCTCTGGCCCGCCCATCGATTCGAGTCAGCTTTGGGCTCTCGTCAACAACTTTCGCCGGAACAGAGACCCGGAGGTGAGAGAGGTCTTCTAGCCGATTGTAGGCTCTTGGGTTACCATCAGTGAACAGCTTGGTCGTTTGGTCAAGCATCTGTGATTCAGTCTTACTGACTGCGACCAGCACGTCGACGGTCTCGTAGCCCCCGATGAGTGATTGCTGACCGAGCCAGTACCCCTCTGCATGCTCAATATGTTCTCGTAAAGAGCCGTCATCAAGCGATCGTTGAGCCAGTCGCTCAAAGTACCGATCTACTGCGTGTTTCGAGATGTCAATATCAGCTATGTCATTTTGGCCTGGTACTTCAGCCAAAACATCGGAGATGAGGCGGAGGTGGTCTGGTATCCCGGCATCGGTCGCCCCTCGTTCGTAGACCCAGTAGGCAGGGGGGTTCGAAGCGTCGGTCCCGGTGGGCGCTAGGGTCCAAATAGTGACTTGTCCGCCGTTCTTGCCCCACTCATACGCACGGTTGCACCGCCCAGCAGCTTGGACGATACTGTCTAAAGGTGCGATATCTCGATAGACAGCCTCGAAGCTGATGTCGACTCCCGCCTCAATAGCCTGTGTGGAGACGAGAATGAATGGAATAGGCCCAGTTGAGAGTCGTTCAGCGAGTTGAATGATTACTTGCCGATCGAAGGGCCGATATCTGGAATTGAGTGTCAGTACGAACAACTCCTGTGCTGACGTATTTACAGGATTACCGGGGGTTGAGTCTCCGGAGGCCTGTCCTTCTAGTCCAACCGTCCGCAGTACGTCATCAACAATCTCATCCGGGCGTATTTCACTATTGGCGATGTGTGAACCGGATGCTGTCAGGCTACTTTCGAGCACAGGGCCGAGATGAGTCGCATCTGAGTGTTGACTGACCGCCAGTGTGAGTTGCCGTGAACTCTCGATGGTGTTACAGATGGCTAAGACGGAGTCTGCCTGTGCAGCCGTCTCGTGGATTCGAGACGCTGCTGCATCGTACTCGACAAACTCCTCATCGATTTCGAGTCGATGAGAGAGTGCTGATTCGTCAATGGTATACCGGACACGGTCGGCCTCGTTGAAGTAGTTCTCCCGGCTTGTCGGTGGCAGTTCGGTGTCGTATGCTGGCTGACGCCTACAGTGACTGCAGCCAACCCGGTCATGAGCGGCCCCCAGTTCAAGCAACGACGAGGTCTCCATCTCACGGAATAGGCTCGGTTGGGTTGCAGTCATGGCGATAATCTTTGCACCGTATTCGTCCGTCAACAACTGTAACAGTCGCTCGATCCCGTCCCACCAATCCTTCGGTAGTGCCTGCGGTTCGTCTAAGATAATCAGAGCCGAATCGAGCGCTGGGAGTTTGAGCCCCTGTCTGTTGGATGGGCCCGTCAAACTCTCGAACAGTTGGACGAAGGTCGTGAGGATGGTTCCATCACGCCAAGTTTCACCGAGAAACTGGGCCGTCTCGTCTGCATCACTCTCGTCGACATCGGCTGCGTCGTACTCGTCTCCGTGGACAACCGTCTCGCTGAGGTAGTGATGGACGGTCAAAGCGGATTTTTTCGGGTCGGCCCCCCACAGTTCCGGGTCCTCAAACAGTGCCCGAGTCTGTTCGATAATGCTTGTATAAGGGAGTGCATAGACCACTGGTCGGGGGTTATCTGGAGACTCTGTATCGATACTATCCAGAATATCGCGAGCCTCAAAGGCTGCAGAGAGTCCGGTAAACGTCTTTCCCAGCCCTGTTGGGAGTGTCAGTGTGGCTATATCGGTGTGTGATTGTGTGAGCCATTCATGGGTTCCTGCCAGCGCTTGGCGTCGGGCACGCTCTCGCTCGTCGTTTAATTGAGCTTCGTGTGTCGATGATGGCTCCTGCTGGCGGAGTGTCTCGATGTACTGCTCTAGTGTTTCTAAATCGAGTGTCTCGAACTCAAAGATGCGCTGGCCGGAGAGTCCCATCGCATGGGACTTATCCGCCAATGTGAGGGCAGCCCAGTAGTGGATGGCCCGATCGTATAATTTACCCGGGAGAGTAGAGGGTGTCGGCTCTACACCTGTGAGCGTCTCACGCACACTGCAGTCTTGGAGCTCCGAAGCAGCATCTCCTGATCGCACCCATTCGGCGAAAGCGGACCATGAACACCCGTCGGAACCAGTGAGATTGAGCAGTTCGTCCGCAACAGCAGGCCACATTTCGTCGGTTCGATCGATTTGAGCTTGGAGTACTTCAGCGGATGCCTCGACTGCGCGGGCTAATGTTTCGCCGGTGTATTGGGCCGCATTCGGTAGCGCCTGGTGGTGCCGAGCAACGGCCAGTGTTGCGGCCAGTCGGTCGCGGGGTGGCGCGTCTGCTTTCTCGAGGGCATACCAGGTTGCGAGCGCACCAAGCCGGGCGTGGGCCTTCTCGTCGTCAGCGCCATCGTATTTCTCTCCTGGTCGAACATAGGCCTGGAACTGCGGGGTTACCTTCCCGAAGTCATGGAGACAAGCTGCTATCTGGAGGTACTGTGAGCGATCGTCGTCTGGACCAAACAGGCGAACCGCGCGCTCTCCAACACTCCGGTTGTGGGCATCGAGCCGGAGCGCTCCATCATCGGTGAGCTGCGAGGGACGGTATGCGTCCTTGTCATCGACGTCTGGATGGGAAATTAGTGGTAAGTCCATGGCCTATTTGAACGGGAATCGCTGTTTGTAGAGTCGATTACTATCGGAAGACAACCGTCCGATCCTCTATTGAAACCGGTGTTACATCTGTTTCAACATCGGTTCTGACGGTGCTATCCGCACGCTGCGTGAAGACGTAATCATCGAAGCGAGTTGTGCGACGGCCTCCTCGATGTCGTTCCATCACTGCAGGTGAGCGCTCGGATTCGTAGGCGACGCCGCCCTGTGGAATCGCCTCACCCAACTCTATGGGAACTACTGAATCAATATCGTATGGTCCGCTAGTTGAGTCTGGTTTGGGTTCCAGTCCAGCTTGGACATCGTCAATGGTTGCGAGATATTCCGATTTTCCCAGACTAGGGGGATAGATACACGTCCCAGCTGTCAAATGCCCACGAAGGTCTTGATAGAACTCTTCGTCCTCAAGTGCAATATCGATCCGATAGCTGGGATCTGCTAGCACTTCATAGGCGTGTAGCTGGCGGTCGCCAGTTGTCTCCTGGTATGTCAAGGAATAATTTCGACGCTTCTTGGCTGTTTTTGTCACGTCTTGGTCTGGATCCGTCCCGAGCCCTGTCGTCGGGATGTTGACTGTACGGAGATCTGATTCAGGCGTAATTGCAATCGCGGCGTTGTCATCCCCGAAGGTCTCGTAATAGGAGTTCCGTTCGGCACCCACGATAGCAGCCAACATTCCAGCGACTGTCGTTCGTGGTGGGATTCGGTATGTTTGCTTGGTTACCGTTCGCCCGACACGTTTGAAATGGCCCCAAGTAGAGCTCACCGTGAACGACAGGCAGCGGTCGGGAATGCCGTCAGCATCAATCTGTGGAGACATTGTTGAATTCGTGTCTCTTACCGTGCCAGATCGCGCTCATCGACGACATCAATTTCGTGGACATCAAGGCCCCTGTTGGTGAGTTCTGTTGCAAGCTGATTCCCGGCGATAGGTTCGTCACCAGTGTCTAGAGTTACTCGGTCATCGCCGATGAGGTGGATGGTTTCGATACGGTCTCGGTTCTTATCGAGCGTGGATAGGAGATCGGACACATCCAGCACCACGTCCGAAATCGACCGGAGGGCCTCATTACTGGCGTCGTCAAGAGTAATCAGGTTTTGCAGACCACCGATATGGAAGTCGTCTTCAGTGTACTCGACCCGGAGGTAGAGCCGGGGTTCTTGCCCGAGTTTTGAACGGGAAGTCGTCTGGTTCTTGAGTGCACGCCAACACAGCGTGTCCAGTCGCTTCACGTCTTCAGGGGTCAAGTTAGTGGTTTCCGCACCGTGGTTATCTACCAGTCCGTAGAAGGGGAATATGCCGTACTTGATGCGCTTGTCATCGAGATCGAAACCACCCTGCCGGTTCCCTTCCCCGGTCGAGATGACGCTTGTGAGTGAATCGTACCCTTCGTTTTCTTCAACTTCGTTCAGGGATTTCGACGGAAGGAATTGAACCGGCCCTTGGTAATGGTTCGGGAACGCACTGTTGAGTGCCTCTCGGAAGGCCTCGTCTTCTTCATCATCACTTGCTTCGAAGCTCAGCGTGGCACCGAAGTACCGCACGTCCGTCGCTGCCCCAAGGAACGCTTCACCGATATCCTCGATGTCTTCGAGATCATCAGCATCGGTCACATCCCCGAGAATATCTTTGATGAGGGTCGTCCGAGTTCGAGACTCACCCGCAATCTTCTTTACGTAGATGTCGAATCCGTCATCCTGTAGTTGGTCTCTGAGGTATCGCTTGAGTCGAACATCAGTGATGATTCCCCGGCCCGTATCTGGATCGCGACGAGGACGGTTGTCTCCTATTGGGTTGCCATTCGGGTTGCAGTCCTGTGCGTCGTACACGAAGAGTAGTTCGGAGCGGTTGAGTGTCGTCATTGGTTTTTGATTAGTTCGCGGAGTGTTCTTCGGCAGACGATGCGTCCGCAGCCGTCTCGGCGTCGTCTAGGAGATCGAATGCGACCGGCATTGACCGGCGGCCGTGTGCATGCCCGAGGACGTAACAGAACTGCATCTCCCGTTTATCAATGTCCCATGACGTGGGCATTGCCTCGGTTTTTTCAAGGAGTTTATCAACGGTTTCCGGAAAGAGCAGGTCACGTTCGAATGAGCGATCTGAGTCCTGTGCGTAGATTTTTGCCTTCTCTAGGGCGGATGTGATGGCGTTCTCGAGGCTGTTTTTTGATAGTTCATCACCTCGTGTTCCGGTGTCCAAAGGCCGCCCAATGTTGCGCTCGGATTCTTGATGCCAACTGATTTGGCCGATAAGGACCCCTGCGAGCGCCGTTGCACTGTTTGCTGAGTCGTTAAATAGCGGCCTGTCAAGAAACCGCTCAAGTCGTTGCTTTCTGATCGTCGCGATATCGGTTGTATCGATGTCGTTGGTCATTGTCGTATCAGTCGGTTCGATTGGTCTGTCGATTCCTTCTAACAAGCCTGCTCGCGAGAGTGTTTCAAGATGGACAAGCTGTTGGGAGACAATTTGATGGGGTGGTATCTCCCCTCCTTCCGACGCATCGCTGTAGCGGCGGAGGTACTCCTCAAAGAGCATCTCCACCGAGAGCGATTGGCCAGATATCAGCCGATGATCGACGACTCGTCGGAAGTCATCACCCTCCTCGTCGCCGCGGTAGCCGAAGACCGCGTCGGTAAATTCGTGCCCGGTAATCAGGTAGAACGCATGCGTCCGCCCACTCTTGCGGTCAGATGAGAGTTCGAGCAACGGCCATCCATCGTATCGTTCAAATCCACCCTGGACTGGATTCAGCGTTGGCCCGTTGACAGTATCAACGAGCCCATCTGCGAGTTCATTAATCCAGTACGTCCTAGCGCTGGGTGACTCGCTGATGATATGCTTGTCATCACCGATCGGCATCGTCACGGTATAGAACCGCAACTCCCGTTCCGCAAGCTCACGGATCTGTTCATTGTCGTGCTCCCGCAGCCTGTAGGTCACCTGTGCCATCGGTGGGTCACCCGAATCAAGATGTTCGCTCTCGTCTTGGATAGACTCGATAGCCAGAAAGAGGGCTTCAGCTTTCAGCCCCGTCATCTCCCCAGCAAAATACGGGAGTGCATAGGTTTCCATCCCACCCCGTCGGTAGACACAGCGTTCGATGAGGTCCTGGCTCTTTGCAAACAGCTGGGCCGTCTCGGCGCTGACGGGATAATTCCGCCAAGATTGGCCTCGGCGGAGCCCCGGCTGCGCATCGGGATGTTTGACAGAGAACACGCCTAGCGGGCTATCGGGAGTGCCGACGACACGGTTGACCTCGTCCTGAACTAGACCGAGTGCCTGCCCCTCTGAGGAGCCGTTGGCGATGTTCTTATCGGCTGCATTCGCGCTCGCGTACCGTTTCATCGCCTCCTCCAACAGACCGATTTCTCCGGGCCAGAACCACTCGATTTCATCGGCATCCACCGACTCAATAAGTTCACCGTCGAGTCGTAGTCGAACTGTCATCGCGGTCGGAATCGACTCATCGGCTGGCAGCAGCGATTGGATGTCTGATTTGAGTTGTTCCAGTGTCTCGGAGTCCTTCTCGAACACGGTCGCTAACTCATCAATGAGCCAGCCATCAGGATGGCCGTCATCCTCCGTTAGACTCTGGACTGGGTCCTGGCCTGTCCACGAGCGGATACGCCGAAGAATCGTCGATGAAACACCTTCAGCATCATTCCCATTTTTCGACCCAATTTGTGTGAGGCTATATTTCGCGCCCCTACCTGAGGATTTGTGTGAGTAGCCTATTTTTGGAATGTCTTCCTCCCGGAGCACGCGTTGATCGATATCTTGGACCGAGGGCGAGTCCTCGGTCAAATCGATAGAAATCGTAACCAGTCGTCCGTCGTCGATAAACGGCGATAGTTTGCTGGGTGTCGTGAAGAGGCCACCCCCACTCTCGGCGACAGCAAGAATCCCGTACAGCGCCATTATGTCCTCGAGGCTAGCTGGTGGCCGATCATGCCAGTACTCATCCAACGCTTTCTGGAAGTCGTTACTGGTCAATTCCGTACTCATCCTGCATCAGCTCGCGGTGGGGTCTGCTCTCTAAGGTTTAAGAATCCGAAGCCGTGCTCTCGACGTTGCCCGATACCCGCATCCAGTGCGAGATTCAAATGGTAGCGGTGCGTTTCGTCTCTGACTCGATACCCTAGTCGCCATTTTGAGAGGATGACCTTCCGGTTAACCTCTGTCGCTGGCTGGAAATGTATCGAGTAGGTTACGTCGTCTTTAATCGGCTCAAAGCTCTCGAAGAGTGGCTCATCAACTTCCATCGGGCCATCGTAGTACTCGTCACCGTAGCGATCGTGTGTTTGTTGGAGAGATCGGCGGATGGTGTCTTGGAGCGCACCCATCCCATGTTCCGGTCGCCAGAAAATCTTCGTCTCTGTATCGCCGGACTCCATCTTGGACGTATCAATACCGTGTTCGTCCGCTAGTTCGCGGTCGAAGGCACAGAAGACACCTGTGCCGGTGTCAATACGCCCAGTCGAGCCTGGTTCACCGACCTGTGGCGCATGACCCGAGATGTCTGCAATCTCGAATCGCATCTGTCCGATGTCAAACGCTCGGTCCTTTCCAAAGTGTGCGATGAGGTCATCGAGAACTTCTCTTCGGGGGGACGCGATTCGGACATATCGGCGGTCACCCTCGTTGATGTGCCCCCACGGGAACACGTTCGAGAAGGCGAAGCCAACGCCATGGTTGGTATCGTGGATTTCGGCGTACTTCTGTTTGTTTTCAAGCCCGCGCCAAATTCGTCCACGGAGCTTGTGATGATACGATGAATCGTATTCGGCATCTGCAATTGAGTCAAGTGCCAGCTCAATGCGCACGGGTCACATCACCCCCATCTTGTTACCAGCTTCTGGCATGTACCCATCATTACCCCCACCCCGCTTGTAACTTTCCCTGCATGTATGGTATACGGTCCTTGATAAGATGGTCGCAACCACCGCATAATCACTGTTCCCTACAGGGATTGACAGCACTATCATCAACCCCCCGGGGGTGATACAAGAATTGGCAGTCGATGGGAAATTCTTTGTGAAACTACGCTCAATAGCTACTCAGACCGCCTAATTGGGGCGGGTTTCAGCAGAACCCATGTGAGATTGAAGCGAGGAAATCCGCGAGCACGTCGAGCAGGTCGGCGGCGTTTCAGCAGAACCCATGTGAGATTGAAGCGTTCCTGGCAGCATCACGGTCGACCGAGTGAGCAGGTTTCAGCAGAACCCATGTGAGATTGAAGCACCATCATCGGCATCCAGTGGGGCTTTGCACTCGAGTTTCAGCAGAACCCATGTGAGATTGAAGCCTTCGCGAAGAGGTCCGCGACGAGAATTGGCTCGCGTTTCAGCAGAACCCATGTGAGATTGAAGCTTCGGCGCGATGACGCTGGACAACCTGACGCTGCGTTTCAGCAGAACCCATGTGAGATTGAAGCAAGCTCCGTGTCAAGGACGGCAAGACTGGCTACCGGTTTCAGCAGAACCCATGTGAGATTGAAGCGTCGATCCCAACAGTGAGACGCGAGCAGAGATCCGTGTTTCAGACGAACCCCTGTGGGATTGAAGCAGGTATCCCTGATTGGCTTCAAGAGCGGCCCGGCCGAGTTTCAGCAGAACCCATGTGGGATTGAAGGGAGCGAAACAACGCCACGAACACGCTCGTCGATAAGTTTCAGACGAACCCATCTGGGATTGAAGCGAGCTGGATACCAACACCATCCGCGAATCTGCCACGGTTTCAGACGAACCCCTGTGGGATTGAAGCTCTTCGAGCTCGCTCTTGGGCATGTTCTCGATCAGGGTTTCAGACGAACCCCTGTGGGATTGAAGCGCTGAGATATGATAGATAGGGCATGGATAGGTGTCAGTTTCAGACGAACCCCTGTGGGATTGAAGGACGTTCCGCGAGCGGGCTGCTGATGGCTCGAACCTGGTTTCAGACGAACCCCTGTGGGATTGAAGCAGATTCCGGATAAGTGCCCACGGAGTGTTGAGAGCGGTTTCAGCAGAACCCATGTGGGATTGAAGCGTCTCGCTCTCGCTGGGCTCGACGCACGCCCACAGTTTCAGCAGAACCCATGTGAGATTGAAGCGACCGCAACGAGCACCCGTGGATGCACGGCCGACGAGTTTCAGCAGAACCCATGTGAGATTGAAGCGCACTGTAAACGTCAGTAACGAAACCGGACAGGTTGTTTCAGCAGAACCCATGTGGGATTGAAGCAACAATGGTGCTACAATGACGTGGAAAGACGAGTGGCGTTTCAGCAGAACCCATGTGAGATTGAAGCAGGATGCCTTCACCACTCGCGGGGTCGTCGGGGCCGTTTCAGACGAACCCTTGTGGGATTGAAGTCTCGGTGATGATCGTGATTACTCCGGGTAAACTGGGTTTCAGGCGAACCCCTGTGGAATTGAAGCAACATATACGGGGATAGCCCGTGGGTCACACCGAAGTTCCAGACGATTACATGTGGGATTGAAGCGTCGAGGGCGGTTCGATCCAATGAGGCGATCTCTCGATTTCAGACGAACCTATGTGGGATTGAAGCTGGGACGCGATGTTATAGCGCCTGGACAGTGGCCCACGTTTCAGACGAACCCATGTGGGATTGAAGCGGTGCATCGACGTCGTCCAGGTATTTCTCTGGACTCGGTTTCAGACGAATCCATGTGGGATTGAAGTGGAAGCTGGACGCCAGAGTAGGCCACGCGCCCGTCGTTTCAGACGAACCCATGTGGGATTGAAGCCAGAACTGACATGGCCGGAGTACCGAGCAGTATTTCAGACGAACCCATGTGAGATTGAAGCGTCGATCCCAACAGTGAGACGCGAGCAGAGATCCGTGTTTCAGCAGAACCCATGTGGGATTGAAGCTCCTGTAGGCCGTCGTCGTAGTCGGCATCGACAGCGTTTCAGCAGAACCCATGTGGGATTGAAGCCGCCGGATTGTTGTCGATAGCCTGACGGAACAGCAGGGTTTCAGCAGAACCCATGTGAGATTGAAGCGAGATTATCAAGGCCGCTGGGGAGATAGAGCCGAAGGTTTCAGCAGAACCCATGTGAGATTGAAGCGCAGAGAAGTTAGAGAACCGCGCTGCGACGTTCGGTGTTTCAGCAGAGCCCATGTGAGATTGAAGCGGGTTCGCTGTGTACCGGATTCGGGGGAAGGGCGCTGTTTCAACAGAACCCATGTGGGATTGAAGCGCGAACCTTCGGACGATTCCGGCTATGCTGTCGGTATTTCAGACGAACCCATGTGAGATTGAAGCGTCGATGTCCCGTATGTCAACGGGAGCGTGACGGTGTTTCAGAAGAACCTATTTGAGATTGAAGCAGGTATCCCTGATTTGCGTCGAGAGCGGCCCGGCCGAGTTTCAGCAGAACCCATGTGGGATTGAAGGGAGCGAAACAACGCCACGAACACGCTCGTCGATAAGTTTCAGACGAACCC
>NZ_JBUXKW010000012.1:0-1453 GCF_055271655.1 Haloarcula sp. HT12
GAGCGCCAATCTACTCGATTACCCTGTAACGGGTACGGACAGGTCTCGGTGGTGGATTTGAGTCCCGATCATTTTGGGCGCCTCAAACCTCGGCCGGTAAGCTGTTACGCTTTTCTTAGAGGGTAGCTGCTTCTAAGCTCACCTCCCGGCTGTCTAGGGCTCGAGACCACCTTCAGAGGATTACACTTAATCCACACTTGGGGACCTTAACCTATCTCTGGGTTGTTCCCCTCCTGGTACACAGGCTTACCCCGCGCACCGGAATCCCCGCGTCAAACAGCGTCTGTAGGTTTGGAGTTTGACAGGTGTGCCGACTCCTCTCGGAGGCGGACACACCAATCGGTCGCTCTACCCCACAGACTACCTCGGCGGAGGTCATGCTTCGACATGTTTCGATTGGAACCAGCTGTTGCCGGACTCGATGGGCCTTTCACCCCTACACATAGATCACGAGAGGGTATTGTAGGACACCAACTCTAACAGACTTCCACGTGCCTTTCGGCACGCTTCATCTTGTCCATGCGTAGATCGTCCGGATTCGGGTCGTGTCCGTGTGGCTCCCCGCGCTTGAACACGGCGGCCCTCGGGCAAAGCCCTGCGGCCATGTCGGTTTCCCTGTGCCTCCCCGGATGCTCCGGTTAGACTTGCCATACAGACACACTCCCTGGCTCGTTTTTCAAAACGTACGACAGAACATCGGCTTCCCGTGAGTCTTACTGGAGACTCGCGTCTCGGTCATTCGTCATGGGACCTTGTATGCCCTGTCGCTCGATCGCCAACTGATTTCATGCTCTATTTCGCCTCCCTTCTGAGGGTACTTTGCAGCGTTCGTTCACACTACTTGTTCACTATCGGTCTCAGGTTGTGTTTAGCCTTCGCAGTCGATGCCTGCGTTATTCGCGAGGGATATCCAACCCCCGCTACTCTGGCACTACCGCACAGCGTACTGGTCTCGAGTACGGGGTTGTCACCCTGTATCACGCTCTGTTCCAAGAGACTTCGTCGAGACGGTCGGCTGATGAGAGGTAGCCCTGACACCACATTGCCCGTGAGGGCTTCGGTTTGGGCTGTATCGCGTTCACTCGCGGTTACTGACGACATCACATTGCGTTTTCTTTTCCTCCCGATACTGAGATGTTTCAGTTCTCGGGGTTCCTCATTGCGCGAAGCAATTGTTAGAGAGATTCTCATTCGGAAATCTGTGGTTCTTCGCCTCCGTGCGGCTCCCCACAGCTTATCGCAGCTTGGCACGTCCTTCATCAGCGCCTGAGCCGAGCAATCCACCAGCTGGCATAGTAGCCAACGTCGTTGTGACTCGTTCAACTGAACGAGTCCAGTGGACGCCTGGATCGCACGTACACACGGTTTCATATTCGCCCCCAAGGTGGAGATGGTGGGCGAATCGACCCTTCCCAGGCGCGGTTTCACCCGGCCTGGTGCATCTGTCGTCGTA